>NZ_DAISJG010000001.1:0-285650 GCF_036821595.1 Phenylobacterium sp.
GGCCGATCAGCAGGGCGCCCTTGGGGATCTTGCCGCCCAGGCGCTGGAACTTCTGGGGATCCTTCAGGAAATCGACGACCTCCTGCAGCTCCTCCTTCGCCTCGTCGACGCCGGCCACGTCGTCGAAGGTGACCCGGTTCTTGTTCTCGGTCAGCAGCCGGGCCTTGGACTTGCCGAAGCCCATGGCGCCGCGCGCGCCGCCTTGCATCTGGCGCATGAAGAAGATCCACACGCCGATCAGGAGCAGGATGGGCAGGGCGTTCAGGAAGAAGCCCAGCAGGCCGGGGCCGCCGGCCGGCTTCACCGCAATATCGGCGCCCTGGCTCTCCAGGCGCTTGATCAGGTCTTCCTGGCTGGCCGGGGTGACGGCCGTGAAGGTCTTGTTGCCCTGGTCCCTGATCTGGACCGTGGCGCCCTGGATGACCGCCTGGCGCACCTCGCCGGAGTTCACCTTGGCGAGGAGCTGGGAATAGGTGATCTCGCCCTGGCCGCCGGCGGCGCGCCCGGCGCCCCCGGTCATCATGCTGTAGAGACCGACCAGGACGACGACGATGACGCCCCAGATGACGAGATTGCGCAGGTTCATGGACTAGGGACCGTCTCGCAAAGAGCTAGTGGCTTTCGTTCAAGATAGGGTGCCGACCGCCGTTCCACCAGCGAGGCCGTCCCGTGCGCGACCGAAGACCGCGCCTTGACCGCAAAACGCAAAGGGCCGCGCCTGGTGGCGCGGCCCTTCAACATCGTGACCGATGCGGCCGAAAGTAGCCGCTACCGGGCGGGCTTCTTCGGGGCCGCGATCAGGCCTTCGCGCTGGGCGCGCTTGCGGGCCAGCTTGCGGGCCCGGCGCACGGCTTCCGCCTTCTGGCGGGCGCGCTTTTCCGACGGCTTTTCGTAGTGCACGTGCCGCTTCATTTCGCGGAACGAGCCCTCGCGCTGCATCTTCTTCTTCAGCGCCTTGAGGGCCTGATCGACGTTGTTGTCGCGGACGAAAATCTGAACCAGGGGTCTCTCTCCTGTCGGTCGCTACACCGCCCGGCGCCCGTGACCCGGCATGGGGCGGCGGCGAGCGAACAAAAACATTGGGCCCGGAGGCGAACGGCCTTCGGGTTTGAGCGCGGGCAGATATCAGAAGAGATAGGCTGTGTCCACGCCGAGACGGCCGAAAGCCCGGGCGCTAAGATGGGTTCCATGACCGCGACCGCCGACACCGCCGAGGACTGGGCCCGAGGGGCCGAGCAGCAACTCCTGGAGCAGGCGATCCGCCTGGCTCCGCGGGAGGGCTGGACCTGGCGCATGGTGAAGCGCGCCGGCCGCGCCTGCGGCTTCTCCGAGGGCGAGACCGAGCTCCTGGTCCCGCATGGCGCCGCCGACCTCGCGGCCCTGTTCTCCCGCCGGCACGACCAGCGGGCGCTCCTGACGCTCGAGCCGCTCGACCCCGGAGCGCTGAAGATCCGCGAACGCATCGCCCGGGCGGTCGAGGCCCGGCTGGACGCGGCGGCCGCCGACGAGCCCGCCACCCGTCGCTGGGCCGGCTACCTGACCCTGCCGCTCAACCTCGGACTGGGCGGCCGGCTCGCCTGGGAGAGCGCCGACGTCCTCTGGCGCTGGGCCGGCGACGTGGCCACCGACGAGAACCACTATTCCAAGCGCGCCATCCTGGCCGGCATCCTGACCTCGGCGCTGGCGATCCGCATGGCCGAGGGGCGCGCCGAGGCGCTGAAGTACGTCGACCGCCGCATCGAGGACGTCATGCGCTTCGAGAAGTGGAAGGCCACCACCAGGCTCCGGCCGTCGGACTTCGCGACGGGGCTCGCCCAGGCCCTGGGCCGCATGCGCTACGGGTCCCGCCCCCCGGCTTGAGGATCTGCGGGCCAGCCGCTCAGTCCAGCGGCCTCACCTTGTTCACGTGGCCCATCTTGCGGCCGGGCTTGGCGTCGCGCTTGCCGTAGAGGTGGAGGCGGGCGTCGGGCTCGGCGGCGAGCCGGCGCCACTGGCCGGCCTCCTCGCCCAGCAGGTTGAGCATCTCCACCCGCGAACGCGCCTGCGAGGGGCCCAAGGGCCAGCCGGCCACGGCGCGGATGTGCTGCTCGAACTGGTCCACCTCGCAGCCGTCCTGGGTCCAGTGGCCGGTGTTGTGCACCCGCGGCGCGATCTCGTTCACCAGCAGCCGGCCGTCCTTCATCTCGAAGAGCTCGATACCGATCACCCCCACGTACTGCAGCCCGTCGAGCACCTGGCGGGCGATCTTCTCGGCCTGGTCCTTCAGGCCCTGGGACGCCTGGGCCGGCGCGATCGTCCGGCGCAGCACGCCGTTCTCGTGGTGGTTCTCGCCCAGCGGATAGACGGCGATCTCCCCGTCCCGGCCGCGGGCGGCGATGATCGACAGCTCGCGCACGAAGTCGGCCGGAGCCTCGACGATCACCGGCACGGAGCCCAGGGCCTCGAAGATGCGGGCCGCGTCGGGAGCGTGCTCCACCCATCTCTGGCCCTTGCCGTCGTAGCCTTCGCGGCGGGTCTTCATCAGCGCCGGCGCGCCGATCCGTTCGACGGCCTCGACGGCCGACGCCGAGCTGTCGGCGGCGGCGAAGGCGACGGTGGCCACCCCGCGGCCGTTGAGGAAGGTCTTCTCGTTCACCCGGTCCTGGGCGACGGCGAGCGCGCGGGGCCCAGGCGCCACGTCGACGCCGCGGGCGGCCAGCCACTCCACCGAGGAGGCGGGCACGTTCTCGAACTCATAGGTGACCACGTCGGTGAGCTCGGCGAGCCGGGCCAGCGCCGTCTCGTCGTCATAGCCGCCGACGATCAGGTGGGTGGCCGAGCGGCCGGCGGGGCTGTCGGCGTCACGCTCGAGGATGGCCACGTCGAAGCCGAGCCTGGCGGCGGCCAGCGCCAGCATGCGGCCGAGCTGGCCGCCGCCGAGGATGCCGATGGTCGAGCCCGGCGCGAGCGGGAAGCTGGGCATGGCGGGCTCTTACGCGTCCTCGACGGTCTCGGCGACGCTCGCCGTCTGGCGCGCCGTGAAGGCGGCCATGCGCTCGGCGAGCGCAGGATCGGAGAGCGCCAGAATCTTGGCCGCCATCAGGGCGGCGTTCTTCGCCCCGGCCTCGCCGATGGCGAGCGTGCCCACCGGGATGCCGGCGGGCATCTGGACGATGGACAGCAGGGAATCCATGCCCTTCAGCGCCCTGGACTCGATGGGCACGCCCAGCACCGGCAGCTCGGTGAGCGAGGCGGTCATGCCCGGCAGGTGGGCGGCTCCCCCGGCGGCGGCGATGATCACCTTGTGCCCGGCCGCCTTTGCGCCCTTGGCGAAGCTGTACATCCGCTCGGGCGTGCGGTGGGCGGAGACCACCTTGGCGTCGTAGTGGACGCCCAGGCTCTCCAGCATCTCGGCGGCGTGGCGCAGCACCGGCCAGTCGGAACGGCTGCCCATGATGATGGCGACGGGCGCGGCGGCGGCGCTCATGTGCTGGCGTTTCCGTAAGCGGGCCCCGGCCCGGAAGGCGGCGGAGTATAGGCGCCGGCTTTGCGCCCGCAACCGAGTGGCTTAGGATTCCTGCACGTCATAGACCGGCGGAGCCCATGAAGATCTTCGGCGCGCGCACCGAACCGTTCGTCGCCCCCCGCCCTCGGGCGGGCGAGAAGGCCGCCGCCGCGCCCCGGGTTCGGACGCCGGCGGCGCGCGGCGCCGACAGCACCGACTTCCTCGGCCTGCGGGAAACCGACCTCACCCCGCAGGTGAAGGGCGCGGTGGAGACCCTGCTGGCGGAGATCGACGAGCTTCGCGCCGAGGTCGGGCGGCTGAAGGCCAAGCTGGCCGAGACCGAGGGCCTGGCCGACCGCGACGCACTCACCCCGGTGCTGAACCGGCGGGCGCTGATGCGCGAGCTCTCGCGCATCCGGACCTTCGCCCTGCGCTACGGGAGCGCCGCGAGCCTCGTCTACTTCGACCTGGACGAGCTGAAGGGTGTCAACGACCGCTTCGGCCACGCCGCGGGCGATGCGGCGCTGAAAGCCGTGGCCGAGCGGCTGGCCGCCAACATCCGCGAGAGCGATGTCGTCGGGCGGATGGGCGGCGACGAGTTCGCGGTCATCCTGGCGCAGACCGACGCCCAGACGGCGGAGGCCAAGGCCCAGGCCCTGGCCCGGGCCGTGGAGACCCGGCCGGTGGACATCGGCGGCGACGAGGCCGCCCTGCGCGTCGCCTACGGCGTCTGCGAGATCACCGAGGACCTTGAGCCCGACGAGATCGTCGCCCGCGCCGACGCGGTCATGTACGCGCGCAAGCGGGCCCGCCGCGCCCTGCCCTGAACGGCCCCGCCGTCAGGCGATGATGTCGGGCGTGAGCAGGTCCTCGATGCGGACGATCTCATCCTTCAGGGCGAGCTTCTTCCGCTTCAGCCGGCCGATCAGCATCATGTCGGGCAGCGGCGACTGCGCCAGCGCCTGAATCGCCGCGTCGAAATCGGCATGGTCCTGCCGCAGCTCGGCGAGCCTCGCCTGCAGGGCTTCTTCGGATGCGTCGTCGAGGTCGTCCATGCTGATCCCGATCCTAGCCCAGGGCCGCGGCGAGGGCAGCCAGGGCCGGGTCGGGCGCGGGCGGTCCCCAGGCCTTCGAGGCGGCCTTCAGCGCCTGTAACGCGGGCGTCCCGCCACGGGTGTCGCCGGAGACGCCGGCCAGGGTCTCGAGCAGCAGGCGCTCGGCCCGCAGCTCCGCGGCCTTCACCTCCTCGCGCAGCGCCTCGCGGGCCCCGTCGTCCACCGGCGGGCAGGCGGGCTTCAGCGACCGGCGCGCCTGGCGCAGCGGCAGGAGGGCGGCCCGGTCCCAGCGGTAGGCGGCCTCGGCGGCGCGGGCGAGGACGGCCGCATCCGCGGTCTCGGCCCAGACCGCCCAGAGCAGCAGGCAGGTATTCTGGCCGTAGCGGTCCTGCAGCTCCAGGCAGGCGTCCGGCACGCCCGGACGGGCATAGGCGTCGAGCGCCCATTCCCACAGGCCCATCGCCTCAGCCCCCGACCGGGGCGGGACCCACGTCCCGGCCCCAGCGCTTCACCGGCGCCCAGGAGAGGCCGAAGAGGTCCAGCGCGCGGCCCACCGACTGGTCGACCATCTCCTCGATGGTCGCCGGGCGAGCGTAGAAGGCCGGCAGCGGCGGCGCGATCACCGCGCCCATCTCCGCCAGCCGGACCATGGTGCGCAGGTGACCCAGGTGCAGCGGCGTCTCGCGCACCATCAGCACCAGGGGGCGGCGTTCCTTCAGCACCACGTCGGCCGCCCGGGTGAGCAGGGAAGACGTCACGCCCGTCGCGATCTCGCTCATGGTGCGCACCGAGCAGGGGGCGACGATCATGCCGAGCGTCGGAAAGGAGCCGGAAGCCACCGAGGCTCCGATGTCGGAAACCTTGTGCGTCACGTCCGCGCGCGAGACCGCGTCGGCGACGGCGAGGCCTGTTTCCTGGGTGAGGGTGAGCGCGGCAGCCTTGCTGACGATCAGGTGGCTTTCGACGCCCAGGTCGCGACAGGCGTCGAGCACGCGCAGTCCGTAGACGACCCCGGAGGCCCCGGAGAGGCCGACCACCAGTCTCGGGCGCTCGCTTTTCGTCATGCGGAAGGTCCCCAACGCCCGAACCGGAGGCGCCGCTCCAGCTTCGCCGTCAGCAAACATATGTGATCTGACAGCCGCGGAAAGCGGGTGTTCTCTTTCCGATGCTCAACAGCGAGGAGACGTAACGTCATGGCCGTGGAAGCCAGGATCCGTGAACTCGGATCTCGCCACCAGTCCCTGGAGCTCGCGATCCAGGAAGAGCTGCGCAGGCCCGCCACCGACGATCTCAAGCTGAAGGAACTCAAGCGACAGAAGCTCAAGCTCAAGGAAGAGCTGGAAGCCCTGCGCAGCCATCTGCACTAGGCCCCACCCCGCTCAGGCCGGCAAGGGCGGGGAGCGAGGGCGGACTTCCGTCACACCCGGCCCCCGCCTGGGCCCCGGCCTGCGCCGGGGTCCGCGACATCCCTAGTCCTCGTCGCCCTCGTCCTGGTCGGCCCAGACGTCGGCCGCGGTGAGGTCGGTGCGCGCCGGGGCTTCCTCTTCCTCCACCACGCCGGTCTCGGACGCCGGGCGGAGCGTCGGCCCCTCGGGCTCGACGATGCCCTTGCGGGCGTCGTCCTTGGCCTTCTTCTCGGCCGCCTTCTTCACCACCGCGTCCAGCTCCAGCTGCGTGGCGAGGCCGAGCGTCACCGGATCCACGGGCTTGATGTTGGCCGAGTTCCAGTGCTGGCGGTTGCGCACCTGCTCGATGGTGGCCTTGGTGGTGCCCAGCAGGCGGGCGATCTGGCTGTCGGCCACTTCCGGGTGGTTGCGGACGAACCAGGCGATGGCGTCCGGACGGTCCTGGCGACGCGACACCGGCGTGTAGCGCGGCGCCTTCTTGACCGGCTTCAGGAGCTCGGCGTGGCGGCTCTTTTGGGCCACCATCCGGTACTTCTCGTTCTTCTCGGCCTTGTCCAGCTCGTCACGGGAGAGCTGGCCGTTGGCGATCGGGTCGGCGCCGCGGATGTCGCGCGCCACCTCGCCGTCGGCGATGCCCTTCACCTCGAGCGGGTGCAGGCCGCAGAAGTCGGCGATCTGGTCGAAGGTCAGCGAGGTGTTGTCCACCAGCCAGACGGCGGTCGCCTTCGGCATCAGGATTTCGGTCATGGTGGTACCTTGGGGGGTCGTCCGGAAATGAAGGCGCCCGGCCTTTCGGCCGGGCGGTGAGGGGTTCCATATAGGCCGGTTCCGCGTTCGAGGGAACGGGATTCCGCGTCTAGGCGCCGAAGATCCAGCCCGAGCCGAGGGCCGAGAGCTGGACGTCGACCAGAACCATCAGGTGGCCGCCGCCCATGTCGATGACGGTGTCCGCGCCCACCTGCGAAAGGGCGTAGGTCGTGCCCGGGTCGAGTTGCACCCGATCGCCCTCTGCGAAGCTGAAGTCCAGCACCCGATCGATCCCGGCGTCCTGCGAGCCGTGGAATATGTCCGCGCCGGCCCCGCCGGTGAGCGTGTCGTCGCCGCGGTCGCCGGACAGCCAGTCGTCGCCGGCCTCCCCCCGCACGTGGTCGGCCCCCTGGCCGCCCCGCATCAGGTCCGCGCCCGCGCCGCCCCACAGGAGGTCGTCGCCGAGGTTGCCGTAGACGATGTCGTCGCCGTCGTCGCCCATCAGCAGGTCGTTGTCCTGGCCGCCCACCACCCAGTCCCCGTCCGCACCGCCCGCGACGGTGTCGTTCCCGCGGTTGCCGTGGAGGTCGTCGAATTCTGCGCCGCCGGAAAGCGAGTCCGAGCCGTCGTCGCCGCGCAGGACGTCGCGTCCGCCCGCGCCGCCGTCGATGGTGTCGTTGCCCGAACCGCCGTGCAGCGCGTTGTCAGCGCCATTGCCGGTGATCCGGTCCGAGCCCAGCCCGCCCCTGGCGTTCTCGATCGTCACGCCCTGGGCGACGGCGACGTTGCCGGTCAGCCCGCCGACGTCGGAGAAGAAGCCCGCCCGCAGGTCGATGACCTGGCTGTTGGAATAACCGGAGAAGTCGAAGGTGTCCGTGCCGCCGGCGTCCCAGACGGCGAAGATCACCTTGGTGGCGTTCGACGTCGCCTCGAACCAGGGCCGTCCGGCGGTCGAATTGAAGCCGTAGACCGTGTCCCCCGTGCGGGTGGTCATGTTGGCGCCGTACTCCACCTGGATGGCGGCGATGTCGTCGAGCATGGGGGCCGAGGGATAGCGGCCGCCGAAGGACGCGCCCGTGGCGCCCTCGCTGAAGTAGCTCATCACCGTGTACTGCACGGTGTCCTGATAGTACTCGGCGTCGGTCGCATAGGTGATCGGCCGCTCGCCGTCCCCGGCGTCGTAGTCGCCCGGATGGGCCATGCCGATGGCGTGACCGATCTCGTGGACCAGCACCAGCCCGCCGCGGTTGGCAGCCGAGGGGGCGGCGTTGTAGCCGATCGAGCTGTTGATCCAGACGTCGCCCGACGAGGAGGAGAACGCGGGGTTGCCGGGGTAGGAGGCGAAGGCCGAGGCGCCGTCCACGCCGCTCGTGTAGTTGCCGAACAGGATCGAGGCGGCGTTCGAATAGGCCTCTTCGCCCGTCGTGCCGGTTCCCACCCGCACGAAGGTGATGTTGGCGGCGTCCGACCAGGCCTGCATGGCGAGCTCGGCCTGGGCCATCTGGGCGGCGTTGAAGCGTTCGAAGCCCGCCGCGTCGTCCGGCATGACCGGCGGCGCGCTGGCGCGGAAGGCGTAGGTGACCGTGTAGGGGAGGCCCGCCGCGGCCGACCAGCCGGGGGCAGGGTGCAGGGTCACCGTACCGTCGGGGTTGGTGACCTCGGTGAAGCCCGTCATCTGCAGCGCGGCCCGGTCGATCGAGAAGTTGTCCTTCCCGCCCACCTGGCCCACGCCGCGCTGGTCGGCATTGAGGTAACGGCCGCCCGGATCGCCGCCGAAGCCGGCGACATAGGCGTCGAACCCGTGATCCGCCCTATCCTGAGCCGCTTGCGACCCGTCCATGCTCCGCCCCCGACACGCCCCGGGAAGGAGTGTTAGGCGGGCCGCCGCATGGCGGCAATGCGCCTAAAGCACCCAGCCTGCGGCGAGCGAGGAGACCTGCACGCCCACCAGGATCATCTGGTGGCCGCCGCCCATGTCGAGCACCGCGTCGGCGCCCACCTGCCGCAGGACATAGGTCGTGCCCGGGTCGAGTTGCACGCGGTCGCCCTCGGCGAGGTTGAAGTCCAGCACCCGGTCGATGCCGGCGTCCTGGGAGCCGTGGAAGATGTCCGCGCCCGCGCCGCCGGTCAGGGTGTCGTCGCCGCGGTCGCCGGAGAGCCAGTCGTCGCCGGCCTCGCCGCGCAGGGTGTCCGCGCCCTGGCCGCCGCGGATGAGGTCGGCGCCGACGCCGCCGTAGAGCACGTCGTCGCCCATGTTGCCGTAGACGATGTCGTCGCCGTCGTCGCCCATCAGGACGTCCTGGTCCTGGCCGCCGACTACCCAGTCGTTCCCCGCCCCGCCCGCGGCGGTGTCATTGCCGCGGTTGCCGTTGATGTCGTCGAACTCGGCGCCGCCGGAGATCGAGTCCGCCCCGTCGTCGCCGCGCAGGTAGTCGCGCCCGCCGGCGCCGCCGATCGTGTCGGCGCCGGAGCCGCCCTGGATGTCGTTGGCCGCCTCGTTCCCGGTGATCCGGTCGGAGCCGAGCCCGCCCCTCGCGTTCTCGATGGTGACGCCCTGGGCCACCGCCACATTGCCACGCAGGCCGCCGACGTCCGAGAAGAAGCCGGCGCGCAGGTCGATGACCTGGCTGCTGGAGTAGCCGGAGAAGTCGAAGGTGTCCGCCCCCCCCGCGTCCCAGACGGCGAAGACCAGCTTGGCGGCGCTGGAGCCGGCGACGAACCAGGGCCGGTCCGCGGTGGCGTTGAAGCCGTAGACCGTGTCCCCGGTGCGGGTGGTCATCCGGGCGCCGTATTCGAGCTGGGCCGCGGCGATGTCGTCCAGCAGCGGGGCGGCCGAATGGGTCCCGCCGAAATTGCCGCCGGTGTTGGACTCGCTGAAGTAGCTCATCACCGTGTACTGGCGGGAGTCCTCGTAGTAGGTGGCGTTCCCCGAATAGGTGATCGTGCGGCCGTCGCCGGCGTCGTAGTCCGCCGGATGGGCCAGGCCTATCGCGTGGCCGATCTCGTGCACCATGACCATGCCGCCGTAGTTCCCGACCGTCGGGCTCGCGTTGTAGGCGATCGAGGAATTGACCCAGACGTCGCCCGCCCGTGAGCTGGGGCTCGTCGAACCGGGATAGGACGCGAAGGCGGAGGCGCCGGAGACACCTGTCGTGTAGTTGGCGAACAGGATGGCGGCGCTGTTGGAATAGGCCCCCTCGCCGCTCGCGCCGGCGCCAACCCGCACGAAGGTGATGTTGGCCACGTCCGACCAGCCCTGCAGGGCGAGCTCGGCCTGGGCGATCTGGGCGGAATTGAACCTCTGGAAGCCGCCGGCGTCATCCGGCATCGTCGAGGGCGCGGTCGACCGGAAGGCGTAGCTGACGGTGAAGGGGGTGCGCAGCGCCGCCGACCAGCCTGGATCGCCGCGGACGATCTGCCAGGCCGCCTCGTCGATGGAGAAGCTGGGCTTGCCGTTGGTGGCCATGCCGTCGCGCTGGTCGGCGTTCAGGTAGGCCTGCGGGCCGAAGACCTCGCCGTCGCCCGCGAGGGCCACGACCGGCTCGTCCACGACCACCGCCTGGCCCGCGCACACCGGGCAGGCGCAGCGCAGGGTCATCGGCTCGTGGACGTAGCTCGGGGACGGATCGCCGGCGAAGGCGGGAAAGGACGCGGACATGGGCAAGCGAGCTCTGCTATAAAACCCATCCCCTTCAAAGGTTTACGGGACATGGGCTCACCCGGCAACCGCCCGGGCCAGCGGCGAATACGCGCAGCCCTAGATGTGGTGGGCGCCCTCCGCTTCACCCCCCGCCGGTCGCGGCGGGTTGACGCAGGGGAAAGCTAGGCCGCCGGCCGGTAGGCGACGGTCCCGGTGATCTGCTTCAGCGTCTCGGCGTCGAACGGCGCGGCGCTTTTGATGTCGTTGTCGAAGTAGGCGTAGACGTCGCGGCCCGCCGCCCGGAAGCGGGCGATGTGGTCGGCCCACATGGCGAGCTCGGCGTCCGGATAGCGGCCATGGTAGCGCCCGCCTGGGCCGTGGCCGCGCACATAGACCCAGGAGGCGGTGACCTCCCACGGCGCCGGCGCGTGGTGGTGGTCGGAGATGCAGAGGCTGGCGTCGAAGTCGGAGAGAATCCGGAAGACCGCGGGATCGTACCAGGACGGGTGGCGGAACTCGACGGTGTGCCGCCGCCCCTTGGGCAGCAGCTTCAGGAAGCCCGCCAGCCGCTCGTCGTTGCGCCGCAGCTGCGGCGGCAGCTGGATCAGCGCCGGGCCGCAGTGCTCGGCCAGCGGCGCCATGCGGCCGAACACCAGGGCGACGGGTTCGGCGCAGTCGTTCAGCTTCTTGTTGTGGGTGATGAAGCGGCTGACCTTCCAGGCGTAGACGAAGCCTTCGGGCGCGCGCTCGCGCCAGCCCTCCACCATCTTCTCGGACGGCAGGCGGTAGAAGCTGGCGTTGATCTCCGCGGTGTCGAAGCGGGTGGCGTAGTACTCCAGCCGCTCCCGGTCCTTGGTCCCCGGCGGATAGAAGGGGCCGGTCCAGTCCTTGTAGACCCACCCCGAGCAGCCGATGCGCAGTTGGCTCATGCTCCCTCAAGGAGGAGGAGCCCGGATCGGTTCCTACTCCAGCGGGACCCGGCCGACGATCCGCAGGCCGTAGCCGGCCGAGCCCGGCAGGATGGTCTTCGACGAGGTCAGCAGCAGCATGTCACGCACGCCGAGGTCGATGAGGATCTGGGCGCCGATGCCGTAGTCGCGCAGGACGTTCTGGCTGTGGTCGGCCTGCGGCTGGCCGTAGCGCTCGGAGAGCCAGTGCGGATTGGAGTCGCGGATGAACACCGCCACGCCGGCCCCGTCGTGCTCGGTGAGGGCCTCCAGCGCCTTCGGCACGTATTCGCGACGAGCCTCCACCGCGCCCAGCATGTCGGAGGCCATGTCCACCCGGTGCATGCGCACCAGGGTCGGCTTGTCCGGGTCGATGCGGCCGCGGGTCAGCACCACGTGCTCGGTCTGGTCGATCACGTTGCGGTAGATGACCATCCGGAAGCGGCCGCCGTAGGCGCTGTCGAACGGCGTCTCCAGCACCCGCTCGACCTGCCGCTCGGTGCGGCGGCGGTAGGCGATCAGGTCGGCGATGGTGCCGATCTTCAGCCCGTGGAGCTGGGCGAAGGCCACCAGGTCCGGCAGGCGGGCCATGGAGCCGTCGTCGTTCATCACCTCGCAGATCACGCCCGCCGGATTGAGGCCGGCCATCCGGCTGATGTCGACCGCGGCCTCCGTGTGGCCAGCGCGGACCAGCACGCCGCCGTCCTTAGCCACCAGGGGAAAAACGTGGCCGGGCGAGACCACGTCGTCGGCGCTCTTGGTCGGGTCGATGGCGACGGCGACCGTATGCGCCCGGTCATGGGCCGAGATGCCGGTGGTGACGCCCTCGCGGGCCTCGATCGAGACGGTGAAGGCCGTGCCGTGGCCGGACTGGTTGTCGGTCGCCATGGGCGGCAGGCGCAGCTGGCGGGCCCGCTCGGCCGTGATCGACAGGCAGATCAGGCCGCGCGCGTGCTTGGCCATGAAGTTGATCTGGTCCGGGGTCGCGAACTGCGCCGGGATGATGACGTCGCCCTCGTTCTCCCGGTCCTCGGCGTCCACCAGGATGTAGGGCCGCCCGTTGCGGGCGTCCTCGATGATGTCCTCGATGGGGCTGATGGCGGAGGACACGGAGTCGTCCTCCTTGGCGGTGTCGGCGGGGGTGACCAGGTAGGGGCGCTTCATCGGGAAACTCGCATGGTGGCGAAGTCCATCACCTGCTCGGCCACGGTCGTGAGCTGCCAGGCGTCCTTCGCCTCGCGGCACGCGCCCGCCTCGTCGAACAGGCCGGTCGTCGCGTTCAGGGCCGCGCCGAACGGCGTCGGCCAGCCCCGCATGGCATGTATGATCGCACGCACCGCCATCAAAGTCGTGCCCGCCGCCTGCCAGCCATCGGCAGTGACGATGACGCCCACCGGCCGCCCCTGGAAATAGGGCGCGGCGTCCTCGCGGGTCAGCTCCAGGGTGTCGAGCGCGTTCTTCACAAGGCCCGACATGGAACCGTGGTAGCCGGGGGTGGCGATGATGACCCCGTCCGCGGCGCGCATGGCGTCGGCCAGCTCCCGCTGGGCCTCGCTGGACTCGCCGGGGCGTGGGTCGAACACCGGCAGCCGGCTCAGGAACTCCCCGCCGAGCAGGCGGGTGTCGGCGCCGGCGGCCTCGGCGGCGCGCAGGCAGCAGGCGAGCGCCTTCTCGCTCGAGGAGCCCGGACGGATGGTGCCGCCCAGGCCCACGATCAGCGGGCGCTTCGCCACAGCCGTCATGCGCTCTCCGTCTCGGCGGCGAACACCTTCTTCAGCTCGGTCTTGAGGATCTTGCCGTTGGCGTTGCGCGGCAGGGGCTCGGGCCAGAAGGCGACCTTCACCGGAACCTTGAACGCCGCCAGCCGGGCGCGCACGGAGTCGCGAAGCTCGGCTTCCGTGGCCGAGCCGCCGGGCCGCAGGTGAACCACCGCGGCGGGCTCCTCGCCCAGGGTCTTGTGGGGCGCGCCCACGATCGCTGCGTCCATCACGTCCGGGTGATCGTAAAGCACGTTCTCGACCTCCACGCAGTAGATGTTCTCGCCGCCGCGGATCAGCATGTCCTTGGCCCGGTCGATGACGAACAGGAATCCTTCTTCGTCGAGGCGCGCCAGGTCGCCGGTGCGCAGCCAGCCGTCGACGAAGGTCTCGGCGGTGGCGTCCGGCTTGTTCCAGTAGCCCTTCACCACCTGCGGCCCCTTCACCCAGAGCTCGCCCACGGCGCCCGTCGGGAGCACGGCTGTCCCGTCCGCGGGGTCGCGGACCTGCATCTCGCCCACCGGCGCGGCCGGGCCGGCGCTGTCCGGACGGGCCAGGTAGTCGCGGCCCATGTGCGAGGTGAAGGTGGCTGTGGTCTCGGTCATGCCCCAGCCGTTGCCCGGCTGGGAGCCGGGGAAGACCTCGGCGATCTTGCGCACCAGCTCCGGGGCGGACGGCGCGCCGCCGTAGGTCACCGCCTGCAGGGACGACAGGTCATACTTCGTCCGGTTCGGATGCTCGATGATCTGCCAGGCGATGGTGGGGACCCCGCCGGTGGCGTTGACCTTCTCGCGTTCGATCAGCTGCATGGCGGCCTCGGCCTCGAAGCGGCGCATGAAGACCAGCTTGCCGCCGGCGTTCATCGAAGGGCCGAGCGTCGCCGACAGGCCCGTGGCGTGGAACAGCGGCACCACCAGCAGGGTGCAGCGCTGGGGCAGCTTGTGCGGGTCGCTCTCCGGCAGCGGCTCGCCCGCCCGCAGGAAGTTCCGCGCCGCCGAGATGCCGCCGGCCCCGATGTTCGAGGTCATGTTGCGGTGGGTTCCCAGCGCCCCCTTCGGCTTCCCGGTGGTGCCGGAGGTGTAGAGGATGGTGGCGTCGTCGTCGGCCTCCAGCGGCACGTCCGGCGGCGGCAGGTCTGCCAGGCCGCTCCAGCCGCTCACCGGCCCCACCACCTCGTCCAGCGGGCGCACGCGGGCGTCGCCCGCCTCAGCCTTCAGCCGCGCCACGTAGACCCGCGCGAGCTCGGGGCAGGCGTCGAGGTGTGGCAGGATCCGCTCCAGCCGCTCGTCGTCCACCAGGGCGACCTTGGTTCCGGAATCGGCCAGGCCGTACTCCAGCTCCGCGCCGGTCCACCAGGCGTTCAGCGGCGTGACGATGGCGCCGGCGAGGATCCCGGCGAAGAAGGCAACCGGCCATTCCGGCAGGTTGCGCATGATCACCGCCACCCGGTCGCCCTTGCGCACGCCGTCGGCCTGCAGCTGGCGCGCCAGCCGGATCGTGGCGCGGGCGAACGCCTCGTAGGTGACCCGGTCGTCCTCGTAGACCATGAACTCGCGCTCGCCGAAGGCGCGGCCGTTCAGGAAGACGTCGCGCAGGGTCGGCGGCGCATTCTTCCAGACCCGCGTCGGGATTCCGCGGATCACCTTCTCCTCGATCTCGAAGCGGGCGCCGGGCGCGGTGAGCTGCGCGTGCGCCTCGGCGATGGACATGACCGGCCAGGTGTCAGCCAAGGGGATGCTCCAGAAGACAGGTCATCCCGGCCGCAGGGTCGCGCGGGCCGGACCCGGGAGTGAACCCTAGCCCCGCCCCGGCCGGCGTCCGGGATGACGGATGTTATAGACGATAGGTCAGACGGGTTCGGACTTCTTCTCACGCCGACCCGCGTAGTGCTCGCGGATCTCGCCCAGCTCCTTGGCGTAACGCTTCTCCGCCTCCTCCCTGAGCTTCGGGATGTGGTAGGCGGGGAACAGGTCGTTGTCGGGCCGGTAGTCCTTGAGGACCTGCTTGGCGACGGTGACCTTGTGGACCTCGGTGGGGCCATCGGCGATGCCCATGACCAGACTGGACGTCACCATGTGCATGAACGGCATCTCGTTGGAGACGCCCAGGGCCCCGTGCAGGTGCGCCGCCTTGGTGGCAATGTCGTGGTAGACTTTGGGCATGGCCACCTTGATGGCGGCAATGTCCTTGCGGACCTTCTGGTAGTCCTTGTGCTTGTCGATCAGCCAGGCGGTGCGCAGCACCAGCAGCCGGAACATCTCCAGCTGGATCCAGGAATCGGCGATCTGCTCCTGCACCATCTGCAGGTCGGCCAGCCGGCCGTCGCGGGTGGTGCGTGACACCGCCCGCTGGCACATCAGGTCGAGTGCGTGCCTGCAGGCGCCGACGGTGCGCATGGCGTGGTGGACGCGCCCGCCGCCGAGGCGGGTCTGGGCGATGACGAAGGCCGCGCCGCGGTCGCCCAGCAGGGCCTCGTAGGGCACGCGCACGTCGTTGTAGCGGACGTAGCCCTCGTTGCCGCCGCCGATCTCTCCGCCGCCGCCCACGGCGACGTTGCGCACGATCTCCACGCCGGGCGTGTCGGTGGGCACCAGGAAGATGGAGGTGCGCCGGTAGGGGTCCTTCGCGTCGGGATCGGTGATCGCATAGACCACCAGCAGTTTCGAATGCTTGGCGTTGGTGGAGAACCACTTCTCGCCGTTGATCATCCAATCCTCGCCGTCGAGAACCGCCCGGGTGCGGAAGGTGAGCGGGTCGGAGCCGCCGGTGGGCTCGCTCATCGAGAAGGCGGAGCGGATCTCGCCGTTCAGCAGCGGTTGCAGCCAGCGCGCCTTCTGGGCTTCGGTCCCGTAGTGGGCGATGATCTCGGCGTTGCCGGTGTCGGGCGCCTGGCAGCCGAAGATGGTGGGCGCCAGGCTGTTGCGCCCCAGCTTCTCGTTCATCAGGGCGAGCTTGAGCTGGCCGAAGCCCTGGCCGCCCAGTTCGGGGCCCAGGTGGCAGGCCCACAGGCCCTCGTCCTTCACCTTCTGCTGCAGCGGCCGGATGAACTTCTCGCGGCCCTGGGTGCTGTGCGCCACCAGGCCGAGGTGCGAGAGGGGTTCGACCTCCTCGCGCATGAAGTCCTCGATCCAGTCCAGCTTCTTCTGGAACTCCGGGTCGGTCTCAAAATCCCAAGCCATCAGCTCCTCCCCGCCGCTTTTCGATTTTCGTATCTTCGGTACGATTTCGCGTCCCCGGCCGGTTGTCAAACACCCCTTGGCGACTTGCCAGTGAACGCCGCACGCCTAAGCTCGGCGCATGAGACCGTTCGCCGCCGTCCTCGCCGCCATGCTGCTGCTCTGGAGCGCGCCTGCGGCGGCGCGGACCGTCCGCCCCGATCCTGCGGCGCTGCGGATCGCGGCGATGGCCGCAACGCCGCCCGTCGAGGGGGCGAAGCGACCCTTCGACCTCGTCGACCTGCGCACGGTCGATCCGGGCGTCCGTCTGGATATCCGTTACGCCACGGCGAACAACTTCATGGGCTTCCCGCTCTACGACGGCGCCGAGGCCTGGCTGCAGCGCCCCGCCGCCGAGGCGCTCGGCCGGGTGGCGGCGTCGCTCAGGCCGCAAGGTTACGGCCTGCTGATCCACGACGCCTACCGGCCCTGGTTCGTGACCTGGATGTTCTGGGAGACCACGCCGCCGGAGAAGCGCGAGTTCGTCGCAGACCCGGCGCAGGGGTCGCGGCACAACCGGGGCTCCGCGGTGGACCTCACCCTCTACGACCTGAAGACCGGCCGGGCGGTGGAGATGCCCTCCGGCTACGACGACTTCAGCCCGCGGGCCTATCCCGAGTATGCCGGCGGAACGCCGCGCCAGCGGGCGATGCGCGACCTCCTTCGCCGGGAAATGGAGGCGCAGGGCTTCACCGTCTATCCGCAGGAGTGGTGGCACTTCGACCACCGGGACTGGCGCGAGTACGGCATCGGCAACGTCAGTTTCGAAGCGTTGGACCCACGCTAGTCTGGAACGCCCCGCCGCGGCCCTCGCCGGCGGCGAAGCGGGCGGCGCCTTCACGGCTGGAACCGGAGCGCAGGGTCTCCATGCCCAGGCGGTGTTCGTGGGCCTGGGCCGCGTCCCAGTCCATGCCCCACTGGTCGATGGCCGACAGCCGGTCGTTGCGCAGGCAGAGCTGCGGGAAGGCCGAGATCTGGCGGGCGAGATCCAGCGCCGCCGCCAGCGCGCCGCCCCGCGGCGCGAGCCGGTTGGCCAGGCCGATCTGGAAGGCCTCATCGGCGGGGACCGGGCGGCCGGTGAGGATCAGGTCCATGGCGCGGGAATGGCCGATGAGCCTGGGCAGGCGCACCGTGCCGAGATCGATCAGCGGCACCCCGAACCGCCGGCAGAAGACCCCGAACACCGCGCCCTCGGCGGCCACGCGCAGGTCGGCCCAGCAGGCCACCTCCAGCCCGCCGGCCACGGCATAGCCCTCGACCGCGGCGATCACCGGCTTGCCGAGCCGGAGCCGGGTGCAGCCCATGGGGCCGAGGTCGCCTTCGGGCAGGACGGGGTTGCCGGCGCCCTCGGCCACTCCTTTGAGGTCCGCGCCGGCGCAGAAGTTGCCGTCCCGGCCCTGCAGCACGGCGACGTCCAGGCCGGGGTCGACGTCGAAGCGCCGGAAGGCCTCGTAGAGCTGGCGGGCGGTCTCGCCGTCCACGGCGTTGCGGCGCTCGGGCCGTTCGATGGTGACGACTGCGGTCCGGCCGTCGGTCTCGTAGCTCACGGTCGGCATGGGGGCTCCTCCTGATCCGCATCGTCGAGCTTGCGACGGTCGGGAAGGCAAGGGCAAAGAGGTGGCCCGACCGGAAGGAGCGCGCATGAGCAAGGCCAAGTCCCTGGGTTTCTCGCCCGAGCGCCTGCAGCGGATCGACCGCTTCCTGCAGGAGAAGTACGTCGGCCCGGGCCGCATCCCGATGGCCCAGTTCGTCCTGGCGCGCGACGGCGAGGTGGTCCACCAGAGCCTGGTCGGCCAGCAGGACCCGGAGCGGAACGTCCCGCTCGCCGAGGACACCGTCTTCCGCATCTACTCCATGACCAAGCCGGTCACCTCGGTGGCCCTGATGACCCTGGTCGAGGAGGGACGGATCGCCCTGGACGATCCGGTGTCGAAGCACATCCCCGAATGGAAGGACCTGGGCGTGTTCGCCGCCGGGACCTGGCCGGTCTTCGCCACCACGCCGCCCGCACGGCCGATGCAGGTGGTGGACCTGATGCGCCACACCGCGGGCCTGACCTACGGCTTCCAGAACCGCACCAACGTCGACGCCGCCTATCGTGAGCTGAAGGTCGAGGCGACCTGGGGCGGGACCGACCTGGAGGGCATGATCGACCAGCTCTCCCGCCTGCCGCTGGAGTTCGCGCCGGGCGAGGCCTGGAACTATTCCGTGGCCACCGACGTGGTCGGCTACCTGGTGCAGAAGGTGGCCGGCAAGCCGCTGGACGAGGTGCTGGCGGAGCGGATCTTCCAGCCGCTGAAGATGGCCAGCACCGGCTTCTCGGTGCGGGAGGACCAGCAGGCCCGGTTCGCCGCCTGCTACGAGGCCAAGCTCGGCGGCGGCATGAAGCTGCAGGACGATCCGGCGAAGAGCCCGTTCCTGCGCGCCCCCAAGCTCCTCTCCGGCGGCGGCGGCCTGGTCTCGACCGCGGCGGACTATCTGCGCTTCGCCAACATGCTGCTGAACGGCGGCGAGCTCGACGGCGCGCGGATCCTGTCGCCCAAGACCCTCCGGCTGATGGCGTCGAACCACCTGCCGGGCGGCGGCGACCTGACCCAGATGTCGCGCTCTCTGTTCTCCGAGAGCACCAACGCCGGCATCGGCTTCGGCCTCGGGTTCGCCGTGGTGTTCGACCCGCCCAAGACCCTGATCCCCTGCTCCATGGGCGAGTTCTACTGGGGCGGCATGGCCTCGACGGCGTTCTGGGTGGACCCGGTGGAGAAGGTCACGGCGGTGTTCATGACCCAGCTCATCCCGTCCTCGACCTACGCCATCCGGCGCGAGCTCAGGACGCTCACCTACGCGGCCCTGACGGACTCGTACGGCTGAGCGCCTCGGCGGCGGCCTCGGTCTCCTCCACCCCCGCGGGTGGACCCATGCCGGTGTCCAGCGCCTCACCGTGCGGGGTGGCGGTCGGCAGCATCTTCGCCGTCCGCCAGCCGCCCCACAGGTAGTAGCCCGCCGCCAGCAGGACCATCACCACGCTGCCGGCCGGGAAGCTGACCCAGATGGCGTCGGCGCCCAGCATCGGCGTCAGCGCGTTGGCGAGCGGGATCCGCACCACCCAGAGCGCGATCACCATGGCCAGGAGCGGCGGCCACACGGCGCCCGTGGCCCGCACCAGCCCATTGAAGATGAAGGCCATGCCGAACGGCACGAAGCCCCAGAGCACGACCTCGTTGATGTGCACGGCGATCGGCAGGGACGGGCTGCCGGCCGGCAGGAACGCCTGCAGGATGATCGGGTCCAGCCAGTAGATCAGGGCGATAGGCCCGGCGGAGAACAGGAAGGCGTAGAGCACGCCCACCCGGGCGATCTGGTCCACCCGATCCATGCGCCCTGCGCCGACGTTCTGGGCGGCCATGGAGGAGACCGCCGCGCCCAGCGCCATGGCCGGCATCTGCACATAGGTCCAGACCTGCACCGCCGCCCCGTAGGCCGCCGCCGTCTGCGAGCCGTAGCCGTTGACCAGGCTCATCATGGTCACCGCAGCGAGGCTGACGACCATCATCTGGAAGGCCATCGGCAGGCCCTTGAAGATCAGCGTCCGCACGACGGTGAAGTCGGGGCGGAACGTCCGCCATTCGGCCGGCGTCAGCACCAGCAGGCTCTTCTTCCGGTAGAGGTGGACCAGCATGACGGTCAGGGCCGTGCTCTGGGCGATCAGGGTCGCGGTGGCCGAGCCCACGATTTCGAGCTGCGGGAACGGCCCCACGCCGATGATCAGCAACGGGTTCAGCGTCACCTCGAGGCCCACCGCGCCGAGGGCGAAGAGGAAAGGCGTGCGAGAGTCCCCCGCGCCCCGCTGGGCCATCATCATGAAGGCGAAGAAGTAGAGCACCGGCAGGGCGGCGAAGATCACCCGCAGGTACGCGATGGCGTCGGGGCGGGCGTCCAGCGGCGTGCCCATGCCCCCCAGGATCGCCGGGGTCAGGGTGAAGCCCGCGACGCCCACCACGATGGAGATGGCGATGAAGAACAGGGTCGCCGTGCCGACCACGCGGGTGGCGAGCGCCCGGTCGGCGGCGCCCACCGCCTGGCCGATCATGATGTTGGCCGCCATGCTCATCCCGAACACGGCCCCCAGCATCAGGAAATATATCTGGTTGGAGTTGGAGATGGCGGTCAGCGCCGCCTCGCCCAGCACGTGGCTGACCCAGATGGCGTTGGCCGAGCCGTTCACCGACTGCAGGATGTTGGAGCCCATCACCGGCAGGGCGAACAGCAGCAGGGTCTTGCCGATCGGGCCGGTGGTCAGGTCGCGGCCCGCGGCGGTGTTGGTCCTGGCTGTCACGTCCCCGTCCCCCGCCCCCTGTCTCCGCGGGGATTCGCCTCAAGTGTACGGGCCGGCGCTCGACCGGTTCAAGCGGCGCCGCAGGGGAACGGAACGGCGGTACGCCACAGCCGTTCGGTCGGGATACCGACACGAGGAGATCCAGATGCGACAGATGATCATACTGGCCGGGGCCGCGGTCGCGGCGGCGTCCCTGGCGGGCTGCGCCACCACCGACAGCTACGCCTCCGCCTGCCAGCGGGACTATGAGCGCAACCGCGCCGCGGCCACCGCCGCCGGTGCGGTGCTGGGCGGCGCGGCCGGCGCGGCCGTCGCGGACAACGACGCCGCCGGGGCCGCCATCGGCGCTGCGGCTGGCGGCCTCATCGCCAACCAGCTCGCCCGCAAGGACGATCCCTGCGGCTACGGCTTCGGCGGCTACCCTGTCGACCGCCGCTACGGCTACTGGGACGAGCGCACCGGCCGCTGGCGGCGCTGAGCCCGTCCCGCCGGGCCGACCCCTCGCGCACACCGCGCGAGGGTTGAGCCGGCGACTTTTCGTTGTAAGAGGGCGCGGGGGATGGTCGACCGCCGCGGCGGCTGGGGCCGCAACGAGACTAGAAAGACCGCATGAAGATCCTGATTACGGGCGGCGCCGGTTTCATCGGATCGGCCGTGGTGCGCCGGGCCGTCGCCGACGGCCACGAGGTGGTGAACCTCGACGCCCTGACCTACTCCGCCAACCTCGAGAACGTTGAAGGCGTCGCCGGACACCCCGGCTACGCGTTCGAGCAGGCCGACATCTGCGACCAGGCCAGGGTGCGCGAGATCTTCGCCAGGCACCGCCCCGACGCGGTGATGCACCTCGCCGCCGAGAGCCATAACGACCGCGCCATCGAGGGTCCGCTGGACTTCGTGCGCACCAATGTCGTGGGCACCGCCGTGCTCCTGGAAGCCGCCCGAGAGCACTGGAACGGCCTTCCGGAGCCGGAGAAGGCCGACTTCCGTTTCCATCACGTCTCCACCGACGAGGTGTTCGGCGCGCTGGGCGACGAGGGCGACTTCACCGAGGAGACGCCCTACGACCCCAACTCGCCCTATTCGGCGTCGAAGGCCGGGGCCGACCACCTGGTGCGCGCCTGGGGCCGGACCTATGGCCTGCCGGTGGTGATCACCAACTGCGCCAACAACTACGGCCCGTTCCAGTTTCCGGAGAAGCTGATCCCGACGGTGATCACCCGGGCCCTGGAGGGCAAGACCATCCCGGTCTACGGCGACGGCCGCCAGGTGCGCGACTGGCTGCACGTGGACGACCACGCCGACGCCCTGCTGCTGGTGCTGTCCAAAGGTCGGCTGGGCGAGACCTACTGCATCGGCGGCGACAGCTCGAAGCGCAACATCGAGGTGATCCGGATGCTCTGCGAGCACCTCGATCGCCTGGCGCCCGCCAACACCCACCACGCCGAGAAGATTACCTTCGTGACCGACCGGCCGGGCCACGATTTCCGCTACTCCATCGACGACAGCAAGCTGCGCGCCGAGCTCGGCTGGCAGGCGAAGATGCCGCTGGAGGCGGGGCTCGAGGACACCGTGCGCTGGTACGTGGAGAACCGCGGCTGGGTGGAGCGCATCCGCGAGCGCGGCTTCCATTCCGAGCGGCTGGGCCTCGTCAAGGCGTCATGACCGTCCGCATCCTGCAGTTCGGGACCACCGGCCAGGTGGCCCGCGAGATGATCCGCCAGGCGCCCGCCCACGAGGTGGCGCTGACCGCCCTCTCCCGCGACGACTGCGATTTCGAGGACCCGGAGAAGGCCGCGCGCCTGGTGCGCCACCACCATCCCGACCTGGTAGTGATCGCCGCCGCCTACACCGCCGTCGACAAGGCGGAGGAGGAGCCCGAGCGGGTCTACGAGATCAATGCCGAGACCCCCGGCGCCATCGCCGGCATGTGCGGCGCGAACGGTCCGGCGCTCGTCCACTTCTCTACCGACTATGTCTTCGACGGGGACAAGGGCGCGCCCTACGTCGAGGAGGACCGGCCGCATCCGGTCAACGTCTACGGCGAGATGAAGCTCTCGGGGGAGACCAATGTGCTGAGCGCCTGCCCCCGGGCGCTGGTGCTGCGCACCTCCTGGGTGGTTTCGGCGCATGGGAAGAATTTCGTGAAGACCATGCTCAGGCTGGCCGGCGAGGGGAACCCGATCCGGGTCGTGGACGACCAGTTCGGCCGGCCCACCGCGGCCGCCGACCTCGCGGGCTTCGTGCTCGCACAGGCCCCGCGGCTGGTCGTCGCCAAGGCGGGCGACCCGGTCTTCGGCCTGTTCCACTTCGCCAACGCCGGCGAGACCAGCTGGAAGGGCTTCGCCGAGGGTGTCTTCGCCGAGGCCCTCGGCGATCGGGCCCCGAAGGTGGAGGCGATCGCTACCGCCGACCGGCCGGCGCCCGCCCGCCGCCCGCTGCGCGGCACCCTGGACACCGGCAAGCTGGAGCGCGTCTACGGGGTCACGCCCCGCCCCTGGCGCGAGGCCCTCGCCGAGATCGTCGCCGAGCTGAAGACCGAAGGAGCCGTCGCATGAGGCGCGGGATCGTTCTCGCCGGCGGGTCCGGCACCCGGCTGCATCCGCTGACCCTGGCGGTCTCCAAGCAGCTGCTGCCGGTCTACGACAAGCCGATGATCTACTACCCGCTGTCGGTCCTGCTGCTGGCCGGCGTGCGCGAGATCCTGATCATCACCACGCCGGAGGACCAGGCCGGCTTCAAGCGTCTGCTGGGCGACGGCTCGCACCTCGGCGTGCGCTTCGAATATGTGGTGCAGCCGCATCCCGGCGGCCTCGCCGAGGCCTATCTCCTGGGCGAGGAGTTCGTGGCCGGCGAGCCCAGCGTCATGATCCTCGGCGACAACATCTTCTTCGGCCAGAACTTCAGCCAGATGCTGAAGAACGCCCACGGCCGCGAGCACGGCGCCACGGTCTTCGGCTATCCGGTGCACGATCCCGAGCGCTACGGCGTGGTGGAGCTGGGCGCCGACGGCCGGGCGCTGTCCATCGAGGAGAAGCCGGTCCAGCCGAAGTCGAACTTCGCGGTGACGGGGCTCTATTTCTACGACGGCCGGGCGAGCGAGATGGCCAAGACCCTGACCCGCTCGGCCCGCGGCGAGCTGGAGATCACCGCGCTCAACCAGCTCTACCTGGAGGCCGGCGAGCTGCACGTGGAACTGCTCGGCCGCGGCTTCGCCTGGGAGGACGCCGGCACCCACGACAGCCTGATCCAGGCCGGCGAGCTGATCCGTACCTTCGAGCAGCGCCAGGGCCTGCGCATTGGCTGCCTGGAGGAGATCGCCTTCCACCACGGCTGGATCGATCGCGAGCAGCTGATCGCGCTCGCCGACCGCCTGGCCAAGAGCGAGTACGGCCGTTACCTGCGCCAGCTCGCGGACCGCCCGCCCGGCTTCGACGAGCCGGCGGAGTAGGCCCTACGCCAGCCGGCTCTTCAGTCGTCCGTAGAGCAGGTAGACCGCCACGCCGACCGCGTTCCAGACGAAGAAGAAGACGATCGTCTTCGCCGTCAGGCTGGTGAACAGGTAGAGGCAGCCCGCGATGGCCGCGGGAGCCACGAGCCAGACCAGCGGCGTCCGGAACGGCCGCGCCAGGTCGGGGGCCCGGCGGCGCAGGACGAGCACTGCAACGGCCGTGGCGATGAAGGCGGCCAGGGTCCCGGCGTTGGCCAGGGCGGCGATGTCGGCGAGGGGCACGAGGCCCGCGATCAGCGCCGCGATCAGGCCCGTCAGCAGGGTCACGGCCGTGGGCACGCCCCGTCCGCTGACGGTGGCGAGCCGGGTCGGCAGCAGGCCGTCCCGGGCCATGGCGAAGAACACCCGGCTCTGCCCGAACATGAAGACCATGATCACCGTGGGCATGGCCACCACCGCGGCGCCCGCGATCAGCGAGGCGGCGGCGCCCTGGCCCATCTCCCGCAGCACGAAGGCCAGCGGCTCCTCGCTCCGGGAGAAGACGTCGAACGGCGTGGCGCCCAGGGCCGCGGCCGCCACCACCATGTAGATCAATGTGCAGAGCGCCATCGAGCCCACGATGCCGATGGTCAGGTCGCGGGCCGGGTTCTTGGCCTCCTCGGCGGCCGTGGAGATGGCGTCGAAGCCGTAGAAGGCGAAGAAGATGATCGCGGCCGCCCCCATGACTCCGAACTTGCGCCCGTCCTCGGCCGAGACCGCACCGTAGCCGTAAGGGGCGAAGGGGCTGAAATGGCTGGCGTCGAAGGTCGGCAGGGTGATCGCCACGAAGGCGGCGAGCGCCACCAGCTTCACGACCACCAGCACGAAGTTGACCGTCGCGCTCTCCCGCGTGCCGATCAGCAGCACCCCGGTCACCACCAGCGCGATGAACACGGCCGGCAGGTTGACGATCCCGCCGGCCTCCGGCCCGGCGAGCAGCGAGGCGGGGACGGGCCAGCCGGCCTGCTGGATCAGGCCCGAGGCGTAGGCGGCCCAGCCCACGGAGACGGCGCTGCAGACCAGGGTGTACTCCAGGATCAGGCTCCAGCCGACGATCCAGGCCAGCAGCTCTCCGAGGCTGACGTAGGCGTAGGTGTAGGCGCTGCCGGCCTGGGGCGTGAGGCTCGCCATTTCGGCGTAGCAGAGGGCCGCGAAGGCGCAGACCCCGCCCGCCACCGCGAAGGAGAGGATCACCGCCGGGCCCGCCAGCCCCGCGGCCACGCCGGTCAGGGTGTAGATGCCGGTGCCGATGATGGCCCCGACCCCCAGGGCCACGAGGTGCGGCCAGCCCAGGGTAGGTTTCAGCCGGTGGCCGCTCTCCGAATGGGCGGCGGCGGCCACCGGCTTGCGGCGCGTGACGAAGCTCATGAAGGCCCTCCCCGGCGAAGCGCCACCTTTGCCCGCGTCGCCGCGGCGCGACAAGCCTTGGCGCCGGGCGCGGCGGGCGCCAGCTTGGCCGCGCAATCGTCGGGGGAGTGTTCCGCATGCGTCGCCTGGTCCTGGCCTTCGTCCTTGTGCTGCTGGCGGCGCCCGCTTTCGCCCAGGATTCCGCCGTCGCCCGGGTGATCGCAGACTACGAAGCCTTCTGGCTGGCCGACGACCCGATCACCGCCGGCCGGCTCGGCGACCGCGCCGCGCTATCGAAGCTGCCGGACGTCACCCCGGCGGCGGACGCGAGGCGGAAGGCCGCGCTGGAGGGCATCCAGGCCCGGCTCAGGGCGATCCCCGACGCCGGCCTCACCCCGGAGGCGAAGCTCAACCGCGACCTCCTGGCCTGGATCGTCGACAGCCAGCTGCAGGCGCTGGCCTTCGACGTGGCGCGCATGCCGCTCTCCTCGGACGGCGGTTTCTACGACACCCTCGGCTACCTGGCGCAGACCACGCCGATCCGCTCCACGGACGACGCGCGGGCCTGGGTCGCCCGGCTGGAGGCCGCGCCGAAGGGCTGGCGCGACAACATCGAGAACACCCGCCGCGGCGTGAAGACCCGCTTCACCCAGCCCCGCTCGAGCGTCGAGGTGGTGCTGAAGCAGATGCGCCAGACCGTCGCCACGCCCGTGGACCGGGATCCGCTGCTGCAGCCGCTCGCCGCGCTGCCCGACACGATCCCGGCCGCCGAGCAGGCGGCGCTGCGGGCCCGCGGGCGGGCGGCGGTCGAGGCGCTGCGGCCCGTCCAGAGGCAGTTCATCACCTTCCTGGAGCGGGAATACCTGCCGGCCGCGCGGCCGCAGCTCGGCGCGCGGACCCTGCCCGACGGCGAGCGCTACTATCGCTGGCTGGTGCGCGACCACACCACCACCGACCTTTCCCCCGACCAGATCCACGAGCTCGGCCGCGCCGAGGTGGCTCGCATCCGGGCCGAGATGGACGGGGTGATGAAGGAAGCCGGCTGGACCGGCGACCTCGCCGGCTTCATCGCCATGCTGCGCAAGGATCCGCGCTTCTACGCCACCACCCGCGAGGACCTGCTGGAGAAGGCGTCCGAGATCGCCAAGCGCATCGACGACAGGCTGCCCGGCTGGTTCGGGACCCTGCCGCGCCTCACCTATGGTGTGCGGCCGGTGCCGAAGGAGATCGAGCAGGCCTACACCACCGGCCGCTACTTCCAGGGCAGCCCGCAGCAGGGCGTCGCCGGCGGGTACATGGTCAACACCTACGCCCTCGACCAGCGGGCGCTCTACGAACTGCCGGCGCTGACCGCCCACGAGGCCGTGCCGGGCCACCATCTGCAGATCGCGCTGGCCCAGGAGCTGGAGGGCAAGCCCGCCTTCCGCCGCGAGGCGCCGGCCTTCACCGCCTTCGTGGAGGGCTGGGGGCTCTATTCCGAACGGGTGGCCGGCGAGATGGGGATCTACCGGACGCCCTACGAGCGGTTCGGCCAGCTCTCCTACGAGATGTGGCGCGCCTGCCGCCTGGTCGCCGACACGGGACTCCACTGGAAGGGGTGGAGCCTCGACAAGGCGCGGGCCTGCTTCACCGAGAACACGGCGCTCAGCCCCCTGAACATCGAGGTGGAACTCGCCCGCTACGTCTCCTGGCCGGGCCAGGCGCTGGCCTACAAGGTCGGCGAGCGGAAGTATGTCGAGCTGCGCGAGCGGTCGATGACCGCGCTGGGTCCCCGCTTCGACGTCCGCCGCTTTCACGACGCGGTCCTGCTCGCCGGGCCGCTGCCCATGGACGTGCTGGATCGCCGCATCACGGACTGGATCGCCGCCGAACAGGGTCGATGACGCCCCCGTCATCGAAACAATTATGAAACGTCGGTATGCTGGAAATGGCCTCTAAACGGCGTTAAGTTTGGAGCAGGCGCGCCGACGCGATGATTTTCGCGATCGAGAAATGCTCCGATATTGGGAGGACTATGGGATGATCGCTGCACGCATTTCCGTGCTCGCGGCCCTGGGGAGCTCGGCGCTCCTGTTCGGCTGCACCACCGACGGGGCGCCCAATGCGCTCGCCAGCGGCGAGGCCGCTTCCGCCACCGAATCCGTCGTCGCCGCGGCCCTGCCGACTCAGGTCGACAACTTCATGCTGACCGACGCCGACTACATGGGGCATGAGCTCTACCGGCTGGCGGACGCCAAGGCGGTCGTGATCGTCACCCACATGAACGGCTGCCCGATCGTGCGGGCGATGACGCCGGCGCTGAAGGAGCTGCGGGACGCCTACAAGGACAAGGGCGTCGAGTTCCTGATGCTGAACTCCGCCCTGCAGGACAAGCCCGAGACGGTGAAGGCCGAGGCGGCCGAGTTCGGTCTCGACATCCCCGTGCTGATCGACGCCAACCAGCTGGTCGGCGAGCAGCTCGGCGTGACGCGCACCGCCGAGGTGTTCGTGATCGATCCGAAGACCTGGAAGGTGATCTACCGCGGCCCGCTCGACGACCGGATCGACTACGGCGGCGCCCAGAAGGCCAAGGTCACGCCGTTCGCCGCCAACGCGCTCGACGGCCTGCTGGCCGGCAAGCCGACCGTGCAGCACGCCAGCCTGTCCACCAAGGGCTGCCTGATCGACTTCCCGGAGCGCGCGAAAAAGGCGCAGCACGCGCAGATCTCCTACGCCAAGGACGTGGCGCCGATCCTCGAGGCCAAGTGCGTGGGCTGCCACCAGCCCGGCTCCATCGGCCCGTTCGCCATGACCAGCTACGAGATGGTGAAGGGCTTCTCGCCGATGATCCGCGAGGTGATCCGCACCGACCGGATGCCGCCGTGGAACGCCGATCCCCACGTGGGCAAGTTCCAGGATGACAAGAGCCTCACCAAGGCCGAGATCAAGACTCTCGTCCACTGGATCGAGGCGGGCGCGCCGCGCGGCGACGGGGCCGACCCGCTGGCCCAGAAGGAACGCCACGCCGCCGACTGGCCGCTCGGCAAGCCTGACCTGATCCTCGACATCCCGGCCTACAAGATCCCGGCCTCGGGCGTCGTGGAGTACCAGCGTCCGTTCGTGGCCAACCCGCTGACCGAGGGCAAGTGGATCAAGGCGTCGACCTACAAGATCGGCGCCCGCCAGGCGGTGCACCACTACCTCTCCGGCTACATCAACGAGGTCCCGGCCGCGGGCTCCCAGGTGAACGAGATGCGCTGGGGCGCGGGCGTCGGCGGCTACGCCGTGGGCGCGGAGTCCACCTACTGGCCGACGAACGTCGGCACCTACCTGCCGCCGGGCGGCGCCGTGGCCTTCCAGGCCCACTACACGCCCTACGGCAAGGACGTCGTCGAAAAGTCCCAGATCGGCCTCTACTTCTACAAGGACGACGAGAAGCCCGACCTGATGATGCGCAGCACGGTGGTGGTGGACAATTCCATCGTCATCCCGCCGGGCGCGGCGCGTCACAAGGAGACCGCCTACGTCGAGTTCCCGAAGGAGGCGCTGCTCTACTCGGCCTTCCCGCACGCCCACTACCGCGGCTATGCCTCGGACCTGTGGGTGCAGTACCCGAGCGGCGAGAAGAAGCTGCTGCTGGCCATGCCGCGCTACGACTTCAACTGGCAGCGCGAGTACACCTTCGCCGAGCCGATCAAGATCCCGGCCGGCTCCAGGGTCATCGCCAACTACTGGTACGACAACTCCAAGCGGAACCCGGCCAACCCGGACCCCAGCAAGGAGATCGTCTGGGGCGACCAGTCCTGGGAGGAGATGTTCTACACGGCGCTCCGCTTCCGCTGGATCGACGAGACGGCCACCAAGCAGGTCAACTACGACGAGCTGATGAACCAGACCCGCATGGTCGGGATGATGGACGACAACGTCGACGGCAAGCTGCAGAAGGCTGAGCTGCGCGGACGGGCCGGCGAGATGATCGGCAAGTACTGGGCCATGCTCGACAAGAACGGCGACGCCGCACTCGACAAGGCCGAGATGGCGGCGGCCCAGGCGATGATGGGCCGCGGGCGGCGCGGCGGCGGCCAGAACGCCGCCATGCCGTCGGCCGAGCCCGCTCCCGGCGGGCGCTAGCCCGTCGGACGCTGGTCAGGCGGTCATCGGCCGGCCATAGTCGGCCGGGATGCGACTGCTGATCTACGAACCCTCCTACCGGAGGCTTGCGGGCTCGATCTCTCCGGAGGTCGAGCCCGTTCTCATGAACGACGCGGGCGAGACGACGCTGGCCGGGCGGCCGGTGACCATCGAGGCGGCGGCCGTGGAGGCAGGCTGGATGAACGCCGACCTGTGGGCCGGCGGTCCCGGGCGCGACTACGCCGTGGCCCTCCTCAAGTCGCCCGGGCTGCGCTGGGTGCAGAGCGGGGCCGCGGGCTTCGACAATCCGGTGTTCGGCAAGCTGATCGAGAAGGGCGTGACGCTCACCACCAGCCACGGCCAGGCGGTGGGCATGGCCGAGTACGTCGTCTGGGGCGTGCTCGACCACTTCCAGCGGGGGCCGGAGCGGCGTGCGGCCCAGGCCCACCACGCCTGGAACCGGCTCGCCTTCCGCGAGGTTGCCGGCTCCCACTGGCTGGTCGTGGGCTTCGGGGCCATCGGCCAGGGCGTGGCCCGACGGGCGCGGGCCTTCGGGGCCCGGGTGACCGGGGTGCGCCGCAGCCAGGCTTCGCATCCGGACGCCGACGCCATCGCCCCGCTCGCCGACCTGCCTCGGCTACTGCCCCACGCCGACGTGGTGGTGCTGTCGATCCCGCTGACGGCGGAGAGCCGCCATCTCGTGGACGCGGCGTTCCTGTCGGCCATGAAGGACGGCTCGGTGCTGGTCAACGTGGGCCGCGGCGGCCTGGTGGACGAGCCCGCCCTGCTGGCGGCGCTCGACGCGGGCAAGCCGGAGCACGCCCTCCTGGACGTCTTCGAGACCGAGCCCCTGCCGGCCGACAGCCCGTTCTGGGATCATCCCCGGGTGATGCTGACGCCGCACGCGTCGGGGATCACCTCCGGTCAGGGGACCCGCAACGACGCCCTGTTCCTGGACAACCTCGGCCGCTTCGTCCGGGGCGAGCCCCTGCTGAACGCGGCAGACCCGAAGGACGTGCGGGCCGGACGCTAGGCCCTACTCCGCCCAGAGGTCCTGGCCGTCGCCCTTGCGGTTGAGGATGCGCACGGCGCGCTTGACGACCGCCAGCAGGCGCTCGCGGCGGGCCGCTTCGTCATAGGTCATGGCGCCCTTCGCCAAGCCCTCCAGCAGGAAGCGGCCGAGGTCGCGGCTGGTCTGGAAGCGCGGGTCGGCGCCGGCCTGCACCATGGCGCCGAAGCGGGCGCCCACCTGGGCGTGGTCGAAGGCGCTCTGGGCCGCCGCCAGCCGCTCGCGCAGCATAGGGTCGGTGCGGGCCGCCGCCTCCAGCTCGGCGAAGGCCACGAACGGGAGCTCGTGCAGCAGGGCCCAGTAGGCGTCGATGGCGTGCTCGGCGGCGTCCACGCCCGGCGGATGCGGCCTGGAGCCCGCCTCCTCGAACAGGCGGGCGCGCTCCAGCTCGATGTGGGCGACGGCGGCCTCCACCAGCTCCTCGCGGCTGGCGAAGTGGTAGAGCATGGCCCCGCGGGTCAGCCTGGCGGCGTCGGCGATCATGGCGTTGGTGGCGGCGTGGTAGCCCACCTCCGCGAACAGCCGCATCGCCGCGTCGAGAATACGCGCGCGCGTGCGCAGCGACTTGGGCGTGGCCTTCGCCGGATAGGTTCTGGCGTCCATCGGGACCAATGTTTCGGCGACCTGGGGAGGGTCTGCTCTAGCTGAATACCTACCAACAGAAGGGGAGTTCGAACCAGAGCTTCAAGGCCGCACCCGCGAGGTTTCACGAAACCGACATGCAATCAGCCTAGCGGCTGTTCAAAATCCAGGCGTTGGGAGCGCATCGTGGGCGATCCTGGAATCCGGCGTTACCGAACCGTCTTCCTGTCCGACATCCACCTGGGCACGCGCGGCTGTCAGGCCGAGCTGCTGCTCGACTTCATCCGGCACATGGAGTGCGACCAGCTTTACCTGGTGGGCGACATCGTGGACGGCTGGAAGATGAAGGGCGGCTGGTATTGGCCGCAGAGCCACAACGACGTGGTCCAGAAGATCCTGCGGCTGGCCCGCAAGGGCGTGACGGTCACCTACGTCCCGGGCAACCACGACGACCGGGTGCGCGACTTCTGCGGCATCCATTTCGGTGGCGTGGTGGTGGCCCGCGACGCCATCCACGAGACCGCCGATGGCCGGCGCTTCCTGGTCACCCACGGCGACGAGTTCGACGGGGTGGTGCAGCATGCCAAATGGCTCGCCTTTCTCGGCGACTGGGCCTACCGCGCCCTGCTCTCGACCAACACCCTGATGAACCGCGCACGGCGCCGGATGGGGTTCGGCTACTGGAGCTTCTCCGCCTTCCTGAAGACCCGGGTGAAGAACGCCCTGCAGTTCATCGAGGACTTCGAGGCCGCCGTGGCCGAGGAGGCCCGCCGGCGGGGTGTCGACGGCGTGATCTGCGGCCATATCCACAAGGCCGAGATGCGCGAGATCGATGGAATCGTCTATGTGAACGACGGCGACTGGGTGGAAAGCTGCACGGCCCTGGTGGAGCATCCCGACGGCCGTCTCGAGATCCTGGAGTGGGCGAAGCTCCGCCACTGGTCGGCCCTGGACCGCGTCCTCCTCCCGCCTCCCACGGCCGAGCCCGAGGCGATCGCCGCGTAACGCGGTTCAATTGACACCCCCGGCAAATTGGTGACAGTGCCGCTGCCATGAAACCGCCCATGCCCCCCAGCCTGCGCGACCGGCAGCGGGCGGAGACCCGTGAGCAGATCCTCCAGGCCGTGGGCCGGCAGCTGGAGGGCGGTCATTCCCTGGAAGACTTGAGCTTCGCGGAGATCGCCCGCGACGCGGGCCTCGGCGAGCGTACGGTCTACCGCTACTTCCCGACCAAGGAGGCGCTCCTGGGCGCCTTCTGGGCATGGATGCAGAACCAGGCGGTGGCCGCCTCGCCCGACAAGCCGAAGCCCCGGGCCATGCCGCGGGTCCGCGAGGCGATCACCGCGGCGCGCGACACCCAGCGGCCGATGCGCATCCTGCTGGCCACCGACGCCTGGGAGCCGCAGGTGAACGGCGTGGTGCGCACCCTCACCCGCGTGGTCCGCGAACTGGGCGAGATGGGCCACACGGTGGAGGTGATCCACCCCAACCAGTTCAAGACCTTCCCGCTCCCCACCTATTCCGAGATCAAGGTGGCGATCGGCGTCTACGAGCCGGTGCAGGAGCGCTTCAAGGCCTTCGAGCCCGAGGCCATCCACATCGCCACCGAGGGCCCCATCGGCCTTGCGGCGCGACGCATCTGCGTGGAGTGGAAGCTGCCGTTCACGACGAGCTACCACACCCGCTTCCCGGAGTATGTCTCGGCCCGGCTGCCTTTGCCGCTGGCCGCCGGCTACGCCTACATGAAGTGGTTCCACAAGCCGTCGGGCCGGCTGATGGTGGCCACGCCGACCATGCGCGACGAGCTGACCCAGCACGGCTTCCGCAACATCTCGTCCTGGTCGCGCGGCGTCGACACCGAGGCCTTCCGCCCGCGCAAGGACGGCGAGCCCGACGTCTTCGAGGACCTCGCGCGGCCGGTCTTCCTCTATGTCGGCCGCGTCGCCGTGGAGAAGAACATCGAGGCTTTCCTGGGCCTCGACCTGCCGGGGACCAAGGTCGTCGTCGGCCCCGGCCCGCAGCTCGACGAACTGAAGGCCAAGTACCCCAAGGCGGTGTTCACCGGCTCCAAGTCCGGCGAGGACCTGTCGGCGGCCTACGCCTGCGCCGACGTCTTCGTCTTCCCCTCGCTCACCGACACCTTCGGCCTGGTGATCCTGGAGGCCATGGCCTCGGGAACGCCGGTGGCGGCCTACCCGGCCCCCGGTCCCATCGACATCATCCCGAACTCCGGCGCCGGCGTGCTCGCCGCCAGCGCCACCGAGGGGCTGCGCGAGGCCTGCCTCGACTGCCTGAAGCTCGACCGCGACGCCGTGCGCGCCTTCGCCGAGAGGTTCTCCTGGCGGGCCTGCGCCGAGGACTTCCTGAAGAACCTGCAGCCCTACCCCGAGCCGGAGAAGACCCGCTTCTGGCGGCGGCTGCGCAGGCTGGCGCGCGTGCGTCGCCGCCGGCCGGAGCCCGCCTAGAAGTCGTACTGGAAGCGGAACTGCCAGGTGTCGGCGTCCACGTCGGCGCCGACCGCGGGATTGTCGTTCTTCGAGGCGGTGTAGTTGGCCATCACCCGCATGTGCGAGGTCAGGTGCCAGTTGGCGCCGAGGGTCCAGGCGGAGTACTCGCCGGCCGTGCGCGGCGCGGCGCTGATCCCGGTGAGGTCGAGGGTGTCGTAGCGGGCCGCCAGCTCCCAGGCGCCGCCGCCGCCCTCGGTCACCGGGCGCAGGACCTTGGTCCGGCCGAGCTCGCCCTTCTTGGCCTCAAGCACCCGCATCTCGCCGGTCAGGTACCAGGCGGCGGCGACGTACCAGGTGGAGAAGTCCTCGTTGCCGCCCGTGACGCGGTCCACCTCGGCCCGCGCCCATTCGCCCTGCAGGGAGAAGCGGTCGCGGATCACCAGGCCCTCCAGGCCCACCATGGTGTCGCCGTCGCCGATGGCGCCCGTCGAGGTGTAGCGGTTCCCGAAGTTGGTGTTGTTGCGCGTGCGGTAGGTGAAGGCCCGTCCGTCCTGGCGTTCGCGCACCCGGCCCCAGGCGCCCAGGTGGACCTTGGTCTTGGCCGTGTTCACCGGCGCCCAGGTGCCGCGAACCGCCACGCCGGTCATGGACGCGTCGCCCTCGGCCACCTGCACCGGGTCGGAGGCGTTTACGGAGTCCGCCACGACCGTCGCCGCCAGCGTCCAGTCCGGTCCGCCGGTCTTCACCCGCACGCCCAGCACCCGGCCGATGTCCAGCGCGTCGGTGTAGGGCCCCTTCTCGAGGAAGGTGGAGTAGCGGGACGAGGTGACGTTCTCGAGGCCGAGCGACTTGAAGTTGCCCGCGGTGATCGCGGTCGACGCGACCGGCCGGTATTCGATCAGGATGTCCTCCCACTGGGGAGGACTGTCGTCGGTCATCGAGAGCTCGCCCTTGTAGCTCCACTTCGACGACAGCTTGCCCTCGGCGCCGATCCGCGCGGTGCGCACGCGCCGGTCGTCGGCGTCGAAGTCGAGGCCGGTCTCGCGGTCCACGTCCTGGCCCACGTAGTCGAGGTAGATGCGGCCGAACACCTTGGGCGGCTCGATCGCCGCGGCTCCCGAGGCCGCGCCCAGGGTCGCCAGGACGACGCCCGCCGCCCAGCCGATGTGCCTGCCGTCCATGTCGTTCTCCTGTGCCGTGGGCGCGAGGAGGTAGAGCGCGTGGATGACATACGCGCGACAGTTCTGCGACGTTCGGCTCTCGCTTCGGCGAAGCTCGTGTGACGGCGCTAGAGAAGCCGGCTGCGCATCGCCTGGGACAAGAGGTCGATCAGCGACACCGCCACCACGATGACGATGACGATCGCCGACAGCTCGCCGTAGTTGAAGGCGTTGAGGCTCTCGAACAGCACCTGGCCGATCCCGCCCGCCCCGATCAGGCCGAGCACCGTGGCCGAGCGGGAGTTCGATTCGAACCGGTAGAGGGCGTAGGAGGTCCACAGCGGCGCCACCTGCGGGATGACACCCCAGACGATCTCCTGCAGCCGGCTGGCGCCCGTCGCCCGGACGCCCTCGACCGGGCCCTTGTCGATGGACTCCACGGCCTCGGAGAACAGCTTGGCGAGCACGCCGGCGGTGGAGATGGCCAGCGCCATCACCCCCGCGAACGGCCCAAGGCCCACGGCCACCAGGAAGATGGTGCCGATCACCAGGTCCGGGATCGAGCGCAGCAGGTTCATCAGGAGCCGCATCGGCTGCTGCAGCCAGACGGGGGCGATGTTGCGCGAGCAGGCCAGGCCGAACGGGATGGCCACGATGATGGCCAGGAAGGTGCCCCAGATGGCGATCTGGATCGTCAGCCACATCTGGCGGACGTAGATGCCGAGGTTGCCCCACTCAGGGTCGAGAAGCTGGCGGCCGTAGATCCGCATGTTCTCGGCATTGGTGAAGATCCGGCTGAAGTTGCGCATCTCCACCGGCCCGAAGGCCAGGATCAGCAGCACGATCACCGCGCCCCAGACGAGGGCGTCGGGCGCCCGCTGGGCCATGGAGCGGGTCGGCGGCGTCAGGGTCGCCGAGGGCGGTACGGTGTCGACCGGCGACATCAGACGTCCGGCTCCACGGCGCGCTTCTGGGCCGCGGCGGCGCGCACCTTGTCGAACTCGGCCTGCGCCTTCTGGACGGCGACCTGGTCGCCGCTTCGGCGGGCGTTGGCCAGAGCCTCGGCGGCCTCCATCTCGCGGATCGGATCGAGGTAGCTGTCGTCGGCGGCGCGGAAGCCGCCGTAGGCCAGGCCCTTCAGCACCTCGCGCTGGCGGTCGGCCTCGGGCCCGGTCCCCGTGCCGTAGGTCAGGAAGAACTGGCGCATCTTCTCCTTGATCGCCGGGTCCAGGTCGCGGCGGGCGACGATGGACGACTCCGGGATCGGCGGGGAGCGCCAGATCACCTCGACCTTGGCGGCGATCTCGGGATTCTGGCGGCCGGCGAACAGCAGGCCCACGGTGTTGTTGGTCGCCACGTCCACCAGGCCGTTGGCCACGGAGAAGACGTTGGCCTGGTGGTTCGCCGAGCGCACCGCCTTGAAGCAGTTGGCCGGCTCGATGTTGCGCGGCGTGAACAGGTAGGTCATCGGCGCCAGCGTGCCGGAGGTCGACTTGGCGTCGCCCAGGCCGAAGGTCAGCGTCTTGTCGCAGGCCAGCACCTTGTCGAGCGTGATGCCCGAGCCCTTCCGCACGATCAGCACCGAGCGGTAGGAATCCTCGCCGCCGGCGTCGACGACGCGGCCTAGCACCTGGGCGTCGGCCCGGCGCGTGGCCTCCAGCGCCGGAAGCGCCGAGAACCAGCCGACCTGCACCTGGTTGAAGCGCATGGCCTCGATCAGCGAGGTGTAGTTGGTGGCGAAGTACGGCTTTACCGGCACGCCGATCTGCTTCGACATGTCATCGAGCAGGGGTTGCCACAGCGGGCCCATGGACTGCTGGTTCTCGGCCGACAGGATCGAGAAGGTCAGCTCCTTGGGCGTTTGGCCCGTCTGATTGCTCGGCTCGCCCCCGCAGGCGGCGAGCCCCACCAGGGCGGCCAGCCCGAGCCCGGTCAGTACGCGGCGACCGATCATTGCGGGGCTCCTTCCCAGAACACGTCCTCAAACTCCGGCCCGTAGATGTCGATGAGCTGTTCGCGCTTCAGGCCGGCGGACGGGCCGTCATAGACCACCTTGCCTGCCTTCAGGGCGACCACGCGGTCGCAGTAGCGCAGCGCATAGTCGACTTGGTGAAGGGTCACGACCACCGTCAGGCCGTCCTCCTTGTTCAGGGTCCGCAGGGCCTCCATCACCCGGCGGGCGGAGACCGGGTCCAGGGAGGCCACCGGCTCGTCGGCCAGGATGATCTTCGCCTTCTGGACCAGCGCGCGCGCGATGGCCCCGCGCTGCTGCTGGCCGCCGGACAGGGTGTTGGCCCGCTGGGCGGCGTAGTCGGCCACGCCCATGCGGGCGAGGGCGGCCATGGCGGCCTGCTTGGTCTCGGCCGGCCAGACGCCGAACAGCCCCCGCACCGGATCGATCCGGCCGAGCGAGCCCAGGGCCACGTTGGAGAACAGGGACAGGCGGCCCACCAGGTTGAACTGCTGGAAGATCATGCCGATCCGGGTGCGGGTCTTGCGCACATTGCCGGCGATCCGGCCGTTCTCCTGCACGGGGCCGCCGAAGGCCTCGATCCGGCCGGCGCCGGAGTCGATGGTCTGCAGGGCGCTGATGGAGCGCAGGAGCGTGGACTTGCCCGAACCCGAGGGCCCGATCAGGGCGATCATCTCGCCCTTCGAGACGTCGAGGGAGACCCCTTCGAGGGCGCGGCGCGCGCCAAAGGTCTTGGACACGTTCCGTATCGACAGAACGGCGGCGTCAGGCATGGACGGCGAAAATTCCTCAGTTTGCGCGCGCAAGCGGACGAAACTCGCCGGCCGTTGCGACGGCTTCATGACACGCCTTCACGCGATCGGTCCAGCCGGCAGGCGCGCCCTGGAACCGGCGGGCGGAGAACGCCGTTAGCCGGCTATAGGCGCCGCACTGCGAGAATAATGCGAGGCGCCGGCGAGTAGAGACGTGTCGCCGCACGTGCAACGCCCTTTACATCGGGGGCGTATGCCCCTATTTGCGCGGCTTCCGGCGGACCCGATGTCCTCAAAAGCGCTGCTAACGCCGGTCTGGGTTCAACAATCCGTTGGGGGTTGCGTGAGGTGCATAGGTACCATACGCCCCTGGACCTGGTCCGCGAGCGGTCCCCGGAGCGTCCTGTCGCCTTTGCGCGGCCGGGCGTGGTGGCCGTAGCGGCGCGCTGGTTCCAGGATAGTTTTCAAGGCGACGTCTTCTACGCTGTCAAAGCGAACCCTTCGCCGTGGGTGATCGAAACCCTCGCGGCGAACGGTGTGGCGTCCTTCGATGTGGCCTCGATCCCCGAGATCGAGCTGGTCGCGCAGCACGCGCCGGGCTCCCGCATGGCCTTCATGCACCCGGTGAAGAGCCGCCGCGCCATCGCCCAGGCCTACTTCGACCACGGCGTGAAGACCTTCTCCTTCGACACGCACGAGGAGCTGCAGAAGATCCTCGACGCCACCGGCGGCGCGGACGACCTGTCGCTGATCGTCCGCCTGGGCGTCTCGGCGGAAGGCGCGGCCTACTCGCTGTCGGGCAAGTTCGGGGTGGACAGCCATCACGCGCCGGCCCTGCTGCTGGCCGCCCGGCGCGCCACCCAGGACCGCATGGGCGTCTCCTTCCATGTCGGCAGCCAGTGCATGCGGCCGACCGCCTTCCAGGCGGCCATGGCCCAGGCCAACCGCGCCATTCTGCGGGCCGGGGTCATGGTCGACGTGGTGGACGTGGGCGGCGGCTTCCCGTCGGTCTACCCCGGCATGGTGCCGCCGGACCTCTCCGACTATGTGGATTCCATCCACCGCGGCTTCGCGGAGATGAGCGTCCACAAGGACACCGAGCTTTGGGCCGAGCCCGGCCGGGCGCTGGTGGCGGAAGCCTCCTCGGTGCTCACCAAGGTCGAGCTGAAGAAGGGCGACGCGCTGTACCTCAACGACGGCAGCTACGGCAGCCTGTTCGATGCGGCGCACGCCAAATGGCCCTTCCCGGTGAAGCTGTACCGCGGCCAGGAGAACGGGGAGCCCTGCGAGCTGGAAGGCCCCCTGCGGCCCTTTCGCTTCTACGGCCCGACCTGCGACTCCATCGATCAGATGCCGGGGCCGTTCTGGCTCCCGGAGGACGTCCGCGAGGGCGACTACATCGAGATCGGCATGCTCGGCGCCTACGGGATCGCCATGAACACGCGCTTCAACGGCTTCGGCGACGCCGAGACCGTGGCGGTTGAAGATGCGCCGATGGCCTCCATGTATGGGCTCGCCGGGCGTCACATCCGTCTGCCGCGTGAGCAGCAGGCGGAGGATCGCAAGGTGGTCCGCCTGTCGCGTCCCAAGGGCGCGGCGGGCAAGAAGGGCCGCCGGCGGTAACAACCCGACGCACTGAAGTGTTATAGGCGCGGCCGGTCGCTCCGTCCCGGTCGCGCCTTTCCTATTGGACGGGCGATCCTCCTCAGAAGGGAACTTCCGACGATGAACGCTCCCGTTCAGAACACCAACCGCAAGGCCGAACTGCTCGCCAACACCGTCGAGCACGTGGGCATCGACCAGTACGACGCCCGGCCGATCATCGATTCCATGCGCAAGATGAGCTTCACGAGCCGCGACACGGCGCGTGCGGCCGACATCTGGAAGATGAGCCTGGAAGACCAGTCCTGCTCGACCTGGCTGACGCTGGCCGGCTCCACGAGCGCGGCGGGCTGCATGCACATCTACCGGGACATGGTTCAGCACGGGATGATCGACGCGATCGTCGCCACCGGCGCCTCGATCGTCGACATGGACTTCTTCGAGGCCCTTGGCTTCAAGCACTACCAGGCCCAGTCGAACGTCGACGACCGCGACCTGCGCGACCTCTATATCGACCGGATCTACGACACCTACATCGACGAGGAAGAGCTGCAGCACTGCGACGCGGTCATCTACGACCTGTGCAATGCGCTCGAGCCGCGCCCCTACTCCAGCCGTGAGTTCATCTGGGAGATGGGCAAGTGGCTGGCTGCGGGCAACGCCAAGAAGCCCGACAGCCTGGTCGAGGTCTGCTACCGCGAGGGCGTGCCGATCTTCGTGCCGGCCTTCTCGGACTGCTCGGCGGGCTTCGGCCTGGTGAAGCACCAGGTGGAGCGGATGAAGGAGGGCAAGCCCTACCTGACCATCGACTCCGCCGCGGACTTCCGTGAGCTCACCGAGATCAAGCTGGCGGCCGGAACCACCGGCCTGTTCATGGTCGGCGGCGGGGTGCCGAAGAACTTCGCGCAGGACACTGTGGTCTGCGCCGAGATCCTCGGCCACGAGGCGGAGATGCACAAGTACGCGGTCCAGATCACCGTGGCGGACGTGCGCGACGGCGCCTGCTCGTCCTCGACGCTCAAGGAGGCCTGCTCCTGGGGCAAGGTGGACGTGACCTGGGAGCAGATGGTGTTCGCGGAAGCCACCACGGTGGTCCCGCTGATCGCCTCCAACGCCTGGCACCACGGCGCCCACAAAGCCCGCGCCAAGCGGCGCTGGGCCAAGCTGTTCGACAAGAGCGCCGCCTGAGGACAGGAGGGGCGGGAGCCATCCCGCCCCTCTTCAACCGCGAGGCTTCACCCGCCGCAGCGCCCCGACCTTGTTGGCGGGCTTGCGGCGCTTCAGTTTCACCACTACCGGCGCGCTGGTGCGGGTCAGCTTGCGGAGCTTCTGCTTCTGCTCGACCTTGGCCTGCTCCTTGGCGCGCAGGTCCGGCTTGCGCGGCGTGAGGCCGTGCTTCTTGCGGGCCAGTTCGTCGCGCGCGGCGCTCTCGCCGGTCGTCTGGGCCGTGCGGCCCCTCCCCTTCAGCTTCCGGGACGGCGGGACATAGCCGTTGGCGTTCCAGCCCGTGAGGGTGGAGCCGCCGCGATAGCCGCCTTTGGTCATGTCCGGGCCGGAGTGCGCATGGGGCGGGCAACATAGTCAGTGCGCCGCTCCGTGGAAGGCCGGGACAGAAGCGGGAAGCGAAAACGCAAGAACCGTCCTATATCCGGAGGCCAGCATGCCCCCGCGCCTTCGCCCCACCCGCCTGGAATACGTCGTCGACGGCGTGAAGCTGCGCTCGCAGCTGTCCACCGCCGCGCTGGAGCACCTGGGCAACGAGGCCGCCCAAAGGAAGGCCGCGCTCGAGATCCTCAAGGCGGCCCTGTTCCGCGGCCGGATGATCGCCAAGGAGCGGTTGGAGAACGGGGCCGGCGGCATCGAGACCGCCCGCCTGCTCTCCGGCGTCACTGACGAGGTGGTCCAGGCGCTCTGGGACTTCACCACCGTCCACGTCTTCCGGGCCCGCAACCCCACCGAGGGCGAGCGCCTGGCGCTGATGGCGGTGGGGGGCTACGGGCGCGGCACGCTGGCGCCCTTCTCCGACATCGATCTGCTGTTCGTGCGGCCCTACAAGCAGACGGCGCACGCCGAGAGCGTCATCGAGTACATGCTCTATGCGCTGTGGGACCTGGGCTTCAAGGTCGGCCATGCCTCGCGGACCATCGAGGAGTGCGTGAAGCTCTCCCGCGAGGACTTCACCATCCGCACCTCTATCCTGGAGGCCCGCCGTCTGGCTGGGGACGAGGGCCTGGCCGCCGAGCTGATCCGCCGCTTCCAGCACGACGTGGTCAAGGGCACGGGGGCCGAGTTCGTCGCCGCCAAGCTCAAGGAGCGCGACGATCGCCACGCCCGGGCCGGCGCCAGCCGCTACATGGTCGAGCCCAACGTCAAGGAGGGGAAGGGGGGCCTGCGCGACCTCAACACCCTGTTCTGGATCGCCCAGTACCTGCATCCCGGCGAGAACATCGAGAAGGTGCTGCAGCTGGAGATGTTCGAGGGCCGCGACGTGCGCACCTTCGTCCGCGCCTTCGACTTCCTCTGGGCCGTGCGCTGCCACCTGCACTTCACCACCGGTCGGCCCGAGGAGCGCCTGACCTTCGACCTGCAGCCGGAAATCGCCCAACGGATGGGCTACGGCGACCGCGCCGACAATCCTGCCGTCGAGCGGTTCATGCGGCGCTACTTCCTGATCGCCAAGGAGGTGGGCGCGCTCACGCGGGTGTTCGCCGCCAAGCTCGAGGCCGAGAAGGTGAAGAGCCGGCCGACCGGCATCTCCCGCCTCCTGCCGGCCCGGCGACCGAAGAAGAAGCCGCTCGACGAGCCCGGCTTCCACGAGGTCGGCGGGCGGCTCGCCGTGGAAGGCCCGGAGACCTTCGAGAAGGACCCGGTCAACCTGCTGCGGCTGTTCCGCATCGCCGACCAGCGCAATCTTGACCTGCACCCGGACGCCTTCACCGCCGCCACCCGCTGCGCCCACCTGATCACCTCCGCGGTGCGGCGCGACCGTCACGCGGCCAAGGTGTTCCTCGACATCCTGGCGCGGGGACGCGACCCGCAGCGGACGCTGGGCCTGATGACCGAGGCCGGCGTGCTCGGCCGGTTCATCCCGGAGTTCGGGCGCATCGTCGCCCAGATGCAGTTCAACATGTACCACTCGTACACGGTGGACGAGCACACCCTGCGGGCCGTCGGCGTGATCGCCGACATCGCCGAGGGCCGTCTGGCCGAGGATCACCCGCTCTCGGCGCAGATCATGCCGCTGATCGACGACCGCGAGGCCCTGTTCCTGGCCATGCTGCTGCACGACACCGGCAAGGGCGGAGCCGGGGGCCAGGAGAAGGCCGGCGCCCGCGCCGCGCGCCAGGCCTGCGAGCGGCTGGGCCTGGAGCGCTCCAAGATCGAGCTCGTGGCCTGGCTGGTGGAGCATCACCTGGTGATGAGCGACTACGCCCAGAAGCGCGACGTCTCCGACCCGCGAACGGTGGCCGACTTCGCCCGCATCGTGGAGACACCCGAGCGCCTGCGCCTGCTCCTGGTGCTCACCGTCGCCGACATCCGCGCCGTCGGTCCGGGGGTCTGGAACGGCTGGAAGGGCCAGCTGATGCGCGAGCTCTACGGCGCCACCGAGGCGGTGTTCCGCGGCGGTCGGGGCTCAGACGCCGCCGCGGCGCTCAAGCGCCACTACGAGAACGCCGCCTATGACGCCCGCGTGGCCCTGGCCCGGAGCGATCCCGAAGCCGAGCCTTGGGCCGACGCCATGGAGGACGCCTACTTCTCGGCCTTCACCGAGGCGGAGGTGCGGGCGCACGCCGGCCTCGCCCGCCGCGCCCTGGGCGGAGCCGCCGCCGAGGGCCGCATCCGCGCCGACCGCAACGCCGCCGAGGTGGCGGTGGCCGCCGCCGACCGCCCGCGCCTGTTCGTGGACCTGGCCGCCGCCATCACCGCGGCCGGCGCCAACGTGGTCGGCGCACGGGTCTTCACCTCGCGCACCGGCCAGGCGCTCGACGTCTTCTACGTGCAGGACGTCACGGGCCAGCCCTACGGCGCCCAGAACTCCCGGGCGCTGGCCAAGCTCGCCGAGTCTCTGGAGGCCGCCGCCCGCGGCGAGCCGCTTCGCCAGGAGCCCGGCCGCAAGGCCGACCTCGGCCGCGCCGCCGCCTTCGCCATCACGCCCACGGTGATGCTGGACAACGAGGCGTCCGAGACCTCAACCGTGGTCGAGGCCTCCGGGCGCGACCGCCCCGGCCTGCTGGCGGCGCTGGCCCGGGTGCTCGCCGACGCCGGCCTCTCGATCCTCTCGGCGCACATCGACAGCTACGGCGAGCGGGCCGTCGACGCCTTCTACGTGGTCGACGCCGAGGGCCGGAAGCTCACCGACGCCCGGCGGCGCAACGCGCTGAAGACGGCGCTGCTGGCCGCGCTCACCGCCGGCGAGGAAGAGTCCTCCCGCCGCGCGCACCTGCAGCGCGCCCGGGCCAGCGTGGCGCGCTAGCCTTGGACGCCTTCATGCGCGCGGCGATCGAGGAGGCGGAGCAGGGCTTCGCCGAGGGCGGGATCCCCATCGGGTCGGTGATCGTCCACCAGGGCCGGATCATCGGCCGCGGCCACAACCGCCGGGTCCAGAAGGGCAGCGCCATCCTGCACGGCGAGATGGACGCCTTCGAGAACGCCGGCCGCCAGCCGGCGCAGGTCTACCGCGAGGCGGTGCTCTACACGACGCTGTCGCCGTGTCCGATGTGCAGCGGGGCGATCCTGCTGTACGGGATCCCGAGGGTGGTGGTCGGCGAGAACCAGACCTTCCTCGGCGAGGAGGAGCTTCTCCGGGCCCGCGGCGTCGAGGTGGAGGTGTTGCAGGATCCGGAGTGCGTGGCGCTGATGCGCCGCTTCATCGCAGAGCGGCCGGGTCTCTGGAACGAGGACATCGGCGTCCCGTCCTGAGGTTCTGCGCGCCAACGGCGCCGGAAGACCTTCGGCGCGGCGCCGCGGACGCTTGACGCCGGCCGCCACTCAGCCGACCAACGCCACCGTGAGCAAGCCGCCCGCCAAGTCGCGAACCGCCAAGTCGGGCGGGCTGATCCGGTCCTCGGCCATCTTCGCCGCCCTGACCCTGGTCAGCCGGATCATGGGCCTGGCCCGCGACCTGGTGATCACGGCCCGACTCGGCGCCAGCCAGACCATCGCGGCGGACGCCTACTACACGGCGCTGGCCTTCCCGAACCTGTTCCGCCGGATCTTCGCCGAGGGCGCTTTCGCCGCAGCGTTCGTGCCCGGCTATTCGCGCAAGCTCGCCGCCGAGGGGGAGGCCGAGGCCGACCGCTACGCCGCCGACGCCCTGGCCACCGTCGCCGCCGCCACCGTGGCGCTCTGCATCGCCTGCCAGCTCGCCATGCCGTGGCTGATGTACCTCATCAACCCGGGCTTCGCCGACGATCCGGCCAAATTCAAGCTGGCGGTGATCCTCACCCAGATCACCATGCCCTACCTGCCGTGCATGGCCATCGCCGCCCTGTTCTCGGGCGTGCTGAACGCCCACGGCCGGTTCATCATCTCCGGCTTCTACCCGACCATCCTCAATGTCGTGATGCTGGCCGTGGTGATCCCGCAGAAGGACCCAATCCAGGCCGCCTACGCCGCCTCCTGGGGGGTGATCGTCGCCGGCATCGGCCAGGCGGCGCTCTGCTGGTGGGGCGCCCGGCGGTCCGGCGGCCGCATCCGGCTCGTGCGGCCGAAGCTGACGCCCGAGATGAAGGCGATGATCCGCCTGGCCGTGCCCGCGGCCATCGCCAACAGCGCCACCCAGATCAACATCTTCATCTCCGGCATCCTGGCTTCCCAGGTGGACGGCCTGCGCGTGTGGATGAACGTCGCCGACCGACTCTACCAGCTGCCCATGAGCCTGGTGGGGGTGGCGATCGGCGTGGCGCTGCTGCCCCGCCTCTCCGCCGCCCTGCAGAAGGACGACCACGGCGACGCCCAGACGGCCATGGACCAGGGCCTGGTCTGGGCGCTGGCGCTCAGCCTGCCCGCGGCCGCCGCTCTGATGGCCATGCCGTTCTACCTGATCGACGGCTTCTTCACCCGGGCCGAGTTCGTGCGCGCCGACGCGGTCGCCACCGGCCAGCTGCTCTTCCACTACGGCTGGGGCGTGCCGGCCTTCGTCCTGCTGCGCATACTGCAGCCGGCCTTCTTCGCCCGGCAGGACACCCGCACGCCCATGCGGTTCTCGCTGATCAGCGTCGGCGTGAACATCGCGCTGGGCGTCGCCCTCTTCTACACCGTGGGCTTCTGGGGGATCGCGGCGGCCACTTCCATCGCGGCCTGGATCACGGTGATCCAGATGTGGGTGACGCTCGGCCGGCGCGGCGTCTACCGCCCCTCTGCGACCGCCCTGTTCAAGATCGGCCGCGTGGCCGCCGCCAGCCTGATCCTGGGCGGGCTGCTGGTCGTGGCGGTCCATTACCGCAGCCTCCTGGAGGCGCCGATCGCCGCCGCCGGCCTGCCGGCCAAGGAGGTGGGCGTCCTGCTGCTGAGCGCGGTGGGCCTCGGGCTCTATCCGGTGCTGCTGTTCGCCTTCGGCGGAGTGACGCCGGCCGAGGCCAAGGCCCTGCTCCGCCGCCGCAAGGGAGACCCCGCCCCGCCCGCGGACTTGCTCTGAGGCGCGGGCGGCGGTATCGGCTCGCCCATGACGACGAACACCTGGCGATGGCGCTGACCGTCTGACCCGTCACCTCGGGCCTTGCGCCCGCCTGTCCGTTCCGTCCAGAAGCCTCACATCATGACCGACCAAGCTCCGGCCCCCTACGCGGGCCCGCCACGCGTGCTCTCCGGCGTGCAGCCGTCCGGCGACCTGCACCTGGGCAACTACCTCGGCGCCCTGGTGAAGTTCGCGCGCCTGCAGCACGAGATCCCCACCTTCATCTTCGTGGCCGACCTGCACGCCATCACCGTCTGGCAGGACCCGAAGCTCTTGAAGACCCAGGTCCGCGAGATCGCCGCGGCCTACCTGGCCACCGGGCTCGACCCGAAGGTCGCCACCATCTTCCCGCAGTCGGCGGTGCCCGAGCACGCCGAGCTCGCCTGGGTGTTCAACTGCGTCGCCCGCCTCGGCTGGCTCGACCGCATGACCCAGTTCAAGGAGAAGAGCGGCAAGCACAAGGAGCGCGCCAGCGTCGGCCTCTACACCTATCCGGTGCTGCAGGCGGCCGACATCCTGATCTACAAGGCCACCCAGGTGCCCGTGGGCGAGGACCAGAAGCAGCACCTCGAACTGACCCGCGACATCGCCGGAAAGTTCAACCACGACTACGAAGCGCCGGGCTTCTTCCCCCTGCCCGAGCCCCTTACCCAGGGACCCGGCGCGCGGATCATGAGCCTGCGCGACGGCACGGCGAAGATGTCCAAGTCCGACCCCTCGGACAATTCGCGGATCAACCTGACCGACGACGCCGACGCCATCGCCCAGAAGATCCGCAAGGCCAAGACCGACCCCGAGCCGCTGCCGGAGACGATGGAGGCCCTGGCCGAGCGGCCGGAGGCCCGCAACCTGGTGGGCATCTATGCGGCGCTGGCCGGGCGCAGCGAGGCCGAGGTGCTGGCGGAGTTCGCCGGCCAGGGCTTCGGCGCCTTCAAGCCGAAGCTGGCCGACCTGGCCGTCGCGGTGATGGGTCCGATCGGCGGCGAGATGCGCCGCCTGCTGTCCGACCCCGCGGAGATCGACCGCATCCTCGCCGACGGCGCGGCCCGGGCCCGGGAGGTGGCGACCCCCACCATGGCCGAGGTGCGCCGGCTGGTGGGCTTCTGGGCGGGGTGAGCTTGCCTCGCGCCGAACTTGGCCGCACCGTCCGCCCATGAGCGCACGAAAGTTCCTGGTCGTCGCCGACGACACGCCGGAGTTCATGGCGGCGCTGAAGTTCGCCTGCCGCCGGGCCCGCTCCACCAGCGGACACGTGGCGATCCTGCGCATCATCGAGCCGGCCCTCTTCGAACATTGGAGCGGCGTGCGCGAGGAGATCGAGCGCCAGGCTCGGGACGAGGCCGAGGCCCTGCTCCAAGAGGTCGCGGGCTTCGTGCAGGCGGAGACCGGCTACCCGCCGGAATTCCTGATCATCAATGCGGACAACGCCCGGGCCGGCCTGAAGAAGGTCATCGCCGAGGATCCCGACATCAAGATCCTGGTGCTGGCCGCCGCGGCGGGCGGCCGCGGGCCCGGCCCGCTCGTCGCCTCCATCGCCAAGGACGGGGTGAAGTGGGGCGACCGCAAGGTGCCCGTCACCCTGGTGCCCGGCGACCTCAGCGACGAGGAGATCGCCGACCTGGCGTGACCTCTGCGTCCCGCCACCGGGACGGAAAAGTTGCTTTCCGGGCTCGCCGAGCCCACATCTCGCCCATGTTCATCCAGACCGAGCCGACCCCGAATCCCGAGGTTCTGAAGTTCCTGCCCGGCCGCGAGGTCATGGCCGAGGGGACGCGCGACTTCCGCGAGGCGGAGGAGGCCCAGGCCTCCCCGCTGGCCGCCGACCTGTTCGACATCGAGGGCGTGGTGCGGGTCTATTTCGGCCCCGACTTCATCACCGTGGGCAAGCACCCCTCGTTCGACTGGCCGCACCTGAAGGCGCCGGTGCTGGCGGCGATCATGGACCACTTCACCTCCGGCCGCCCGCTGTTCGCCGGCGAGGCCGAGGGGCAGTCGGGCGGCCACGACGACGGCGTCTACGAAGGCGAGACCGCCCAGATCGTCGCCGAGATCAAGGACCTGCTGGACACCCGCATCCGTCCCGCCGTCGCGCAGGACGGCGGCGACATCCTGTTCGCGAAGTTCGAGCCCGACACCGGCGTCGTCTGGCTGAACATGCGGGGCGCCTGCTCCGGCTGCCCGTCCTCGACGGCCACGCTCAAGGCCGGGGTGGAGAACATGCTCAAGCACTACGTCCCGGAAGTGACCCGGGTCGAGCAGACCCTGGGCTGACGCTTTCCGGCGCCCGCCGGATCGTCTAACCGCCGCCTGTGATCGTCCTCGGCCTCGACACCTGCCTGACCGCCTGCTCGGTCGCCGTCACCGACGGCGGCCGCGTGCTGGCCTACGCCTCGGAGGTGATGGCGCGCGGCCACCAGGAACGGCTGGCGCCCATGGCCGAACGGGTGATGGCCGAGGCCGGCCTTTCCTTCGACCGGCTGGAGCGCATCGGCGTGACGGTGGGTCCGGGCTCCTTCACGGGCCTTCGGGTCGGCGTCGCCTTCGCCAAGGGGCTGGGCGCGTCGCTCGCCGTCCCAACCGCCGGCGTCGGCACCCTGGAAGCGCTCGCCGCGGAGGCCGGGGGTCTGGCGTTCGCCGCCGTCGACGCCCGCCGCGACCAGGTCTACCTGCAGGGCTTCGAGGACGGCCGCGCCCTGATGGCGCCCGACGTCCTGCCCGTCCACGTCGCCGCCGCACGCCTGGCGGAACTGGCGATGGGCCGGCCGTTGACGCTCGTGGGCTCCGGCGGGCCGCTCTTGGCGGGCGTTTCCCCGGGCGCGCGGCTCATCAAGATGGAAGGCGCCGACGCCCGCCACGTGGCCAGGCTCGCCAGCGGCAAGGCCGCCGCCCCGCTCCGTCCCCTCTACCTGCGCGCGCCCGACGCACGGCTGCCGGCGTGACCCTCGACTGGGCCACCGCCGAAGACGCAGCGGCCCTGGCCGAGGCGCACGCGCTGGGGTTTCCCCATCCGTGGGACGCCGCCGCCTTCGCGGAACTCTTCGCCGGACCCGGCGTGTTCGGCCTGATCGCCCGGGAGGGCGGCCGCGCCACGGGCATGGCGCTCTGCCGGGTCGCCGCGGGCGAGATGGAGGTCCTGACGATCGCGGTGGATCCCACCCTGCGCCGACGGGGCCTGGGCCGGACCCTGATGACGGCGGCGCTCGCCGCGGCGCGCGAGGCCGGCGCCGACGCGGCCTTCCTGGAGGTCGCCGCCGACAATGCGCCCGCCGCGGCGCTCTACGCCGGGCTGGGCTTCCGCCGCGCCGGACTGCGGCGCGGCTACTACGACCGCGGCCCCGAGGGCCGGGTGGACGCGCTTGTGATGCGGCTCGACCTTACGCCCGCGTCCTCTTAGACCTATCCTCCGCAACGTAAGGAGCCTGGAGCCTTGGCTGTGCCGGACCGTATCGAGAAGCTGTGCGTCGACAAGGGCATGCGCATGACCGAGCAGCGCCGGATCATCGCGCGCGTGCTGTCGGAGGCGCACGACCACCCCGACGTCGAGGAGCTGCACCGCCGGGCGCACGCCATCGACCCGCACATCTCCATCGCCACCGTCTACCGGACGGTCCGCCTCTTCGAGGAGGCCGGGATCATCCAGCGCCATGATTTCCGCGACGGCCGCTCCCGCTACGAAGAGCATCACGACGAGCACCACGACCACCTGATCGACATGAAGACCGGCAAGGTCGTGGAGTTCATGGACCCGGAGATCGAGGCCCTGCAGGAGGCCATCGCCCGCAAGCTCGGCTACCGCCTCGTGGACCACCGCCTCGAGCTCTACGGCATGCCCATCGAGGAGTGAGGCCGCGCGAAGGGGCGTGAAACTTGCACCCGCCCCCGCTCGTCCCCATAACGCGGGCCATGTCCGAGACCGCGCCCCGCAAGCGCCTCTACATCAAGACCTACGGCTGTCAGATGAACGTCTACGACAGCGAGCGGATGGCTGATGTCCTCAGCCCGCTGGGCTACGGCATGACGGACAGCCCCGAGGGCGCGGACCTGGTGGTGCTGAACACCTGCCACATCCGCGAGAAGGCCACCGAGAAGGTCTATTCCGAGCTCGGCAAGCTCAAGGAACTGCGCCAGGCGCAGGCCGAGGCCGGGGGGCCCCGGCTCGGCATCGTCGTCGCCGGCTGCGTCGCCCAGGCCGAGGGCGAGGAGATCATGCGCCGGCAGCCGGCGGTGGACCTCGTGGTCGGCCCGCAGGCCTACCATCAGCTTCCCGAGCTGATCGCCCGCGCGCACCGGGCCCGCGGCGAGCGCCTGGCCGCGGACTTCGCGCCCGAGGAGAAGTTCGACGCCCTGTCGACCGCTCGCCGGCCGACCGGTGTCACCGCCTTCCTCACCGTGCAGGAGGGCTGCGACAAGTTCTGCACCTTCTGCGTGGTGCCCTATACCCGCGGCGGCGAGTGGAGCCGCCCGGCCGAAGCCGTCGAGGCCGAGGCCCGCGCCCTGGCCGAAAAGGGCGTGCGCGAGGTCACCCTGCTGGGCCAGAACGTCAACGCCTATGCCGGCGAGGGCGGGCTCGCAGGCCTGGTGCGGCAGCTGGCGAAGATCCCCGGCCTCGACCGCATCCGCTACACCACCAGCCACCCGCGCCACATGGACGACGCCCTGATCGCCGCCCACGGCGAGGTGGAGGAGCTGATGCCCTATCTGCACCTGCCGGTGCAGTCGGGCTCCGACAGGATCCTGCGCGCCATGAACCGGGCGCATACGGCCGAGAGCTACCTGCGGCTGATCGAGAAGATCCGCGCGGCCCGGCCCGACATCGCCATCTCCGGCGACTTCATCGTGGGCTTCCCCGGCGAGCGCGACGCCGACTTCGAGGCCACCCTGCAGCTCGTCCGCGAGGTGGGCCACGCGGGCGCCTTCTCCTTCAAGTACTCACGCCGTCCGGGCACGCCGGCCGCGGCCATGCCGGGCCAGGTGGCCGAAGCGGTGAAGGACGAGCGCCTGGCCCGCCTCAACGCCGTGCTCGAGGAACAGCAGATGGCGTTCAACGCCGCCCAGGCCGGCAAGGCCCTGCCGGTGCTGTTCGAGAAGCGCGGCCGTCATCCCGGCCAGCTGATCGGCCGCAGCCCCTACCTGCAGTCCGTGCACGTGCAGGCGCCGGATCGTCTGATCGGCCAGATCGTTACAGTGAAGATCGAGGAGGCCGCTCGGAACAGTCTGGCCGGGGTCCTCGCGTCCACCGGGGAACTGGAGCCCGCTTGAGCCGAGCGCCCGAATTCATCACCCTTTCCGACGCCGCAGCCCGCGCGGTGGCCGGCGCCAACAGCCGTCACGCCGCCCTGATCGAGGACGCCTTCGGCGTGCTCGTGGAGACGCCGGGCGGTGGGGTCTCGCTGTCCGGCGACTCCAAGAGCCGCGCGCAGGCGAAGAAGGCCGTTCAGGCGATCGCCGATCGCGCCGACCAGGGCCTGGAGATCTCCGAAGCCGACGTCCGCGTGGCCATAGGCCAGGCGCGCACCGGAGCGGGCGGCCCGCCGGGGTCCCTGCCCGTCGGGCGCCGCGGCCAGGTGGCGCCCAAGACGGCCACCCAGGCCGAGTACCTGCAGGCGCTCTCGCAGTGCGAGCTGGTCTTCGGGCTCGGGCCCGCCGGCACAGGCAAGACCTTCCTGGCCGTCGCCCACGGCGCGGGCCTGCTGCTGCGCGGCGAGGTGGACCGCCTGATCGTCTCCCGCCCGGCCGTCGAGGCCGGCGAGCGCCTGGGCTTCCTGCCCGGGGACATGAACGAGAAGGTCGACCCCTACATGGCCCCCGTCTGGGAGGCGCTGACCGACATCCTCGGGGCCGAGCAGCTCCGCCGTCGGCGGGAGAAGGGCGAGATCGAGGTCGCCCCCATCGCCTTCCTGCGCGGCCGCACCCTCTCCCACGCCTTCGTCATCGTCGACGAGGCGCAGAACGCCACGCGCCTGCAGATGAAGATGGTGCTGACCCGTCTGGGCGAGGGCGCGCGCATGGTGGTGACCGGCGACCCCAGCCAGGTGGACCTGGTTAACGCCCGCGACTCCGGCCTGGCGCACGCGGTCAGCCTGCTCGACGGCGTGAAGGGCATCGGCGTGGTGCGGTTCTCCACCGCCGACGTGGTGCGCCACCCGCTGGTGGAGCGGATCGTGCGCGCCTACGACGCCGACGCCGCGCGCAGCCGCGGCGACAAGGGCCCGGACGATCGGTGAACGGAAGCCACCGGTGATCGACATCGAGATCGAGGACGAGGCCTGGACCCGCAGCCTGCCGGGCTCCGAGGCGCTGGCCGTGCGCGCCGCCCGGGCGGTGCTCGACTCCGAGGGCGCCGTGGGCGAGGGGGTGACCCTGCTGCTCACCGACGACGAGGCCGTCCGCGAGCTGAACGCCCGCTTCCGCGGCAAGGATTCAGCCACCAACGTGCTGTCGTTTCCGGCGCCGCCGAACCCGGAGAAGCACCTGGGCGACGTGGCGCTGGCCTATGGCGTCTGTGCGCGCGAGGCTGCCGAGCAGGGCAAGCCGCTGGCCCACCACCTGCAGCATCTGGTGGCGCACGGGGTGCTCCACCTACTAGGATACGACCACATGACCGAAGCGGAGGCCGAAGCGATGGAAGGCCTCGAACGTGTCGTCCTGGCCGGACTGGGGATTCCTGACCCCTACGCGGCCGGCGAGGGAGACCATGACCGACCCTGACCCTCCGAGTAGTCCCGAGCCCCGCCGTCGGGGACTGATGGGGCTCTTCAACCTCTTCCGGGGCCCGGCCGCGCCGCCGGAGCGCGGCCCGTCCGAACCGATCGCCCAGGCGACCGGCGAACTGGTCAGCCAGGCCCGCGCCTTCCAGGACCTGCGCGTGGAGGACGTGATGAAGCCGCGCGCCGACATCGTGGCCATCGACCGCTCCTGCAGCTTCGCCGAGGTGGTGGCGCGGTTCGTCGAGGCCGAGCACAGCCGCATGCCCGTCTACCGGGAGACCATCGACGAGCCCGTCGGCGTGATCCACGTGAAGGACGTCTTCAAGCTCCTGGCCCGCAAGACGCGCCGGCCGAAGCCCGAGGACCAGATCCTCATGGGCCGCTACCAGCTCGTTCGGCCCCTGCTCTATGTGCCGCCGTCCATGCGCGCCGCCGAGCTGCTGGCCATGATGCGCAGCCGGCACAGCCACATGGCCCTGGTGATCGACGAGTTCGGCGGCGCCGACGGCCTGGTGACCCTCGAGGACCTGCTGGAGACCCTGGTGGGCGAGATCGAGGACGAGCACGACGAGGAGGGGGACGACGGCGTCGCGCCGATCGTCGAGGACGAGCAGGGCTGGGTGGTCGACGCCCGCACGCCGCTCGAGGACCTGGAGACGGCCATCGGCGAGGGCGTCGACCTGGCCCCCGAGGAGGTGGACGAGGAGATCGACACCGTCGCCGGCCTCGTGAACACCCTCGCCGGCCGCGTGCCCCAGCGCGGGGAGCGCATCGAGCACCCGGGCGGCTTCATGATCGACGTCCTGTCCGCCGACCCGCGGCGCGTGAAACGGGTGCGCGTCCGCCGCGCCGCCGCCGCGCAGGCCTGAGCCCGTGGTCAGCCGACTCTCGCCCTGGGCGGTGCGTCTGTGGGCGCTGAGCGCCGGCCTCGCCGCCGGCCTCGCCCACCCGCCGTTCGGCGTCCTGCCGGGGCTGCTGGGCTATGCGCTGATCCTCAACATGCTGGACGCCGAGACGCCCCGGCCGCTGCGCTCGACCTTCTTCCGTGGCTGGCTGGCCGGCGTCGGCTATTTCGCGATCGGCGTCTGGTGGGTGGTGGAGGCCTTCCTCGTCGACGCCGCCGTCCACGGCTGGATGGCCCCCTTCGCCCTGATCCTCATGGCCGGCGGCCTGGCGCTGTTCTGGGGTCTGGCCGCCCTGCTCTACCGCCTGCTCGGCCCACGGCCCGAGGCGCGCTGGCGGCTGTCTCGGGTCTTCGTCTTCGCCGGCGCCTTCTCGCTGCTGGAGTGGGTGCGCGGCCACATCTTCACGGGGTTCCCCTGGAACCTGCCGGGCGAGAGCTGGGCCGCGGGCTCGCCGCCCTCGCAGGCCGCCGCCGTCGTCGGCGCCTACGGCCTCACCTGGCTGACCGTCGCCATCGCCGCGGCGCCCGCCGTCCTGTTCGATCCCCTCGACCGCAAGGTCCGGGCCCTGGCCGCCGCCGCCTTCGTCGGCGCGCTGGCCTGTCTCTACGCCTTCGGCCTCGGGCGGCTCTCCAACGCCGTGAAACCGGCCGCCGAGGCCCCCCTGATCCGCATCGTCCAGGCCGACATCGACCAGAAGGACAAGTGGCGTCCGGAGAACCTCGACCTGATCTTCGACACCTACCTGCGCCTTTCCCGGAAACCTGCGGCCCGGCCGCCGGAGATCGTCGTCTGGCCCGAGGGCGCCCTGCCGGCGGTGATCGATGAGCTGCTGGCCCCGGGTTCGCCCTACGGCCCGCGGCTGGTCGCCGGATTGACCGAGGGCCAGACCCTGCTGATGGGCGCCAACCGCGCGGAGGTCACAGCCGACGGCGACGCGCGCTACTTCAACGCCCTGGTCGCCCTGCGGCGTGAGGCCGACGGCCTGCGGGTCACCGGCGTCTACGACAAGCACCGGCTGGTGCCATTCGGCGAGTACATTCCGCTCGGCGAACTCGCCACCAAGGTCGGCTTCCGCAGTCTCGTGCACATGCCGGAGGACTTCACCGCCGGCGCGCCGCCGGCCCCGGTCGCGCCGTGGGGCGTGCCCGCGGTCCAGCCGCTGATCTGCTACGAGGCGCTGTTCCCGGGGTTCACCCGCTCGGGCGCCCTGAGGAGCGGCGTCCGGCCGGCCTGGATCCTCAATGTCTCCAACGACGCCTGGTTCGGCCAGACCAGCGGTCCGCTGCAGCACCTGAACCTGGCCAGCTACCGGGCGATCGAGGAGGGCCTGCCGATCGTCCGGTCGACACCCACCGGCGTCTCCGCCGTGATCGACGCCTACGGACGGATCCAGCCCGGCGCCCGGCTCGGCCTGGGCGAGCTCGGCGTCATCGACGCCCAGCTTCCGGCCGCCTTGAAACCAACCGTCTACGGACGGGTTGGAGACCTGCCCCTTATCCTTCTTCTGCTGGCGTCAGCGCTTCCCGCCATCGCGTACCGGGTTCGCCGACCGAAATAAGGTGACAGGGCCGTCAACCTGTTCCCCTTCCCAGGAAGCTTGGGTAATGAGCGGCATGGACAAGCTCGCCGATCCCGACCACGGCCCCAATCCCGTGGACCGTCACGTGGGACTGCGCATCCGGATGCGCCGCAAGGAACTGGGCGTCAGCCAGGAGAAGCTGGCGGAGTCCATCGGCCTGACCTTCCAGCAGGTGCAGAAATACGAGCGCGCCGCCAACCGGGTGAGCGCGTCCAAGCTGTGGGAGATGGCGCGCGCCCTCGATACCTCGGTGGCCTATTTCTACGAGGGGCTGGCCGAGGGCTCCGGCGCCCGCGGCTCCAACGGCCCGTCCAGCGAGACCGTGCAGGACTTCCTGCTGACGCCCGAGGGCATGGAGCTGGCGCAGACGTTTCCGCGGATCGGACAGCCCCGCGTGCGCCGCAAGATCCTGGAGCTGGTCCGCATCATGGCGGACGATCCGGCCGTCACCGGCGCCTGAGGCCCCCGCGACGGCAGCCGCGGGTGGGGGGCGCGACGCCGCGCCGCCGACGGGGCGCTTGGCGGGACATAAAGATTTCTTTATAGGCTTTCGGACCTCGTAGCCGGGCGCCCGCCGGGGGGCGGCGCCTCAGTTCCTTTCCGGAGCCCGTCCTTGAGCCGTTCCAACTACATCTTCACCAGCGAGAGCGTGTCCGAAGGCCACCCGGACAAGGTCGCCGACCGGATCTCCGACACCGTGGTCGACGCCTTCCTGAGCGTCGAGCCCGAGGCCCGGGTGGCCTGTGAGACGCTGGTGACCACCAACCGGATCGTGCTGGCGGGCGAAGTTCGCGCCGGCCGCCCGGGCGGCTCCAAGGCCGAGAACAAGGCGCTCACCAAGGAGATCGTCCGCAGCCTCGAACCCAAGGTCCGCGCCGCGGTGAAGGACATCGGCTACGAGCAGAAGGGCTTCCACTGGCAGAAGGCGAAGTTCGCCTGCCACCTGCACGAGCAGTCGGCCCACATCGCCCAGGGCGTGGACGCCTCCGACAAGAAGGACGAGGGCGCCGGCGACCAGGGCATCATGTTCGGCTACGCCTGCGACGAGACGCCGGAGCTGATGCCGGCCACCCTGCAGTTCTCGCACAACATCCTGCGCCGCCTGGCGGAGGTCCGCCACTCGGGCGAGTGCGCCGTGCTGGAGCCAGACGCCAAGAGCCAGGTCACGCTGCGCTACGAGAACGGCCGCCCGGTCGAGGTGCTGCAGATCGTCGTCTCCACCCAGCACAAGAAGCGCCTCGGCCTGCACATGGCCACGCCCAAGCGCATCGAGGCGGAGATCCGGCCCTACGTGGAGAGCATCTTCCCGGCCGGCCTGATCACCAAGAAGACCAAGTGGCACGTGAACCCCACCGGCCGCTTCGAGATCGGCGGCCCGGACGGCGACGCCGGCCTCACGGGCCGCAAGATCATCGTCGACACCTACGGCGGCGCGGCCCCGCACGGCGGCGGCGCCTTCTCCGGCAAGGACCCGACGAAGGTGGACCGCTCGGCCGCCTACGCCTGCCGCTACCTTGCGAAGAACGTGGTCGCCGCGGGCCTGGCCCGGCGCTGCACCATCCAGATCAGCTACGCCATCGGCGTCGCCGAGCCGCTCAGCTTCTACGTCGATCTCCACGAGACCGGCGAGATCGACCCGACCAAGTTGGAGCTGGCGCTGCCCGAGCTGATCGGCGGGGCCACGCCGCGCGCGATCCGCGAGCACCTGGGCCTCAACCGGCCGATCTACGCCCGCACGGCGGCCTACGGCCACTTCGGCCGCACGCCTGACAACGAGGGGGGCTTCTCCTGGGAGAAGACCGACCTGGTGGAGTCCCTCAAGGGCCTGGCCTGATCCACGCCCTGCGGCGCTGGGCGCGCGCCCTGAAGCGCGACGCCCACGCCGTCTGGCTCGCCGCCCGCGACCCCCGCACGCCCTGGTACGCCAAGGTGGTGGCGGTCGGCGTGGCGGCCTACGCCTTCTCGCCCATCGACCTGATCCCGGACTTCGTTCCGGTGCTGGGCTATCTCGACGACCTGTTGCTGGTCCCGCTCGGCCTCTGGCTCGCGCTGAGACTGATCCCCCGCGAGGTGCTGGCCGAGCACCGCGCCGCCGCCGAGGCGGCCGCCGGCCGGCCGGTGAGCCGCTGGGCCGCGGCGGCCGTGATCTTCGTCTGGATCGCCTTCGCCGTCATCGCGGCCCTCGCCGCCAGCCGCGCCCTGGGATAGAGCCCACCCCCATGTCCGACGCCCACCCGCCGCTCCGGTCCTTCGGCCGCATCAAGTCGCGCGCCATCAAGCCGCGCCAGGCCGCCCTGATGGACACCCTGCTGCCGCAGATCCGCATGCCCGCCGAACCGTTCGACCCTCGCGCGCTCATGCCCGAGGCCCGGGAGGCGTGGCTGGAGATCGGCTTCGGCGGCGGCGAACACATGGCCGCCCAGGCGGCGAAGCATCCCGACGTCCTCATCCTGGGCGCCGAGCCCTTCCAGAACGGGGTGGCCAGCGCGCTCCGCCACATCGACGAGCAGGGCCTGACGAACGTGCGGGTGAAGGACGGCGACGCCCGCGAGCTCCTGTCCCACCTGCCGGACGCGAGCCTCGACCGGGTGTTCATCCTCTTTCCTGACCCCTGGCCCAAGGCGCGCCACCACAAGCGCCGCCTGTTGCAGGCGGACGTCGTGGCCGAGCTGGCGCGCGTGCTGAAGCCGGGGGGGAAGCTGCGCTTCGCCAGCGACTGGGCGGACTATGTGGACTGGAGCCTGGAGCGGCTAACGGCCAATCCCGCCTTCCGCTGGGCGGCGGACCGCGCGGCCGACTGGCGGACTCCGCCCGCCGACCACGTCACCACCCGCTACGAGGAGAAGCGCCTCGGCGACTGCGCCCCGGTGTTCCTGGACTTCGTGCGGACCTGAGGCCTTAGCCCTTGTAGGCCTCGATCGAGGCCTTGATCAGCTCGCCGGCCTCGGCGGCGTCGGCCCAGCGGACGATCTCGACGCTCTTGCCCTTCTCCAGGTCCTTGTAGTGCTTGAAGAAGTGGGCGATCTGCTCGGTCAGGATGGTGGGCAGGGCCCGCCAGGAATCCACGCCCAGGTAGAACGGGTGGAGCTTGTCCACCGGCACGGCGAGGATCTTCTCGTCGCCGCCCGCCTCGTCGCGCATGATCAGCGCGCCCACCGGACGGCAGCGGATGATGGCGCCCGGCACCACCGGCGTCGGCCCCACCACGATGACGTCCATCGGGTCGCCGTCGTCGGCCAGGGTGTGCGGGATGAAGCCGTAGTTGCCGGGATAGAACATCGCCGTGTGCAGGAAGCGGTCGACGAAGATCGCGCCGGACTCCTTGTCCAGCTCGTACTTCACCGGCTCGCCGCCCTGCGGGATCTCGATGACGGCGTTGACGTCGTACGGCGGGTTCTCGCCGACGGGGATCTTGGAGAGGTCCATGGGGAGCTGGCCTTTCGGGAAGACACACAAAAGGAAGAGGCCGGCTCTGTGGGCGAACTCCCGCCGGGAGTAAAGGTCCCCGGTCGAAACCGTTGAGGCGACGCCCGCCTTTCGAGGCGGGTAGCCTCCGGAGAGTGCGCTGAAGCGCGCGGAAGACAGCGACCCGGCCTTGCGGTAGGAACCCCGCGTGAGCTTCGCCTTACGCCATAAACGGAACGTCCCCGGCCTCTGGCTCGTCCTGGCCTGCCTCGCGGTCGTGCTGAAGGTCCTCGTGCCGCCTGGCTTCATGGTGGCCGGGCCCGTCCACCACACGCCGTTCCCGCTGGTGCTCTGCACCGCACAGGGCATGGTCACGGTCGACGCGGGCGCGCCCAGCGGCGAAGCGTCCGATCCCGACGGCCAGCCAGGGGGACAGCCCGCGGACGGCGCGCCCTGCGCGTTCGCCGCCGCCGCCCAGTTCGCGCCGCCGCCCGGTCTCGTCGCGCCCGACCTCGTCGAGTTCGCGAGCTTCCAGGCCATCGCGCCGCGACCCCTGGTCCATCTCGCGCCCGGCCGCGGCCTCGCCGCGCCGCCGCTCCCTGCCCGCGGTCCCCCCAACCTGCCGACCTGACCCGCCGCGCCCTCGCGCGAGCGGTTCCGCACCGGACCGCGGCCGCCGTGGTCCGGCCTCAGCACGCTTGAAATGGACGCGCCCGACGGCGCGCCAGGGACTGCATCATCATGAAACCTTGTCTCCTCGCCACGGCTGCGCTCGCCGCCCTCGTCGCTGCCCCCGCCCTCGCCCAGGATACGCCGCTGGTGGACATCATCGTGGTCACCGCGCCGCGGGCGACCACGACCACCGCCCTCCTCGACACGGCCGCGCCGCGGCCCATCGAGGGCCCCGATCCCACAGCCCTCCTCGCCCGCATCCCGGGCGGCGCACGGGTCGGCAACGGGGCGCTGTCGGGCCAGGCCCAGTACCGCGGCCTGTTCGGTCACCGGCTCAACCTGCGTGTGGACGGCCAGAGGTTCGCCTCGGGCGGGCCCAACCTCATGGACCCGCCCTTCCACTATGCACCGACCGCCCTGCTGGCCGCCCTGGAGGTGGATCGCGGCGTCAGCCCGGTCCGCAACGGACCGGGCCTGGCCGGCGGGATGAACGCGGTGTTCAAGCGCGTGGGCTTCGGCGACGGGACCGATGTCCGCCTGGCCTACGACCTGAGCGCGGAGACCCGCACCGCCGACGACAGCCACGCGGCCGGCGGCATCGTGGGCGTGGCGACCGGTCACTGGCGCGCGAACCTGCTGGGCTCGTACGAACGGGGCCGGGACGCCGAATTCCCCGGCGGGACGATCCGCGCCTCGCGCTACGAGCGCAGCGTCCATGGCCTGTCGGCCGGCGGCAGGTCCGGCGGTCACGAGTTCGCGCTCGACCTGCGCCGCCAGCACACGGCTCCCACCGGCAACCCGCCGTTCCCGATGGACATCCGCTACTTCGACGCGGACTTCGCGCGGCTCGGCTACGTCGGATCCCACGGCGACCTGCGGCTCGAGGCGGCGCTCAGCTACGCCGAGGTCGACCACGCGATGAACAACTTCGACCTGCGCCCGGCGCCCGGCGCCATGGAGCGGCGGGAGGCCCTGGCGGAGGCGGTCACCCGCTCGGCCGAGGCCGCCGTGTCTGGCCCTGTCGCCGGCGGCCGGCTGAGGGTCGGCGCCGACCTGGAGGACCAGGATCGCAACGTCTTCATCGGCAACCCGATGAACCCCGCCTTCCTCGTCGTGACCCTGCCCGACGTCGGGAACCGCCGGGCCGGCGCCTATGCAGAGTGGACCGGGCCACTGGGCGTCTTCGAGGGCGAATTCGGCCTGCGGGCGGACCGGCACGAGACCGAGGCGGGCCGCGCCGTCACCGGCCCGGCCGTGGCGGCGGGGCCGGTGATGCTGGCCCAGGCCTTCAACGCCGCCGACCGCCGACGCGAGGACATCACGCTCGACGCCGTGGCCCGCGTCTGGACGCCGCCCCGCGAAGGCCTCTCCTGGCGCCTCACCCTGGCGCGCAAGACCCGGGTCGCCGGCTATGTGGAGCGGTTCGGCTGGCTGCCCACCAGCACCAGCGGCGGCCTCGCCGACGGCAACATCTACGTCGGCGACCTCGACCTGGAGCCGGAGGTCGCCTGGATCGCCGAGGCAGGCTTCGACTATGCGGACGCTCGCGCCTACATCCGCCCGACTGTCTTCCTCCGCGAGGTGGACAACTACATCCAGGGCGTCGCCTTCGACGCCACGCCCGGCGTGCCCGACACCCTGCAGGAGCGCGTCGCCGCCATGAGCGGCGATCCCACGCCGCTGCGCTTCGCCAACGTCGACGCCCGGCTCTACGGCCTGGACATGGCCGCGGGCGTCCGGCTCGACGGGGGCTGGCGGCTCGACGGCGTGGCGTCCTATGTCCGTGGCGAACGCCCGGACGTCGCGGACAACCTCTACCGGGTGTCCCCGCCCAGCCTGACGGCCGCCCTCAGTCATGACGCCGAGCGCTGGAGCGTCACGGCCGAGACCCGCGTGGTCGCGGACCAGGGCAAGGTCTCCCGCGCCAACTCGGAGCACCGCACCGGCGGCTACGCCCTGTTCAGCCTGTCCGGCGACTGGCGGGTGGCCGACGGCGTGCGTCTGTCGGCCGGGGTGGAGAACCTCCTGGACCGCCGCTATTCGGACCACCTGGCCGGCCACAATCAGATCGCCGGCTCCGACGTTCCCCTGGGCTCGCGCCTGCCGGGGACGGGCCGCAGCGCCTTCGTCCGGGTGTCGGTGGTGAGGTAGGGCGAAGGGCGGGCGCCCGCGTTCGCGGGCGGCCCGCCGCGCCGTCGAATCCAGAGGGCTGACAAACCCCTGATCCCCCGCTATATTCCCCGCCAACATCGCTGATAGCGCTGGATGGCGCTTTCAAGCGGCGGGCTCCGGCCCGGCCGCTTTTTTCTTTGCCGGAGGCCAAGCTCGGCCATGCGCGGGAAGACCGCAGAAGACCTGAAGCTCCTGGAGCTGCTCGACCCCGTCGCCGAGGCCGCGGGCTACGAGATCGTCCGGCTGCGCCTGATGGGCGGCAGCGAGCAGCGGCGCCTGCAGATCATGGCCGAGCGGCCGTCCGACGGCGACATGAACGTCGAGGACTGCGCGCGCCTCTCGCGGGCCATCTCCGAGGTCATGGACGCCGCCGACCCGATCTCCGGCGAGTACGTCCTCGAGGTCTCCTCGCCGGGCGTCGACCGGCCGCTCACCCGGCTGAAGGACTTCGAGACCTTCGAGGGCTACGAGGCCCGCCTCGAACTCGACCGCCTCGCCGAGGGCCGCAAGCGCTTCAAGGGCGTGCTGGCCGGCGTCGAGGGCGACCAGGTGGCCATCGACCTCGACGGCGAGGCGGAGACGGCGCTCGTCCCCTTCGCCTGGATCACCGAGGCCAAGCTGGTGCTTTCCGACGAGCTGATGAAGCGGGGCGCCGACATCCGCGCCGCCCGCCTCGCGGCCGAACAACAACAGACGACTTCCGAGTAGAAGGACCCACCCATGAGCCTGACCGGCATTTCCGCCAACCGGCTTGAACTCCTCCAGATCGCCGAGGCGGTCGCCCGCGAGAAGTCGATCGACAAGGAGATCGTCATCGAGGCGATCGAGGAGGCGATCCAGAAGGGCGCGCGCTCGCGCTACGGCGCCGAGCACGACATCCGCGTCAAGATCGACCCCAAGACCGGCGAGACGACCGTCAAGCGCGTGGTCACCGTGGTCGCCGACGACGCCACCTTTGGCATGACGGAAGGCGAGGACGGCGAGGAGATCCCGGTGGAAGAGCCCGCCGGCGTCCTCCGCCTGTCGGACGCCAAGCGCACCGACAAGGACGCCTTCGTGGGCAAGGCCTACGAGGAGATCCTGCCGCCCTTCGAGTTCGGCCGGGTGCAGACCCAGATGGCCCGCCAGGTGGTGACGGGCAAGGTCCGCGAGGCCGAACGCGAGCGCCAGTACGAGGAGTACAAGGACCGCGTCGGCGAGATCGTGAACGGCACGGTGAAGCGCGTCGAATACGGCAACGTGGTCGTCGACCTCGGCCGCGGCGAAGGCATCATGCGCCGCGACCAGTCGATCCCGCGCGAGAACTTCAACATCGGCGACCGGATCCGCTGTTACATCTACGACGTCCGCCGCGAGACCAAGGGCCCGCAGATCCTGCTCAGCCGCGCGCACGGCGGCTTCATGGCCAAGCTGTTCGCCCAGGAAGTGCCGGAGGTCTACGACGGGGTCATCGAGATCCGCGCCGTGGCCCGCGACCCGGGCAGCCGCGCCAAGATGGCCGTGGTCTCCAACGACAGCTCCATCGATCCGGTCGGCGCCTGCGTCGGCATGCGCGGCTCCCGCGTGCAGGCGGTGGTCGCCGAGCTGCAGGGCGAGAAGATCGACATCATCCAGTGGAGCCAGGACGAGGCGACCTTCATCGTCAACGCGCTCGCCCCCGCCGAGGTCTCCAAGGTCGTCATGGACGAGGAGGACGAGCGCGTCGAAGTCGTGGTGCCGGACGAGCAGCTGTCGCTCGCCATCGGCCGCCGCGGCCAGAACGTCCGCCTGGCCTCGCAGCTGACCGGCTGGCAGATCGACATCATGACCGAGAGCCAGGAGAGCGAGCGCCGCCAGCGCGAGTTCACCGAGCGCACGGCGCTGTTCCAGGAAGCCCTGGACGTGGACGAGGTCATCGCCCAGCTGCTGGTCACCGAAGGCTTCGCCACCGTCGAGGACGTGGCCTACGTGGACAACTCGGAAGTCGCCGCCATCGAGGGCTTCGACGAGGACACCGCCGAGGAGATCCAGGCCCGCGCCCGCGACTACCTCGAGAAGGAAGCCGCCGAGTACGACGCCAAGCGCCGCGAACTGGGCGTCGAGGACGCCGTGCTGGAGATCGAAGGCGTCACCCTGCCCATGGCCGTCGCCCTGGGCGAAGGCGGCGTGAAGACCGTCGAGGACTTCGCCGGCCTGGTGCCCGACGACCTCCGCGGCTGGTTCGAGACCAAGAACGGGGAGCGCGTCCGCGAGGCCGGCATCCTGGAGAGCTTCGGCCTCGATCCGCAGGACGCCGAGACCCTGATCATGCGCGCCCGCGTGGCCATGGGCTGGGTCGAGGCGCCGCCGGAGCCGGAGATCGAGGAGGAGCCCATCGAGGACTCCGAAGCCTACGCCGAAGCCGAAATGGCCGGTGAGGCGCGCGACGCGTAACCCAGACTCCGCTCACCCCCGCGAAAGCGGGGGTCCAAGCGTTTTCCGTTCCTGAGTTTCACCTTCGACGAGGTTCCGGTCCTTGCGCCGCAACGAACAAACCCTGGGTTCCCGCCTTCGCGGGAATGAGCGGTAGGAAGGTGCCCGCTCATGGAAAGCGCATCTGAGGCTCGAACCCTGGCCGAAGCCGCCCGTGAGCGGCGGGACATCGTCTCCGGCGAGGTGATGGAGGAGGCGCGCCTGATCCGGTTCGTGCCCGGACCGGACGGCGTCGCCGTCGTCCCCGACCTGGCGCGCAAGCTGCCTGGCCGCGGCCTCTGGGTCGCGGCCGACCGCGCCTCCGTGGAGACCGCGGCCAGGAAGGGCCTGTTCAGCCGCGCCGCCAAGGCGAAGCTCCAGGCCCCGCCGGACCTCGCCGACCAGGTGGAATCCCTGCTCCGGCGGCGGGTTTTGTCGGCCCTGGGTCTTGCACGGAAGGGCGGCGACCTTACCTCGGGCTTCGAGAAGGTTTCCGCCGCCATCCAGTCCGGCAAGGCCGCCTGGCTGATCGAGGCGTCGGACGGCGCCGCGGACGGCCGCCGCAAGCTTTGGGCGCAAGCCCGCAGACAGTCCCGCCCGCCCGGCCTGGTCGGCGTCTTCACGGCGTCCGAATTGGGTTTGGCCTTGGGACTGGAGAATGTGATACACACCGCCTTCCTTGCGGGGCGAGCCGCCGATCGTTGGGCCCAGGACGTCCATCGGCTGGCGGGCTTTAGTCCGCTCCTTCCTGAGAGTTGGCGCGAGGAGCCTTGAGGCGAACGGGGCCCCCAAGCCCCGGGCGCCTCTATTCGATTATCCGTTTGGCCGGATCCGCCGGCCGGTGAGTAAAGCGAGCGCATGAGCGACGAGAACAACAACGGCCGACCCTCCGCCCCGGGCGGACGCCAGCCCCTGACCCTCAAGCCCCGCGGGGCCGGATCGGTCAGCGCCGGCACGGTGAAGCAGAGCTTCAGCCACGGCCGTTCGAAGACAGTGGTCGTGGAGACCAAGCGGCCGCGCACCCACGCGCCGGCCGGCGGGAACCTCGCCGCGCCGTCGTCCGCCGAGAAGCGCGTCTTCGACACCCGCGGGCCGCAGGGCCCGTCCACCCCGCGCCAGGGCGGCCCCGCCGGCGCCCCCGGCGACGGGCTGTCGCCCGAGGAGCGCGCCGCGCGCGCCCGGGCGATCGAGCTCGCCCGCCAGCAGCAGGCCGCGCAGGAGGCGGAGCGCCGCGCCCGCGAGGAGCGCGCCCGCGCCGAGGCCGAAGCGGCCGCCCGCGCCCGCGCCGCCGAACAGCAGGCCGCCGCGCCGCCGCCTCCGGCCCCCACGCCGGCTCCGGCCGAGCCCGTCGCGCCGCCTCCGGCCGCCGTCGCTCCGGCCCCGCCGGCCGCCGTCGCTCCGGCCCCGCCGGCCGCCGCGGCTCCGCCGCCGCCTCAGACGCCGCGACCGGCCGCCCCGCCGCCGCAGGCCGCTCCGCGCGCCGACGCGCCGCGCGGCCCCACCGGCGCCGGCCAGACCCGCACCTACCAGCCCTCGCCGGACCGTCGTGACGACCGGCCGAGCACCACCACCTACCGCCCGCCCTCCAGCGGCCGGTTCGAAGGCGCCAGCTTCAACCAGCGCGCGCCGCGCCCCGACGCGCGTCCGCCGCGCGACGACCGCGGCCCGCGTCCGGGCGGCGACTCCCGTCCGCCGCGCGACGGCGACCGGGGTCCGCGTCCGGAAGGCGGCGGCACCGTCCGCTATTCGGCGCTCGCGCCGCGTCCGACCGGTCCGCGCGACGGCCCCCGCGGCCCCGGCGCCGGCCCCCGCGGCCCGCGCGTCGGCCCGGCCGCTCCGCCGGCCACGCCGGAAGTGCAGCGCGCCGCCCGCCAGGCCCCGCGGCCCGGCGGCGCGGTCATGGACCGCCGTCCCGATGAGGACGACCGCCGCCGCGACGCCGGCCCCGGCAAGGCGATCAGCCGCGCCAAGGGCGCGCCGACCCGACGCGAAGGTCGCCTGACCATCCAGACCGTCGCCGGCGACGCCGAGGGCGCCGAGCGGATGCGTTCGCTCGCCTCCGTGCGCCGGGCGCGTGAACGCGAGCGGGAGAAGCGCAAGGGCGGCGTCCAGGAAGTGGCGCGCGTGGCCCGCGAAGTCGTCATTCCCGACGTCATCACGGTCAGCGAGCTGGCCAACCGGATGGCCATCCGGGGCGTCGAGATCATCAAGTTCCTGATGCGTCAGGGCGTGATGCTGAAGATCAACGACGTCATCGACAACGACACCGCCGAGCTGGTGGCCACCGAGTTCGGCCACACCGTGAAGCGCGTCTCGGAAGCCGACGTCGAAGAGGGCTTCATCGGCGCCGAGGATCTCGACGATCACCTGGAGCCGCGGCCCCCGGTCGTCACCGTCATGGGCCACGTCGACCACGGCAAGACCTCGCTGCTCGACGCCCTGCGCTCCACCGACGTGGTGTCGGGCGAGCACGGCGGCATCACCCAGCACATCGGCGCCTACCAGGTGCGGCTGGAGAACGGCCAGAAGGTCACCTTCCTCGACACCCCGGGCCACGCCGCCTTCTCCGCCATGCGGATGCGCGGCGCGAACGTGACCGACATCGTGATCCTGGTGGTGGCCGCCGACGACGGCGTCATGCCGCAGACGATCGAGGCCATCAATCACGCCAAGGCCGCGGGCGCGCCGATCATCGTGGCGATCAACAAGATCGACAAGCCGGACGCCGACCCCACGCGCGTGATCAACGAGCTGCTGCAGCACGAGATCGTGGTCGAGAGCCTCGGCGGCGAGACCCAGGCCGTGGAAGTCTCTGCGACCCAGAAGATGGGCCTCGACGACCTGATCGAGAACATCCTGGTGCAGGCCGAGATCCTTGACCTGAAGGCCAACCCCGACCGCACCGCCGACGGCGTGGTGATCGAGGCGAAGCTGGATCGCGGCCGCGGCGCCGTCTCCACGGTGCTCGTCAAGCGCGGCACCCTGAAGCGCGGCGACATCGTCGTGGCGGGCTCCAACTTCGGCCGCGTGCGCGCCCTGCTCAACGAGCGCGGCGAACAGCTCGACGCCGCCGGCCCCTCGGTGCCGGTGGAAATCCTCGGCCTCGACGGCACGCCGGATCCCGGCGAGCCCTTCGCGGTCGTGGAGAACGAGGCGCGCGCCCGGGAACTGACCGAATACCGCACCCGCGTGAAGCGCGAGAAGGCCGGGGCTCCGGTCCAGGGCGCCTCGCTCGCGGACATGATGGCCAAGCTCGCCGACAAGAAGGTCTCCGAGCTGCCGGTCATCATCAAGGCCGACGTGCAGGGCTCGGCGGAGGCCATCGTGGCCTCGCTCGACAAGCTGGGCACGGACGAGGTCCGCGCGCGGATCATCCTGTCGGGCGCGGGCGCGATCAGCGAGAGCGACGTGATGCTGGCCAAGGGCGCCGGCTCGCCGATCCTCGGCTTCAACGTCCGCGCCTCCAAGCAGGCGCGCGACCTGGCCGAGCGCGAGGGCGTGGAGATCCGCTACTACGCGATCATCTACGACCTGATCGACGACATCAAAGGCGTGCTCTCGGGCATGCTGGCTCCGATCCAGCGCGAAACCTTCCTGGGCAACGCCGAAGTCCTGCAGGTCTTCGACATCACCAAGGTGGGCCGCGTGGCCGGCTGCCGCGTCACCGACGGCGTGGTCCGCAAGGGCGCCCGCGTCCGGATCATCCGCCAGGACGTGGTGGTGCTCGAGCTCGGCACCCTGCAGACGCTCAAGCGCTTCAAGGACGAGGTCAACGAGGTCCAGTCGGGCCAGGAGTGCGGCATGCACTTCGCCGGCTTCCAGGACATCAAGGCGGGCGACACCATCGAGTGCTTCACCCTCGAGGAGGTCAAGCGGAGCCTCTAGGCCGCCGCTTCGCCGCGGAAGGTTCGAAGCCCCGGAGCGACCCTCCGGGGCTTCCTGCTGTCAGGGCCGCTCCATCAGGTAGAGCGCGCTCAGGCCGCCGAGGCCGAGGTCCTCGTCGCCCGTGTGGCGCATGCCTATCCGCTCCAGCACCCGGCGCGAACCCAGGTTCTCGACTGCCGTGAAGCCGTGCAGGCGCGGCTCTGTGCTGAGTTCGAAGAACCGCGCCGCGACCGCCCGGGCCGCCTCGGTGGCCAGCCCCCGCCCCCAGGCGATGCGGCGGAAGCTGTAACCCAGCTCGAACTCCCCCTTGCGGGCCCAATAGGAGACGCCGCAGCGTCCCACGAACGTCCCGTCGCGCAGATGGGCCTTCCACTTCGAGAAACCGTACTTCGCCTGATCGGCGACATAGGCGTCGAGCCGGCCCTGGATCGCCTCACGCGGCCAGGGCCCGCCGATGTACCGCTGCACCTCGGGGTCGGAATGCAGGTCGGCCAGCAGCTCGTAGTCATCCGGCGTGAACGGCCGGAGCACCAGGCGATCGGTCTCCAACACAGGCGCTTCGAGCGCCATGGCGCGGCCTCCTCTGTCGATGTCCGCCGATCATGCGCCGGAATCGGAGCCGTGATGTAGCCGCGTTTGTTTCCTATGTAGGAGCCTGAACCCACGGAGTTGGACATGCGTGCGATCGTTCTCGGGATGGCGGCCCTGGCGCTGACCGGCTGCGCCACGGGCAAGAAGCTCGACGCGGCGGCCGACGTGCACGCCCTGCTGCTGTCCATCCGAGACAACGACCAGGCCGCCTTCGACGCTCACGTCGACCGTGCGGCCCTGAAGCGCGAGATCCAGGCCAAGCTGGTGGCGGAGGGGGCCAAGGACCAGCGGTTCGGCGGCCTGGCCGCGGCGCTCGCGCCCAGCCTGGCCGAATTGGCCGGCGAGACCCTCGTCCAGCCGCAGGTCTTCCGTCTGGTGGCAGAGCGCTACGGCTATACGCCGCAGACGAAGATCCCCGGCCCGGTGGCCATCTCGGGCGCGCTGAAGCCGCTGCCCGACGGCCGCGTCTGCGCCACCCGCGAGAAGGACGGCCCCTGCCTCCTCACCTTCACCAAGGTGGAGGGCACCTGGAAGCTGACCGGCTTCGAGGGCGGGCTTTCGGAGCTGCGCATCTAGGGTCTAGGCTTGCCTAAAGGGGGAGGCCGGCATGGGCTACGAGGCGGCGCTTTCGGCGTACCAGCGGTTCGAGTTCGCCGACGGCCCCTGGATGCGGCCCGTCTACCGGCGGGGCGCGGGCCCGGCGGTCATCGTCATCCACGAGATGCCCGGCCTGCACCCCGACGTCATCCGCTTCGCCGACCGCGTGGCGGCGGCCGGGATGACCGTCTACTGCCCGAGCCTGTTCGGTGTGCCCGGGCGCCCGGCGACCCATCCGGGCGCCGTCGCCACCATGATCGGCGGACTCTGCATACGCCGGGAGTTCAACGTCTGGGCCGGCGGCCGGTCCAGTCCGATCGTCGACTGGCTGCGCGCGCTCGCCCGCCGCGCCCACCATGACTGCGGCGGCAAGGGCGTGGGCGCCGTCGGCATGTGCTTCACCGGCGGCTTCGCCCTGGCGATGATGACCGAGCCGGCCGTGGTGGCGCCGGTGCTGTCCCAGCCTTCCCTGCCGATGACCCTCGGCCCCGGCGGACGTGCCCGGGGGGCCCGGATCGACGCCTCGCCCGCCGAGGTCGCCTGCGCGCGACGCCGGCTGGAGGCGGAGGACCTCACTGTCATCGGCCTGCGCTTCTCCGGCGATCCGCATGTGCCCGACGCGCGCTTCGCCGCCTACGCCGAGGCGCTCGGTCCGCGCTTCGAGGGCCGCACGATCGACCCGGGCGAGGCCCGGCCGGGGGGCCTGCCGCACCCGCATTCGGTGCTGACCATCAACCTGCGCGAGGACGGCGAGACCAAGCGCGCCGAGCAGGACGTCATCGCCTTCTTCCGCGCGCGCACGGGCGCGTGAACCGAACAGGGGTGGACGCCGGCTCCCGCGGGCACTAGAAGCGCGCCCTTCCCCTGAGGCGGCGCGTCCGATCCGCGCCCCAGGCACTCGAAAGCACGGCCATGTCACGTCATTCCCACACCAACCGCGGGGCGGCCCAGGGCCCGTCCCAGCGCCAGCTGCGCGCGGGCGAGCTCGTCCGCCACGCCCTCGTCGAGATCCTGCGCGAGGAGGACATCACCGATCCGGCCCTCGAGGGCGTCTCGGTGACCGTCACCGAGGTGCGCATGAGCCCCGACTTGCGGCACGCCACAATCTTCGTGGAGCCGCTGGGCGGCGCCCATGCCGAGGCGGTGGTGAGCGGCCTGAACCGCCACGCCAAGTTCATCCGCGGGCGGCTGGGCCGGCACATCGAGCTGAAGTTCACCCCGGACCTGAAGTTCCTGCACGACGAGAGCTTCAACGAGGCCGCGCGGATGAACCGATTGTTCGACGACCCGCGCGTGCGCCGCGACCTGACCCCCGACGAGCCTTCCGAGAGCTGGAAGGACGAGGACTGATGGGCCGCCGCAGGAAGGGGGACGCGGTCTCCGGCTGGGTGAACCTCGACAAGCCCTACGACCTCACCTCCACCCACGCGGTGAGCCGCATCCGGCGGATCTTCAACGCCCAGAAGGCGGGGCACGCAGGCACTCTGGACCCGCTGGCCACCGGCGTCCTGCCGATCGCCCTGGGCGAGGCCACCAAGACCGTCCCCTTCCTGATGGACGCCGACAAGGCCTATCGCTTCACCATCGCCTGGGGCCGCACCACGGCCACCTACGACCGGGAGGGGGAAACCCTGGCCGAGTCCGACGTGCGCCCGACGCTGGCGCAGGTGGAGGCGGTGCTGCCGCGCTTCGTGGGCGAGATCGAGCAGGTGCCGCCGGCCTATTCCGCCATCAAGGTGGACGGCGAGCGCGCCTACGACCTGGCCCGCGCCGGCGAGACGGTGGAGCTGAAATCCCGCATCGTGGTGATCCACGAGGCGCGGGTGGTGGACGCCGCCGATCCCGACCACGTCACCCTGGAGATCGCCTGCGGCAAGGGCACCTACGTCCGCGCGATCGTCCGCGACCTGGCCGAGGCGCTGGGCGCCTGCGGCCATGTGAGCGAGTTGCGGCGCACCCGCGTCGGGTCGTTCACCGAGCAGTCCGCCGTGACGCTGGAATTGCTTGAGGATTTAGGGCATAAGGCCCGCCATTCGGAGGCATTGCTTCCGGTCGAGACCGCGCTGGACGACATCCCGGCGCTGGCCGTGACCGATGAAGACGCCTTCCGATTGAAGCAGGGACGGTCGATCGTTCTCGTTCCCCGACAGGTCGAAGCGGTGAAAGCCAGGCTCAAGCCGGGCTCGCGCACCGTTTCAGCCATGTCGGGCGGTTCGGTCGTCGCCCTCTGCGAGATGCGCGCGGGCCGGCTCGAACCCTCGCGGGTCTTCCATCTTGAAAAGAGCGGAGACGAACCCGATGTCGATTACGGCCGAACGTAAGGCTGAAGTGATCAAGACCCATGCCCGCGGCGAAGCGGACACGGGCAGCGCCGAGGTCCAGGTGGCGATCATGTCCGAGCGGATCGCGAACCTGACCGAGCACTTCAAGACCCACAAGAAGGACAACCACTCGCGTCGCGGGCTGCTGAAGCTCGTGTCCGCGCGCCGGTCCCTCCTGGATCACCTGAAGAAGTCCGATCCGGCGCGCTACCAGGCGCTGATCGAGACGCTCGGCCTGCGCCGCTAGACGGCTCACGCCAAGTTGCCCGCAGGCCCGGTTGCGAAAGCCGGGCCGGCGGGTCTTAAGAAAGTTGCCGCTCCTCCGAAAACAGGCCGGGGGACCCATGCGGCGCCCGGGTCGCCCCTTCGCCTGGGGCGCCCATCCATACGCCGAGGGTTCGAGAGAAATCCTCACCCCGCCTGTTCATTGGAGAGGATTTCGGAAGACCGATCCCCTGTCCGCCCCCGCCGGGAATACGCCCGCGGGATGAGAAAGAAGCCAGAATGTTCGACATCAAGAGAAAGACCATCGAGTGGGGCGGCAAGACGCTCACGCTCGAAACCGGCCGCATGGCCCGTCAGGCCGACGGCGCGGTGCTCGCCACCTACGGGGAGACCATGGTGCTGGCCACCGCCGTCTTCGCCAAGCAGGCGAAGCCGGGCCAGGACTTCTTCCCCCTCACCGTGAACTACCAGGAGAAGTTCTACGCCGCGGGCAAGATCCCGGGCAGCTTCCCCCGCCGCGAGGGCGCGCCCTCGCAGAAGGAAACCCTCACCAGCCGCCTGATCGACCGTCCGATCCGGCCGCTGTTCGTCAAGGGCTTCAAGAATGAAGTCCAGGTCGTCACCACGGTGCTGGCCCACGACCTCGAGAACGATCCCGACGTCGTCGCCATGGTCGCCGCCTCGGCCGCCCTGGTGCTCTCCGGCGCCCCGTTCATGGGCCCGATCGCCGGCGCCCGCGTCGGCTTCGTCGACGGCGAGTACATCCTCAACCCGACGCTCGACGAGATGAAGGAAAGCCGGATGGACCTGGTGGTCGCCGGCACCCATGACGCCGTCATGATGGTCGAGTCCGAGATCAAGGAGATGTCGGAGGACGAGGTCCTGAAGGGCGTGATGTTCGCCCACGCCGGCATGCAGCCGGTGATCGACGCGATCATCGAACTGGCCGAGCACGCCGCCAAGGAGCCCTTCGACTTCCAGCCGGAAGACACCGAGGCCCTGAAGGCCGAAGTGAAGAAGGCGATCGGCAAGGACCTGGCCGCCGCCTACAAGATCATGGGCAAGACCGAGCGCCACGCCGCGCTCTCCGCGGCCAAGGAGAAGGCCGTCAAGACCTTCGCCAAGTCGGACGAGAACCCGGCCGGCATCGACGCGCTCAAGCTGATCGGCGTGTTCAAGGAGCTGGAGGCCGACATCGTCCGCCGCTCGATCCTCGACACCGGCGTGCGCATCGACGGCCGCAAGGTCGACCAGGTCCGCCAGATCGTCGGCGAAGTGGGCGTCCTGCCCCGGGCCCACGGCTCGGCGCTGTTCACCCGCGGCGAGACCCAGGCCCTGGTGGTCGCCACGCTCGGCACCGGCGACGACGAGCAGCTGATCGACGCCCTCGAAGGCAAGTACTTCGAGAAGTTCATGCTGCACTACAACTTCCCGCCGTTCTCGGTGGGCGAGACGGGCCGCATGGGCGCTCCGGGGCGGCGTGAAGTCGGTCACGGCAAGCTCGCCTGGCGGGCCATCCGCCCGATGCTGCCGAGCGCCGAGGAGTTCCCCTACACGATCCGCCTGGTCTCGGAGATCTTCGAGTCCAACGGCTCGTCCTCCATGGCCTCGGTCTGCGGCTCCTCGCTGGCCCTCATGGACGCGGGCGTGCCCCTGAAGAAGCCGGTCTCCGGCATCGCCATGGGCCTGATCCTCGAGAAGGACGGCTTTGCGGTCCTGTCGGACATCCTGGGCGACGAGGACCACCTCGGCGACATGGACTTCAAGGTGGCCGGCACCGCGGACGGCATCACGTCGCTGCAGATGGACATCAAGATCGCCGGCATCACCGAGGAGATCATGCGCAAGGCCCTCGAACAGGCGAAGGGCGGCCGTGATCACATCCTCGGTGAGATGAACAAGGCCATGGAGGCGCCCCGCGCCGAGCTGGGCGAGTTCGCGCCGAAGATCGAGACCATCAAGATTCCGGTCGACAAGATCCGGGAAGTGATCGGCTCGGGCGGCAAGGTGATCCGCGAGATCGTGGAGAAGACCGGCGCCAAGATCGACATCGGCGAGGACGGCACGATCAAGATCGCGGCCGCCGAGGCCGCCAAGATCGAGGCCGCCAAGGACTGGATCAAGTCGATCGCCTCGGAACCCGAGGTCGGCCAGATCTACACCGGCAAGGTCGTGAAGATCGTCGACTTCGGCGCCTTCGTGAACTTCTTCGGCGCCAAGGACGGCCTGGTCCACGTGAGCCAGATCTCCAACGAGCGCGTCGGCAAGGTCTCGGACGTGCTGCAGGAAGGCCAGCAGGTGAAGGTGAAGCTTCTGGGCTTCGACGACCGCGGCAAGACCCGCCTTTCCATGAAGGTCGTCGACCAGGAGACCGGCGAGGACCTGTCGAAGACCGAAAAGGCCGAAGAGACCGCCGACGCTTAAGCGCGCCGCGGCCTCAGGGCCCGAACGACGAGGGGCGGCCGGAGCGATCCGGCCGCCCTTTTTCGTGCCCTACAGGTCCAGGTGTAGGAACTGGCTGAAGCCGGAGGGGGCATAGTCAGCGAAGGCCGCGCCGTCGCGGAAGCCACGGCGGCGGTAGAGCGCCAGCGCCGGCTCGAAGGCGGGCCCCCGGCCCGTCTCCAGGCTCAGGCGGGTGAAGCCACGGGCGCGGGCTTCCGCGATGATCCGCTCCAGCAGGGCGGCGGCCACACCCCTGCGCAGGTGGTCGGGATGGGTGCGCATGGACTTCACCTCGCCCGCGTCGTCGCCAAGCGCCCTCAGCGCGCCGACACCGGCGATCGCCGGCCCCTCCCAGGCCGTCCAGACGGTGATCCCGGGCCGCTGCAGCCCGGAGAGATCGAGGGCGAAGACGTGCTCAGGCGGCGTATTGGCGTGCATGCCGGCCAGGTGCAGCGCCAGCAGCGCCCGCACGGGCGCTCCCGACAGGTCGTCTTCGCGGATCTCCAGCACGCCGCCCTCGCGCCCGTTCAAATTCTCAGACAGCCTAGCGGCTGACGCGGCGGAGGCGTAGTCGCGCCCCGGGCCGGACGGCAGTTCCGGCCAGGCTGCCCATCGGGCAGGCGCCGGCGGTCAGGCCGGGAGCCGCCCGCCACCAGGTCCCGGGCGTTGTTCAGCGGCTCGTCCGTCAGGGTTCCGCGCCGATCCGGGCGAACGAAAAAGGCCCGCCTCGCGGCGGGCCCTCGGCTTCGTCTCTCCTCGAAGCTCTTCCTACCCGCGCAGCTTGCGCAGCAGGACGTCCAGGTCGCGCGCGATGCCTGCATCCTCGGCCTTCAGGGACTCGATGCGGCGCACGGCGTGCAGGACGGTCGTGTGGTCGCGCCCGCCGAAGCGGCGGCCGATGTCGGGCAGCGAGCGGGTGGTGATCTGCTTGGCCAGCCACATGGCGACCTGGCGCGGACGGGCCACGGCGCGGGCGCGCCGCTCGCTGATCAGGTCCGCCTGCTTCAGGTTGTAGTGCTCAGCGACGGTCTTCTGGATCATGTCCACCGTCACCTTCCGTTCGTTGCACGAGAGGTGCGGCCGCAGGATCGACTGGGCCTCGTCGAGCGTCAGGCGGGCCACATCGGCGCCGACCCGGGCCACGAGGGTGTTCAGGGCGCCCTCCAGCTCGCGGACGCTGTCGGTGAAGCGGTCGGCGAGGAACTGCAGCACGTCCGGGCGCGCCGACGGCAGGAAGCGGCCCTGCTGGGCCAGGGTGGCCAGTTTGCGCTCCAGGATGCCCAGGCGCAGCGCCCGGTCGGCCGGCTCGATGCCGCAGACCAGGCCGGCCTGCAGGTGCGAGCGCAGGCGGGGCTCCATCTCCGACAGCTCGGTGGGCGAGCGGTCGGCGGTCATCACCACGCGGCGGCCATCCTCCACGAGGGCGATCAGGGTGTGGAACAGCTCCTCCTGGGTGGTCGGCTTGCCGGCCACGAAGTGGACGTCGTCGATCAGCAGCAGGTCGGCGTTGCGGAGCTCGTCCTTGAACGCCTGGGTCTGACGATCCTGCAGGGCCTTCACGAAGGTCGTCGTGAAGCGCTCGGCGGTCAGGTAGACGACCCGCTTCTCCGGCGCGTTGCGCATGGCTTCCCAGGCGAGCGCATTCAGCAGGTGGGTCTTCCCGAAGCCGTAGGGGCCGTGGAACAGCACCGGGTTGAAGTGGCCGTCGGCCCAGGAGGCCACCCGCCGGGCCACGGCGAAGGCGAACTCGTTGGCCGGGCCGGCCACGAAGGTGTCGAAGGAGAAGCGCTCCTGCAGGCCCAGCAGGCGTCCCTGGCGGGCGGCGACGGGCGCGGCCTCCGCCTCCACCTCGAAGACCTCCGGGGTGATCACCGGCGCGTTGGCGGCCCGAGGGGCCGCGGCCGGCGGCGGCGCGACCGCACCGGCGGAATCCATCTCCATGCGGGACTTCAGGTCAAGCCGGCGACCCAGCGGATCGTTCTGCGCCCACAGCTCGCCGATGCGCCGCCAGGCGTGCCGGCGGATCCAGTCGCGCGCGACCCCCGTCGCCGCCACCAGGCACACCTCGTCTCCGGTCTCCCGCAGAGCAGCCTGACCCAGCCACGAGCCGAAGGTCGCTTCGCCGAGTTCGCGCTTGAGAACCTGGCAGGTCTTCATCCAGACCGCACCGACCGGCGCTTCAGCCATAGCTCCCGCAGCCCCCCCGTTCACCATCCTCTTCAACCCCGCCCTCTCGGCCCAGGCCCCACGCCTTGGCCGGCCCTTTTCTTCAACAGACACAAGCTCTTACCCGGCGGTTGCATGTGCTCCGCCGGCGTCTCGATTAGCCCGAGATCAAGTGGAAAGACGCCTGTAAGACGCTTGAGATTAGTCGGGGGCATCGGAGGGTCAACGGCGATTCTTCGCGCCTTCTGCGGATATTTTCGTTGACTCCCGGAGACCCCCTGAAGGGCCTAGGGAAACCCGGAATTGGCGGCCCGGCCTTGAGCGAATCTGCCGCAGGAGTCGCATATCCGACTAAGATTCAGGCACGAAAAAGCAGCGCCCGCGGGGGCGCTGCTTTGGCAATTCCGATCGGAAAACTGGGTTTGCCGGAGGGCCTTTCCGGCCCCCGCGGAAGCCGCCGGCCTAGGCCGAGAGCTTCTTCAGCCGGGCGGCCAGGCGCGAGACCTTCCGCGAGCCGGTGTTCTTGTGCACGACGCCCTTGGACACCGCCCGCATCAGCTCGGACTGGGCCTGGACGAAGGCGGCCTTGGCGGCGCCGGCGTCACCCGAAGTGACGGCTTCCTCGAACTTGCGGAGGAAGGTGCGCACGCGCGAGCGACGCGCCGTGTTGATTTCGGTGCGGCGGGCGATCTTGCGGACCGCCTTCTTGGCGCCGGGCGTGTTGGCCATTCGTAAAGCTCTTCAAAACGGATCGCGCCCGGCCGGGAGCCGGGCGGGCAAATTGGAGGCGCGGATATACGGGGTCGGCGGCTGCGGGTCAATGCCGGGAGGCGCAAATCCGCCTCCGGGGCCTCAGCCCGAGCGGGCGAAGCTCCGCCAGGCGGGATGGGCGGCGACCAGCTCGGCCATCCGCTGGTAGCCGCCCGCGCCTGGGTGCGCGCCGTCCAGCATGCCGGCCTCGCGGTTCCACAGGCCGTCGGCGAACAGCGGCCGGAAGACGTCGATGAAGGGCGCCTGCAGCCGGCCGCAGAGCGTCTTCAGGTGCTCGTTCAGGGTCTCCAGCCGGACGCAGACCCCCGGGTCCGGCATCGGGGGCGGGCCGACCATCAGCACGGGGCCCAGACTGGCGGCCTCGGTCAGCACGGCGCGCGCGTTCAGCAGGGTCTGGGCGGCGGCCACGCGCGGGGCGCCGGCCTCCTGGTGGCAGTCGTTGGCGCCGAAGGAGAAGACGATCGCCGTCTCCCCCGCCACCCGCCGGGGCTCCGTCTCGGCCCGCCAGCGGCGGGCGACGTCGGCGCTGGTCTCGCCGCGGACGCCGAGGTTGTAGAGGGTGACCTCGGCCCGCTCGCGCAGCGCCCGGCCGACCCAGCCCAGGTGCTCGGGATCGCCCTGGCCCAGGACGAAACTGTCGCCGAAGGCGAGGAGCCGCACCCGTCAGCGCCCGGTGAAGTTCGGCTTCCGCTTCTCCACGAAGGCGGCCATGCCCTCCTTCTGGTCCTCGAAGGCGAACAGCGAGTGGAACAGGCGCCGCTCCAGGGCGACGCCGGCGGTGAGCGTGGTTTCGTAGGCGGCGTCCACCAGCTCCTTGGCCATGGAGACCGCCAGCGGCGACTGGCCGGCGATCTTCGCCGCGGCGGCCATCGCCTCGTCGAGCAGTTTGTCGGCCGGGACCACGCGCGAGACCAGGCCCGCGCGCTCGGCCTCGGCCGCGTCCATCATCCGGGCGGTCAGGATCATGTCCATGGCCTTGGACTTGCCCACGAAGCGGGTCAGCCTCTGGGTGCCGCCGATGCCCGGGACGACGCCCAGGTTGATCTCCGGCTGGCCGAACTTGGCGGTGTCGGCGGCGATGATGAAGTCGCAGAGCATGGCCAGTTCGCAGCCGCCGCCCAGGGCGTAGCCGGCCACCGCCGCGACGATGGGCTTGCGGAAGGTCTCGATCCGGCGCGCGGCCGCGGCGAAGAAGTTCTGGCTGAACATCTCCGCGTAGGACTTGTCGCTCATCTCCTTGATGTCGGCCCCGGCGGCGAAGGCCCGGTCCGAGCCGGTGAGCACCACGCAGCGCACGGCGTCGTCGGCCTCCGCGGCGTCCAGCGCCCGGGCGAGTTCCCCCAGCAGGGTGGAGTTCAGGGCGTTGAGCGCCTCCGGGCGGTTCAGCCGGACCAGGCTGACGCCGTCCTTCGTCTCGACGATCAGGGTCTCGTAACTCATGCGCGCCTCCGCTTCCTTGGGACGGCGGCTTAAGGCCCCTTCACCGAATAGCCAAGCGCCCGGAGCCGCGCGGGCAGGCCCTCGGGTCCGATCAGGTGGCCCACGCCCACGACCACCACCGTCCGGCCGCTGCCCTTCAGCCGCTGGTCGAGGGTGACCGTCCAGCGGGCGTTGCGCTCGGTCACCAGCCGGCGGAAGAGCGTCGGCGCGACCCGGCGCAGCGGGTCGAGCGCTTGGCGCTCGATCGCCTCGAGGTCTCCCGACGCCCAGGCCTGGACCAGCAGGGTGAACTCGTCCGGCTCGTCCTCCATCTCGCGCACCGTCTGGTTCAGGGAGGCGATCTGCTCGGCCATGGGCGCGCCCACGAAAAAGCCGATCTGCTCGGCCGGGGTCTCGAACGCCCGGCGCTCGGCCGACGGCGGCGCGGCGGCGGACACCGCCTCCTCCACCCCGTTCTCGTCGGTCGCCTCCGCCCGGCGGAAGGCGGCGCCGGCCAGCGCCATCTCCGCCAGCCAGGGCTGGAAGGCCTCCAGCATCGCCGGATCGACGCCGTACGCCTGTGCGACCCGCGCCATGCGCTGGGCGTCCTCCGGCTTCAGGAGCTTCGACAGGCTCTGGCCCTGCGGGAGCAGGCCGAGACGGAGCGCCGTGCGCGAGCTCTCCTCGGCGACCGCCGGGTCCACCGGCAGCTCGAACCACACATCGTCTGCGCGCTTCAGCGTCCGGTCCAGCACGGGCGAGGCCCAGTCGACGTCGGGCGGCAGCACATGGACCGAGCCGAACAGGACGAGCTCGGAATCCCCGTCCGACACCACCCACACCGGCGGCTCGGCGCGCGCGCAGCCGGCGGCGAGGGCGGCGCACAGGGCGAGGGCCGCGACCTGAAGCCAGGCCCTCACTTCTGGCAGACCGGGCAGTAGAAGGTGGAGCGGCCGGCCTGGACCTGGCGGTCGATGGCGCCCCTGCAGCCTTCGTTCGGGCAGGGCCGCCCCTCGCGGTCGTAGACCCGGAAGCTGTGCTGGAAATACCCAAGGGCCCCGTCCGCCTGGGCGTAGTCGCGGAGCGTGGAGCCGCCCGCCGCGATGGCTTCGGCCAGCACCGCCTTGATGGCGTCCACCAGCCCGGCGAGCCTCGGCCTCGAGATGCGGCCCGCCGGCTTGAACGGCGAGATCCGGGCCCGGTGCAGGGCCTCGCAGACGTAGATGTTGCCGAGTCCGGCCACGATCCGCTGGTCGAGCAGCAGGGTCTTGGGGCCCTGCCTGCGTCCGGCGAAGGCGGTCTTGAGATGGTCGGCGTCGAAGGCGTCTGACAGGGGCTCCGGGCCCAGCGCCGCGAACCAGGGGTGCAGGTCGATGAGGGCGGTGTTGACCAGGCCCATGTAACCGAAGCGGCGCGGGTCGTAGTAGGTCACCCGCGTCCCCGCCTCGGTCTCGAAGACGATATGCGCGTGCCTGGGATCGGGGTCCGGCGCGTAGTGGAACTGCCCGGGGCGGGACGAGCCCTCGGGGCGGGCGATCTCGAAGCGGCCGCTCATGCCCAGGTGCATGACCAGCGTGTCCTCGCGGTCGAGCCGCGCCATCAGGTACTTCGCCCGGCGGTTCAACGAGACGACGGTCGCCCCGGTGAGCGTCTGGACAAAGTTCTCGGGCAGCGGGAAGCGCAGGTCGGGGCGTCTCGCCTCCACGCGGGCCAGCCGGTGGCCCTCCAGCACGGGCGCCAGGCCCCCGCGCACCGTCTCGACCTCGGGAAGTTCGGGCATGGTCCACGCTTGGCACGGGCGGGATGGCGCGCCAAGGCCTTGGCGTCTAATAGGCAGGCCATGACCGGATCCGCCACCTTCGGCTTCAGGGACGTCGACCCCGCCGCCAAGCCCGGGCTCGTGCGCGGCGTGTTCGACCGCGTGGCGCGCCGCTACGACCTGATGAACGACCTGATGAGCGCGGGGGTGCACCGGCTCTGGAAGGACGCCGTGGCGGCCCGGCTGAACCCGCAGCCGGGCGAGACCATCATCGACTGCGCCGGCGGCACCGGCGACATGGCCCGCCGGTTTGCGCGGATGGCCCGCCGCGTCCAGGAGCGGCGAGGCGGCGAGGACGCCCGCATTTTCGTCGTCGATTACAACGCCGAGATGATCGCCGCCGGACGGGAGCGCGAGTTCGAGCCGGAGATCGCCTGGGCCGTGGGCGACGCCCAGGCCCTGCCGCTGCCCGACCGCTGCGCCGACGCCTATGTCATCGCTTTCGGCATCCGCAACGTGACCGACATCTCCAGGGCGCTGCGGGAGGCCCGCCGGGTGCTGAAGCCGGGCGGCCGGTTCCTCTGCCTGGAGTTCTCCCGCCCGGTGACCGAGGCCCTGCAGAAGGCCTACGACGCCTATTCCTTCAAGGTGATCCCGGAGATCGGCCGGCTGGTGGCCAAGGACCGGGAGTCCTACCAGTACCTGGTGGAGAGCATCCGCCGATTCCCCGACCAGCGCCGGTTCGCGGCCATGATCGGCGAGGCCGGCTTCTCCCAGGTCGGCTACACCAACTTCACCGGCGGGGTGGCGGCGCTGCACACGGCGCGGGCCATCTGAGCCGGCGATGAGCGGACCCGGAGCCTTCGGGCGGCTGATCGGCGCGGCCTGGATGCTGGTGCGCAACGACGCGCTCCTGCCGCGGGAGCTCGATCCCCTCTACGACGGCGGCGTGCGGACGCTCTCGCGGGCCCTGCGGATGCTTTCCGGCCGCGGCGCGCGCCAGGGCCGGCCGGGCGAGCGGCTGGCGCGGTCCCTGGAGCGCCTGGGCCCGGTGGCCATCAAGCTCGGCCAGCTGCTCTCCACCCGCGCCGACATCTTCGGCGGCCAGTTCGCCGAGGACCTGTCGCGGCTGAAGGATAGGCTGGAGCCCTTCCCCACGTCCGTGGCCCGCGCCGAGGTGGAGTATGCCCTCGGCCGGCCGGTGGAGAGCCTGTTCGCGACCTTCGGGGAGCCGGTGGCCGCGGCCTCCCTGGCCCAGGCCCACGAGGCCGTGCTGCTCGACGGCCGCAAGGTGGCGGTGAAGGTGCTGAGACCCGCCATCGCCCGACGCGTGGCGGACGACGCCGAGGTGCTGGCGCTCGCCGCCCGGCTGGTGGACCGCTGGGTCCCGCCGGCGCGCCGCCTGGAGCCCCGGGGCTTCGCCGCTACCGTGATCCGCGCCACCGAGCTGGAGCTGGACCTGCGCCTGGAGGCGGCCGGCGCCGACGAACTCGGCGAGGTGATGGCCAAGGACGGCTACATGCGCGTCCCCACCGTCGTCTGGGAGGGCGTCGGCAAGCGGGTGCTGACCATGGAGTGGGCGCAGGGCTGGCCGCTGTCCGAGGCCGAGGCGCTGACCCAGCCCAACCTCGACCGCAAGCAGCTGGCCGACAACCTGATCCGCGCCTTCCTCGCCCAGGCCCTCGACCACGGCGTCTTCCACGCCGACCTGCACGAGGGGAACCTGTTCGTGGCCGCGCCCGCCCAAGTGACCGCGGTGGACTTCGGCATCATCGGCCGGCTCGGCGCGCCGGAGCGGCGCTACCTGGCCCAGATCCTGTGGGGCTTCCTGCAGCGCGACTACCAGCAGGTGGCCCGTGTCCACTTCGACGCCGGCTACGTGCCGTCCCACCACAGCGTGGCGGCCTTCGCCCAGGCGCTTCGGGCCGTGGGGGAGCCGATTTTCGGCCGGGCGGCGGCCGACGTGCCCATGAGCCGGGTGCTGACCCAGCTGTTCGAGATCACCGCCCTGTTCGACATGCGCCTGCGGCCCGAGCTCGTGCTCCTGCAGAAGACCATGATGACCGTGGAGGGCGTGGCCCGCCGGATCGACCCGGACCACGACATCTGGGCCGCCGCCGATCCCGTGGTGCGCCGCTGGATGGCCCGCGAGCTGTCGCCGGCCACCCGCGTCCGGCGCCTCGCGGAGGAGGCCGAGACCGCCGTCCGCAATCTCGCCCGCCTCGCCGAGAACCCGCCCGCGCCCACCGCCGTGGCGGTGGTGGAGGAGCGGCGCGGGGGCGGCGCCCTCCTGTGGTTCGCGCTCGGCGCCCTGGCCTCCGGCGCCGCCTTCCTGGCAGGCCTGCTGCTGCGCTAGCTTAGGCCTCGTCGTCCCGCTCGCGCCGCTCCCGGCTGGCGGTCTGGCGGCGCGCCTCGCGGGTCTTCTGCGCTTCCCAGTAGGCCATGCCCTCGTCCGGCTTGAACATGGTGCGCGGCGCGCCGGCCTTGCTGGCCACGGCGAAGACGTTGCCCTTCGGGTCGTAGAGCAGGACGTCGCCGTTCGCCCGGGTGAGCGTCTGGGTGCCGGCCGGCGGATGCTCGACGAAGGCGTGGGCCTTGCGCACGAACTGGTCGAGGTCGCGGGCGCCGAAGGCCTCGCCGTTGCGCTCGAAGGCGCGCCGAGCGTTCTCCTCGGCCGAGTAGCGCCGGCTCGCCGACCACATCGGCTTGCCGTCCACCAGCTTCACAGGCTCGTCCCGGCGGTCCGCCCGCGGCGTCTCCGCCCTCGCCGCCGGCGCCGCCGCCGTGGCCATCTGCGTGCCGGCGGCCTGCGACCGGTCGGCCACCGCCGAGGGGCCGTTGTCGCAGCCGGCCAGCAGGGCCAGCGCCGCGGAGGTCCCGAGCGCCGTCGTCAGCGCCCACTTCAAGCCAGCCATCCTCTCTTCTCCTCGATAAGGTCGAGCTGGAACAAAGAAAGAACATAGGTCTGCGGGTTTGTCGAGTCCCGTCGCTTGCCCTAAATCGGAGCCCTCTTCCACGGGGTGCGGGCGCTTGGCCGAGCAGCGGATTCTCCTGATCGTCGGCGGCGGCATCGCGGCCTACAAGGCGCTCGAGCTCACCCGGCTGCTGCGCAAGGCGGGCGTCGGTGTGCGGCCGATCCTCACCGCCGCGGGGGCGCAGTTCGTCACCCCGCTGTCCCTCTCGGCGCTGGCCGAGGACAAGGTCTACGCCGACCTGTTCTCGCTCACCGACGAGGCGGAGATGGGCCACATCGAACTCTCCCGATCCGCCGACCTGGTGGTGGTGGCCCCGGCCACGGCCGACCTGATGGCCAGGGCGGCGAACGGCCTGGCGAACGACCTCGCCTCCACGACCCTGCTGGCCACCGACAAGCCGGTCCTGATGGCGCCCGCCATGAACGTCCGCATGTGGGAGCATCCGGCGACGAAGCGGAACCTGGAGACCCTGCGGGCTGACGGCGTCCTGTTCGTGGGCCCGGACGAGGGGGCCATGGCCTGCGGCGAGTACGGCCCGGGCCGGATGGCCGAGCCCGCCGCGATTCTCGAGGCGGCCATGGCGGCGCTCGGAGCGGCGGGCCGGCCGCTGGCGGGCCGGCGGGCCATCGTGACGGCGGGGCCCACCGTCGAGCCCATCGACCCCGTGCGCCTGATCACCAACCGGTCGTCCGGCAAGCAGGGCTACGCCATCGCCGCCGCGCTTGCCGGCCTGGGCGCCGAGGTCACCCTGGTGAGCGGACCCACCGCCCTGCCCGCCCCGGCCGGGGTGAGGCGCGTCGACGTGGAGACGGCCCGCGAGATGCTGGCCGCCTGCGAGGCGGCGTTGCCGGCCGACATCGCCGTCTGCGTGGCGGCCGTGGCCGACTGGCGCCCCGAGAGCCAGGGGGCCCGGAAGATCAAGAAGGGCGAGGGCGGGCCGCCGCCGATCGCGCTGGTGGAGAACCCCGACATCCTGGCTGCGCTGTCGAAGGCGGCGCAGCGGCCGGGGCTGGTCGTGGGCTTCGCGGCCGAGACCAACGACGTGGAGGCCCACGCCCGCGCCAAGCTCGCCCGGAAGGGCTGCGACTGGATCGTCGCCAACGACGTCAGCGTCGAAGGCGTCATGGGCGGGGACGAGAACGCGGTGTCCATCGTCAGCCAGGCCGGACTCGAGCGATGGGCGCGCATGGCCAAGGGTGAGGTGGCCCGGAGGCTCGCCCAGCGCATCGCCGAGGAGTTCCAGTGACCCCGACCATTCCCATCGTCCGCCTGCCGCACGCCGAGGGCCTGCCGCTGCCGGCCTACGAGACCGCCCAGGCCGCCGGCATGGACCTGCGAGCCGCCGTCCCCGACGACGAGCCCCTGACGCTTAAGCCCGGCGCGCGCTTCGCCGTGCCCACCGGCCTCGCCTTCGCCCTGCCCGAGGGCTTCGAAGGCCAGGTGCGGCCGCGCTCGGGTCTGGCCGCCAAGCAGGGCGTCACCTGCCTGAACACGCCGGGCACCATCGACGCCGACTACCGGGGCGAGGTGAAGGTCATCCTGATCAACCTCGGCGAGGAGGACGTCCACATCCGCCGCGGCGACCGGATCGCCCAGCTGGTGATCGCGCCTGTCGTCCAGGGCCGCTGGCAGGAGGTCGAGAGCCTCGAGGAGACCGCCCGCGGCGCCGGCGGCTTCGGGAGCACCGGCGCCAGCTAGTCCGGCGGGCTTAGCCGCCGGTGAAGCCCAGCACGTCCTGCATGTCGTACTGGCCGGCGGGCCGGCCGGCGACCCAGCGGGCCGCCGCCGCCGCGCCGCGGGCGAAGAGGCTGCGGTCCCGGGCGGAGTGCGACAGGGTGAGGATTTCGTCCTCGGCGGCGAAGGTGACGCTGTGCTCGCCGACGATGCCGCCGCCGCGGGCCACGGAGAAGCCGATCTCGCCCACCGGCCGCTCGCCGGTGATCCCGTCGCGGGCGCGGCGGGCGACCTGGGAGAGGCCCACGCCGCGGCCCTCGGCGGCGGCCTCGCCCAGCATCAGCGCGGTGCCGGAGGGGGCGTCCACCTTGCGGCGGTGGTGGGCCTCGAACACCTCTATGTCCCAGGCCTCAGGGGGCAGGGCGCGGGCCGCCTGCCGCACCAGGCCCATGAGCATGTTCACGCCGAGGGAGAAGTTGCCGGCCCGGACGATGGCGATCTGACGCGCGGCCTCGGCGATGTGCTGGAGTTGCTCGTCGGAAAAGCCCGTGGAGCCGACCACCAGGGCGGGGCCCCCTCGCGTGGCGCAGCGCGCGGCGAGCTGGGCGGAGGCCGCGGGCGTGGTGAAGTCGATCACCACGTCGCAGGCGGCGAGCGCCTCGTCCTGCGGGACGAGCCCCTCTCCCGTCGCGCCCGGCCGGTCGAAGCGGGCGGCGAGCGCGAGCGCCGGGTCGGCCTGCACGGCGGCGGCCACGGCGCGGCCCATGCGGCCGTTGGCGCCGGCGATGGCGATCCGGATGGGACTGGTCAGGGGAAACTCTCCGACGGGCAAGCGAGGCCGCTAGTCTCGCGACCGGCCGCCTTTGGTCAATGGCGGAGCCCGACACGCCGGTTTCCGGCGAATCCGCGCCCGTCTTCGACCGAAGCCGGCGCGCCGGGTGGCCTAGCTTCACGTCGGGGGGCGTAAGGAGCTTTCATGCGCACATTTCTGCTGGCCGCCGTGGCGACCGTGTCCATCCTGCTGGGGTCACCCGGCCAGGCCGCCCAGCCGCGGGCCGTGGTCGACCGGGTCGCCGACCAGATCGCGGCCAACTTCTACGATCCTGCCCGCGGGGCGCAGATCGCCGCGGAGCTGAAGGCCGAGGCCGCCCGCGGCGCCTACGACCGGCACACCGCGCCCCTCGACCTCGCGGAAGCGCTGACCGCACGGCTCCGGCCGCTCGACGGCCATTTCCAGGTGCAGTGGCAGGCGCCGCAGGGCGTATCGGCGAGCCCCGGCGGCCCGCAGCGGGTGCTGGAGGACCCCGACCGGGATCGCCGCGCCAACTACGGCTTCCGCGCCGTGGAGGTGCTTCCCGGCAACATCGGCCTGATCGACCTGCGCTACTTCGCGGGCTTTCGCGCGGAGGACGCGCCCGCCCGCGCCCGGGCCGACGCGGCCATGGCCATGATCGCCGGCGCCGACGCGGTGATCGTCGACCTGCGCGACAACGGCGGGGGCTCGCCGGCCATGGTGGGCTACCTGGCCAGCTACTTCGTCCCCCGAGGCGCCGACATCTACAACACCTTCAAGAGCCGCGGCCCGGACGCCCACGAGACGCCGCCGTACGAGGTGCGCGGCCCGCGCGTGCTCGATCGGCCGCTCTACATCCTGACCAGCGCCCGCACCGGCTCGGCGGCCGAGAGCTTCGCCTACACCCTGCAGGCGGCGAAGCGCGCCGTGGTGGTCGGCGAGGCGAGCGGCGGGGCGGCCAATCCCGGCGACTTCGCCCCCGCAGGCGACGGTTTCCGGGTGTTCGTGGCCACCGGACGGCCGGTGAACCCCATCACCCGAACCAACTGGGAGGGGACCGGCGTCACGCCCGACGTCGTCGTCCCGGCTGGCGACGCCTCGGCCCGGGCCCGGGCCCTGGCGTTGGGCGAGATCCGCAAGGCCGCCTCCGGCGTCGGCGCGGTCGAGGCGCAATGGGCGGCCGAGGCGCTCAGCCCGGCCGCGGTCGATCCGGCGGCGCTGGCCGCCTACGCCGGAGACTACGGCTCGCGACGCGTGGCGGTGGAGGACGGCCGCCTCGTCGTCCGCACCGGCCGGCGGCCGCCTCTCCTGCTGGTCCCGCTGGCGGGAGACCTGTTCTTTGTCGACGGCGCGGCCACGCCGCTGCGGATGCGCTTTGAACGCGACGGGGCGGGCCGGGTCACCGGCCTCCTGCTCCTGACCCCGGAGGGCCGGACGAGCCGCTGGGCCCGCGCCGGCTGAGCCCTGGCTTCGTCCCGACACGCCTCTCGCCCCGGCAGGGCCGGGGGCGCGCCGGGGCGTGACGTCACGGCAAAGGTTGTTTGTGGGATTTCGGGTGGGTAGGTTGCGCGCCCTCTTACCCGCCTCAGGACACCTCGCCGGCCATGAGCGACGACAGACGCACCTTCACGGACGAGGAGGCGCTGAGCTTCCACCGCGAGCCCCGGCCGGGGAAGATCGCCATCGCGGCCACTAAGCCGATGGCGACCCAGCGTGACCTGAGCCTCGCCTATTCGCCCGGCGTCGCCGTGCCGGTGCTGAAGATCGCCGAGGATCCGGAGAGCGCCTACGACTACACGTCCAAGGGCAACCTGGTGGCGGTGATCTCCAACGGCACCGCCATCCTGGGCCTGGGCAACCTCGGCGCGCTCGCCTCGAAGCCGGTGATGGAGGGCAAGGGCGTCCTCTTCAAGCGCTTCGCCGACGTGGACGCCATCGACATCGAGGTCTCGGCCACCGACCCGGACGAGATCATCACGGTGGTCAAGAACATCGGCGTCACCTTCGGCGGCATCAACCTCGAGGACATTAAGAGCCCCGAGTGCTTCCGGATCGAGACCGAGCTGCAGGAGCTGCTCGACATCCCGGTGTTCCACGACGACCAGCACGGCACGGCGATCATCACCGCCGCCGGCCTGATCAACGCCTGCCACATCACCGGCCGCGACATCGCCGACGTGAAGGTGGTGCTGAACGGACCCGGCGCGGCGGGCATCGCCACGCTCGAGCTGATCAAGTCCATGGGCGTGCGCCACGAGAACGTGCTGGCGGTGGACTCCAAGGGCGTCCTCTGGCGCGGCCGCACCGATGGCATGAACCAGTGGAAGAGCGCGCACGCGGTCGACACCGACCGGCGCACTCTGGCCGAGGCGCTGGAAGGCGCCGACGTGTTCATCGGGCTGTCCACCAAGGGCGCGCTGGACGGCGAGCTGGTGAAAACCATGGCGGCCAAGCCAATCATCTTCGCCATGGCCAACCCCGACCCGGAGATCACGCCGGAGGAGGTCTACAAGGTCCGCCCCGACGCCATCGTCGCGACTGGCCGGTCGGACTATCCCAACCAGGTCAACAACGTCCTGGGCTTCCCCTACATCTTCCGCGGCGCGCTCGACGTGCGGGCCCGCCGCGTGAACATGGAGATGAAGATCGCCTGCGCGAACGCGCTGGCGCAGCTCGCCCGCGAGGACGTGCCCGACGAGGTGGCCGCCGCCTACCACGGCGCCCAGCTGAAGTTCGGGCCGGAGTACATCATCCCGACGCCCTTCGACCCGCGGCTGATCTGGTACATCCCGCCGTTCGTGGCCCAGGCGGCCATGGACACCGGCGTCGCCCGCAAGCCGATCGAGGACATGGACGCCTACCGGGCCGCGCTGGCCCAGCGGCTCGATCCGACCGCGGCCTTCCTGCAGAAGCTGCAGGGCGCTGTGCTCGCGGGGCCCAAGAAGAAGATCGTGTTCGCCGAGGGCGAGGAGCCCAGCGTCATCCGCGCCGCCTACGCCTTCCAGTCGGGCGGCCTCGGCGAGGCGGTGCTGGTGGGCCGCGAGGAACTGGTGCACGAGAACATGCGCCTGGCCGGCCTCGACCCGGCGGAGGCCGGGCTCTCGATCGTCAACGCCCGCTCCTCGCACTGGAACGACGAGTTCGTCGACCACCTCTACGAGCGCCTGCAGCGCGAGGGCTATCTGCGCCGCGACGTCCAGCGGCTGATCAACCAGGACCGCAACTCCTTCGCCGCCTCCATGGTGGCGCTCGGCCACGCCGACGGCATGGTCACCGGCGTGACCCGCAACTTCGACCAGGCGCTGGAGGAGGTGCTGCGGGTGATCGATCCGGCCGAAGGCGGCCGGGTGATGGGCATGAGCGTGGTCCTGGCCAAGGGCCGCACCCTGTTCATCGCCGACACCAACGTCACCGAGATGCCCGAGGCCGAAGACCTGGTGGAGATCGCCATCGAGGCGGCCAATGCGGTCCGCACCCTGGGCTACACGCCCCGGGTGGCCTTCATGAGCTATTCCACCTTCGGCAACCCCATGGGCGAGCGCTCCGAGAAGGTGCGCGAGGCCGTGGCCATGCTGGACGAATACGACGGCGTCGACTTCGAGTACGAGGGCGAGATGCCGCCGGAGATCGCGCTCGAGCCGGCCCGGCGGGGCAACTATCCCTTCATGCGGCTGTCCGGCCCGGCCAACGTGCTGATCATGCCCGCCATCCACTCGGCGGCGATCTCCACCCAGCTGCTCAAGTCGCTCGGCGGGGCGACGGTGATCGGGCCGATCCTGCTGGGCCTCGACAAGGCGGTGCAGATCACCCCGCTCTCGGCCTCGGTGTCGCGGATCCTGCACATGGCGACCATGGCCGCCTACGACCGCGCGCTCGACGTCGACGAGGGGTAGCCGCCGCGGGGCGCGTTCTGCTACTTGGCGCGCCCCCCAACGGACAGCCGGAACCCCGGAGCGCGCGATGACGGCCGCCCTTTCGCTCGGCATCGACTTCGGCACCACCAACACGGTGGTGGCGCTGACCGACGGCGCGGGCCCCGCGCACCTGGTGAAGTTTCCCGCCCCGGAAGGGGAGCTCTTCGCCTTCCGCTCCTGCCTGTCGTTCCACGCGCCGCCGGAACACCCCTCGGAACGGACCATCGCGGCCGGCCCCTGGGCGATCGAGGCCTATGTCGAAGACCCGGCCGAAACCCGGTTCATCCAGTCGTTCAAGAGCTTCGCCGCCCAGGAGAGCTTCACCGAGACCCAGGTGCTGGGACGCCGCTACCGGTTCGAGGACCTGCTCTCCACCTTCCTCCTGAAGCTGCGCGACTACGCGGGCCCGGAGATGGCCGACCTGCCTTCGCGGGTGATCGTCGGGCGGCCGGTGACCTTCGCCGGCGGCTCGCCCAACGAGGCGCTGGCCCTGGAGCGCTACGAGACCGCCTTCCGGCGCATGGGTTTCACCGAGATCCTTTACGCCTACGAGCCGGTCGGCGCGGCCTTCTTCTTCGCCCGCGAGCTCGACCACGACGCCACCGTGCTGGTGGGCGACTTCGGCGGCGGCACCAGCGACTTCTCGATCATCCGCTTCGAGCGTGAGGGGGGCGAGATCCGCTCGACCCCGCTCGGGCGCTCCGGGGTCGGCGTGGCGGGCGACGCCTTCGACTACCGGATCATCGACCAGCTGGTCTCGCCCGAGCTCGGCAAGGGCTCCAGCTACGAGAGCTTCGGCAAGGTCCTGCCGATCCCCAACCGCTACTACTCGGCCTTCGCCCGCTGGGACCAGCTCGCCCTGATGCGCGCCAGCCGCGACATGCGCGAGATCCGCAAGCTGGTGCGCGAAGCGACCGAGCCGGAGAAGATCGCCCGGCTCGTGGAGACGCTCGACGAGAACTACGGCTACCGGCTCTACCGCGCGGTCTCGGACCTGAAGGTGGCGCTCTCCTCACGGGAGGCCGCCGAGTTCCGGTTCGAGGCGGGCTCGATCGCCATCCGGCGGGAGGTGGCGCGACGCGAGTTCGAGGGCTGGATCGCGCCCGAGCTCGCCCAGATCGAGGCGGCGGTCGACCGCGCCCTGGACGCGGCGGGTCTGCCGCCGGACGGGATCGACCGCATCTTCCTGACCGGCGGCTCGTCCCTGGTGCCGGCCGTGCGCGACATCTTCCACCGCCGGTTCCCGCGCGAGCGCATCGAGACGGGCGCGGAGCTGGAATCCATCGCCTCGGGCCTCGCCCTCATGGGCCGCGAGCGCGACCTCGGCCGCTGGACGCAGCGCAACCCCTGAGCGCCAGGCGTCCGGGCTCTAGTCGCCCTTCTTCAGGCTGGCCGAGTCCAGGTCCAGCCGGTCCACGGGGATGACCTCGAGGCCGGGCAGCTTCGCCTTCAGCGGCGCGGCGAAGGCCTTGGCGTCGCCAGCCACGATGACGCTGGCCTTGGCCGGATCGAGCACCGTGCCGGCGAAGCCCTGCACCTGGGGCGCCGTCACCGCCTCGACCTTGGTTGTGTAGGCGGTGATCTCGTCCAGGGGCACGCCGTAGAGAGCCAGGTTGCCCAGGATGTCGGCCAGGCCGTCGGTGGTGGCGAGTTCGCGGCCGAAGCCGCCCACCAGCACGGATTTCCGGGCCTTCAGCTCTTCGGCGGACGCGGGCTCCGCGGCGAGCTTGGTCAGCTCGGCCTTGATCAGGTCCAGCACCTCCGGCGCGGACTCGTTCTTGGTCTGGGCGCTCGCCGAGAAGGAGCCGGTGGTGCGGCCGGTCGAGAGCCGGGCCCGGGCCCCGTAGGACAGGCCCCGCTTGATGCGGATCTCCTGGTTCAGCCGCGCCGAGTAGCCGCCGCCCAGCACGGTCGCGGCGACCACGCCCGGATAGTAGTCGGGGTCGCTGCGGGCGATGGCTGGACCCACCACCGTCACCGCGGCCTGGCCGGTGCCGGGCAGGTCGATGGCCACGGCGCGGGGCCGCACCACGGGCCGCACGGCCGGGGCGGCGGCCAGCGGAGCGGACGGCTTCGCCCAGTCGCCAAACGCCCGCTCCGCGAGCGCGAAGCCCTGCTCGGGAGTGATCGCGCCGGTGAGCACGAGGATGGCGTTGTCGGGGCGGAACCAGGCGCTGTGGATGGCCATGAGGTGCTCCGGCTTCAGCCTGGCGATGGAGGCCGGGGTGCCGGTCGGGACGTGGCCGAACGGCGTGCCGCCGAACACCACGGGCGCGGCCGCGAAGCCCGCGACGCTGCCCGGCTCCTGGTAGGCGACGGCGAGGCCGTCCAGCGCCTGCTGCCGCTGGCGCTCCAGCTCCTCGGCGGCGAAGGCGGGGTTCCGCGCCACGTCGGCCATGATCGCCATGGCGGCGTCCAGCTTGTCGGGCATGACGTTGAGGGTCACGGACGAGGCCTCCAAAGCCGCGCCCGAGGAGAGCGTGGCGCCCAGCGCCTCCGCCTGGCTCGCCACCTGCTGGGCGGAGCGGGTCTTCGTGCCCTCGGTGAGCATGTTGGCGGTCATGGCGGCGGTGCCGGCCAGCCCGTGCGGATCGGCCCAGGCGCCGACCTTCACCGTCAGGTCGGCGGTGACCAGCGGCAGGTCCGAGGACTGGGCGACGATGACCCTGAGGCCGTTCGGCAGGGTGCGCTCCACCGGCTTCGGCAGCACCGGCGCGACCGGTTCGGCCAGGGGCGGCGGCGCGACGCGCTGGCCCTCCGGCGCGAGCGCGAACACAGGCCCGTCGTACTTGGCCACCGTCTTCGGGAGCGTGGCCGGCGCGGGCGCGGTCTCGGTGGCCGGCCGCTCACTCTCGGCGCGGTAGCGGATCACCATGCGACCGTTGTCGGCGAGGTATTTCCTGGCCACCCGCTGGACATCGGCGGCTGTGACCGCGGCGAGGTCGGCGACCTCGGTGTTGGCCTTGGCCGCGTCGCCGTCCACCAGCAGGGCGTAGCCGAGCGCGAAGCCGCGGCCGTCGATGGTCTCGCGCTCGCGCAGCTTGCCGGCGATCAGCTCGTTCTTGGCCTCCGCCAGTTCGGCCGCCGTGGGCGGGGCGTCGCGCAGGCGCTTCACCTCGGCCATCAGGGCCGCTTCGCCAGCCTCCAGGGTCTTGCCGCTGGCCATGATCGCGCCGACCCCGAACATGCCCGGCTGGGCCGGCAGGTCGGCGACGGAGAAGGCCTCGGCGGCGATCTGGTGCTCATAGACCAGGCTGTTGTAGAGCCGCGACGACTTCCCGGCCGAGAGGATGGCGTCGAGCACCGTCAGCGCCGGCGCGTCCGGATGCGAGGCGGCGGGGCCCTTCCAGGTGATGGCCAGGGCCGGCAGCGGAACGTTCGGCCCGTAGCCGTTGAAGACGCCGGGCTCGGTGCGCGGCGGCTCCACGGCGGTGACCCGCGTGATCGGCTGGGCCGGCCGCTTCAACGGGCCGAAGTACTTGTCGACCCACGCGTTCAGCTTCGCCTCGTCGAAGTTGCCGACCACGATCAGCGCGGCGTTGTCCGGCCGGTAGTAGGCCTGATGGAAGGCCCGCACGTCGTCGATGGTCGCCGCGTCCAGCTCCTCGATCGAGCCGATACCGGGGCGCTTGTAGGGGTGGGTCGTGTAGGTCGCCTGCGGCAGGTAGAGGCCGAAGAGGCGGCCGTAGGGACTGGCGAGGATCCGCTGGCGCAGCTCCTCCTTCACCACGTCGCGCTCGGACTTGAAGACCGCCTCGTCGACCACGAGCGAGCCCAGCCGTTCGGCCTCGACCCAGAGCAGGCGCTCCAGGTGATTGGCCGGCACCACCTCGTAGTAGTTGGTGAAGTCGTCGTAGGTGGAGGCGTTGTTGAAGCCGCCCACGTCCTCGGTCATCCGGTCGATGCTCTCGGCCGGCAGGTTCTTCGTGGCCTTGAACATCATGTGCTCGAACAGGTGGGCGAAGCCCGAGCGGCCCTGCGGGTCGTCCTTGGAGCCCACGCCGTACCAGACCTGCACCGATACGTTCGGCGTGGTGCGGTCGAGCGAGGTGAACACCTTCAGCCCGTTCGGCAGGGTGCGCTCCTTGTAGACGATGGGCGGGGTCTCGGTCCGCACCGCGGCCGGCGCGGCCTGGGCGAGCGCGGCGCCGGAAAGCGCGGTGGTGGCGAGGAAGACGGCGAGACCGGCGGCGCGGGCGGTGCGGAGCATGGAGGCTTCCCGAAAGGACGTTGGGCGAACCTGTAGCACCCGCCGGGCGCCGGGGAAGCTTACGGCTGTGTCATCTGGACGGGAGGCGCCGGCGCCTCAGCCCTCGAACACGTCACCCCAGCCCAGCCGGCGGGCCGCGGCGTGGCCGGGCTTGTCGCGCCGCGGGACATGGCGCGCCTGCAGACCCTCGGGGCCGCAGAGCTTCAGGTCGATGCCCGGCTTGCCGGCCCGCGGATGGCTCAGCACCCGCGGCGACCGGGCAGCCGGGGCGAGGCCCGGCCGGGCGGCGACCAGGTAGGCGAACTTCTCGTCCTCGAACGGCGCCTCGGCGCCCTTGGCCAGCCGGTGGTCGCGGCTGCGCGGCAGGCGCACCGAGAAATGGCACCAGTCGGGCGCGGCGAGCGGGCAGTCGCGGGCGTGCGGACAGGGCGCCAGGACGTCGGCGCCCGCCGCGATCAGGGCCTGGCGCGCGGCGAGCAGGCGGGTGAAGCCGGCGGGCGTCCCGGGCTCCACCAGCGCCAGAACGCCGTCGCAGGCGTCCCACAGGCTGCGGACCACGTCGGCCTGCCGGGCGGGCGCGATCTCGGCAAGCGCGTAGCTCGCCACCACCAGGTCGGCGTGGGGCCAGCCGGCGCCAGGGGCGGTGAGGTCCGCGCGCCGCCGGTCGGAGCCGCGGATCGGGGCCGGCGCGCCGTCGGCCAGCCGGCCGGCCAGGTCGAGGAAGGGTGGGCTCTCGTCCAGCCAGGTGACGCCGGAAATCCCCGGCCAGGCCTCGAGCGCCGCCCAGCTCGCCGCGGCGGGCCCGGAGCCGGCGTCCAGCACGCTCTTCGGCGCAAAGCCCGGCGCCATGCGGGCGGCCTCGCCGAGCACGGTGGCGCAGGCGGCGTAGGTGGCCGGCAGCCGCGCGAGCGCATAGGCCAGCGCGTCCTCCAGCCCGCGCACCACCCCGGCCGAGCCCTGGCCCGACCGGTAGGCGGCGGAGGTGCGCGCGGCCCGTTCCGCCAGGCCGCGGCGGGAGACGCCCTCGAGCTCCCGTTCCAGCGCCGCGCGCAGGGCGCCGGGAAGCTCGAGGCCCACGTCCGCTCCTCAGGTCAGGCGTCGGCGCCGGCCCGGTTCTTCACCAGGTCGTCGACCACGCCGGGATCGGCGAGAGTGGAGGTGTCGCCGAGGTTGCCGAGGTCGTCCTCGGCGATCTTGCGCAGGATCCGGCGCATGATCTTGCCCGAGCGGGTCTTCGGCAGGCCGGGCGCGAACTGCACCACGTCGGGGGCGGCGAACGGCCCGATCTCCCGGCGGATCCAGCCCTTCAGCTCCGCCTGCAGGATGTCAGTGGGCGTGACGTCGGCCTTCAGCGTCACGTAGCAGTAGATGCCCTGGCCCTTCACCTCGTGCGGGTAGCCGACCACCGCGGCCTCCGCCACCGCCTCGTGGGCCACCAGCGCGCTCTCGATCTCGGCGGTGCCCAGCCGGTGCCCGGAGACGTTGATCACGTCGTCCACCCGCCCGGTGATCCAGTAGTAGCCGTCCTCGTCGCGGCGGGCGCCGTCGCCGGTGAAGTACTTGCCGGGATAGGTGGTGAAGTAGGTGGCGATGAACCGCTCGTGGTCGCCGTACACGGTGCGCATCTGGCCGGGCCAGCTCTCGGTGATGCAGAGGTTGCCGGAGACCGCGCCTTCCAGGACCTTGCCCTCGGCGTCGACGAGCTGCGGCTTGATCCCCGGCAGCGGCCTGGCGCAGGAACCGGGCTTCAGCGGGGTGGCCCCCGGCAGAGGGCTCATCAGGCAAGCCCCGGTCTCGGTCTGCCACCAGGTGTCGACGATCGGGCAGCGGCCCTCGCCCACGACGCGGTGGTACCAGAGCCAGGCCTCCGGGTTGATCGGCTCCCCCACCGTGCCCAGCAGTCGGATCGACTTGCGGGAGGTGCGCGTCACCGGCGCCTCGCCCTCGCGCATCAGGGCCCGGATGGCCGTCGGCGCCGTGTAGAAGATCTCGACGTTGTGCTTGTCGCAGACCTCCCAGAACCGCGACGAGGTCGGGTAGTTCGGCACGCCCTCGAACATCACCGTGGTGGCCGCATTGGCCAGCGGCCCGTAGACCACATAGCTGTGGCCGGTGACCCAGCCGATGTCGGCGGTGCACCAGAAGACCTCGCCCGGCCGGTAGTCGAACACCAGCTCGTGGGTGTAGGCCGCCCAGGTGAGATAGCCGCCGGTGGTGTGCAGCACGCCCTTGGGCTTACCCGTGGAGCCCGAGGTGTAGAGGATGAACAGCGGATCCTCGGCGTTCATCGGCTCTGGGTCGCACTGGTCGGAGACCTGCTTCTTAAGTTCGGAGAAGAAGGCGTCGCGGCCCGGCGTCATCGGCACATCGGCGCGGGTGCGGCGCACGACGATCACGTCGGTCACGCCCGGGCAGGTCTTCAGGGCCTCGTCGACGTTGAGCTTCAGGGGCACGATCCGGCCGCCGCGAACGCCCTCGTCGGCGGTGATGACGATCTTCGAGTCGCAGTCCTGGATGCGGCCGGCCAGGCTGTCGGGCGAGAAGCCGCCGAACACCACCGAATGCACCGCGCCGATGCGCGCGCAGGCCAGCATCACCGCGGCCGCGGCCGGGATCATGGGCAGGTAGACGGTGACACGGTCGCCCTTCTTCACCCCCTTGGCCTTGAGCACATTGGCCCAGCGGCAGACCTCCGCGTGGAGCTGGCGGTAGGTGAGCGCGTCATAGACCTCGGGGTCGTCGCTCTCCCAGATGATCGCGGTCTGGTCGCCGCGGGTCTCCAGGTGACGGTCCAGGCAGTTCACCGAGACGTTCAGGATCCCGTCGGCGTACCAGCGGATGCGGAAGTCCTTTTTGTCGAAGGAGACGTCGCGGATCTGGGTGGGCGGCTCGATCCAGTCGAGCCGGCCGGCCACGTCGCGCCAGTAGCCCTCCGGATCGGCGTCGGCGCGTTCGCAGGCCGCCTCGTAGGCCGCGGCGTCCATCCGCGCGCGCTTGGCCCACGCCTCGGGCACCGGGAAAACCTCGCTATCCGACATGGCTCCACTCCCTTCACAAGGTGTGGATCACTATGCGGTCGGGGCGGGGTGGCGCAACACGCCGCAGCATCGGCGGTTGCCGGGACTCAAGGCCCCCGCCATGTTCGCGCGATGCTTCGGACAGGCAAAACGCTGCTGGCGGCGGCGCTCGTGGCGGCGCTCGGCGGCTGCGAGGCGGGCGTGCGCAAGGACGCCGCCAAGGGCGCGGAGCGGCTGTTCGCCGCCGTGGTCGCCCGCGACCGCGTGGCCTTCGAGGCGGCCGTGGACCGCCGCGCCGTGCGCGAGGACCTGCGCGGCCAGCTCATCGAGGTCGCCCGCGAGCAGGGTCTGGAAGTCGACGGCGGCCCGTCCGAATTCGTCCTGGACCGGATGATCGGCCCCGAAGCCTTCCGGCTGGTGGACGAGCGCGGTCAGCGGCTGGCGCAGGCGCCGACCGCCGACCAGCTGGCCGGTATGATCGAGGTGCAGGACCGTGGGCGCGCCTGCGTGCAGGACACCGCCGACCGGTGCCTGCTGACCTTCGCGCGGCAGAACTCCGACGAGGGGCCACAGTGGCGACTGGTGGCCATGCCGGCCAGCGACCTCGTCATCCGCGTGCCGGGAACGGACACGCCCGGCGAGACGGCTCGCCGGGCGCAGGGTCGGTCTCCCGAAGGCTGAGGGCCCGGAGGCTCCGGAACAAGGGCCTCAGAATTCCTCCCAGTCATCGATCCGGGCGGCTGTGGCCGCGCTGGACGCGTAGGGGGTCCGGGCCGTCGGACGCGGCGTAGCGGCCGGGGCGCGGGCCGGCGCGGACCGGGCCGGGGCGGCCGCGGAGACGCCGCGGGCCGCGGCCTGGGTCTCGCCGGTGTCGAACTCGCCGATCAGGCGGCGGAGCTCGGCGGCCTCGCTGCGCAGCGCATGGGTGGCGGCGGTCGTCTCCTCCACCATGGCGGCGTTCTGCTGGGTCACCTGGTCCATGTTGTTCACGGCCAGGTTCACTTCGTGGAGCCCCGCCGACTGCTCCTGGGCGGAGGTGGCGATGTCGCTGACCAGGGCGTCGATGGCCTCCACCTGGCTGACCATCTGCTGCAGCGCCTCGCCGGTCTCGCCGACCAGGGCGACGCCCTGCTCCACCTGGGCTGTGGAAGCCGAGATCAGGGTCTTGATCTCCTTGGCGGCGTCGGCGGAACGCTGGGCCAGGGCCCGGACTTCCGAGGCCACGACCGCGAAGCCGCGGCCGGCGTCGCCGGCCCGGGCCGCTTCGACCCCGGCGTTCAGGGCCAGCAGGTTGGTCTGGAAGGCGATCTCGTCGATGACGCCGATGATCTGGCTGATCTGGCCGGCCGACTTCTCGATCTCGCCCATGGCCGATACGGCGCGGCTGACCACCTCCTCGCCCCGCGATGCGCCGGCCTTGGCCGTGTGCACCGCCGAGCGGGCCGTCTGCGCGCCCTCGGCCGATTTCTTCACCGTGGTGGTGATCTGCTCCAGGGCCGCGGCGGTCTGCTCGAGGCTCGCCGCCTGCTGCTCGGTGCGGCGCGACAGGTCGTCGGAGGCCCCGGCGATCTGGTCGGCGCCCGCGCCGATCTGGCCGGCGTTGGAGGTGATGACGCGCATGGCGTCCTGCAGCTTCTCCATGGCGGCGTTGAAGTCCGCGCGGAGCTGTTCGTACTCGGCCGCGAACGGGGTCGAGAGGCGATGCTTCAGGTCGCCCTGGGACAGGCGCGCCAGGCCGTCGGCCAGGGCGTGCACCACGGCCACCTGGGCCTCCTGGGTCCGGGCCCGCTCGGTCTCCACCTGCTCGCGCATGGCCGCTTCCCGGGCCTGGCTGGCCTCCTGCTCGGCGCGGAGCGCGTCCATCCGCTGGAGGTTCTCCTTGAACACGCCGAGGCCGCGCACGATGGCGCCCAGCTCGTCGCCGCGCTGCAGGGGCTCCAGGTCCACGGCGTAATCGCCGCCGGCCAGGGTCTCGGTCGCCTGGGCGATGCCGTTGATGCCCTTGCGGACGCCCATGATGATCGCCACCGACAGCCACGCTACCGCCAGCAGGGTGAGCAGCGAGCAGCCCATGACGATCTTGCCGGTCAGCGCCGCCTGGGCGGCGCTCTCCTCCGCCCGACGTGCGGCGTCGGCCTGGACGGCGTTGCGCGCCTTCTCCAGCGTGCCGGTCATCCGGGCGTAGTGTTCCTCGAAGGGTTGTACGAAGGCTACGGCGGTGGCGAAGTCGACCCCCATCATGGAGCCCACGACCTCGACCCCGCCGCGGTAGTCGGTGAGGTCCTTGGCGACCTGGGCGAAGCGCGCCTGCTCCGCCTTCGGCAGCTCCTTCTTGAGCTTCTCGACGTCGGCCTTGATGGTGTCCACCTCGCCCATCATCGCCTGCAGCTTCTCGGGCGCGTCCGACGGGCCGCCGGCGACGGCGCCGGCCTGGCTAGTCATCGCCTGGTAGATCTTCAGATGGGCGGCGGTGATCCGGGTGGAGAGCGCGGCGACCTGCAGGCTGGTGGCCATGTCGTGCTCGACGATCTGGTCCAGCGTCTGCGCCTGCTGCTGCTGGCTGTAGAAGGCGCCGCCCGAGACGAGGGCGAGCACCACGACCGCGACCGCCGGGGCGACCGCCATCTTCACGACGAGCGACAGGTCGGTGAAGCGAAGCATCTTCATGTTTCGGACTCCGGAAAAGGGTGCGGCCCCGCTTCTGCGGGCCCGCATGGGGTCACCAGGCCTTGCTGACCGAAGCGAAGATCCGACGCTCCGCCTCGAGGCCGGGGGTCTGCCGCTGCCGCTCGTGCAGGAGGTTCTGGCCCGCGACCGCCACGGTCAGGCCGTTGTCCAGCTTCCGGGCCACGCGGCCGCCCAGGGTGGTGAAGGCGTCGACCTTCTGCAGGCCCGTGCCGACCACCGCGGGGAATTCGTACTCGCCCACGTAATGCAGGAAGGCGTCCGCTTCCCAGTCCGCGTTGGACCAGCCGGCGGCCAGGTTGCCCCGGTGCTTGGGGCTGGTGCGGTCGAAGGCGGCGCCGCGCAGCGTCAGGTCGACGCCGGCGAAGGGCTTATCCTTCACGTCGGTGTAGGTGTAGTCGGCGCTCCAGCGGAAGCCGGTCTTCGCCGAGCCGGAGGCGGAGAGCTCGACGCCCTTCATCTCGGAGTCCGAGGTGTTGATGAACTGCACGGCCGGAAGGCTCGTGCGGGTGGGCGCGATGTCGAGGCCGGCGCTGCTGGGGATCCCCTTGATGTCCTCCCATTCCTGCCAGAACACCCGGACCCCGGCCCTGGCGTTGATCGCCGGAAGGCTGCGGTCGTAGGAGACCTGGTAGTTCGTCACGATGCTGGGGCGCAGGTTGGGGTTGCCCACGAAGGCCAGATTGACGCCAGGCGCGAGCGGGGTGGTTCCCGACAGGCCGCCCATCTCCACCAGCGTCGGCGCCTGGACGCCGCGGCCGTAGGACAGGCGGATGGTGTCGTCCGACGTCGGGCGGAAGACCGCCGCGGCGTTGACGCTCAGCTCCTTCACCTTGCGGTCCCACAGCGCGTTGTCGGCCAGCGGCGCGCCGGCCGGGAAGCTGCCGGAGCGCTCGATCTCCATCGTGTCGTGGCGCAGGGCGACGGTGGTCGAGAACTTGTCGCTGACCTGCCAGTTCCACATGCCCGACAGGGCGAACACGTCGTAGCCGATGTCCCCGCCCGGAAGCGGCGCGGTGTCGAGGGTGTTGTTGCGGTACTCCGCCCCGATCCGGAAGGTGTGGGCCGCGCCGACCTTGAACAGGTCCTGGGCGCTGACCACGCGGATGCGGTTCTCCCAGTTCGTGCTGCCGAGGATCACGTACTTGGCGCTCAGGTCGTTCTGGTAGGCCGAGAGCTGGAGCAGGCCCAGCCTGGTCTCGGACGCCAGGGTCACCTTCACGGACGAGACCGCGCTCTTGGTGGGCGAATAGGCGCTGCCGGCGATCGTGCTCTGCTGCACGTTCGACCAGGAACCCTCGACCCGAAGCTCGGTCTTGTCCGTCACCTGGGCGACGGTGTCGATCGCGGCGCTGACGCTCTCAGGCGGATGGAGGCGGGTGGTGTCGGCCAGGCCGATGGTGTTCTTCCACTCGTCCTGCTTCTCGGCGCCCAGAGAGATGCGCGCCGAGAGCTTCTCGCCGAGCTTGCCCGTGGCGACCAGCGAGGCGCCCCGGTAGTCATTCGTCCCGACGCGGACGTCGAAGGCGTCGGTGTCGTCGAACTTCGGGTTGAAGGTGATGATGTTCACCACGCCCGACACGGCGTTGAAGCCGAAGAGCGCCGTGTTCGGGCCCTTCACCACCTCGATCTGGCGGATCTCCTGCAGCTGGACGGGAATGTTCCGCCACAGGGTGACGCCATAGTGGTCGAGGTAGACCTGACGGCCGTTCACCAGCACCAGCAGGCGCGGCGAGCTCGACTGGTTGTAGCCGCGCACGTTCACGTCGGTGTGGCCGGCGGAGAAGTTCAGCACGTCGACGCCCGCGACGCGGCTGATGATCGTCGGCAGGTCGGTGGCGCCGGAGCGGCGGATGTCGTCCTGCGAGATGATCTGCATGTCGGCCGGGGCTTCCGGCGCGCGCTGCGGGGAGCCCGTGGCGCTGGTGGTGACCGGCTCGTTGAACAGCTCCTCGAGCGAGCCGTAGTCGATGGACTGGGCGCTGGCCGGCATGGCGGCGGCGAGCGCGAGGCCGGCGGCGCCGGCGGCGAAAAGGATCTTCTTCATTTTGCTCAGCTTTCTCGGGCCGCTCAGATTTCTTTGATCATCATGCGGAACGCGGCCTTGAAGGCGGCGCCGACGGCCGCGGCCGCCGCACGGTTGACGGTGATCTCGACCTTGGGCGTGGTGGTCACGCCCATGACGCAGGCGCCGGAGCGCACGCACGCCGGGTCGGAGCCGATCGTGACCAGCTTCTTGCCCTTGGCCGCGCCGCCCACGGCGGCGTAGTTCACGCCGCCGGTGACGTAGAGGGCGTTCACGCCCGAGACGCCGCCGACCGCGCCGGCTTCCACCGGCTTGCCGACCAGGGTCACCGCGCCGGCGCTGTAGCCGCTGCCGAGCGCCGCCATGACGGCGTTCTTCTCGGCGACCGACGCGGGCTTGGACGGATCGAAGACGACGCCCAGCGTCGCCTTCCCCGTGGGACCGTTCTCCAGGAAGGTCAGCGCACGGCCCGCCACCTGCAGGTCCTTGGCCGCGTCGGCGAAGGCGGCGCCCGGACTGGCCAGCAGTGCGCTGGCGGTCAGCGCCGCAATGCAATTACTTGCCTTGATAATAGTATTCGACGGAGTGAAACGCATATTTTCCTCGCCCCCCTCGGGCTGTTCGCACGTGAGGAAGGCAAAGGACGGTTGAATGGAAGATTAATGATAACTAGTTAGCTAGATATATTAGAGTGATCGTTCGCATGTTCGCGGTTGTTCGCCGGTAAGACTATGAGCACTGGCAAAGTATACGCCTTCAGCCCTACCAAATATCCCTTCGCGCCGCGCGCCGTCCGGCGGGTTTCGACTGAGTTCTTCTTGCCGCGCCGCGCGCGCATCCCGAGTTTCCGGATCCCCGCCGCGCCACGACGACCGGCCTGACCGCGGTAGCGCCACGGCGCAGGTCGGCGAGCGAGGGCCGCAGATACCGCTCTCAGACCGCAGGGCGGACAAGTTGTCGCACCGCGACGTTGCGCCAGGTCTCCGGTACACGCTTGGAGTGAGCGCGCGGCGCCTATCGATCGGGGCCCCCACCGGCTATCCAGGGCGCAGAAGAGGAGCCCCCGCATGCTGCTTCACCTGTCGACCTGGGCCGAGATCGAGGACCACCTGAAGCGCTCGAAGACCGTGGTCGTGCCGATCGGCTCCAACGAGCAGCACGGCCCCACCGGCCTCCTGGGCACGGACTGGCTCTGTCCGGAGATCATCGCCCACGAGGCGCAGAAGAAGGCGCCGGACATCCTCGTGGCGCCCACCTTCAACATCGGTATGGCCCAGCATCACCTGGACTTTCCGGGGACCATCGCGCTTCGGCCGTCCACCTTCATGCTGGCGATCGGCGACTGGTGCCGGAGCCTCGCGCACCACGGCTTCGAGAAGCTCTTTTTCCTCAACGGCCACGGCGGGAACGTCGCCACCATCGAGGCGGCCTTCTCCGAGCTCTATGCGGAAGCCAGCTACGCCGGAAAGAATCGCGGCTTCGCCTGCCGCCTGAAGAACTGGTGGGAGCTGAAGGGCGTGATGGCCATCGCCAACCGCCAGTTCCCCACGGGCCACGGCAGCCACGCGACGCCCTCCGAGATCGCGGTCACCCAGTGGGCCTATCCGGACAGCATCAAGGCGGCCAACTACGCCCCGCAAGTCGCCCCAACCGGTCCGATCCGCGAAGCCATGGACTTCCGCGCCCGCTACGCCGACGGGCGCATGGGCTCGGATCCGGCCCAGGCCAGCCCCGAGAAGGGCGGCGAACTGGTGGCCGCCGCCGCCGCGGCGCTGATCGAGGAGGTCGCCGAGTTCGGCGCGGAGGCGTCCCCGTCCTAAGGCCGACCGGCCTGGGCCATCTCGGCGGCCACGCGCTGGGCCGCGCCCTGCGGGTCGTTGGCCGCGGTGATCGGGCGGCCGCAGACGATGTGCGAGGCGCCGGCCGTCAGGGCCTCCAGTGGCGTCGCCGCCCGGGCCTGGTCGTTCTTCGCCGACCAGTCGGGCCGCACGCCGGGCGTGACCACAAGGAAGTCGCGCCCGCCGAGGCTGCGGGCCAGCGCCGCCTCGTGCGGACTGGCGATCACCCCGTCGCAGCCGGCGGCGATGGCCTGGTGGATGCGGCGTTCCACGAGCGCCCGGGAACGCTCGGCGTAGCCCATCTCCTCGAGGTCGGCGTCGTTCAGGCTGGTCAGCACGGTCACCGCCAGGATCTTGAGGTCGGAGCTTCCCCGCCCGCGCACCGCCGAGGCCATGACCTGCGGCTCACCGTGCACGGTCAGGAAATCGCAGCCGGACTGCGCCAGCACGGCCGCGGCCCGCTGCACCGTGGTGCCGATGTCGTGCAGCTTCCAGTCCAGGAACACCTGCTTGCCGCGGCCCTTCAGCTCGCGGGCCAGCCCCATGCCCTCGCCGCCCGCGAACAGCTCGAGGCCGACCTTGTAGAAGCTCACCGCCTCGCCGAGGGCGTCGACCATGGCCCGGGCCTCGTCCGCAGTGGGCAGGTCGAGCGGCACGATGAGGCGCGGGTCGGCGGTCGTGGAGGCGTGTGCGAGCGCGGCGGCGGCCATGGCGAAAGGCTCCGGGCAAGCGGGACCGCGGGTGGTCCGCGCTGGGTGATTTGGGCTAAGACGCCTGCATGAGCCAGTGGGACTTCGCGGTCAACTTCTTCGTGGCGCTGTTCGCGCTGCTGGATCCGATCGGCAACGTGCCGGTGTTCGCCGCCGCCACGGCCGGGGTGCTGAGCCGCGACCGGGCGCGGATCGCCCTCTACATCAGCCTGTTCGTCGTGGGCTTCCTCACCTTCTTCTACTTCTCGGGCCTGAGCCTGCTGACCTTCTTCGGCATCTCTCAGCCGGCCTTCCGCATCGCCGGCGGGGTGATTCTGTTCATGCTGGGCCTGGAGATGGCCCGCGACGACTTCACCGCCACCTACGCCGCCGCCGCCGATCCCGAGGAGGCCGCCAGGGGCGGCCGCACCTACGCCCGCAAGCGGTTCGAGCGGATGATCGTGCCGTTCGCCATGCCGCTGCTGATCGGGCCGGGGGCGATCTCCACCGTGGTGATCTACGCCGACCAAGCGCGGACCTTCGGCCTGGCCGGCGCCGCGGTCGGCGTGGCGGTGATCACCGCGGTCTCCATCGCCACCCTGCTCGCCTTCCTTGCGACGCCCGTCATCACCCGCATCCTCGGCCGCATCGGCCTGACCATCGTCGTGCGCGTCCTGGGCCTGATCCTCTGCGCGCTGGCCGTGCAGTTCCTTCTGGCGGGCCTGTCGGACTCGACCATCGGCATCATCCAGCCCGAGGCCGCCGCCCCATACGAGAACGGCCACTAGGTCTTCCGGAAGCGGCTCCCCTGGCTGGCCATCAGCGCCAGCCCCCAGTCGTCGGGGACCAGCTTGGCGAAGGCCGCCACCGCCTTGTTCGGCGCGCCCGGCACGCAGACGGCGCGATTGGCCTCCACCGCCTCGTAACCGGCGGCCGCCACCTCGTCGGCGCCCAGCCAGGCCCAGGCCGGCGTCGACTGGCTGACCATCGCCCGCGTGCCGTTGACGTCGTGGAACTCGGAATAGGTGAAGCCCGGGCACAGGGCGCTCACGTGCACCCCCTCGTCGCGGGTCTCCAGGTGCAGGCTCTGGGAGAACTTGATCAGGAAGCTCTTGCTCGCCCCGTAGAGGGTGTGGCCGGCCGCACCCGGGATCAGTCCGGCCAGGGAGGCCACGTTGACGATCCGCCCGAAGCGCCTCGCCACCATGCCGGGCAGCACCCGGTGGGCGAGTTCGCAGGGGGCGTTCAGCATCACCTGCAGGAAGGCGGCCTGGTCGGTCCAGCGGGTCTCGGCGTAGACCCCCGGCAGGCCGTAGCCGGCGTTGTTCACCAGGAAGTCCACGGTCCGGCCGTGGGCGGTGAGGGTGTCGAGGATCTGGCCCGGTCCCTCGGGATCCGCCAGGTCGGCGGCCACACACAGGGTCTCCACGCCGGAACGCAGGCGGATCTCCTCGGCCAGCTTCTCGAGCCGGTCGGTCCGCCGGGCGGTCAGCGCCAGGTCGTAGCCGTGGCTCGCCAGGATGCGGGCGAAGGCGGCCCCGATCCCGGCCGAGGCGCCGGTCACCAGCGCCAGTCTGCGATCCATGGAGCCCTCCCGGTCAGGCCTGCGAAACTACGGCCCCGCCACGATCGTTCAAGCGCCGAGATGCTGCGCCGCAGCGTCCGCGCCGGCGCCCGTCATTGAACACCGTCCGGTTTGGGTGTATCGCGCCGGCCGCGTGACGGCATGGGGCCGCCCAAGGGGACCTACTTCACCGTGTCCCCGGAGAAGATGGATGGCTGATCCGGCCGGCGCCCTCGCCGAGGGGGCGGAGGGGACGCATCACGCGCCCAAGGACAAGTTCTGGGCCCTGGCCCTGGGCTCGGTCGGCGTCGTCTTCGGCGACATCGGCACCAGTCCGCTCTACGCCATGCGCGAGGCGCTCGCCCACAGCCGCAGCGGCGGCACGGCCGAGCTCGCCGTGCTGGGCGTGGTCTCGCTGGTCACCTGGGCGCTGATCCTCATCGTGACGGTGAAGTACGTCGTCTTCCTGATGAACGCCGACAACAAGGGCGAGGGCGGCACGCTCGCGCTCATGGCGCTGGCGCAGCGGGTCAGCCCCGGCCGGCGCTCGACGATCATCTTCCTGCTGGGCGTGTTCGGCGCGGCCCTGTTCTACGCCGACGGCATCATCACCCCGGCCGTCTCGGTCCTGGGCTCGATGGAGGGGATGAAGGAGATCCCGGGCATGGGGTCGCGGCTCGAGCCGCTCGTCCTGCCGCTCGCCGCGGTCATCCTGATCGCCCTTTTCCTGGTGCAGTCGCGCGGCACCGCCAGCGTCGCCAAGCTGTTCGGGCCGATCACCGCGCTCTGGTTCCTGGTTCTGGCCGCCCTCGGGCTCCTGCACATCGCCGACGACATCTCGGTGCTGAAGGGCCTCCTGCCGCACTACGGCGTCATGTTCCTGATCGACAATGGCTTCCTGGGCTTCGTCATCCTGGGCAGCGTCTTCCTGGCGGTGACCGGGGCCGAGGCGCTCTACGCGGACATGGGCCACTTCGGGAAGGCGCCGATCCGCGCCGCCTGGGTGGCGCTGGTGCTGCCCTCGCTGGTGCTGAACTACCTGGGCCAGGGGGCGCTCGTGCTCTCGGATCCAGAGACCCGCACCAACCCCTTCTTCGAGATGATCCCCGAGGTCGTCTACTGGCCCGTCTGGCTGCTCTCGATCGCCGCCACCGTCATCGCCTCGCAGGCGGTGATCACCGGCGCCTTCTCCATGACCCAGCAGGCGGTGCAGCTCGGCCTGTTCCCCCGCATCGACATCCGCCGGACCAGCGAGACCCAGGCCGGCCAGATCTATGTGCCGCAGGTCAACATGTTCCTGCTGATCGGCGTGCTGGTGCTGCTGGTGATGTTCCGCACCTCGTCCAACCTCGCCGCCGCCTATGGCATCGCGGTGACCGGGGCGATGTTCGTGGACACCCTGCTGTTCTTCTACATCGTCCGCTACATGTGGAAGCGGCCCGTCTGGCAGGCCGCCGCGGCGTCGGCCGCCTTCGGCTTCCTCGACCTGGTCTTCATCTCGTCCAACCTGCTGAAGATCCCGCAGGGCGCCTGGCTGCCGCTCGTGCTGGGCGCGGGTCTCGTGCTGATCATGTGGACCTGGTCGCGGGGTACGCAGATCCTCTCCGAGAAGACCCGCCGCGACAGCGTGCCCCTGCTCGAGCTCACGGACATCCTGAAGGCGCGCGCCCCGCACCGCGCCCCCGGGACGGCGATCTTCCTGACCTCGGACCCCGACACCGCACCCGTGGCCCTGATGCACAACCTCAAGCACAACAAGGTCCTGCACGAGAAGAACATCATCCTGAACGTCGAGACCACCGAGACGCCGCGGGTGGATGACGAGAAGCGCATCCGCATCGAGCCGGTGAACGACGACTTCAAGAAGGTGGTGATCTCCTACGGCTTCATGGAGAGCCCGAACGTGCCAAAGGCCCTGGGCCTCTGCCGCAAGCTCGGCCTGAAGTTCGACATCATGGCGACCAGCTTCTTCCTCGGCCGCCGCTCGGTCGTGCCGTCGGCCCAGTCGGGCATGCCGCTGTGGCAGGACAAGCTGTTCATCTTCCTGATGAAGAACGCCGCCAACCCCACCGACTTCTACAAGATCCCCCCCGGCCGCGTGGTCGAGATGGGAACGCAGGTGACGGTCTAAGGTGGTCGGGATCCTCGCCTACGTCGGGGACGCGCTCTCCGTCCTCGCGCTGTCCATCATGTTCAGCCTGTCGCTGGCCATCCACCGCGCGGACCCCAAGGCCGACCGCCTCCGCACCTGGGGCCTGCCGGTGCTGGCGGTGATGGTCAGCTTCCCGCTGGGCTACGTGGCGCGGACCTGGCCCGCGGACGCCCTGCAGGCCACAGGCATGGCCGCGGTACGGGCGCTGGCGGCCTCGCTCTTCGCCATCGCCCACCTCAGCCTGGTGCAGCGGCGCGGTTAGGCCTTGAACCCGGGGGCCTTAGGCCCTTTAAGGCCCGCGACACCCGTTCTCCCTTATCGAAAGCTACGCCCCGACATGGCCGACAAGTCCGTCAAGAAGGTCGTGCTCGCCTATTCCGGCGGCCTGGACACCTCGATCATCCTGAAGTGGCTGCAGACCGAGTACGGCGCGGAGGTGGTCACCTTCACCGCCGACCTCGGCCAGGGCGAGGAGCTGGGCCCGGCCCGCGAGAAGGCGCTGATGCTCGGCATCAAGCCGGAGAACATCTTCATCGACGACCTGCGCGAGGAGTTCGTCCGCGACTTCGTGTTCCCGATGTTCCGCGCCAACACGGTCTACGAGGGCCAGTACCTGCTGGGGACCTCCATCGCGCGGCCGCTGATCGCCAAGCGGCAGATCGAGATCGCCCGCCAGGTGGGCGCCGACGCCGTCTGCCACGGCGCCACCGGCAAGGGGAACGACCAGGTCCGCTTCGAGCTGGGCTACTATGCGCTGGAGCCCGAGATCCGGGTGATCGCGCCCTGGCGGGAGTGGGACTTCAAGAGCCGCGAGGCGCTGATCGACTTCGCCGAAAAGCACCAGATCCCGATCAGCAAGGACAAGCGCGGCGAGGCGCCGTTCAGCGTCGACGCCAACCTCCTGCACTCCTCCTCCGAGGGCAAGGTGCTGGAGGACCCGGCCGTGGAGGCGCCCGAGTTCGTGCACATGCGCACGATCGCCCCCGAGGACGCGCCCGACAAGCCGACCGTCGTCACCATCGACTTCGAGGCCGGCGACCCGGTGGCCATCGACGGCCAGAAGCTCTCCCCGGCCGCCCTGCTGACGCGGCTGAACGAGCTCGGCCACGACAACGGGATCGGCCGCCTGGACCTGGTGGAGAACCGCTTCGTCGGGATGAAGTCGCGCGGCATCTACGAGACCCCCGGCGGGACCATCCTGCTGGCGGCCCACCGCGGCATCGAGTCGATCACCCTCGACCGCGGGGCCATGCACCTGAAGGACGAGCTGATGCCGAAGTACGCGTCGCTCATCTACAACGGCTTCTGGTTCTCGGCCGAGCGCGAGATGTTGCAGGCCGCCATCGACCATTCGCAGAAGCCCGTGAACGGCCAGGTGCGGGTGAAACTCTACAAGGGCAACGTCACCGTCATCGGCCGCACCAGCCCCTATTCGCTGTACGACCAGGAGCTGGTCACCTTCGAGGAAGGCGCGGTCGCCTACGACCACCGCGACGCGGCGGGCTTCATCAAGCTCAACGCGCTGCGCCTGCGGGTGACGGCCAACCGCGACCGGCGGGTGAAGGGCTAGCTGTCGAGCTTCCGGTAGGGGTAGCGGTCGCGGATCTTCGCCTGGAAGAACCGGCCCTTCGAGCCGGACTCGCGGAACGAGCGGCAGACCTCCGCCGGCACGCCGTCGTAGGCGTAGCGCTGGCCGCTGACGAAGCGGACCAGGAGCCTCTGGTGCTCCTCGTCGTAGTCGATGGCGCGGATGGCGGTCGACGGCATGGGACGGAAACGCGGCTGGCCACGGCCGCGGTTCCCTTGCCGGGCGCAACCATGGCAGGCTGCGGCCCACGGCGAAGCCTGTTCGCCGATCGGGGGGAAATCCAATGCAGCCTCACAGCCTGGTGGGGATCGTCACCCTGCTCTCGCTCCTGCTCTATTTCGCGCTCGGCCTGAACGTGGCCCGGGCCCGCAACAAGACGGGCGTCCACGCGCCGCAGATGACCGGCCATCCGCTGGTCGAACGGGCCATCCGCGTCCAGGCCAACACCCTCGAGTGGCTGCCCATCTACCTGCCCTCGCTCTGGCTCTTCGCCCTCTACTGGAACGACCTCGTGGCGGCCGCCGCGGGCGTGGTCTGGATGGTCGGGCGGGTGATCTACGCGGTGGGCTATATGCAGGACCCGTCGAAGCGCGAGCTCGGCTTCCTGATCCAGGCCCTGGCCTGCGCGGTGCTGCTGTTCGGGGCGCTGGGGCGGGTGATCTGGATGTACGCCACCCTCGGCGCCTAGGTTTTCGCAGGGCGAAGGCGCGAAACCTCGATTGCCGCTGGGAGTTCTGCAGAATAGACCTCGTGTCGAGGGACGTTTCCGTTCGTTCGAGAACATCAGATGTCAAAGAGATCAGCCGCTCTCGCCGCCGTCCTGGCCTTGGCGGCCGGACTGGGGGCCTGCGCCACCGCGACGCCGTACCAGCCGAACCTGCCCGGCCAGCAGACCTCGGGCGGCTATTCGGAGATGCGCCTGGAGCAGAACCGCTTCCGGGTGAACTTCGCCGGGAACAGCCTCACCTCGCGCGAGACCGTGGAGGGCTACCTCCTGTTCCGCGCGGCCGAGCTGACCGTGCAGAACGGGTATGACTGGTTCTCCATCGTGGACCGGCATACCGACCGCAACGCCCGCACCTATGTGGAGCCGGATCCGTTCTACCGGCCCTGGTATGGCCCGTCCTACGGCTTCTGGCGTCCGTCCTGGCGCTACTATGGCCGCGGCTACGGCTGGCGGACCTGGGATCCGTTCTGGGGCGACCCGTTCTGGGCCGACCGGGTGGACGTGCGCACCGTCGAGCGGTTCGAGGCCGCCGCCGAGATCGTGATGGGCCGCGGGCAGAAGCCGGCCGACGACATCCGCGCCTTCGACGCGCGGGCCGTCATCGACAGCCTCCGGCCGCGCATCCAGTACCCCACGCCGCGCTAGGATGGAGACGGGGCGGTCGGCCGCGAGCCGGCCCGCCCCGCTTCCTCAGGCGTGCAGGTCGGCGTCCTTGGTCTCGCGCACCAGCAGCACCCCGACCACGAAGGTCACCGCGGCGACGACCACCGGGTACCAGAGGCCGTAGTAGATGTTGCCCGTGGCCGCGACCATGGCGAAGGCCGTGGTGGGCAGGAAGCCGCCGAACCAGCCGTTGCCGATGTGGTAGGGCAGGCTCATCGAGGTGTAGCGGATCCGCGTCGGGAACAGCTCCACCAGCATGGCGGCGATCGGCCCGTAGACCATGGTCACGTAGAGCACCAGGACCCACAGGATGGCCACCACGGCGACGGTGTTGACCTGCGCCGGGTCGGCCTTGGCGGGATAGCCCGCCGCGCTCAACATCGCGCCCATGTCCTTCTCCCAGGCGGTCCGCTGGGCGGCGAACTCGGCCTTGGGCAGGCGCTCTCCGGCGAAGGAGGCGATCACCTGGTCGCCCACCTTGACCTGGGCCACGCTGCCGGCGGGAGCAGCCTGGTTGGCGTAGGTCACGCCCGCCTTGGCCAGGTAGGACTTGGCGATGTCGCAGCTCCTGTTGAACACCGTCTTGCCGACGGGGTCGAACTGCACCGAGCAGTCGGCGGGGTCGGCGATCACGGTCACCGGGCTGCTGGCCGCGGCCTGGGCCAGCTGCGGGTTGGCCGACCAGGTCAGGGCCTTGAACAGCGGGAAGTAGGTCAGCGCCGCCAGCAGGCAGCCGGCCATGATGATCCTCTTCCGCCCGATCTTGTCCGACAGCCAGCCGAACAGGATGAAGAAGGGCGTGCCGAGCAGGAGGGCGATGGCCACCAGGGTGTTGGTGGTGGCCCCGTCCACCTTCAGCATCTTCTCGAGGAAGAAGAGGGCGTAGAACTGGCCGGTGTACCAGACCACCGCCTGGCCGGCGGTGAGGCCCACCAGCGCCAGGATGACGATCTTCAGGTTGCCCCAGCGCGCGAAGCTCTCCTTCAGCGGTTGGGTGGAGCCCTTGCCCTCGGCCTTCATCCGCTGGAACGCCGGGCTCTCCTGCAGCTTCAGCCGGATCCACATGGAGATGCCCAGCAGGAAGATCGAGACCAGGAACGGCACGCGCCAGCCCCACTCGGCGAACGCCGCCTCGCCCATGCCCTTGCGGGTGATCAGGATGATCGCGAGGCTCATGAACAGGCCCAGGGTGGCCGTGGTCTGGATCCAGCTCGTGTAGAGCCCGCGCTTCCCGGGCGGCGCGTGCTCGGCCACATAGGTCGCCGCCCCGCCGTACTCCCCGCCGAGCGCCAGGCCCTGCAGCAGGCGCAGGCCGATCAGGATGGCCGGCGCGGCGACACCGATCTGGGCGTAGGAGGGCAGCAGTCCGACCGCGAACGTGGACAGGCCCATGAGCAGCATGGTGACGAGGAAGGTGTTCTTCCGGCCCCAGAGGTCGCCGAGCCGGCCGAACACCAGCGCCCCGAACGGCCGCACGGCGAACCCGGCCGCGAAGGCCAGCAGGGCGAAGATGTAGCCCGTTGTCTCGTTCACGCCCGAGAAGAAGTGGCCGGTGATGTAGGTCGCCAGCGAGCCGTAGAGGTAGAAGTCGTACCACTCGAACACCGTGCCGACCGACGAGGCGCCGATGACCATGCGGTCGTTCCGGTCGACGACGTGCTCGGCCTCTCCGGCCTCCGCGGGGATACTCGCATTGCCCATGGGCGCCCTCCGATGCCCCCCGGTTCGCCCGGGTGGGTCGCATGGCGGAGGTTGCATGGAAGATGTCGGCTCGGGGAGCCCCTTTTGTCTTAGCGGACCGGGAATTCAGGCCGGCGGCGCGTCCGTCACCACGGCCGGCCCGCGCCGGGTCGACGACCAGGCCGAGCCGGCGGCCGCGACGATCACCGCCCCCACGCCCAGCAACTGGGCCGCCGCCATCCGCTCGTGCAACACCAGGAAGCCGAACAGGGCCCCGAAGGCCGGCTCGGTGCTGGTCAGCACGGCGAAGGTCCGCGCCGGCAGCCTGGGCAGGGCGAAGATCTCCAGGGAGAAGGGGATCGCCACCGAGACCAGGGCCACCAGGGCGGCCAGCGGCAGGAGGTGGGGCGCGAGCATGGCCGACCCCGCGTGCTGCACGCCCACCGGCAGCACCAGCACCGCGGCGATCGTCGCCGCCAAGGCGGGCGTCGAGCGACCGAAGGCCGTCGCCGCGACCCGTCCGAACAGGATGTAGCCGGCCCAGCACGCCGCGGCGGCCAGCGCTGCCGCCAGCCCCAGCGGATCCAGCCGGTCGGCCGCCAGATCGGCGCCCACCAGGTTCCAGACGCCCGCTGCCGCCAGCGCCGCCCAGAGCACGTCCACCGGGCGGCGCGACCCCAGCACCGCCACCGCCAGCGGCCCCAGGAACTGGAGCGCGATGGCCATGCCGAGCGGCAGGCGTGCGATCGCCAGGTAGAAGAACAGAATGGCGCCGGCCGAGGCCACGCCCAGGCCGAGCAGCGGAATCCAGGCGGGCTTCTCGGGCCAGTCGCGCCAGGGCCTGAGCCAGGCCAGCAGCATGGCCGAGCCCAGCACCAGGCGCATGGCCGCCGCGCCCTGTGCGCCGACCTCCGGGAACAGCCCCTTGGCCATCGCCGCGCCGATCTGGAAGGCCGCGGTCGCCGCGACGCACGCCGCCACCGGCAGCAGCCGCCCGATCGTTCCTGTCGCCGTGCTCACGCGCCCGTCCCCCGTAACGGCACATGGCCAGGCTGCGCCGAAAACTCAAGGCGCAGCGCGCCCGCTCGGCGGCGTCAGGAAACCAGCATCGGGCTGATCGGGTCGCTGGCGGGGAAGGTCTCCTCGATCGCCTGATCGAGGAGAGCCTCCTGCCGGTCGACCGTCGCGGCGCGAGCCGCGGCCGGGCGGTCGCGCCGGATCGGGACGGCCTCATGGCCCGCCCCCTCCGCGCCCCGGTAAGGCGGGATCACGCCGGAGCTCCCTGAGGGGCGACCCGGGAGAGGTCCGCCCGCCGCGCCCGCGATCCGGCCCGCGCCAGGGCGTTGGCCTTGCGCCGCAGGGGATCCACGCAGGCCAGCATCAGCGCACGGAGTTCGGGCGCGACCGGCAGCGACGGGTGGTCCCAGAACTCCGCATTGAGATTGGCCTCGACGCGCAGCACCTTCGCCAGACGGCTCGCGTCCGCCCGCTCGCTGGGTTCAGCGCGGCGCAGCGCCCAGTCGGGGGCGGCCTTGGCGACCGCGCGCGCCCGGAGGACGTCGAAGGCGGCGAACACGTGACGTCGCAGCTGGAAGCGTTCGATGGGGTTCGGCTCGCGCCGCAGCGCCTTGAGGACCGGGGAGATCGCGCCTTCAGGAGACGCGGCCGCCTCCAGCGCGAGTGCGAGTAGCTGGTCGTAGGCCAAGGGGGAGAGCCGCAGGTTCTCGGCCTCCTCGCCCAGCACCTGGGCGACGCGACCCGGGTCGAGGGAATCGGCGACCTTCGCGCGGCGGATCCCCGCTTCGGCCTGCGCCCGCGCGATCGCATCGTACAGGGGGTTCTTGAAGATGTTCATCGTGAAGACCTCGTCTTGCCGCGGCTCTGCGTCCACCGTCGGAGTGGACGTGGCGCGGCATCGCTTTGCATGGATGTTCGGCTTGGCCGGTAGGCCCAGACCCCGAGCCGTCGGTCCGGAGACCTCAGGCTCGGGGCAGGACGCCTTCGACGCGTCTACCCGCGTGGATATGCCGGGCCATGAACTGGCTGCAGGTCAACATGATGAACCAGAGATCGGGTTTGGAGAGCCCGCGGTCAACAGGGCACGCGTGACAAGTACGTGATCGACTGTGGTTGTCCGAACTCTTCCGGGTTGCTTCGCCTGCTCTATGCGAACATTTCGGCGTACACAGCCGACTGACCGCGACGGCGGGACCAACTTTTGCCGAAACAGAAGAACTCCTGTTCCGGAAGCGTCACTTCAATCCGCCGAGGAAAGGCCCATGTCCTGCGAAGTGGCCACAGACAGGAGGACCGATGATGACTTTATTGAGCCGGATCGCCGCAAGCCTGCGCGCGGCAGTCGGCGGATTCCTCGACGCCCTGCGCCTGAACGGCGAGGTGACGCGGAGGCAGGTCCGCAGGCACTTCGGCTAGGCCGACCGGCTGCGGGCCGGCGCCGCGAACGACCGGCGCCGGAAACGCAAAACGCCGCCCCGGAGGGCGGCGTCTCAGGTCTGTCGAATAATGGAGCGGGCGATGAGATTCGAACTCACGACCCCAACCTTGGCAAGGTTGTGCTCTACCCCTGAGCTACGCCCGCGCTCCGCGGAGAAGGCCCTTTCAGGCCGCCCCCGAAATTCGAGAGGCCGGCTTATGGCAGACGGCCCTCAGGTTGGCAAGCGGCCCGATCAGCCGAATTTCGGGGTCTTCAGGCGGCGCTTGTTCACATGGCCTTCGGGGGCCGGCGCATCGACCTCTTCCGGGAACTCGCCCTTGAAGTAGTAGCGCTGCCAGGCCTCCTTGGTGGCCTCGGGGTCGTTGCGGAAGATCTTCTGGTTGAACTCCGAGCGGTGCTTCTCCCAGACGTCGTACTGGTGGCGCAGCTCGGGGTCGGAATCCATCCGCCGGATCACCGGCTGGATCTCGTGCAGGGTGTGGTCCTGCAGCAGGGTGATGAAGCAGAACGGCTCGCCCTTCTCGAACCGGACCTTGCCCGGCCGGGTGAAGATCCAGTTCATCGTGAAGGGGAAGGGAAGCCAGTCGGTCTCGACCACGCCGGCCAGGGGCTGGATGCCGTCCTTCACATGGTTCGGCGGCCCCATCACCCACATCGACCAGCCCGGCGGCGTGCGGAACAGGTAGCCCGCGTGGAAGGTCAGCACCCCGTGGCTGAAGTGGGTCTGGGCGATCTTGTGGAAGTCCGGGTGCGGGTTGTCGGGCCGCAGCGTGATGTCGTGCTGGTGCGTGCCGCCGTTCCACTCGGCGGTGAATCCCACGGGGCAGAGCAGCTCCCAGCCCGAGGAGTTGGCCATCGCCAGCGGCAGGCAGCGGTAGGGGTGGCGCGCGGCGAACCGGTCCATCCAGGCCCGCTGCGGGCGGCCGGGGACGAGCTCCGGCGGGCGCTCGGTGACGGGAAAGCACTGCAGTTCCATCGGGGGTTTCTCGGGGCTGGAGGTCCGCCGACCCTTAGAGCGCGGATGGCGTCGGCGTCCAGTTCCGCTATCAGGGCGCCATGACCGACGTGAAGCCGAAGGACCGGGACGGCCTGCTGCAGTTCCTGCGGGAGACCGGCGTGGACGCCGTGACCCACGACCACCCGGCGGTGTTCCGGGTCGAGGAGGGCGAGGAGGTCAAGGCGCGCATCCCCGGCGCCCACACCAAGAACCTGTTCCTGAAGGACGCGAAGGACCAGCTCTGGCTGATCTCCGCCGAGGGGCACGCCGAGATCGACCTGAAGCGCCTGCACAAGGTGATCGGCTCGGCGCGGCTGTCGTTCGGCAATCCGGCGCTGATGGCCCAGACGCTTGGCGTCTCGCCGGGCTCGGTCACCGCCTTCGGCCTGGTCAACGACCGCGAGCGCCGGGTGCGCTTCGTGCTCGACCGGACGCTCGCCGAGGCCGAGCAGGTGAATTTCCATCCGCTGACCAACACCGCCACCACCACCGTCACCCGCGAGGGTTTCCGGCGGTTCCTGGCGGCGATCGGGGTCGAGCCCCTGGTGGTGGACTTCGAGACCATGGCCGTCGTGAAGGCGGCGCGTTGAAGCTGCCGCCTGGTGCGACCATCTTGGCGGCAAGGCGTTTTAGGATGACGAGGCGAGGGAAGCGCGGATGACGCTCATCGGGGACACCGCCGGCAAGCCGGCCGGCGACATCATCAAGGACGGCACGGACGCCAGCTTCGTCGCCGACGTCGTCGAGGCGTCGAAGACCACGCCGGTGATCGTCGACTTCTGGGCCACCTGGTGCGGCCCGTGCCGGCAGCTCGGCCCGGCGCTCGAGAAGGCCGTCACCGCCGCCAAGGGCGCGGTGAAGCTGGTCAAGATCGACATCGACAAGAACCCGGCCTTCGCCGGCCAACTGCGCGTGCAGTCGATCCCGGCGGTGTTCGCCTTCGTGGACGGCCGGCCCGTGGACGGCTTCATGGGCGCCCTGCCCGACAGCCAGGTGAAGCAGTTCGTCGACCGCCTGGCCAAGCAGGGCGAGGGCGGCGCCTCCCCGGTGGACGACATCCTCGACATGGCCCGCGAGTCCCTGGAGCTCGGCGACCTCGGCGGCGCCGCCCAGGCCTTCGCCGAGGCCCTGCGTCATGATCCACAGAACGTGAAGGCCATCGCCGGCCTCGCGCGGGTCTACCTCTCGTCCGGCGACACCGAGCGGGCGCAGGAGATCCTGGCCATGGTCCCGGAAGGCGCGAAGGACGCCGAGCTCGACAGCGTCCGCGCCGCGCTCGCCCTGGCGGCCGAGGGCGACGCCGAGACCGCGGAGTTCGAGCAGCGGCTGGCCGCCGACCCGGCCGACCACGAGGCGCGCCTGGAGCTCGCCAAGGCCTTGGCCGGCCGCGGCGAGATGGAGGCGGCGGTCGACCACCTCCTGCGGATCATCGAGGCCGACCGCGAGTGGAACGACCAGGCGGCTCGCAAGCAGCTGCTGACCATCTTCGAGGCGGCCGGCCACGCCTCCGAGGTGGCGAGGCAGGGCCGGCGCCGGCTGTCGGCGATCCTCTTCAGTTGACGCGCAAGGGCAAGACCATGGCGCCTTACCGGCGGACCGCCGACCTGCCCCAGGTCATCCCGGTGTTCCCGCTGGACGGGGCCCTGCTGCTGCCGGGCGGCGACCTGCCGCTGCAGATCTTCGAGCCGCGCTACCTCAACATGATCGACGACGTCATGGCCGGGGACCGGATCGTCGGCATGATCCAGAGCAAGGCCGGCGGCGACCGCACGCGGCCCAAGCTGGCCGACGTCGGCTGCGCGGGCCGGATCACCAGCTACGCCGAGACCTCCGACGGCCGCTATCTGATCACCCTGACGGGCATCTGCCGCTTCGAGGCCGGCGAGGAGCTGAACCTGCGCACGCCCTACCGCCAGCTCCGGGCCCACTACGACAGGTTCGAAGCCGACCTCAGCGAGGACGAGGACGCCGAGGCCGAGGAAGGCGCGCGCAGCCGCTTCGCCAAGGCGCTGAAGCGCTACCTGAACCGCCGGGAGCTGGACATCGACTGGGAGACCGCCAGCGGCGCCCCGCTGGAGGCGCTGGTCAACAGCCTGGCCATGGGGCTGCCGTTCGGCCCGGCCGAAAAGCAGGCGCTGCTCGAGGCGCCCGACCTGAACGGCCGGTTCGACGCGCTCACCACCCTTCTGGAGATCGACGCCCTCGAGGACGGCGATGACGGCGGCCATTCGGTGCAGTAGAAGGAGCCGCCATGAGCGAGCCCTCCGCGCCTGAAACCGCCGTTCCCGAAACCCCCGCCGTGGAGGTGGACGTCGATCCGCGCCTGCTGGAGGTCCTGGTCTGCCCGGTGACCCACGGCCCGCTGGAGCTCGACCGCGCGAAGGGCGAGCTGGTCAGCCGCCGTGCGAAGCTGGCCTATCCGATCCGCGACGGCGTGCCGATCATGCTGCCGGAAGAGGCCCGCGAGCTTTCGGAATAGGGCCTACAGCGGCTCGCCGCGCAGCAGCCTGGGCAGGTCGCCCACCGCGCCGCCGGCCTCCTGCATGAAGAACCGCCGCGCCGGACCGATGCGGTTCACCGCCGCCATGCCGGCGCCGCGGGCCAGCCGCATCACCGGATTGTCGTTCGAGAACAGCCGCACGAAGAGGTCCATGCCGGCCGAGAGCGTGACGGTGTCGAACCTGCGCCAGGCCGCGTAGCGCTCCAGCACAGCCTCCGAGCCGAAGTCCTCACCCAGGCGGCAGGCCTCCACCACCACCTCGGCCAGCGCCGCGGCCCCCTTCAGCCCCAGGTTCAGCCCCTGGCCGGCGATCGGGTGCACGCCGTGCGCCGCGTCGCCCAGCAGGGCCACGCGCGGCGCCACCAGCCGCTCGGCGAGCTGCAGGCTGAGCGGATAGGTGAACACCGGCCCCTCCACCACCGCCTCGCCCAGGTGGTCGCCGAACCGGCGCTGCAGGTGGGCGTGGAAGACCTCGGGCCGCGCCGCCTTCAGCGCCGCGGCCCGGGCCGTGCTCTCGGTCCAGACCAGGCTCGCCCGGTCGTCGGTGAGCGGCAGGATCGCAAACGGGCCGCCGGGCAGGAAGTATTCGTGGGCCACGCCGTGGTGCGGCCGGGCGAGCCGCACGGTGGCGACGACGCCGGTCTGCCGGTAGTCCCAGCCCAGGACGCCGATGCCCGCCGCCTGGCGGATCACCGAGCCGCGGCCCTCGGCCCCGACCACCAGCGGCGCGGTCAGCACACGGCCATCGGCCAGGGTGACGGTCGCGGCGCGGGCGTCGAAGGTCGCCGAGACCACCCGGGCGGGCGCCAGCACCGGGATGCCGGCCGTCTCGACGCCCGCCGCCAGGGCGGCGCGGGTATGGCGGTTCTCCACGAGGTAGCCGAGCGGTTCGCCGTCCGCCCGGTCGGCGATCTCGGCCGCGTCGAACCGCAGGAAGAAGGCGGTGGGCCCGCCGGCCGCCGCGCCGGGGGTGCGGCCGTCGGTGACCAGGATCTGCTCGATCCTCTGGGCGTGCGGCTCCAGCGCCCCGGCGAGGCCGAGCGCCCGCCACTGGCGGAATGCGGCGAAGGCGATGGCGGAGGCCCGCCCGTCGAAGGCCGGTGCGACCTGGCTGTCGAAGGCCACCGGATCGATCAGCACGACCTTCAGGCCCGCCTGGTGGAGGGCCAGGGCCAGGGTGGCGCCGGCCATGCCGGCGCCGGCGATGATCACATCCGCGTCGTGGGCGCTCATGCGGCGGATAGGCCACGGACCGGGCCTCCCGTCCAGCCGCCGAAGGATTTCTGGACGCCTGCGTCCATTGTTCACTTGCGCTTTACGCCGGCCGGTCCTAGCTGGAAATGAACGATGGACTCCGACGTCCATCTTTGGCTTGCCGGGGTTGTGTGATGGCGGGGCTTACGAGACAGCGACTGGTTCCCCTCGTGGTCGGCGGCGTGACCGCGGTGGCGGTGGCCGCCGGCGGCGCGGTCTGGTGGACCGGCAAGCAGCGCTTCGAGACCACCGACAACGCCTTCGTCCAGGCCGACAAGGTGTCGGTGGCGCCGCTGGTCGACGGCTATGTCGCGGAGGTGCTGGTGGAGGACAACCAGCCGGTCCAGGCCGGACAGGTGCTGGTGCGGATCGATCCGGCGACGCTCAAGGCGAGGCTCGCCCAGGCCGAGGCCAACGCCGCCGCCCTGGAGGCCGCCGTGGCCCAGGTGGACGACAAGGCCCGCCTCGAGCAGGCGATGATCGCCCAGAAGGCCGCCGGCGTCGAAAGCGCCCGCGCCCAGGCGAGCCTCGCCCAGGCCGAGCTCTCCCGCTACGGCGCCCTCGCCCAGTCCGGCTGGGTCTCGGCCCAGCGGGCCCAGACCGCCCGCGCCGCCCAGCAGCAGGCCGCCGCCGCCGTCGCCCAGGCCCAGGCCACCCTGGAGGCCGAGCGCCGCACGGCCGAATCCCTGGGCTCCGCGCGCGCCCAGACCCTCGCCCAGGCCGCCGCCGCCCGCGCCGCGGTCGAGCAGACCCGCATCGACCTCTCACGCACCGAGATCCGCGCGCCCGTGAACGGCGTGGTGGGCGCCCGCGGCGTGCGTCCGGGCCAGTACGTCCGGCCGGGCGGGACCCTGATGAGCGTGGTTCCGTTGGGCGAGGCCTTCGTGGTGGCCAACTTCAAGGAGACCCAGGTCTCACGCCTGCGCATCGGCCAGCCGGTGGAGATCCGCGCCGACGCCTTCGGCAAACAGACCCTGAAGGGCCGCATCGACAGCTTCGCCCCGGCGACCGGATCGGAGTTCGCCCTGATCCCCGTGGAGAACGCCGTCGGCAACTTCACCAAGATCACCCAACGCCTGCCGGTGAAGATCGCCGTGGACCGCACCGAGCCGCTGGCCGGCGCCCTGCGACCCGGCCTGTCCGTCGCGGTGAAGGTGGACGTCACCCAGGACACCGGGCCCAGCTTCGCCGAGTCCGGCCAGCATCCGGCCCGCTTCGCGCGCCGCGGAACCCAGCAGTAGCGCGCGCCATGAGCGACGCCGCCATCCCGTCGGGGAAGCGGCCGCCCGCGGCGGCCGAGGCCCATGCCTTCATGGGCGCGGACGGCCAGCCCGTGGACTGGGTGAAGGTCTTCCTGGGTTTCGGCGGCATGGTCATCGGCCAGTTCATGGCGATGCTGGACATCCAGATCGTCGCCAGCTCGCTCGTGCAGATCCAGTCCGGCATCGGCGCCACCGCCGACGAGATCAGCTGGGTCCAGACCATCTACCTCCTGGCGGAGGTGGTGATCATGCCGCTCACGGCCTACCTGACCAAGATGTGGGGGACGCGGTCCTTCTACGTCATCGCGGTGGCCGGCTTCATCGTCACCTCGGTGGCGGTGGGCCTGTCGTCCAGCGTCGGCATGATGATCTTCTTCCGCGCCGCGCAGGGCGTCTTCGCCGGGGCGATGATCCCGCCGATCTTCGCCACCGCCATGACGGTCTTCCCGCCGGAGCGGCGGATCACCGCCAACGTCATCGTCGGCCTGATCGTGACCCTGGCGCCGACGGTGGGCCCCACGCTCGGCGGCCACCTGACCGACGCCCTCAACTGGCGCTGGCTGTTCTTCATCAACGTGCCGGTCGGCTTCCTGGTGATCTTCCTGGTCGGGCGCTACGCGGACTTCGACAAGGGCGATCCCAGCCTCTCCAAGGGCATCGACTGGACGGGCCTGGTCCTGATGACCGTCTTCCTGCTCTCCCTGCAGTATGTGCTGGAGGAGGGCGCCAGCGAGAGCTGGTTCCAGGACGACGTGATCCTGTGGCTGACGGTGCTGGCCGCGCTGACCGGCGCCGCCTTCATCTGGCGGCAGCTCACCTACTGGCAGCCGATCGTCTCCCTGAAGCCGTTCCGCGACCGCAACTTCGCCCTCGGCGCCCTGATGACCTTCGTCACCGGCGTCAGCCTGTTCGGCGGCACCTTCCTCCTGCCGATCTTCCTGGGCCAGGTGCGCGGCTACTCCGCCGCCGAGGTCGGCACCACCATGCTGGTTTCCGGGCTCACCATGTTCCTGTCGGCGCCGATCGCCGGGCGGGTGGTCAGGATGGTGGACGCGCGCATCGCCATGGTGCTGGGCTTCGCGCTTGCCGCCTGGGGCATTCAGCTCGGGGTGCGGGTCACCGACGAGTGGGGCTTCTGGGAGTTCTTCACCCTGCAGGTGGCCCGCGGCCTCGGCACCATGATCGCCATGATCGCCTCCCAGCAGATGAGCGTCTCCACCCTGCCGGTCAGCATGATGAAGGACGCCTCGGGGCTGATTAACCTGCTGCGCAACGTGGCCGGGGCGATCGGCCTGGCGATGATCACCACCATCCTCACCCACCAGACGGCGGTGCACTACGCCGACATCGCCGCGGCGGCGAACACCGCCAATCCGGCCAGCGCCGGCATGCTGGAGGGCCTTACCCAGATGATGGCCGCCAGCGGCATGGCCGATCCGGAAGGCGGCGCGGCCAAGGCCTTCTCCATGCTGCTGCACCGCCAGGCCTCGGTGCTGAGCTTCGGCGACGCCTTCCTGTTCCTGGCCGCGGGCTGCTGGTTCGCGGTCGGCCTGGCCTTCTTCGCCAGGCCGGGCAAGGCCATGGCCTCCGGCGGATCGGGAGGCCACTGATGCCCCGCGTCGCCGGCCAGATCGACCTCGCCAAGAGCGAAGCCATCCTCGACGCGGCCGTCGAGGTGCTGGCCGAGCGCGGCGCCTCGGCCTCGCTCGAGGAGATCGCGCGGCGGGCCTGCGTCTCCAAGCAGACGATCTACAACCACTACGGCTCCAAGGCCGAGCTGGTGCGGGCGCTCACCGAGCGGCGGGTGCACGAGATCACCGCGGCCCTCGAGACGCCCGGCGCGGTGGAGCATCCGGCGGAGGCCCTGGCGGACTTCGGCCGCGCCCTGCTGGGCGGCATCACCCGCGCCCAGAGCATCGCCTTCATGCGCACCGCCATGGCCTCGGCCGTGGACATGCCCGACGTGGGCCAGGCGCTGTTCGAGGCGGGCCCGCGCACCAGCCGTCGGCGCCTGGCGTCCTTCCTGGAGCTGGAGACGGTCGCCGGCCGGCTGAACTGCCCCGACCCCATGGAGGCGGCCGAGTTCTTCGCCGGGATGGTGCTGGGCTCCTACCAGACCGCCGCCCTGCTGGGCGTCGACAAGAACCTCGACGAGGCCAGGATCGACCGCATCGCCACCGAGGCGGCGCGGCGGTTCCTCAGGGCCTACGCGCCCTAGCCTTCCTCGTCGTCGGTGAAGCCCATGATGTGGAAGCCGGCGTCCACGTGGATCACCTCGCCGGTGGTGGACTTGCCGAGGTCGGACATCAGCCACAGGGCGCAGCCGGCGACGCCCTCCATGGAGGTGTCCTCCTTCATGGCGCTGAGCGAGCGGCCCTTGGCCAGCATGCCCCGGCCGCCCTGGATGCCGGCCAGCGACAGGGTGCGCATGGCCCCCGGCGACACGGCGTTGACCCGGATGCCCTTGGGCCCCAGGTCGCGGGCGGCGTAGCGGGTCGCCGCCTCCAGCGCCGCCTTGGCCACGCCCATGGTGTTGTAGTTCGGGATCGCCCGCTCCGAGCCCATGTAGGTCAGGGTGACGATCGAGCCGCCGGTCTCCGGCATCAGCGCCGCGGCGCGCCGGGCGCAGTCCACGAAGCTGAAGGCCGAGATGTTCAGCGCCCGCAGGAAGCCCTCGCGGGTGGTGTTCTCCACGAACGAGCCCTTCAGCTCGTCCTTGTTGGCGAAGGCGATGGCGTGGAGGAAGAAGTCGATCTCGCCGAAGGCGTCCTTCACCGTGGCGAAGGCCGCGTCCATGGAGGCGTCGTCGGTGACGTCCACGGGCGCCAGCGTCTTCACCCCGATGCTTTCGGCGAGCGGCTGCACGCGCCGCTCCATGCCCGGCAGGTGCAGGAAGGCCATCTCCGCGCCCTGGGCCGCCAGTTGGCTGGCGATCCCCCAGGCGATGGACTGGTGGTTGGCCACGCCGGTGATCACCCCGCGCTTGCCCTTCATCAGCTCGCCCTTCGGCATCTGATAGTCGTCGGCCACTTTGGCGTCTCCCGTCGGTTCTGTGCGGTGGGTTGTGGCGGATCAGGCCTTCGGTGTCACCCCCGCCGCGGCGGCCGGCAGGGCGTCGGGATCCAGGCCCATGGCGCGCACGCGGGCCTCCCAGCGCTCCAGCGCGCGTTCGTAGTAGTCGAAGATGCAGGGGTCGCAGCCGCGCCCGCAGCACATCTCCTCGTCGGGCCGCTCGGGCCGGCGCGGGACCGCCCCGGACAGGGCCTCAGCCCCGCCGGGCGCCGAGGCCGGCGACAACGGCCAGCACCAGGAGACCCAGGGAGCACCCCATCATCACCCCGGTCAGCACGTCGCCTGAGAGGCCGAAGGCCCCGGCCGCCAGCTGATCGCGCGTGGTGACCCCGATCACCAGCAGGGCCATGCCGGCCGCCACCAGGGCTCCGACGTTCGAGGTGGGCTTGCCGGCCATCAGACCCGGGCCATCACCAGGCAGCCGTTCGTCCCGCCGAAGCCGAATGAGTTGCTCATCACCGTCTCGAGCTCGCGGTCGATGCGCTTGCGCACGATCGGCAGGTCCTCGAACGCCGGGTCCAGGTTCTCGATGTGGGCGCTCTCGCAGGCGAAGCCGTTGTTCAGCATCAGCAGCGAGTAGATCGCCTCCTGCACGCCCGCAGCGCCCAGGCTGTGGCCGGTCAGCGACTTGGTGGACGAGATCAGCGGGGCCTTGTCGCCGAACACCGCGCGGACCGCCTCCATCTCCTTGATGTCGCCCACAGGCGTCGAGGTGCCGTGCGGGTTGAGGTAGTCGATGGTCCGGCCGCCTGCCGTGGACATGGCCAGCTTCATGCAGCGCGCCGCACCCTCGCCGGACGGGGCCACCATGTCGTAGCCGTCCGAATTGGCCGCGTAGCCGACGATCTCCCCGTAGATCTTCGCGCCGCGGGCCTTCGCGTGCTCGTACTCTTCGAGGACCAGGATCCCCGAGCCGCCGGCGATCACGAAGCCGTCCCGGTCGCGATCGTAGGCGCGGCTGGCCACGGCGGGCCGGTCGTTGAAGTTCGAGCTCATCGCGCCCATGGCGTCGAACAGGTTGGACAGCGTCCAGTCGAGCTCCTCGACCCCGCCCGCGAACACCAGGTCCTGCTTGCCCATCAGGATCTGCTCGTAGCCGTTGCCGATGCAGTGGGCGCTCGTCGCGCAGGCCGAGCTGATCGAGTAGTTGATCCCGCGGATCTTGAACCACGTCGCCAGCACGGCCGAGGGGCCGGAGCTCATCGCCTTCGGCACCGCGAACGGCCCGATCCGCTTCGGGCCCTTGGTGCGGGTGGTCTCCGCCGCCTCGACGATCACCCGGGTGGAAGGGCCGCCCGAGCCGACCACCAGGCCGGTGCGCTCGTTGGAGATGTCGGCCTCCTCGAGGCCGGCGTCGGCGATCGCCTGCTCCATGGCGATGTGGCCGTAGGCCGTGCCCTGGGCCAGGAAGCGGGCCGCGCGGCGGTCCACCAGGCTTTCCCAGTCGATCTGCGGGGCGGCGTGCACCTGGCAGCGGAAGCCCAGCTCCGCATACTCCGGCGCGGCGGAAATTCCCGACCTGGCCTCACGAAGCGAGGCCAGAACCTCGTTGGCGTTGTTGCCGATGGACGAGACCACGCCCATTCCGGTGACGACGACGCGACGCATGTGTCCTTCCTCGAAGCGCGGATCTACGCCCGCTGATACAGCCCGACGCGCAGGTCCTGCGCCGTGTAGATGGCCTTGCCGTCGGCTTCCAGCACGCCGTCGCCGATGCCCATGACCAGGCGGCGGTTGATCACCCGCTTCATGTCCACCTTGTAGGTGACCTTCTTGATGTCGGGGGTCACCTCGCCGGCGAACTTCACCTCGCCGCAGCCGAGCGCACGACCGCGGCCCTTGCCGCCGATCCAGCCCAGGTAGAAGCCCACGAGCTGCCACAGGGCGTCCAGGCCCAGGCTGCCGGGCATCACCGGGTCCCGGATGAAATGGCAGTCGAAGAACCAGAGGTCCGGATTGATGTCGAACTCGGCCTCGATGTAGCCCAGCCCGTGCTGGCCGCCGGTGTCGTCGATGTGGGTGATGCGGTCGAACAGCAGCATCGGCGGCGCCGGGAGCTGGGCGTTGCCCGGCCCGAACATCTCGCCGCGCGCGCAGGCCAGGAGCTCTTCGAAGCTGTAGTGGTCCTTCGCCTTGACGCTCGACATTTCGAATTCCGTTCCCGTTGGAGGGTCCGGGCCTAGCAGAGCCCGACCCGACGCTCAACGGCCCAGTCGGTGCGCGCCGGGCCGCCTCAGCGGCATTGCGGCCTGGACGCGGCGCCCCAGAGTTCGCCTTCCGGCGCCCAGCCGGAGGCGCCGTCCGCGCGCACGCGGCACCAGCCCTTGTCGCAGCGGACCAACGCGGCGAGGGCGCGGGAGTTCAAATAGGCGCTGACCCTCGACGTCGGCTTGGGCTTGCGCCGGAGCGCCACCGGCTGCGGCTTCACGTTCATCAGCGCGCGCCGACCGTCGGTGGTGCGCTTGTGCACCCAGGCCAGCCCGCCGTCGGGATCGCAGACCCGGCGCCACTCGGCCGTCTCGGCCACGACCTGCACCGGCAGGCCGCGGGCGCGGTAGACCCACAGCAGCCGGTGGTCGTCGCCTGGCCCCTTGCGGGCGTTCACCTTGTCGAATTTCAGGGTCACCCAGCGGGGCACCGGGAGGCCCGACGGAGTCGGCCGGTCGGCCGCCGCCACGGGGCCACCCACGGTCAGGGCGGCCAGCAGCACGAGCGCCAGCCTTTTCGGCGCCCGCAGCTTCGCCCCCACCATTCGTACTGCCTCGCCTTGGCCGCCCATGGACCCTTTGCTACAGGTCATCGCAACAGGAACGCGCCGGCGAAGCGGCGCAGCCGGAAACGTCCCCTTTTCAGTTCGCACATGCCCGCCCGCAAGCCGAAAGTCGTCGTCACGCGCAAACTTCCGGACTCGGTCGAGACCCGGATGCGGGAGCTGTTCGACACAGAGTTGAACCTGACCGATCAGCCGCTGTCGCGCGAGGCGCTGATCGACGCAGTCGGCCGCGCCGATGTGCTGGCCCCCACCATCACCGACCGGATCGACGCCGAGCTGCTGGAGAAGGCGGGCGAGCGGCTGAAGCTGATCGCCAACTTCGGGGCCGGCGTGGATCACATCGACGTGGCCGCCGCCAACGCGCGGGGGATCACCGTCACCAACACCCCGGGCGTCCTCACCGAGGACACCGCCGACCTGACCATGGCCCTGATGATGACGGTCTCGCGCCGCATCGTGGAGGGGGCCAACATCGTCCAGGCCGGCGGCTTCAAGGGCTGGACCCCCACCTGGATGATGGGCCGGCGGGTCAACGGCAAGCGGCTGGGGATCATCGGCATGGGCCGGATCGGCACAGCCGTGGCGCGGCGGGCCAAGGCCTTCGGCATGCAGGTGCACTACCACAACCGCAAGCCGGTCAGCCTGCGCATCTCCGAGGAGCTGCAGGCCACCTACTGGGAGAGCCTCGACCAGATGCTGGCCCGGATGGACATCATCACCGTCCATTCGCCGCACACCCCGGCCACCTACCACCTGCTCTCGGCCCGGCGGCTGAAGCTCCTCCAGCCGCACGCCATCGTCATCAACACCGCCCGCGGTGAGATCATCGACGAGGACGCGCTCGCCGACCTCCTGAAGAGCGGGGCGATCGCCGGGGCGGGCCTCGACGTCTTCGAGCACGAGCCCACGGTGAACCCCAAGCTCATCGGCATGCCCAACATCGTCCTCCTGCCCCACCTGGGCTCGGCGACCGTGGAGGCCCGCGTCGAGATGGGCGAGAAGGTGGTCATCAACATCAAGACCTGGATGGACGGCCACCGCCCGCCCGACCGGGTCCTGCCGCAGATGCTCTGACGCCCGTTGACGCCCCGCGCCGGGAAGGCGAAAGCTTCGCCGAACGACGTCACCGGAAGGCCCATGTTGGCGCCAACCCGCCGATCCTTGCTGGCCGCGGGGCTCGCCCTTCCCGGGCTGGGCCTTTCCAGGGAAGCCTGGGCCGCGGCCGAGCCGCCCGGGCCGCACACCCTCGACGAGCTGCTGCGCCCGCCGATCGTGCGCGACGCGGCCATCTCCCCCGACGGCCGTCAGCTCGCCGTGCTGCGCGAGCGTGGCGAGGGCGACGGCCGGACCACACTGGTGATGATCAGCCGGATGGACGCCCTCGAGGCGACGCCGGCCCCCGTGAGCCTGGGCGAGTACCAGGTGGACCAGGTGGAGTGGGCCTCCAACGACCGGCTGCTGATCTGGGTCACGGTCCGCAAGGACGACCGGGGGCGCCCGACCGGCGTGTGGGTCAGCGGGGTCCTGATCCCGATGCCGGTGCGCCGGGTCATCTCCGTGGGCGTCGACGGCCGCGATCCGGTGGTGCTGTTCGCCGAGCAGAAGGCGGTCCTGCGCCGCAGCTTCGACGCCGCGCGGATCGTCGACCTGATGCACGACGACCCGCGGCACGTCCTGATGCAGACCTGGGACGCCTTCCGCGGCGCCTTCAGCCTCTACCAGGTGGACGTCTATACCGGCCGGGCCACGGTCATCGAGCGCGGGCCGCCCACCACCGACTTCTGGCTGACCCAGCGCGGCGTGCCCATGCTGCGGATGGATTCCAACCGGCGCGGCACGGTGGTCTCGGTCTTCGCCCGCGCCCCCGGCCAGACGGAATGGAAGCTGATCCGCAAGTCGCGCCGCGACGAGCTGAAGAAGCTGCCCGACTTCGACGTGGTGGGCCCGACGCCCGAGCCCGGCGTCTTCCTGGTCGCCATGCGCGCGGAGGACGAGGACACCCGGGCGATCCGCACCTTCGACATCCGCACCCTGGCCTTCGGTCCGGTGGTCGGCGAACGCCCGCCCTTCGACATGGAGGCGGCGGTCATCGACGAGAACCTGCGGCTGGTGGCCACCTCCACCCGCGCCGACCGCCTCGACTACCAGTTCGCCGACCCGGCGCTGGCGACCCACTACAAGGCGATCAACGCGGCGCTCGGCAACGCCGCCAACGTCCGCCTCTACGACGTCAGCCTCGATCACAAGCGCCTGTTGCTGAAGGCCACGGGGCCGCGGGAGCCGGGGGCGTTCCACGTCTACGACTGCGACACGCGCCGCCTGCACCTGGTGGCGACCACCCGGCCGTGGCTCGATCCCGCCCGCCTGGCGCGGATGGAGACCCTGAAGGTCCGCACCCGCGACGGGGCCGAGATCACCGCCTATCTCAGCACGCCCGCCGGCGCGAAGCCGGGGCCGCTGCCGATGGTGGTCATGCCGCACGGCGGGCCGGAGATCCGCGACTACTACGACTACGACCTGATGGCGCAGGCCCTGGCCGCCCAGGGCTGGCTGGTCCTGCAGCCCAACTTCCGGGGCTCCGGCGGCTACGGCCGCGCCTTCGCCGACCAGGGCCGCCGCCGCTGGGGCGACCGGATGCAGGCGGACGTGGAGGACGCCGCCGCCCAGGTGGTCGCCCTCGGCTGGGCCGACCCGAAGCGGATCGCCATCTGCGGGGCGAGCTACGGCGGCTACGCGGCCCTGCAGGGCGCCGTGCGCCGGCCCGACCTCTACCGCGCGGTGGTGGCCATCGCCCCGGTCTCCGACCTCCTCGAGATGCTGAAGGACGAACGCGGGGACGGGGTGGATTCGCCCTCCTACCGCTACTGGGTCCGCACCGTCGGCGACCCACGCGCCGACGCCGACCGGCTCCGCGCCGCCTCGCCCCGGCTGCAGGCCGCCGCCTTCGCCGCCCCGGTGCTGCTGCTGCATGGCGCCGACGACCAGGTGGTCCCGCCCCGCCAGTCGAGGCTCATGCAGGACGCCCTCCTGGCCGCCGGCAAGCCTGTCGAGCGCCTGGAGATCCCCGGCGCGGGCCACACCAGCTGGTCGTCCGAGACCTGGAAGGTGGTCCTGGAGAAGACCGCGGCCTTCATTGGCGAGGCCTTGGCCTAGGCGCCGCCGCCGCAGACCGGGCATTCCGGATCGGCGCCGACCCGCACCGTCCGGCTCTCCCCCGCCAGCCCGTCGTAGAGCGTCAGCCGGCCCACCAGCGGCTCACCCGCCCCGGTGATCAGCTTGATCGCCTCGAGCGCCATCATGGAGCCGATCACCCCGGCCAGCGCCCCCACCACGCCCACGGCGACGCAGGTCTCGGCCTCCGGGGGGATCTCCGGCACCAGGCAGCGGTAGCAGGGCCGCCCCGCGAACACGCCCACCTGCCCGGTCCAGCGGCCGATCGCACCGGAGACTAGGGTCTTGCCGTGGCGCACGCAGGCGGCGTTGACGCAGAACCGGGTGGCGAAGTCGTCGGTGCCGTCCAGCACCAGGTCCACGTCCGAGACCAGCTCGTCCGCGGAGGCCTCGTCGAAGCTCCCGGTGTAGCCGGCCACGAAGATGTGCGGGTTCAGCGCATGCAGCCGGTCGGCGGCCGCCTCGGCCTTGGGCAGGCCGACGTCGTCCTCGGTGTAGATCACCTGCCGCTGCAGGTTGGAGACGTCCACCGTGTCCGGGTCCGCCAGGAAGATCGAGCCGACCCCGGCCGCGGCCAGGTACATGGACACCGGCGCGCCCAGGCCGCCCGCGCCGACGATCAGGCAACGCGCGCCCTTCAGCTTCTGCTGCCCCGGGCCGCCCACCTCGCGCAGCACCAGGTGGCGGGCGTAGCGCTCGACCTCCTCGTCGGTGAAGCTCATCCGGCTTGACCTCGCCCCGCCCGCTGGCCACATCGCAGGCCATGTCGACCCATACAGCGCCGTTTCCCGATTGGCACGGCACCACCATCCTCGCCGTGCGCAAAGCCGGCAAGACGGTGATCGCCGGCGACGGCCAGGTCTCGATGGGCCAGACCGTCGTCAAGGGCAACGCCCGCAAGGTGCGCACCCTGGCCGGCGGCCGGGTGGTCGCGGGCTTCGCCGGCGCCACGGCGGACGCCTTCACCCTCATCGAGCGGCTCGAGGCCAAGCTGGAGCAGTATCCGGACCAGCTCGCCCGGGCCTGCGTGGACCTGGCCAAGGACTGGCGGACCGACCGCTACCTGCGCCGGCTGGAGGCCATGCTGATCGTCGCCGACAAGGACGCCATCTTCACCGTCACCGGCGTCGGGGACGTGCTGGAGCCCGAGAGCGGCGTCGCCGCCATCGGCTCGGGCGGCAACTATGCCCTCGCCGCCGCCCGGGCGCTGATGGACACCGACCTCGACGCCGAGGCCGTCGCGCGCAAGGCCATGGCGATCGCCGCGGAGATCTGCGTCTACACCAACGGGAGCCTGACGGTTGAAGTGCTCTAGCCTGGCGCTCGCCACGGCCCTCGTGGCGGCCGCGCTCCCCGCCGCCGCCGCCGCCGTCGACCCGGCGCCCGTGGTCGCCGCCGAGCGAGCGTTCGCCGCCGACGGCCTGGCCCTGGGCGTCCGCGACAGCTTCCTGAAGCACTCCGCCCCCGAGGGCATCGTGCTCGCTCCCGACCCCACGCTGGCCAGGGCCGCCTTCGAGAAGCCGGCGCCGAAGGGCCCGGACTTGGTCTGGTGGCCGCTGTGGGCCGGCATCGCCCGGTCCGCCGACCTCGGCTTCACCACCGGCCCCTACACTCTCGGCGGCAAGCCGGCCGCCTGGTACTTCACGGTCTGGGCGAAGCAGCCGGACGGCTCCTGGAAGTGGCTGTTCGACGGCGGCCCGCCCAGCGACACCACCGGCGCCGCGCCCAAGGACTCCCCCGTCGCCTACGCGCGGCTGTCGGCGAAGCAGGCGGGCTCGCCGGCCCGGGCCATGACCGAGGTCTCCCGCGCCGAGAGCGCGCTCGCCGCCGCCGCCCGCAAGGACGTGAAGGGCGCCTACCTCGCCCACATCGCCACCGACGCCCGCGTGGTGGGCTCGAAGGCGAAGCCTCCCGCCGACCGGGCCGCCCTGGAGGCCGAGCTCGACACCCGGCCGCAGGTGATCGTGTTCTCGCCGCTGGGCGGCAGCGCGTCCTCCGCCGGCGACCTCGCCTGGACCTACGGCAACGCCCACTGGACGACGGCCGAGGGCCAGGACCGCCGCGGCCATTACGTCCGCATCTGGCGCAACGACGCGGGGGGCTGGCGCCTGCTCTACGACCAGCTCCTGGCGGTTCCCCCGCCGAAGCCGTCGTAAGCGCCCCGCCCCCTTCCTATCTACGAGCGGACATGACCGAGTTTTCCCCCCGCGAGATCGTCTCCGAGCTCGACCGCTACATCGTCGGCCATCCCGAGGCGAAACGCGCCGTGGCCGTGGCCCTGCGCAACCGCTGGCGGCGCAAGCGTGTGCCCGAGGACCTGCGTGACGAGGTGACGCCGAAGAACATCCTGATGATCGGCCCCACCGGGGTCGGCAAGACGGAGATCGCCCGCCGCCTCGCCAGGCTCGCCCAGGCCCCCTTCCTGAAGGTCGAGGCCACCAAGTTCACCGAGGTCGGCTACGTCGGGCGCGACGTCGACCAGATCGTCCGCGACCTCGTGGAGAGCGCCATCGGCATGGTCCGCGAGAAGCGCCGGGCCGGCGTCCGCGCCCGGGCCGAGGCCGCCGCCGAGGAGCGAATCCTGGACGCCCTGACCGGTCCCGGCTCCACTGCCGCCCGGGAAAGCTTCCGCAGGAAGCTGCGGGCCGGTGAGCTGGACGACAAGGAGGTGGAGCTGCAGGTGGCCGACAGCGGGCCGCAGATGCCGATGATGGACATTCCCGGCCAGCCGGGCATGGGCATGCTCAATCTCGGCGACATGTTCGGCAAGGCTTTCGGCGGCCGCACCAAGGTCCACAAGACCACCGTCGCCGGCGCCTGGGTCCCGCTGATCGCCGAGGAGAGCGACAAGCTGCTCGACCAGGAGGCGCTGACCCAGGAGGCCCTTGAGCTGGCCGAGAACCAGGGCATCGTCTTCCTCGACGAGATCGACAAGGTGGCCTCCAGCCGCGAGCGGCACGGCGCCGACGTGTCCCGCGAGGGCGTGCAGCGCGACCTGCTGCCCCTGATCGAGGGGACCACCGTCTCCACCAAGTACGGGCCGGTGAAGACCGACCACATCCTGTTCATCGCCTCGGGCGCCTTCCACGTTGCCAAGCCCTCGGACCTGCTGCCCGAGCTGCAGGGCCGCCTGCCGATCCGGGTGGAGCTTAAGGCCCTGACCCGCGACGACTTCCGCCGCATCCTCACCGAGCCCGAGGCCAACCTGATCCGCCAGCACCAGGCCCTGCTGGCCACCGAGGGCGTGACGCTGGAGTTCACCGCGGATGCGGTGGAGGCGGTGGCCGACGCCGCCGTCACCGTCAACGGCGCGGTGGAGAACATCGGCGCCCGCCGGCTGCAGACGGTGCTCGAGAAGGTGCTGGAGGACGTCAGCTTCAACGCCGCGGACCGCACCGGCGAGACGGTGACCGTGGACGCCCAGTACGTCACCAGCCGGATCGGCGAGCTGAGTCACAACACCGACCTGTCCAGGTTCATCCTCTAGCCGATGTGCGGGATCTGCTTCTCCCGGCGGAGCTTCCTGGCGCTCGGGGCGGCCGCCGGGCTCGCCGCCTGCACCGATAACGCCGAGACGGGCCGCAGCCAGTTCGTGCTGGTCTCCGACGACCAGCTGACGGGGATGGCCGACCAGGCCTGGGCCCAGGTGACAGCCGAAATCCCCCGCGTGCGCGATCCGGCCGCCCATGAGCGGCTCGCCCGCATCGGCCGGCCGCTGGCGGCGGCTTCCGGCCGCGGCGACCTCGACTGGGAGTTCGTGGTCCTCGACAGCCCGGAGTTCAACGCCTTCGTGCTGCCGAACGGAAAGGTCGGCTTCTTCCGCGGCCTCCTGGAGTTCGCCCGCTCCGACGACGAGGTGGGCTCGGTGCTCGGCCACGAGGTCGGCCACATCATCGCCCGCCACCCGGCCGAGCGGGTCAGCCAGGAGCTGGCCGTCCAGGCCGGCGTCAGCCTCGCCCAGATCCTGCTGTCCAACGGCGAGGACGGCGGCCAGTTCGCCGGCGAGATCGCCGCGGCGCTGGGCATGGGCGCCATGTTCGGGGTGCTGCTGCCCTATTCCCGCAAGCACGAGCTGGAGGCCGACCGGGTCGGCGTGGGCCTGATGCGCGAAGCCGGCCTCGACCCCACGGCCGCCGTCACCTTCTGGGAGCGCATGATCGCCCGCCAGGCCCGCCAGCCCAAGCCGCTGGAAGCCCTCTCCACCCACCCGGCCGACGAACGGCGGCTCAGCGAACTGAAGGCGGTGGTGCAGGCGGCCTAGAGCCGTTCGCGCCGGGCTTCCCAGATCGCCCGCTCCAGGGCCTGGGCGAACTCGGCGCGTTCGCGGGGGCTGAGCGCCACGGCGACCGGCAGCTCGCGGCCGGAGAGCGCCAGCTTTAGGGCCGCCACCCGATCCTCGTCCTTCTCCACGGCCACGCGGGTGAAGGCGGTGGGGCTTTCCCAGACCACGACCGAGTGCCGGGGCGTCTCCCGCACCACCCGCACCTCACGGGAGGTGACCTGCACGCGCTCGATGTTCTTCACCGCCTGGAAGCTCACCAGGAAGGCCACGAAGATGGCCAGCAGGTCGACCCCGAGGAAGATCGGCACGAGCGTCGCGCCCAGGCTCAGGAACACCGCCGCCGAGGCGAGGTTGGCCAGCGTCACCACCGAGATCAGCACGACGAAGCCCCGCTCGGACAGCGAGCGGTGCGGCGTGATCACCGCGTCCATGTACAGCGGCCGGCCCATGCTGGAGCGGAAGATAAGCCCGGAAACCGCCTTGGCGAAGCAAAAGGCGCAGGCCATCTTCGCGCCCCCATGGCCAAGCCCGCGAAGACTGCAAGGAAGCCCCGCCTGACGCCCGCCGAACAGGCGCGGATCGCCGAGATCTTCCACCGGTTCGAGACGCTGGAGAGCGACCCGCGCACCGAGCTGGACTACGCCAGCCCCTTCACCCTGGTGGTCGCCGTCGCGCTGTCGGCCCAGGCCACCGACGTCTCGGTCAACAAGGCCACCGCCCGGCTGTTCGAGGTCGCCGACACGCCGCAGAAGATGCTGGCGCTGGGCGAGGAGGGTCTCAAGCCGTTCATCTCCTCCATCGGCCTCTTCAACACCAAGGCGAAGAACGTCATCGCGCTCTCCCGCATCCTGGTGGAGCAGTACGGCGGCGAGGTCCCGCTGGAGCGGGAGAAGCTGCAGGCCCTGCCGGGGGTCGGGCGCAAGACGGCCTCGGTGGTGCTGAACGAGCTTCGGGTGGAGCCGGCGATCGCGGTGGACACCCATGTCTTCCGGGTCTCGCACCGGCTGGGCCTTTCCACCGGCAAGACGCCGGATGCGGTCGAGCTTGAGCTGATGGGCAAGATCCCCGAGCCCCTGCTCACCCGAGCGCACCACTGGCTGATCCTGCACGGCCGCTACACCTGCGTCGCCCGCCGCCCGAAGTGCGAGGAGTGTCCCGTCGCCGACCTCTGCCCGAGCCGGCATCTGTTCGTGGGCAGGTAGCCAGCCGGTGATCTGGAGCGCGTCATGATCCGTCTGCTCTTCGCCGCGCTGGCCGTCACCCTCTCCGCTTGTTCCAACCAGGTTTATTCCCGCGGCCCACTGTTCACCCCCGAGCCGATCGCCGCGATCCTCCGCCCTGGCGTCTGGGCAGCTCCCGACCAGGCCTGCCGCTTCGATCCGGCTCAGCCGCTCGCGGCCTGGCCCGACTGCGCCCACGGTCAGGCGATCGAGCAGGGCCAGGCTCTCTGGGAGGCGAAGAGCGCCCGCCTCACGCTGGCCGCCGGTGAGCCGATGATCCTGCAGCTGCAGGCCGCCCGCCGGCCCCGCGAGACCTGGTATTACGCGCTCGCGCCGCTACGGCGCGATCAGGCCGGCCGGGTGGTGGAGCTGGAGACCTGGGCGGTCCTTTGCGGCCCGCCGCCGCCGCCGCGCATCGAGGCGGACGGCGATTCCCACGAGGACAGCGTCACCCACCATCCCCTCCCCGGCCTGCACGTCTCCGGCCGCAACTGTCTCGCCCGCCGCCCAGACCCCATCCGCGACGCCGCGCGCCTGAGCCGCGGCTGGGACGACGATCCCACGCGCGCCTACTGGGTGCGCGACGGCGCCCGGTAGCGCTGCGGGCCGATTTCCGCTAAGCGGCAGGCCCTCGCCGCCGGAAAGCCCATAGATGCCAGACCTCTACGACGTCGCCGCCATCGGCAACGCCATCGTCGACGTGATCGGGCCCGCCCCCGATTCCTTCCTGGCGGAGAACGGCCTGGACAAGGGCGCGATGATGCTGGTCGACCAGCAGCGCTCGCAGCAGCTCTATTCGCGGATGACGCCGGAGATCCAGGCGTCCGGCGGTTCGGCGGCCAACACCATCGCGGGCCTCGCCTCCTTCGGCGGCAAGGGCGCCTTCATGGGCAAGGTGGCCGACGACCAGCTCGGCGAGCTGTTCGCCCGCGACATGCGCGAGATCGGCGCCCGGTTCGAGAACGCCCCACTCGCCGGCGGCCCGGCGACGGCCGTCTCGATGATCAACGTCACCCCCGATGGCCAGCGCACCATGTGCACCTTCCTGGGCGCCTCGGTGCAGTTCACCGACGACGACGTGGAGAAGGACACCATCGAGGCGGCGAAGATCGTCTACCTCGAAGGCTACCTGTTCGACGCGGAAGCCGCCCGCCGCGCCTTCGCCAAGGCCGCCGCCCTGGCCCACGGCTCGGGCCGGATGATCGCGCTCACCCTCTCCGACAGCTTCGTGGTGGAGCGCCACCGCGGCGCCCTCCTCGGCTTCATCGAGGGTCAGGTGGACCTGCTGTTCGCCAACGAGGCCGAGCTGAAGTCCCTATTCGAGACCGACAGCTTCGACGAGGCCGCCGAGGCCCTGCGCCAGCGGGTCAAGCTCGCCGCCGTCACCCGGTCGGAGAAGGGCTCGGTGATCCTCTCGCAGGGCGAGCGCCTCGCCGTGGCCGCCGAGCCTGTGGAAAAAGTCGTGGACACGACCGGCGCGGGCGACCAATACGCGGCCGGGTTCATGTTCGGCTTGGCGCGGGGGCGTCCGCTGCAGCAGTGCGGCAAGCTGGCCTCGCTCGCCGCGGCCGAGGTGATCTCGCACTACGGCCCCCGGCCGCAGGTCCCGCTGAAGGACCTGGCGGCCTCCAAGGGATACTGAGCGCATGAGCCGCACAGGCGAGGTGGTCCGCAACACCAAGGAGACCCAGATCCGCGTCCTGGTGGACCTGGACGGGACCGGCGTGTCCAAGGTGTCCACCGGCGTCGGCTTCTTCGACCACATGCTGGAGAGCTTCGCCCGGCACGGCGGCATCGACGTCGAGATCGAGACCAAGGGCGACCTGCACATCGACATGCACCACACCGTCGAGGACACCGGCATCGTGCTGGGCCAGGCGGTGAAGCAGGCGCTCGACGGCTTCAAGGGTGTCCGCCGCTTCGGCCACGCCTATGTGCCGATGGACGAGACGCTGACCCGCTGCGCCATCGACCTCTCCAACCGGCCCTACCTGGTCTGGAAGGTCGGCTTCTCGCGGCCCAAGGTCGGCGACATGGACACCGAGCTCTTCAAGGAATTCCATCACGCCTTCGCCATGAACGCCGGCGCCTGCGTGCACCTGGAGACCCTGTACGGGGACAACTCCCACCACATCGCCGAGAGCGGCTTCAAGGCGCTGGCCCGGGCCCTGCGCCAGGCGGTCGAGCTCGACCCCAAGACCCACGGCCACGCCCCCTCCACCAAGGGCGTGCTCTAGGAGGAGCAGCCAGGAAAAGTGGGACCCGCTTTTCCGTCCGGCTGTCCGACCAGAAAGGAATCTCCTCCCATGCAGCGTGTCGCCCTGATCGACTACGGGTCGGGCAACCTGCGCTCGGCCGAAAAGGCCCTCGTCCGCGCCGCCGACGGGAAGAGCGAGATCGTGGTCACCTGCGATCCCGAGGCCGTGGCCGCCGCCGACCGGGTGGTGCTGCCGGGCGTCGGCGCCTTCGCCGCCTGCATGTCGGCGCTGGAGGCCCGCCCCGGTCTGATCGAGGCCATGACCGAGGCGGTGCGCCGCCGCGGCGCGCCCTTCCTGGGCGTCTGCGTCGGCATGCAGCTCATGGCCACACGCGGCCTGGAGTTCGGCGTCACGCCCGGCCTCGACTGGATTCCCGGCGAGGTCCGCCGCCTGGAGCCCGCCGATCCCGCCGCCAAGATCCCGCACATGGGCTGGAACGCCCTCACCGGCGTGACCGACCATCCCCTCCTCTCGGGGCTGAAGGACGGCCGCGCTGTCTACTTCACCCACTCGTTCGCCTTCTATCCGGACGATCCCGCCGACGTGGCCGCCTGGGCCGAGCACGGCGGGCGGTTCCCTGCCGCCGTCGCGCGCGGCAACATGGCCGGCGTTCAGTTCCACCCCGAAAAGTCGCAACATTCGGGGCTCAACCTTCTGGCCAGCTTCCTGGAGTGGCGCCTGTGATCCTCTATCCCGCCATCGACCTGAAGGACGGCCAGTGCGTGCGCGTGCTGCACGGCGACCTGTCCACCGCCACCGTCTTCAACAACAGCCCCGCCGACCAGGCCCGCGCCTGGGCGGACGGCGGCTTCCACTGGATCCACGTGGTCGACCTGAACGGCGCCGTCTCCGGCAAGGCCGTCAACGAGGCGGCGGTGGAGCAGATCCTGGGCGCCGTCTCCGTGCCGGTGCAGCTCGGCGGCGGCATCCGGTCCATGGCCGACATCGAACGCTGGATCGAGGCCGGCGTCAGCCGGGTGATCCTCGGCACGCTGGCCGTGCGCGAGCCGGAGGTGGTGCGCCAGGCGGCCCGCAAGTGGCCCGAGCAGATCGCCGTCAGCGTCGACGTCCGCGCCGGCAAGGTCGCCGTGCAGGGCTGGACCGAGGACTCCGACCTCGACGCCGTCACCGTCGCCCGCCGCTTCGAGGACGCCGGCGTCGGCGCCCTGATCGTCACCGACATCGACCGCGACGGCACCGTGATGGGCTTCAACGTCGAGGCCTTCGGGGCCATCGCCGACGCCGTGTCGATCCCGGTGATCGCCGCCGGGGGCCTGGCCAGCGTCGACGACCTGGTCCGGCTGAAGGCGCACAAGGGCACGCCGATCGCCGGCGCGGTGCTGGGCCGCGCCCTCTACAATGGCGCCATCACCCCGGCCGAAGCCCTGAAGGTCGCCGCCTGATGCTCAATGTGCGCGTCATCCCGTGCCTCGACGTGAAGGACGGGCGCGTGGTGAAGGGCGTGCAGTTCGTCTCGCTGCGCGACGCGGGCGATCCCGTGGAACAGGCACGCGCCTACGACGCCGCCGGAGCGGACGAGCTGATGTTCCTCGACATCACCGCCAGCCACGAGAACCGCGACACCATCCTCGACGTCGTCGCCCGCACGGCCGACGTCTGCTTCATGCCGCTGTCGGTGGGCGGCGGCATCCGCACGGTGGAGGACGCGCGGCGCCTGCTGCTGGCCGGCGCCGACAAGATCAGCGTCAACACCGCCGCCGTGAAGGACCGCGCCCTGATCTCCGGCTGCGCCGACGCCTTCGGCTCCCAGGCCACGGTCGTCGCCATCGACGCCAAGGAAGTCGGGAACGGCTGGCGGGTGTTCGTCATGGGCGGCCGTGAGGACACCGGCCTCGACGTGGTCGACTACGCCGTTGACGCCGTGAAGCACGGGGCCGGCGAGATCCTGCTCACCTCCATGGACCGCGACGGCGCCAAGTCCGGCTACGACCTGGAGCTGCTCAAGGCCGTCACCAGCGCCGTGAACGTGCCGGTCATCGCCTCCGGCGGGGCGGGCAATGCGCAGCATATGGTCGACGCCGTGAAGATCGGCGGCGCCGACGCCGTGCTCGCCGCTTCTATCTTCCACTTCGGCGAGGTCTCGGTCGCCGAGGTGAAGCGCGCCATGGCCGCCGAGGGCCTGCCGGTCCGGATCACGGAGGCCGCCGCATGAGCCGTTTCACCGAGGTCATCGAGCGGCTCGCCGCCACCATCGAGGCCCGCAAGGGCGCGGACGCCTCGGCCTCCTACACCGCACAGCTGCTCACCGACCGGGTGCGCGCCGCCAAGAAGCTCGGCGAGGAGGCCGTCGAGACAGTCATCGCCGCCACCCAGGCCGACGACAAGGCGCTGGCCGCCGAGAGCGCCGACCTGATCTACCACTGGCTGGTCGTCCTCGCCGCCGCCGGCGTCACCCTCGACGAGGTCGCCGAGAAGCTCGAGGCCCGCGAGGGGACCAGCGGCCTCGCGGAAAAGGCGGGACGCTCCCTCCCTTGATGGGGAGGGCCGCTCCGCCTACCCGCGCGGCTTCCGCTTCAGGGCCACATAGAGGGCCCCCTCCCCGCCATGATGCCGCGCAGCTTCCGATATGCCGGCGACGATGTGGTGCAGGTGGGGGGCGGCGAGCCACTCCGGCGTGCGTCGGCGCAGGACGCCGTCGCCCTGGACCCCCTTGCCGGTGATCACCAGGACGGCGCGGTAGCCCTCGTCCCAGGCCCGGACGAGAAAACCCTCGAGCACCGCGCGCGCCCGGTCCTGATCGAGGCCGTGCAGGTCGAGCCGGGCGCCGATGGGCTCGCGCTCGCGGACGATGCGGTGCTTGCGGCGCGGCTCGATGGGGTCCTTCCCCTCCCCCTTATGGGGAGCGTGGACGGGCCTCCGGCCCGGTCGGGTGGGGAGACCTGGCGCAGGCTGGGCGCCTGCGGTCTTCTTCCCCACCCCGCTCGCCTTCGGCGCGTCGGCCCTCCCCACGGCGGGGGAGGGAAAGGCCTCGGGCGCCGGCGCCGGGGCGACGCGGCCGGGAAGAGGGTGGACCGTGCCGGCGACCAGGCGCCAGACGCTCAGCTCCTCCGGCCGGAGCGGGCGCTTCACGGCCGGGACTCGCGCGGGACGAGCCGGTACATGCGCAGGGTGTGGCGCACCCGGCCGGCCTCGGCGCCGGCGGCGGGGCCCAGGCCCAGGTAAAGGTCGGCGCGCACCTCGCCCTTGATGGCGCCGCCGGTGTCGAGGGCGGTGACCAGGCGGCGGTAGGTCGGGAAGGCCCCCTTCAGCACCGGCGCCTCGGCGTCGATCCAGTGCAGCTCGCCCGGCTGGTGGTAGGCGAGGTCGACGGCGATCGCCCGGCCCGGCGGCAGGGGCACGTTGGCCGCCCCCACCGGCTGCTTGCCGTCGTCGGGCGCGAGGCGGAAGAAGGCGTAGCGGGGGTTTAGCCGCATGATCTCCTCGGCCGCCGGCCCGCGGTTGTCGGCCAGCCAGCGGCGGATCATTTCGCCGGAGGTGTTGTGCCGGGCCAGCAGGCCGCGCTCCCGCATCGGGTTGGCGATGGCCACGAACGGCTGGCCGTTGTTGGCGGCGTAGAGCGCCTTCATCCGGCGGCCGCCTTCGAAGGTGAGCACCCCCGAGCCCTGGATCTGCAGGAAGAACAGGTCCTCGGGCCGCATCCAGGCGAGCGCGTCGTCGGCCGGCCGGGCCTCGATCTCGGTGCGGGGGGCGTAGGCGCCGCCGTTCAGGTCGGCGGGCTTCGGCCGGACCGGGGCGGAGAACTCGGCGTCGGGGCGCGTGCGGGCCTCGTACTCCGGGGCGAAATAGGCGGTGAGCACCCCCTCCCCCGGCGTCCCCAGCGCCCGGAAACGGGCCTCGAAGAAGTGGCGGGCCTCGGCGGCGCCGAGCGGCGGCGTGGCGCGGGCCTCGCGGCAGACCCGGGCGGTCCCGGGATCCTTCGCGACGTGGCACGTAGCGCGGAAGGCGGCGAAGGCCTCGGCGTGGTTGTCGGCCCGCCAGCCGGGCAGCTCGGACAGCTCCATGAGCCGCAGCGGCGGCGCGGGCCTCGGCGGCTCAGGGCTCGGGAAAGGGCCCGGCCGTGGCTGAGGGCCGGGGGCGTACTGCGGCGTGGCGCAGGCGGTCGCGATCAGGGCGAAGAGGCTCGCCCCGGCAGCACGCAGCTTCAAGGAACCTCAAGCCTCCGCGGCGTCGACGTGGACGAGCGTCCAGTTGGGGTCGCGGCTGTTAAGATTGCGTTCGAAGGTCCACAGCTCGGCGGTCCGCTTGTCGTCCACCGCCTCGCCCTCCGGCCCCTTGGTGCGGCTGCGGAACTCGGCGAGGAAGCGGACGGTGACCCGCGCCAGGTCGCTCTGGCCGACGATGTCTGCCTTCTCCAGGTCGGCGCGGGGGCTGTGCAGGAACTCCACCGTCTCGGTGCGCCCCTCGGCCTCGCGCTGGGCGATGGCGGTGTCGAAGCTCGCCATGACGCCGGGGCCCAGCAGGTTGCGCAGGGTGGCCCGGTCGCCGGCCGCGAAGGCCTTGACCGTCATCTCGTAGGCCCCTTTCGCGCCGCTGAGGAAGCGGCTGACGTCGAAGGCCGGATCCTTGGCCTTCAGGGCGGCGAGGCCGGTGAGAGCGACGCCGTCGTCCAGCGGCTCGGCGGGACGGTCGGGGGCGCGCACGGCGGGACGGGCGGCCTCGGCGGCGGCGTTTTCCTCCGGCTGGCGGCCCACGCGCCGGCCCAGCACGGAGTAGAGCTGGTAGAGCACGATGGCGGCGAGACCCGCGAAGATGATCAGTTCGAGGACTTGCAAGACGGCCTTCCGGCTGGTTCGGGACTTGGCTTTACAGCCCAATATAGGACGAGGGAACGTCCCCGTCAGGGGCGGCGTTGCATCGACCGGGGCGCCATGATAGCCGCTCGCCCCGACAAGACGCGACAACCCCGCGTTCTCACCACGGATTCAAGCCGAAACCATGACCGATATCGACGCCGGCGCCGGCGCGCAGGACCAAGCGGGCGAAGGCCCCGGCATCCGCATCCTTGCCCAGTTCATCCGCGACCTCTCCTTCGAGAACCCGCGCGCCCCGGAGACCCTGCGCGGCGGCGCCGCCCAGCCGCAGATCGATCTCGGCGTGGAGATGAACGCCCGCGGCCGCGAGGACGGCCTGTTCGAGGTGGACCTGAAGCTCTCGGCCCGCGCCCAGCGCGACGACGGCCCGCTGTTCGTGGTCGAGCTGCTCTACGGCGGCGTGTTCCAGATCGGCGGCGTGCCGGCCGAGGAGATCGAGCCGGTGCTGCTCATCGAGTGCCCGCGTTACCTGTTCCCGTTCGCCCGCCGGATCATCGCCGACGTCTCGTCGGAAGGCGGCTATCCGCCGTTCCTGCTGGACCCGATCGACTTCGCCGGCGTCTACGCCGCCCGCAAGGCCCAGGGCGAACAGGTCGGCCACGCCTGAGGCCAGACCGTTGGACGGCGCGCTGCGCGCCGTCGATAGGAACCACCGAATACACGGACCACACGGAAGTCGGGCGGGGAGCCCGTCCGTGTCTTCTGTGTATTCCGTGGTTTCCATCATTGCGCGGCGCAGCCGCGCGACTTCGGCTCAGATGCCGAACTTCTTCCAGAGCTCGTCGGACTTCACCACGTCGCGGATGAAGCTGGCGTGGACCGCCCGCTCCTCCTCGGTGGAGCGCGGCGCGAGCGGGCGGGGCCGCTGGCCGTAGTCGTTCTGCTTGGCCGCCGCCACCGCCGTGATCATCGAGGCGCTGGTCAGCTCCAGCCGCCGCTCGCGGCCGCCCTTCAGCTCGAGGTAGACCGCCGCCAGCAGCCTGGCGTCGATCAGCGCCCCGTGCTTTTCCCGCTCCAAGAGCGAGATCTTGAAGCGCTTGCAGAGCGCATCCAGCGAATTGTGCATCCCCGGGAAACGCTGCTTGGCGAGCGCCAGGGTGTCCACCCAGCGGTGCTCGTGCAGGTGCTGGCGGCTGCACAGCTGCAGCTCGTAGTTCACGAAATTGCGGTCGAAGCCGGCGTTGTGGGCGACGATCGGGGCGTCGGCCACGAAGTCGAGGAACTCCTCGACCACCTCGGGATGCTCGAAGCGGGGCTTGCCGCGCAGGAAGGCGCTCGACAGGCCGTGGACCTTTTCGGCCTCTGCCGGCATGTCGCGGCAGGGGTCGATATAGCGGTGGAAGCTTCGGCCCGTCGGGATGAAGTCCTCGATCTCCAGGCAGGCGATTTCCACCAGCCGGTCGCCGGTCAGGGGGTCGAAGCCCGTGGTCTCGGTGTCGAGGACGATCTCGCGCGCCATGACCTTCTAATGCCCTGCGTCGGGGCCTTCGCTCAACCCGGCGATCGGTCGCGGGGCGGACGTTTCTGGGGATCGCGCATGACCGCGATGATCTCTGCCACCTGCTCGCGGGCCGCCTCCAGGCCGCGGCTGGTGTCGACCACGAAGTGGGCGCGGGCCCGCTTCTCGGCGTCGGCCATCTGCTGGGCGAGGATGGCGTCCAGCCGCTCCGGCGTCATGCCGGGCCGGGCCAGGACGCGCTCGCGCTGCATCTCCGGCGGGGCGGTGACCACCACGACGGCGTCCATGTTGGCATGGCCCCCGGTCTCGAACAGCAGGGGGATGTCGAGGACCACCATGTCCGCGCCCTGCGCCTTCGCCTGGTCGAAGAAGCCGATCCTGTCCTTGCCGACCAGCGGGTGGACGATGGCGTTCAAGCGCTTGAGCGCCTCGGGCTGGCCCAACACGCGCTGGCGCAGCGCCTCGCGGTCCACCTTCCCGTCCCTCACGACGCCCGGGAACGCCTCGCCCACCGGGCCCACAGCAGCCCCGCCCTCGTCGTAGAGGTCGTGGACGGCGGCGTCGGCGTCGTACACCGGCACGCCCGCGTCGCGGAACATGGCCGCGGTCGTCGACTTGCCCATGCCGATGGATCCCGTCAGCCCGATCAGCAGCATGGTCAGGCCTCCAGCGCCTTGAGCGCCACGGCGCGCACGTCGAGATCCGCTGGCGGGACGCGGCCGAAGAAGGCCTCGAACGAGGGGATCGCCTGGCGGACCAGCATCTCCAGCCCGTCCACCGTGGGCCGGCCGAGTCGTAGGGCCTCCGCCAGGAACGGCGTGAGGAGCGGCTTGTAGACCATGTCCATCACCACCGCCGTCTCCGGCGTCGCCGCCAGCGGTACATCCAGCGATCCTGAGCCCGACAGCCCCGCCGAGGTGGCGTTGATCACGGCCGTCACCCCGTCGAAGGCGTCGGCCGCGGCGGTCAGCGGGCAGGCGACGACCGCGCCGGCCAGCGCCCCGGCCACGGCTTCCGCCTTGGCGAGCGTGCGGTTGACGATCCGGACCTGCGGGCAACCCGCCGCCACCAGGGCCGAGGCCGCACCCCGCGCCGCGCCACCCGCTCCCAGGATGGCGATCGGACCGGCGGCCGGGTCGAACCCCTCCGCCTGCGCCTGCAGGGCGCCGATCAGGCCGATGCCGTCAGTGTTGTCGGCGATCACCGTCCCGTCGCTCTCGAAGATCAGCAGGTTGGCCGCCGCCGCGCCCCGCGCCCGGGCGCTCGCCTTGTCGGCCATGGAAAGCGCCACCTCCTTGAAGGGGATGGTGACGTTGACGCCGCGCACCGCCCCGCCGCGCATCCCCTCGACGAACCGGTCGAAGCGGTCCGCCCCGGGCGCGAAGGCGACATAGACTCCGTCGATCCCGGCCGCCTCCAGCCAGGCGTTGTGGATCAGCGGGCTCAGGGAATGGCCTACGGGACTGCCCGCGACGCCGGCCACCACCGTGCGTCCCGTGATCGTCCGGCTCATGACGCAAGCACCCGATGCTGGCGGAGGAGGTCAAGCAGGCCCAGCAGCGGCAGGCCGAGGATGGCGAAATAGTCGCCCTCGATCTTCGCGAACAGCTGCGCGCCGGGCCCCTCGAGACGGTAGCAGCCGACCGAGCCCAGGGCCTCGTCGCCCTCCTGCGCCAGATAGTCCTCGAGGAAGGCGTCGGAGAAGTCCCGCATGGTCAGCTTCGCGGTCACCACCTCGCGCCAGATCGGCGCGCCGTCCTTGGCGACCACCACCGCGGAGTGGAGCTTGTGCGGCTTGCCGCGCAGGGCCTTGAGGCGCTCGCGGGCCTCGTCCAGCGTGCCGGCCTTGTCGTAGAGCTTCCCCTCGAACTCCAGGGTCTGGTCGGCGCCGACCACGAAGTCCGGCCGGGTGCGGGAGATGCGGATCGCCTTCAGCTCCGCGAGCGCATCGGCCACGTCGCGCGGAGTCGCGCCCTCCGCCAGCAGCGAGGTCTTCACCGCGTCCTCGTCGACTCCGGCCACGGCCGTCTCGAACGGCACCCCGGCGCCCTCCAGCACCGCGCGCCGGGCGGCGCTCTTCGAGGCCAGGACCACCTTCGCCATCAGCCGAGCACCTCGACCTGGCCGTGGCCGCCGTGCAGCAGGTTGAGCACCGCCGCGGCCGTTTCCTCGACCGAGCGGCGGGTGACGTCGATCACCGGCCAGCCCTGGCGCTCGTAGAGCCGGCGCGCCTGGACGATCTCATCGCGGACCGTGTCGGTGTCGATGTAGCTGCTCTCCCGGTTCTCCTTCAGGGACAGCAGGCGGTTGCGGCGGATCTGGATCAGCCGGTCGGGGGCGATGGTCAGGCCCACGACGAGCGCGCTCTTCAGCTGGAACAGCCGCTCGGGCAGCGGCCGTCCGGGCACCAGCGGCACATTGGCCGCCCGCACGCCACGGTGGGCCAGGTAGATGCAGGTGGGCGTCTTGGAGGTCCGCGAGACGCCCACCAGCACCACGTCGGCCTGATCGAGGTCCTGGCCGCCCTGACCGTCGTCGTGGCCGATGGCGTAGTTCAGGGCGTCCATGCGGTTGAAATAGTCGTTGTCCAGCCGCAGGTGGGCGCCGATCTTCGAGGTCGTCGAGGCCCCGAGATAACGGCTCATGGCGCTGACCAGCGGGTCGAGGGCGGCGATGCAGGGCATGTCGAGCCTGCGGCACCCCTCCTCCAGGGCGCTGCGCAGGTTCGGGTCGACGATCGTGTGGATGACGACGCCCGGCGCCTCCTCGATGTCGCCCAGCGCCCGGTCGAGCTGCCGCTGCGAGCGGACCAGGGCGTAGATGTGCTCGATGGGCAGGACGTTGTCGAAGCGGGCGCAGACGGCGCGCGCCATGGCGTTCAGCGTCTCCCCGGTCGAATCCGACACGAGGTGCACGTGGAAATAGGTGGCCAGGCGGGTCTGGGCGGCGATGGGCAAGGTCCGGGCCTGCGTCAAAAGATACCTGGGGACGTAATCTGTGGACCCCTCTTAGCGAACCCGGGCGCGGATGGGGATAGATCGCGTGGATCTGCGGGTTCCGCCCGGCGCCGGTGGAGGGGCTGTATGGATCGGGGCGTTTACACTCCCTTAACCAACAGGCCCGGATCGGCCGCCCCTAAACCCGGCCGGATGTCGACAGGGCCGGTATGGCCGCCGGTCGGACCGGGTCCGTCCGCCGGGAAGTTAATGGAATCTTAAGGGCCCAGGGCCGCTTAGCCGGCCGTCCCCGCAATCCACAGGGGCGGGAGAACCGGCCCGCCGGGCCGTGCATGGTCTGGGGAAAAGGTGCGAGGTGTCGCAGGCGCCGTTGAGTTGTCCACGTCCTCGACAGGCCCAACCTCCTTCTTCCCCAATCCTTTTCAAGATTCTTAAGGATTGAAGGAGGGCAGGCAGGACGTGTGCGGATCGGCCGGGCTTGAGCCTGGAAGGCCTACGGGCTTTAAGGCCCCCATGAGCACCGCCCAGAACGTCCTGCCGCAGACGCCGCGGCTCCTTCGCGCCCTGGCCGGCGAGACATTGGAGCGGCCGCCCATCTGGTTCATGCGCCAGGCCGGCCGGTCGCTTCCCGAGTACCGTGAGCTCCGCACCCGGGCGAAGGACTTCATCGCCTTCTGCCACAACCCGGAGATGGCCGCCGAGGCGACGCTGCAGCCGATGCGCCGTTTCCCGTTGGACGCCGCCATCGTCTTCGCCGACATCCTGCTGATCCCCCGGGCGCTCGGCCAGGAGGTGTGGTTCGAGGCCGGCGAGGGGCCCAGGCTCGGCGCGCTGCCGCCGATCGAGGCCCTGAGCGACCAGGTCGAGGCCTCCACCGGCCGGCTGGCCGACATCGGGGAGACGCTCAGCCGGGTTCGCGCCGAACTTGAGCCGGACCGGGCGCTGATCGGCTTCGCTGGCGGGCCCTGGACGGTGGCCACCTACATGATCGAGGGGCGGGGTTCGAACCGCGAGACGGCGCGCACCTTCGCCTACGAGAACCCCGAGACCCTCGACGCCCTGCTGGACGTCCTGGTGGAGTCGACCGCCCGCTACCTGGTCATGCAGGCGCGCTCCGGGGCGCAGGCGCTGAAGCTCTTCGAGAGCTGGGCGGAAGGGCTTTCCGAGGACGTCTTCGAGCGCATCGTGGTGCGGCCGCATGCGGCCATCGTCGAGAAGGTGAGGGCGGCCGGGGTGGAGGCGCCGTTCATCGGCTTCCCCCGCGGGGCCGGGGCCCAGGTCTACAACTACGCCGAGGCGGTGCCGGTCGAGGGGATCGCGCTCGACACCCAGGCCACCGCCCAGCTCGGCCGCACCCTGCAGGCGCAGGGACGGACTATCCAGGGGGCCCTCGATAACCTCCTGCTGCGCGCCGGAGGCCCGGCGCTGGACGCCCGCGTGGACCAGCTGCTCGAGCAGTGGGGGCAGGGGCCGTGGATCTTCAACCTCGGCCACGGAATCATGCCCGACACCCCGATCCCGCACATCGCCCGGGTGGTCGAGCGCGTGACGGGGTGGCGGAGAAGCGCGTGAAGGTCGCTGTCGTCCTCTTCAACCTCGGCGGGCCGGACGGCCCCGAGGCCGTGCGGCCGTTCCTGTTCAACCTGTTCCGGGACCCGGCGATCATCGGCCTGTCGGCGATCGCCCGCTATCCGCTGGCCACCCTGATCTCCCGCACGCGGGAGAAGACCGCACAGGCCAACTACGCGATCATGGGCGGCCGCTCGCCCCTGCTGCCCGAGACCGAGGCCCAGGCCGCGGCGCTGGAGGCCAGGCTGGCCGGGCAGGGGGTCCAGGCCCGGGTGTTCATCGCCATGCGCTACTGGAAGCCCTTCGCCGCCGAGACTGCGCGCGAGGTGGCGGCCTTCGGGCCGGACGAGATCGTGCTGCTTCCGCTCTATCCGCAGTACTCCACCACCACGACGGCGAGCTCGGTGAAGGACTGGGCGCGAGCGTACAGGGGACCCGGCCGCACCTGCACCGTCTGCTGCTATCCCAATGCGCCCGGCCTCGTCGAGGCGCACGCCGAAGCCATCCGCGAGACTTGGGAGAAGGCCGGGAAGCCCGGCAATGTCAGGCTGCTGTTCTCCGCCCACGGCCTGCCGCAGAAGGTGGTCGACGCCGGCGACCCCTACCAAGTCCAGGTCGAGGCGACAGCCGCGGCGGTCGCCGCCCGTCTGCCGGAGCTGGCCGACTGGAAGGTCTGCTACCAGAGCCGCGTGGGGCCGCTGAAGTGGCTGGGGCCGGCGACCGATGACGAGATCCGCCGCGCCGGCGCCGAGCGCAAGGGCGTGCTCATCTCGCCGATCGCCTTCGTCTCCGAGCACGTGGAGACGCTGGTAGAGCTCGACCATGAGTACCACGAGCTCGCCCGCGAGGTCCTGGCCCTGCCCTATCTCCGCGCCCCCACGCCGGGGGTGCGCGAGGGTTTCGTCGGAACCCTGGCCAAGGCCGTGGTGGACGCTCTAGGGAAGAACGGGGTGGCGCCCGAGGGGCCGTGGATGTGCCCGGCGGGGCTTTCGGCCTGCGCCTGCAGGCGAGGGGAGGCGGGATGAACTGGTACGATCTGCTGCGCGGGCTGCACATCATCGCGGTCATCGCCTGGATGGCCGGCATGCTCTACCTGCCCAGGCTCTACGCCTACCATACCGAGACGGCCCCGCCCGGCAGCGAGTTCGACGCCCACTTCCAGGTCTGGGAGCGCAAGCTCCTGCGGATCATCATCAACCCGGCCATGACCATCACCTGGCTGCTCGGCCTGGCGCTGCTCTGGTTCCATATCGTCGCCCTGCAGCGCGGCTGGGGCTTCCTGCTGCAGCCATGGCTCATCGTGAAGCTCGCCCTCGTCACCTTCCTGTCGGGCTGGCACGGCTTCCTCTCCGGAGCCCGCAAGAAGCTGGCGGCGGGCGAGCGGCCGAAGTCGGCGAAGTTCTGGCGCGCCACCAACGAGATCCCCTTCCTGATCGCCGTCGTCGCCGTCCTGGCGGTCACCCTGGAATTCGGGTCGCGCTGATCCCACATGGATGAAGCCGGAGGCCGCGACCCCGGCTCTGCTTGACCGGGGCCGCCGTTCGTGGTTCCGATCGCCTACGCGTCGGGGCTCCCGGCGCGCCCCGCCTTATCTCCGGCCGCGTGCGCATCGCCCGGCCGGCTCCCGAGACGAAACCACATCCGGCGCGCCTGCCTCTCCGATGGCCGCGCCCATACCGCTTCCAAGCCGCGCCCGGGGTCCGTCCGGCCGCGGACGCACACGAGTAGACCTATGCAAGACGAAGACACCAACACCGAGACCCCCGCGGACGTGCTGGAGCCCGCCGTGGCCGAGATGCCGACCGACGACGCGACGGCCGAGGCCGGCGGCGACGCGGACGACTCGTCCGAGCTGGCCGCCGCCATCGCGGCCATGGGGCTCACCCGCATGAGCCTGCAGGAGCTGAAGGACAAGTCGCCCGCCGACCTCCTGGCGCTCGCCGAGACGCTGGAGATCGAGAACGCGAACTCCATGCGCAAGCAGGACATGATGTTCGGCATCCTGAAGACCCTCGCCGAGGAAGGCGTGGAGATCTCCGGATCCGGCACCCTCGAGGTCGTCCAGGACGGCTTCGGCTTCCTGCGCAGCCCCGAGGCCAACTACCTTCCCGGCCCCGACGACATCTACGTCAGCCCCTCGCAGATCCGGAAGTTCGGCCTGCGCACCGGCGACTCGGTCGACGGCGGCATCCGCGCGCCGCGCGAAGGCGAACGCTACTTCGCCCTCGTCACCGTCCAGCAGATCAACTTCGAGCCGCCGGAGAACGTCCGGCATAAGGTGCTGTTCGACAACCTGACCCCGCTCTATCCCGACGAGCGGCTCGTCATGGAGTTGCCGGATCCGACGGTGAAGGACCGCTCCGGCCGGGTCATCGACATCGTCGCCCCGCTCGGCAAGGGCCAGCGCTGCCTGATCACCGCCCCGCCGCGGGTCGGCAAGACGGTGATGCTGCAGAACATCGCCAAGTCGATCGAGACCAACCACCCCGAGTGCTACCTGATCGTCCTCCTGATCGATGAACGCCCGGAAGAAGTCACCGACATGCAGCGCACGGTGAAGGGAGAGGTCATCTCCTCGACCTTCGACGAGCCGGCGACCCGCCACGTGCAGGTGGCCGAGATGGTCATCGAGAAGGCCAAGCGCCTGGTCGAGCATAAGCGCGACGTCGTCATCCTGCTGGACTCGGTGACCCGCCTCGGCCGCGCCTACAACACCGTGGTCCCGTCCTCGGGCAAGGTGCTGACCGGCGGTGTCGACGCCAACGCCCTGCAGCGCCCCAAGCGCTTCTTCGGCGCGGCCCGGAACATCGAGGAAGGCGGGTCGCTGACCATCATCGCGACGGCCCTGATCGACACCGGCAGCCGGATGGACGAGGTCATCTTTGAAGAGTTCAAGGGCACCGGGAACTCGGAAATCGTCCTCGACCGGAAGGTGGCGGACAAGCGGATCTATCCGGCCATCGACGTGCTGAAGTCCGGCACCCGGAAGGAAGAGCTGATCACGCCCAAGGAGAACCTGCAGAAGACCTACATCCTGCGGCGGATCCTCAACCCGATGGGCGCTCAGGACGCGATCGAGTTCCTGCTCGACAAGCTCCGGCAGTCGAAGACGAACGACGACTTCTTCCAGTCCATGAACACCTGACGCCGCGCGTCAGCCGCGCGTTCAGAGAGCCGGTCGTCCTCCTGAGCGGGACGGCCGGCTTTTTCTTTGCCTCATCAGTAGAGCGGAACAACGTTGTTTCACGTGAAACAGTGCGCTGGCGGTCGGCCGGCGCGGACCCGCCGCATTGTCGTACTGAGCCCCGCGCCGAGGGGAAACACGGGCGCTCTCGCTCTGGTCGCGGGACCTCTGCGGCTCGCCTCAGGCGCGAGAGCTTAGTGCGCTAAGCACCTCGGTGAACAGCTTCCGCAGGACCAGGCAGGACCGGTAGTCCTGCCGGTAGGGTCTGCGGAAGCTGCGTCACACGGTTTTTCTGTGTGAATTCAGTATAGGCGGATTTTCGGTGTTTCACGTGAAACACTACCGCGTTCCGTGCGTTATGCGCCGTCCGCCTCCAGGCAAGGGTCCTGGCAGGCGCCTCAGGGGATCAGCAGGCTGGCGCCGATCGTCTCCCGGGCCTCCAGCGCCTCGTGGGCGCGGCGGGCCTCGGCGAGCGGGAAGGTCTGGCCGATCTCTACTGTCACCTTACCGGACGAGATCATCCCGAAGAGCGCGCCGGCGCTGTCGTCCAGCTCCTCCGTCGTGACGATGTAGTCGAACAGCGTCGGCCGGGTGAAGAACAGCGAGCCGCCCCGCGCCAGCCTGGGCGGATCCACCGGCGGGGCCGGGCCCGAGGCGTTGCCGAAGCTGACGAACATGCCCCGGCGCGCCAAGCTGCCGAGCGTGCCCTCGAACGTCGCCTTGCCCACCGAGTCGTAGGCCACCGGCACGCCGCGGCCGCCAGTGATCCGCTTCACCTCCGCCGCCACGTCCTGATCGCGATAGAGGATGACGTGGTCGGCGCCCAGCGTCCGGGCGCGGTCCGCCTTCTCCTCCGAGCCGACGGTGGCGATCACCTCGGCCCCGATGGCCTTGGCCCATTGCACGAGGATCTGGCCCACCCCGCCGGCCGCCGCGTGGATCAGCACGGTCTCTCCGGCCCTGAGCGGATAGCAGCGCCGCACCAGGAACTCGGCGGTCATGCCCTTAAGCAGCGAGGCCGCCGCCAGCCGCGCGTCGATCCCCGCCGGCGGCTTCACCGCCCGGGCCGCCGGCAGGACGGCGTAGTCGGCGTAGGCGCCCATGACCCCGCCTGCATAGGCGGCCAGGTCGCCCGGCCGGAAGCGGGTGACGCCTTCGCCCACCGCTTCCACCACGCCCGCCGCCTCGCCGCCCAGTCCGGACGGCAGCTTCACCGGATAGAGGCCGGTCCGGTGATAGGTGTCGATGAAGTTGATCCCGATGGCCTCGTTGCGGACCAGGATCTGGCCGGGTCCGGGGGCAGGGGTGTCGACCTCGACGAGCTGGAGAACCTCCGGCCCGCCGGTCTGTTCGAAGCGGATCGCGCGCATCAGCCCAGGTTCGCCTTGAAGAAGGCCACGGAGCGCTCGCCGGCCGTGCGGGCGTCGCCCTCGTGGTAGTGGGCGCCGCCCATGCGGGCGAAAGCGTGGTCGCGGCCCGGATAGGTGTGGATCTGCACCTGCGGGTGGCCCGCCAGCGCCTGCCGGATGGCGGCCTGCGCCTCCTTGGGCACGAACTGGTCCTCCTCGGCGATGTGCAGCATCAGCGGCCGGGCGATCTTCCCGGCCTCCGCCGTGCGGTTCTCGATGCCCACGCCGTAGTAGGCGACGCTGGCGTCCGCATTGGTGCGGGCCGCGGTGAGGAAGGCCAGCAGCCCGCCCAGGCAGAAACCCACCGCCCCCACCTTGCCTGTGCAGTCCGGACGCTGGCGGACGGCGTCGATCGTAGCGGCGATGTCCTTCACCCCGGCGTCCACATCGAAGGCGTTGAACAGCTCGAAGGCCCGCTTCCACTCGGCCTCGGACTGGTCGGTGATGTCGATCCCGGGCTCGATCCGCCAGAACAGGTCCGGGCAGACGGCGAGGTAGCCCTGGGCCGCCAGGCCGTCGGTGATGTCGCGCATCACCTGGTTCACGCCGAAGATCTCCTGGATCACCACGACGGCGGGGGCAGGGGACCGCCCCGGCCGGGCCAGATAGGCCTCGAACGACCCGTCTCCGGTGGTGATGGTGATGCGTTCGCCCATGGCGCCTCTCCGATTTCCGTGCAGCCGATCCCTGCGCTACTAGCGCGCACCCCCGCCGCGGGGCCATAACTTTCGCCTGATCAGAAGGGCCCGGCCATGAAGATGACGATCGAGGTGGACTGCACGCCGGAGGAGGCCCGCCGCTTCCTGGGGCTGCCGGACGTGAGCGGCCTCAACGACCACCTGGTCGGCGAGATGACCAAGCGGATCGACGCCAACATCTCCCTGCTCTCGCCCGAGGAGTTCATGAAGAACTGGATGGCCTTCGGCAGCGGCGCGCAGGAGCAGTTCCGCAAGATGATGGAAGCCGGCATGGGCGGAGCCAAGCCCAAGGCATGAGCGACACCATCTTTGCTCCGGCCACCGCGGCGGGCCGGGCGGCGGTGGCGGTGGTGCGGGTGACCGGGCCGCGCACCGACGTGGCGGTGCGCACCTTCGCTGGGGACCTTCCCGAGCCGCGGCGGGCCAGCCTCCGCCGGCTCTACGATGCTGCCGGCGTGGAGATCGACCACGGCCTGGTGCTGTGGTTCCCCGGCCCGGCCAGCTACACCGGCGAGGATTCGGCCGAGTTCCACGTGCACGGCGGCCAGGCGGTGGTGTCGGCGCTGGTGGACGGGCTGGCCGCGCTCGGACTGCGGCTCGCCGGGCCCGGCGAGTTCACCCGCCGGGCCTTCGAGAACGGCAAGCTGGACCTCGCCCAGGCGGAAGGCGTCGCCGATCTGGTGGACGCCGAGACCGAGCAGCAGCGCCGGCAGGCGCTCGAGCAGCTGGGCGGCCGGCTCTCCCAGGTCCAGGCGCGCTGGCGCGAGGCCCTGACCGAGGCGCTGGCGTTGTTCGAGGCCGCCGTCGACTTCCCGGACGAGGAACTGCCGGAGAACGTCGCGGCCCGGGCACGGCCGATCCTTGAGGCGCTGATCGCCGAGCTGGACGCCGCCGCGGCCGACGCCGAGCGCGGGGAGCGGGTGCGCGAGGGCTTCCGCATTGCCCTGATCGGCGCGCCGAACGCCGGCAAGAGCACCCTGCTCAACGCGCTCGCGGGCCGCGACGCGGCGATCGTCACGGCCACGCCCGGCACGACGCGCGACATCATCGAGGTCCCGGTGGTGCTCGCCGGCTACAAGGCGCTGCTCGCCGACACGGCGGGGCTCCGGGAGACCGGGGACGAGATCGAGGCCGAGGGCGTGCGCCGGGCGCGGGCCTGGGCGGCGGGGGCCGACCTGCGGCTCTGGCTGGTGGACGGCTCGGCCGACGTCACGCCCGGGGTTCCGATGGAGCTGCGGCCGGGCGACATCTGCCTCATCACCAAGCGCGACCGGCCGGTCGGTCCGGCGGGCGCCTGGGCGGCGCAACAGGCGAGACGGCTGGAGCTGTCCACCGCCGAGATCACAGCCAAGGGGCCCAGCGACCTCGCCTGGCTGATGACGACGCTGGCAGAGAAGGTGGTCGACGCCCTGGCCGGGGCGGAGCCGCCGGCGGCGACGCGGCTGCGCCACCAGGAGCTGCTCACCGAGGCGGCGGACCGCCTGCGGCAGGCGCTCGCGGAGGAGGACGCGCTCGAACTCGCCGCCGAGGACGTGCGCCTCGCGGCCCGCGCGCTTGACCGGATCACCGGCCGGATCGATCCGGAGGCGGTGCTCGGGAAGATCTTCGCGAGCTTCTGCATCGGCAAGTAGCCGCCAGGGCGATCCTTAGCACGGTATGTTTCACGTGAAACACGCCGACGCGCCGCCGGACTCCCCCACCTCGCGCTCGCTGGCCTCATGCGCTATATGAGGAGCCCTCGCCCCCGCTCCGCCGGGGGCGTCTGCACTTGAGGCCCGAGCGCCAGTGACCGACTGGGACGTGATTGTGATCGGCGGCGGACACGCCGGATGCGAGGCGGCGGCCGCGGCCGCCCGCTTCGGCGCGCGCACCCTGCTGCTCACCCACAAGGTCGAGACGATCGGCGAGATGAGCTGCAACCCGGCGATCGGCGGGTTGGGCAAGGGCCATCTGGTCCGTGAGATCGATGCGCTCGACGGCCTGATGGGCCGGCTGGCCGACAAGGCCGGCATCCAGTTCCGCCTGCTCAACCGGTCCAAGGGTGCGGCCGTGCGTGGGCCGCGGTCGCAGATCGACCGCCGGCTCTATCGCGACGCCATGCAGGCCGAGCTCGCCGCCACCCCGAACCTGGACATCCGCGCCGAGGCGGTCGAGGACCTGATCGTCGAGGACGGCCGGGTCGCCGGGGCTGTGGGAGCGAGCGGCCAGGCCTATCGCGCCGGCCGGGTGGTGCTGACCACCGGCACCTTCCTGAAGGGCGTCATCCACCGGGGCGAAGAACGGATCCCCGCCGGCCGCGTGGGCGATCAGCCCGCCATCGGCCTCTCCGACCGGCTCTACGCGCTCGGCCTGCGCATGGGCCGGCTGAAGACCGGCACACCGGCTCGTCTCGATGGCTCGACCATCGCCTGGGACCGGCTGGAGATGCAGGCCGCGGACGAGACGCCCGTGCCGTTCTCCTTCCTGACCCGCGAGATCACGGTCCCTCAGATCGCTTGCGGGATCACCTACACCACGGCGGAAACCCATCGGATCATCGCCGAACGGCTGACGGAGTCCGCGGTCTACGGCGGCAAGCTGACAGGCCGCGGACCGCGCTACTGCCCGTCCATCGAGGACAAGGTCGTCCGCTTCGCCGACAAGACCAGCCACCAGATCTTCCTGGAGCCGGAGGGGCTGGACGACGACACCGTCTATCCGAACGGCATATCCACCTCGGTCTCGGAGGAGACCCAGGACCTGTTCCTGCGGACCATCCCCGGCCTGGAGCAGGTGAAGGTCCGCCGTTACGGCTATGCGATCGAATACGACTACGTGGACCCCCGCGAGCTCTTCCCGACCCTGGAGGTGAAGTCGCTGCCGGGCCTCTATCTCGCAGGCCAGATCAACGGCACCACGGGCTATGAGGAAGCCGGCGCCCAGGGGCTGGTCGCGGGCCTCAACGCCGCGCGGGCGGCGTCGGGCCTGGAGGCGGCGCAGTTCGCCCGCGACGAGGCCTACATCGGCGTCCTGATCGACGACCTCGTCACCCGCGGCGTCACCGAACCCTATCGGATGTTCACCAGCCGGGCGGAGTTCCGCCTGACGCTGCGCGCCGACAACGCCGACCAGCGGCTGACAGGGAAGGGGATCGACCTTGGCGTCGTGGGGCCGGCGCGCGCCGCCGCCTTCACGTCCAAGGCCGCCGCGCTCGCCGAGGCCCGCGCCACGGCGGCGGCCCTGCAGCTCACCCCGGCCGAGGCCCTGCGCGCCGGCCTGCCGGTGAAGGCCGATGGTCAACGGCGCAACGTCGTCCAGCTGCTCGCCTACCCGGACATCAGCTTCCAGAAGCTGGCCGCCATCTGGCCGCAGATCGGGGGCTGGGCGCCGGAGATCCGCGAGCAGATCGAGATCGACGCATCCTACGCCGGCTACCTGGACCGCCAGGCGGCGGACGCCGCGGCCTTCCGCCGGGACGAGGACCTTCGCCTGCCGGCCGACCTCGACTACGCCGCCGTGGGCGGGCTCTCCAACGAGGTGCGCGAGAAACTCGCCGCTGTGCGCCCGCTCACCCTTGGACAGGCCGCGCGCATCGAAGGCGTCACCCCCGGCGCGCTCACCGCCCTCCTGGCCCATGTCCGTCGCCGCGCGGCCTGATCCGCTTCCGCCCGTGACCGTCACCGGCGCGGAGAGCTTCGCGCGGGCCGCCGGCGCGACGCCGGAGCAGGTGCGCGGGCTCGAGCGGTTCCTGGAGATGCTCGCGGCGGGGAACGAGGTCATGAATCTCGTGGGGCCGAAGACGATCCCCGACTTCTGGAACCGCCACGCCTGGGACTCCGCCCAGTTGCTGGCGCTTGCGCCCGAAGCCAGGACCTGGGCCGACCTGGGGGCCGGCGCCGGCTTCCCCGGCCTGGTGCTGGCGATCCTCGGCAAGGGTCGCGAGGGCTTCCACGTCCACCTCGTGGAGAGCATGACCAAGCGCTGTCGCTTCCTGCAGCAGGTGGTGGACGAGCTCGACCTGCCGGCCACGGTTCACAACGACCGTGCGGAAAACCTCAAGCTTGCTGTGGACGTCGTGACCGCGCGGGCTTGCGCGCCGCTCTCCCGCCTGCTCGGGTATGCCCGGCCCTACCTCAAGGCAGGCGCCTTGGGTCTCTTCCTGAAGGGTCAAGATGTTGCGTCTGACCTGGAAGAGGCTACAAGATCTTGGGAGTACGAGGCGGACATCGTCCCCTCGCGAAGTGACGAGAGAGGCCGCATCGTGCGGGTGAGGAGGCTCGGTCGTGCCAGACAAGTCTGACCGGCCCCTGCGCGTCCTGGTGATCGCCAACCAGAAGGGCGGGGTGGGCAAGACCACCACGGCCATCAACCTCGGCACAGCGCTCGCCGCCGTGGGCGAGCGCGTGCTGCTGATCGATTCCGACCCGCAGGGCAACGCCTCCACCGGCCTGGGCGTCGGCCGCGCGCAGCGCAAGACGACGCTTTACGACGTGCTGATGGGCGAACACACGGTCGAGGACGCGGTGGTGCACACCCAGCTCCCCGGCCTGGACCTGGTGCCGGCCGACCCGGATCTTTCCGGCGTGGAGCTGGAGCTCGGCCAGCAGGCGCGCCGATCCTTCAAGCTCCGCGACGCCCTGCACCCGCTGCGGGAGAGCGGCCGCTACACCTACGTGCTGATCGACTGCCCGCCGTCGCTGAACCTCTTGACCGTCAACGCCATGGCCGCGGCCGACGCCGTGCTGGTGCCGCTGCAGTGCGAGTTCTTCGCGCTGGAGGGCCTGACCCAGCTCATGCGAACCATCGACCTCGTGCGCGGCAGCCTGAACCCGAACCTGGAGATCCAGGGGGTCGTGCTGACCATGTACGACCGCCGCAACAGCCTCTCCGAGCAGGTCGCCAGCGACGTGCGCGGCCACTTCGGCGAGACGGTCTACCAGACGGTGATCCCCCGCAATGTGCGGGTCTCCGAGGCCCCGTCCTTCGGCAAGCCGGCGCTGGTGTATGATCTGAAGTGCGCGGGCAGCCAGGCCTATCTGAAGCTCGCCCGCGAGGTGGTGCTGCGCGAGCGCGCGCGGCGCGCCCAGGCTGCATAGGGAAGACGTCATGGCCGAGGGCCGCAGGGGACTGGGACGGGGGCTGTCGGCCCTGCTGGGCGAGGCGGAGGAGGGCGAGGCCCGCCCCGAGGCCGGCGGGCGTGCGCCGGAGGGCGCCCGCGAGATCCCCATCGAGCTGATCCACCGCAACCTCGAACAGCCCCGCCAGCACTTCGGCGAGGAGGAGCTGGCCGAGTTGGAAGCCTCGATCCGGGCCTCCGGCGTGCTGCAGCCGATCCTGGTGCGCCCCTCGCCGCACAAGGACGGCGAGTTCGAGATCGTCGCCGGCGAGCGCCGCTGGCGCGCCGCCCAGCGGGCGGGGCTTACCGCCATCCCCGCCCTGGTGCGCCAGCTCGGCGACAACCAGGCCTTCGAGATCGCCATCGTCGAGAACGTCCAGCGCGAGGACCTCAACGCGATGGAAGAGGCCCGCGCCTACGCCGCCCTGATGGGCCGGATGCAGTACACCCAGGACCAGGCGGCCCAGTCGGTGGGCAAGAGCCGCAGCCACGTGGCCAACACGCTCCGCCTGCTGCAGCTCCCGGGGACGGTGCAGGAGCACGTCCTGCACGGTCGCCTCACGGCAGGCCACGCCCGCGCCATCCTCGCCTCCGACGATCAGGAGGCCGTAGCCAACCAGATCCTCTCCCGCGGACTGTCGGTGCGTGACGCCGAGGCCCTGGTCCGCGCCAAGGCGGCCGGGCCGAAGAAGGCCTCGGGCCCGCGCAAGGCGGTGAAGGACACCGACACGGCGGCGCTGGAAGCCGACCTCGAGGACGTGCTCGGCATGAGCGTCGACATCGCCGACCGCGGCGGCGCCGGCGAGGTGCGCATCAAGTATGCGAGCCTGGAGCAGCTCGACGAGATCTGCCGGCGCCTGACGCGGATCTGACGCGGCCTACAGCCCCAGGCGCCGCGCCCGACCGGCGATGGTCAGGGCCAGACGCTGGGCGATGAGCTGGTCGGGAGAGCCGGCGGTCTTGCAGGCCTTGTCCGCCGCCAGCACCTCGGGCTGCAGGCGGTCGAGCTCGTCCAGCGTCCAGGTCCGCGCCTGACGCAGGAATTCCCGTTCCTGCTTCCAGAACACGCCGGAGGCCTTCGCCGCCTCCTGCAATCCCGCGCCCGACTTGGCGAGCGTCAGCGTGCGCCGCAGGCGGCCCAGGTGCATGCCGATGGCGCGGATCGCCGCGGGCCCCGCCTCGCCCTCCTGGGCGGCGCGGCGCAGCCCGGCCTGCGCCTCGGCGAGCCGGCCGCCGAAGGCGTCCGCGGCGGCGTCGAGCAGGGAGGCCTCAGGCTCCACCCCCAGGAAGGGCTCCAGGTCGGCGGGCGTCGCGACCGTGTTGCTGCCGGGGCCCAGGTAGAGGGCCAGGCGCTCGATCTCCGCCCGGGCGACCCCGCGCTCCTTCGGCATCCGCGCCACGAACAGGGCCAGCGCATCGGCGTTCAGGCTGACGCCGTCGCGCGCCAGGGTCTCGCGCACCAGGCGGGCCACGTCGCCGGGCTCGTCCTCGTAGCAGGGGATGATCGCCGCCCCCGCGGCCTTCTCGGCGGCCTTCCGCAGGGCGGAGTTGCGGTCGAGGTTGCCGGCCTCGATCAGCAGGAAGGCGTCGGGGTTGAGCTCGCCGGCGGCGTGGCGCGTCAGCGCCTCGGCGGCGAGCTTGTCCGGTCCCGCCTTGTCGGAGGTCAGCCGCAGCCGTACGAGCCGCCGGCCGCCCATCAGCGACTGGGCGGCGAGCTCGCCCTCAAGCCGGCCGGGGTCGGCGTCCAGGTCGCCGTCCGTGAGCTGGGCGACGTCGAACGGGTCGTCGGGGTTGGCCGCCACCTTGGCCGCCAGCTGGTGGCCGCGGTCGCGCACCACGCCGATGTCGCGGCCGTAGATCACCGCCGCGCGGATCTGGGGGTCTGGAGCCTTGAGGAAACGCTCGACGTCGGGGCGCTTGGAGAGGATCACCCCCTCAGCTCCCCGTCTGGGCCCCGTTGGCGAGCCACACGGCCAGCTCGAGCTCGATCCGGCGGGCGGCCTCCTCGGCGGCGCGGTCCTGGGCGTCCTGCTGGGCGGCGATCGAGGCGTAGGGCTGGTCGGCGCTGTCGTAGGTGAGCTCGACGCGCACCCGGCCGCGCTTGGTCTGGGCGCCGGAGGGCAGGCTCGCCAGGGCGTATTCCGCGGTCAGCACGTATTCGTAGCGGGTGGCGACGTTGTCGATCCGCACGCCGCGGGGATAGCGCGTCTCGGAGATGGCCAGGTCCATCCGGTAGGCGGGGGCCGCGCCGTGGGCCTTGGCGAAGGCGTCGTCGAGGTGCTGGCGCATCAGGTAGCCGGTGCGGCCCTCCGGCGCGACCACCTCGATGGAGGCGAGCTTCGAGACCACGCCGGCGTCGCCGTAGAGGGGCGTGAAACCCGCGCAGCCGGAGAGGGCTCCGGCCGCCAGCGTCAGGGCGAGGACGAGGGCTTTGCGCATCAGGCGGCCACGATGTTCACGATGCGATCCTTCACCACGATCACCTTGCGGATGGTCAGGCCCTCAAGGCGCCGTGCGATCTCGGGATCGTCAAGCACGATCTTCTCCACCTCGGCGGGCTCGGCGCCGGCCGGGGCGGAGATCTCCCCGCGCCGCTTGCCGTTCACCTGCACCGGCAGGACCTTCACGGCGTCCTCGGTGAGCGCCGGGTCGAAGGTCGGCCACGCGGCCTCCACGACCATGTGCTCGCCGCCGATGCGGGCCCAGCACTCCTCGGCCAGGTGCGGCGTGAAGGGGCCGATCAGGCGGGCGAAGGCGCTCAGCGCCTCCTGGCGGGCGCCCAGCAGGGCGGGAGAGGCGTCCTTGGCCGGGTTGGCCTTCAGCAGGTTCAGGAACTCGTAGAGCCGGGCGATGCCGGAGTTGAAGCGGAAGGTGTCGATGGCCTCCGTCACCTGCTTCACCAGCTTGTGGGTGGCGACCCGCAGGGCCTGGGCGGCGGCGTCGTCGTCGGCCGGGGGGCTCGCCGCGGCCGGGGGCTGGCTGTCGAACTCCTCCCAGACCCGGTTGACGAAGCGCCAGGCGCCCTGGACGCCGGCCGAGGACCACTGGGTGTCCCGCTCGGGCGGGCTGTCGGACAGGACGAACAGGCGCGCGGCGTCGACGCCGTAGACGTCGAAGATCTCCTCCGGGGCCACGGTGTTCTTCTTGGACTTCGACATCTTCTCGACGTCGCCGATCACCAGGGGTTCGCCGGAGCCGACCAAGAGGGCGCGGCGGGTGGCGCCCTCCGCGACCAGCTCGACCTCGTTGGGCTCCACCCACTCGCCGCTCTGCCGGCGATAGGTCTCGTGGGTGACCATCCCTTGCGTGAACAGGCCCGCGAAGGGCTCGCGCACGCCCAGCATGCCGTCGTCGGCCAGGGCCTTGGTGACGAAGCGGGCGTAGAGCAGGTGCAGCACGGCGTGCTCGATGCCGCCGATGTACTGGTCCACCGGCATCCAGTAGTCGCAGGCCTCCCGGTCGACAGGCTCGGCCGCGTCGGGATTGGCGAAGCGGGCGAAGTACCAGGACGAGTCCACGAAGGTGTCGAGGGTGTCGGTTTCGCGCTCGGCCGGGCCGCCGCAGGCGGGGCAGGTGGTGTGCTTCCACGTCGGGTGGCGCGCCAGCGCATTGCCGGGCTTGCCGAACTCCAGGTCGTCCGGCAGCGCCACGGGCAGGGCCGAGGGGGGCAGGGGGACGACGCCGTCCTTCTGGCAGTGGACCACCGGGATCGGGCAGCCCCAGCCGCGCTGGCGGGCCACGCCCCAGTCGCGCAGGCGGAACACCACCGCGCCTTCGCCGTCGTCCTGGGCCTCCACGCGGTCGATGGCCGCCGACTTGGCGGCCTCCACGTCCAGGCCGTCCAGGAAGTCCGAATTGAAGATCACGCCGGGGCCCGTGTAGGCCTCGGTGGCCTCCGTCGACATGAAGGCGGTGAAGGCGGCGGGATCCTCGCCGGGCGGCAGGACCACGGCGCGTACGGGCAGGCCGTACTTGCGGGCGAAATCCAGGTCGCGCTGGTCGTGCGCCGGGCAGCCGAAGATCGCGCCGGTGCCGTAGTCCATCAGGATGAAATTGGCGATCCAGACCGGCAGCTCGATGGACGGGTCGAAGGGGTGCTTCACCTTCAGCCCGGTGTCGAAGCCCTGCTTCTCGGCGGTGTCGATCTCCGCCTGGGAGGCGCCGCCCTTCTTGCACTCGGCCACGAAGGCGGCCGCGGCGGGGTTCTTCGCCGCGATCTGCTCGGCCAGCGGATGGTCGGCGGCCACGCCCACGAAGGACGCGCCGTAGAGGGTGTCGGGACGGGTGGTGTAGACCTCGACCCCGTCCTCCTGGCCGGCCGGCGCGGCGCCGTCGGCCCAGCGGAAGGTCATCCGCAGGCCCTTGGAGCGGCCGATCCAGTTCTCCTGCATCACGCGGACCTTCTCGGGCCAGCGGTCCAGGGTCTCAAGGTCGTCGGTCAGCTGGTCGGCGTAGTCGGTGATGCGCAGGAACCACTGGTTCAGCTTGCGCTTCTCCACCACCGCGCCGGAGCGCCAGCCGCGGCCGTCGACCACCTGCTCGTTGGCCAGCACGGTCTGGTCTACGGGGTCCCAGTTCACCGTGGCTTCCCGGCGGTAGACCAGGCCGCGCTTGTACAGCTCCAGGAACAGCGCCTGCTGCTGGCCGTAGTACTCCACGTCGCAGGTGGCGAACTCGCGGCTCCAGTCGATCGACAGGCCCAGCTGCTTCAGCTCGTCCCGCATGCGGGCGATGTTGTCGTAGGTCCAGCCTTTGGGATCGACGCCGCGCTCCATGGCGGCGTTCTCCGCGGGCAGGCCGAAGGCGTCCCAGCCCATGGGGTGCAGGACCGAGAAGCCGCGCGCGCGCTTGAAGCGGGCGATCACGTCGCCCAGCGAATAGTTGCGCACATGGCCCATGTGCAGCCGCCCCGACGGGTACGGGAACATCTCCAGCACGTAGTACTTGGGCTTCGTGCGGTCGATGACGGCGCGGAACGAGTCGGCGTCGGCCCAGGCCTTACGCCATCTGGGCTCGGTTTCCTTGGGATTGTAGCGGGCCATGCGGCGGCCTTTGGACTGGAGTGGCGGGTCCGGTCAACGGCCGATCATGGTCCGGCGCCGCCGACCTTCGAACGTGGGTGGGGCGAAACCCCCTCACCGGCTCGCGCCGGAGCTCCCCCGGAGGGAGAGCCTCAGCCCCGGATGTTCGAAAGTCGGAGCTGACGCGCGCGCGTCAGGATGGCGTTCTCGATGTCCGTCTCGGTCTGGGTCGCCGGCGCGGCGTCGATCCAGTTCCCGCCCGCGTCGCGGTTCTGCTTGAAGACCGCGACGTTCAGGCCGTCGGCGCGCAGGCGCGCATCCAGGATGTAGACGGTCGCCTTGAAGCGCTCGTCGGGCTTTTCCGGGTTGGTGTACCAGTCGGTGATGATCACGCCGCCGTACGGGTCGGCCGAGGCCAGCGGCATGAAGGAGAGCGTGTCGAGCGTCGCGCGCCACAGATAGCCGTTCACGCCGATGCCGGTTTCAGCGGCGGCGGCCTGGCGCTCCTGCCCGCGGCCGAACAGACGCGGGCCGCTGGAGCAGGCGGCGAGGCCCGTCAGGGTCAGCACCAGCACGCCCGTCGAGACGCCACGCATCCAAGATCCGCGCACAAACGGCATATTCACCCGCTCCAATGGTTTCCGTCGCGCATCACAGCGCTACGGCGCCGCCCCGCGCCGGGCCCTCTATAACAACGGCCCCGCCGGCGCCAAACAGGAATCGCGTGGCTCTGCAGACACAGGCGCCGGACGAACTGCGTCCGGCGGGACCTTCTGCCGCAGACTCACGATTGACCCAGCGGTACGCGGACTTCTAATCGACCTCGACCGTGGCGGCCTCCGTGGGAGCGGGGGCTGCGCTAGCGGGGCGCAGGGGCTATATGTTGGGTATGTCGGGTCGTCGGATCATCGGATTGATCGCCACGGCCGCGCTCATGGGCGCGGCTGCGGGCGCCGCCGAGGCTGCCGACAAGAAGCTGGATTTCACCGTCCGGCAGGAAGCCGCCTCCCCGATCTCCCCCGACGCCAAGACCATGAAGTGGGACGCGCGCCGCGGCCGCTGGGGTCTGACCCTCAACCTCGAGCAGCCGAACAGCCGTCCCTCGACGCTGAACGACGTCGAGGCCGGCGCCTACTACCGGATCACCCCGTCCCTGCGGGTGGGCGGCGCGGTCGCCCTGGGCGAGCAGGAGGTCGCTCCGGGCCCGAAGAAGCCTGACCCCACCGAAGGCCAGCCGCGCGTGCGGCTCGAGACCAACTTCAAGTTCTAGCTCCGGCGAGCCCTTCCACGGCCGCCAGACCGACCAGGCCCGCGTCCTTCAGACGGCGGGCCGTTTCGTTGTTGATCCCGCCCAGCGCATAGACCGGCCCGCCCGCCGCCCGGACGAGCCTCGCCAGCCGCACGGGCCCCAGCGGCGGCCCGGCCGAGCGGCTGTTGCTGGCGAAGGCGGCGGAGACCACCGCGGCGTCGGCGCCTGCGGCCAGGGCCGCGCGGGCGGCCCGCAGCGAATGGGCGGCGGTGGTGACGGTCCAGCCCGGGCGGGCGGTCTTCAGCGCCCGGGCGTGACGGGCCAGACGCTCGGGCAGATGCAGGCCGTCCGCACCGATCCTTCGGGCCAGGCGCCAGTCGGCTCCGATCAGCAGACGCAGGCGGCGCTGGCGGGCGACCGCCAGCAGCTGCAGGGCCCGGCTCTCGGCGTCCGGCGCCCCGAACGTCCGGAAGACGACCGCCGAGCCGGCCGGCAGGGTCCGGGCGACGGCCGCCGGGTCAGGCGTCCGCACGGGGTCGGTGAAGAACAGCAGGTGCGGCAGGGCCTTCCGTGGCGGCGCGGCGGGCTTTAAGAGCGCCGCAGTCCTGCGCAAGGTCCAGAAACCCGTCGAAATGGCCGCCGCTCCCTCACATCCTGCCGCCGCTTACCACGACGTGTTGGCCCGGATTGCGCGCGCCGCGCAAGCGGCCGGTCGCGCTCCCGCCGACGTGACCCTCGTCGCCGTCTCCAAGCAACAGCCCTGGGAGGCGGTGGAGCCGGTCCTGGCCGCCGGCCAGACGGTGTTCGGCGAGAACCGCGTGCAGGAGGCCATGGCCCGCTGGGAGGGCAAGGCGCAGGGGCTGGAGCTGCACCTCATCGGCCCGCTGCAGACCAACAAGGCGAAGGAGGCCGTGGCCTTCTTCGACGTCATCGAGAGCCTGGACCGCGAGAAGCTCGCCCGGGTGCTGGCCGAGGAGATGCAGAAGCAGGGCCGCGCGCCCCGCCTCTACGTCCAGGTGAACACCGGCGAGGAGCCGCAGAAGGCCGGCGTTCTCCCGGCCGACGCCGACGCCTTCCTCGCCGCCTGTCGCGGGGCCTACGGTCTCGCGATCGAGGGGCTCATGTGCATCCCGCCCGTGGACGAGCCGCCGGGCCCGCACTTCGCCCTCCTGCGCAAGATCGCCGCCCGCAACGGGCTGGCGAAGCTCTCCATGGGCATGAGCGACGACTTCGAGACCGCCATCCGCTTCGGCGCCACCAGCGTGCGGGTGGGCTCGGCGGTGTTCGGCGCGCGCGGCTAGAGGCGGATTTCGAGCACGTCCCCGGGCCGGGCGGCCTTCAGGAACGCGGCCATGTCCTCGGGCGCGAGCGCCACGCAGCCCTCCGTGGGCAGGTATCCCGGCCGCCGCAGGTGCGCGAAGATGCACGAACCCATGGCGTCCACGACGGGATCGTCGTTGTGGCCCAGCACCACCACCAGGTCGTAGACCTCGTCGTCGCGCCACATCCGCTCGGCGCTGGCCGGATAGGGCAGCTTCACCGGGCGGTTGTAGGCCGGGTCGCCGGGCGCGTCGCACCAGCCGTCGTCGGGGGCGATCGCTTCGACCGGAAGCGCGGTCTCCGGGGGCGGACCCTTGTCTGGCCGGTAGAGCACGCGACGGATCGGCCAGGCGCCGGCCGGCGAGAAGCCGTCGCCCTCCCGCTTCTCGGCGGCCGGGACCACGCCCGAGCGTCCGAGCGCGCAGCGCGCCCGGCGACCGTCGCCGAGATCGAGGAACCCGTCGGGCGTGGCGGTGAAGATCACATCAGCTCCCGGAAAGTTTGCCCCTGGCCCACATTACGGTGCATGGTCTTGCCCATGCCTCAACGCAAGACCCTCCTCATCGTCGACGATGACGCGGACCTGCGCGGCGCGGTCGCCGAACAGCTCCAGGCCGAAGACTTCACCACCCTCGAAGCGGACACCGCCGGCGACGGCGTCAGGCTGGCGGTCGAGAAGCGCCCCGACCTGATCCTGCTGGACGTGGACCTGCCCGACATGGACGGCCGCGAGGCCTGCCGGCAGATGCGCGCCAAGGGCGTCGCCGCTCCGGTGATCATGCTGACCGCCGCGGCGGGGGACGACGACACCGTCCAGGGCCTCGACGCCGGGGCCAACGACTACGTCACCAAGCCCTACAAGTTCGCCGTCCTGCTGGCCCGCATCCGCGCCCAGCTGCGCAGCGCCGAACATTCCGAGGGCGCGGTCTTCCGGCTCGGGGCCTACGAGTTCCGTCCCGCCGCCAAGCTGCTGGTCGACGACCAGCAGAAGAAGATCCGGCTGACGGAGAAGGAGACCAACATCCTGAAGTACCTCTACCGCGCCGGCGAGAAGCCGGTGTCGCGCGAGGAGCTTCTGGCCGAGGTCTGGGGCTACAACGCCGGCGTCACCACGCACACGCTCGAGACCCACGTCTACCGGCTGCGCCAGAAAATCGAGCCCGATCCCGCCAACGCCCGGCTGCTGCTCACCGAGGCCGGCGGCTACAAGCTCGCGCCCTAAGGTCTCTAGAGGACCAGGTCCGCCGTGACCGGCGCGTGGTCGCTGGGGCGCTCCCAGGCGCGGACGTCGTCGTGCACGCGGCAGGCTGCCGAACCCATCCGGAAGGCCGCCTCGCGCAGGCCTGGCGTGACCAGGATGTGGTCCAGGCGCAGGCCTCGGTTCGAGACCCGGAAGTCCTGGGCCCGGTAGCTCCACCAAGAGGCCAGCTTCTGCGGCTCCGGCGTGGTCTCGCGCAGCAGGTCGATGAAGTCGAGCGAGCCCTTCAGCGCGGCGAAGGCCTCCACCTCCACCGGCGTGTGGCTGACGATCTTCGACATGTAGCGGTGGTTCCAGACGTCGAACTCGCCGGGCGCCACATTGAGGTCGCCCACCACGGCGAGCGGCGCCTTGCGGTCGCGGCGGCCGAGTTCGGCGGTCAGCTTCTCGTAGAAGTCCAGCTTGTGGTCGAACTTCGGGTTCGCCGCGCGGTCCGGCGTGTCGCCGCCGGCCGGGATGTAGAAGTTGTGGACCTCGACGCCGGCTACGGTCGCGCCCACGCAGCGGGCATGGCCCTCGCGGCAGACGTCGAGCGGCGGGGCGTCCTCCAGCGGCAGGGCCGAGGCGATGGCCACACCGTGCCAGCCCTTCTGCCCGGCGATCTTCAGGTGCGGCAGGCCCATCTCCACGAAGGCCTCCCGGGGGAACTCGCCCTCCCGGCACTTGATCTCCTGCAGGCACAGGACGTCGGGGGCCTGCTCGCGCACGAAGCGCGCCACCTGCTCGTGGCGCAGGCGGACGGAGTTGACGTTCCAGGTGCAGATCCGAAGTCGCATGCCGCCTAACTAAGCGCCGGACCGCGGTTCGCCAACGCGGCAAAAGAAACGCCCGGGCACTGGAGAAGCCCGGGCGTTGCAGTGGTCTCTCATGCCGCCGCCGGGAGGGGATAGGTTCCGGCACGGGTTCGGTCGCGCGAGCGTCGCGCATCCGACATAGTGGCATTATGGCCACGGCTCGCGAAAAAATCAAGCCATCAAAGGTTAAGACTTGGGCGTGGCGGGAAAGTCACACCCGGTTCCGGTAGGGGTTCTTCAACACGAAGAGGTCCGCCGACAGGCCCGGGGCGCGCTGCAGCCCGGCGAGACGGACGCGGGTGGCGCGGCCCTGGGCGTCCGTCACCGTCCAGCCCGTCAGCGCCAGCGGCGCGTTGGAGAAGTCCAGGGTGATCTGGCCGGCGGTCTTGCGGGAGGCGTCGCGGGCGGTGATCGAGAAGCCGTCGGCCATCCGGGCGACCCGGGTAACGGTCACGCCCTTGTCCAGCCGGATGTTGCGGGCCAGGAAGAGGGACAGCGGCGTCGACTGCAGGGGATAGCGGTCGAAGGTCTTCAGCCGGCTGTCCTGGACGGCCACGTTGCCCCCGTCGGACACCACGAGCAGGCCGGAAGGCGGGTCGTAGGCGAAGCGCGCCTTGCCCGGGCGCTTCAGATAGACCGTGCCCTGGCTGGTGGAGCCGCGGGCGTCGGTCTGCACGAACCGGGCGCGGGCCTCGGTGACGCCCTGCAGGTAGGCGGTGGCGCGGTCCACCAGCGCCTTGTCGGCTGCGGACAGGCTCGGCGCCTGGGCCAGGGCGACGCCGGCCAGCGGCGTGGCGGCCAGCGCGAGCGCGAGGGATCGACGGGTAAGGCTCATCTTGGGCTCCGGCATGGGATCAGGCTAACCCGGACGCGGGGCGTCATTAGGGCGCGAAGATGTCGGGCGGCAACGTCCAAGCTTGGAGGGGCGTTCCCCTGGCCATGATCGCCGAACTGGAAGCGCGCTTGGCGAAAGCCGTCGCCGACGAGGACTTCGAGACCGCCGCCCTGCTGCGCGACGCCATCGATCGCATCCGCCGGGGCGAGAGCGGCCTCGTGGAGCAGAAGCCCGGCCGGATGGGTCTGGGCTCCAGCCAGGAGCGCTACGCGTCCGAGGGAACCAAGCCCCTGCCGAAGAAGCCCGATCCGATGACCCGCGGCCACAGGCCCGGCGGCCGGCGGAAGGGCTAGACGCCTCAGGGCGGCGCGGCGGCCAGGATCTCGCGCTTGCCGGCGTGGTTGGCGGGTCCCACCACGCCCTCCTGCTCCATGCGCTCGATCAGCGAGGCGGCGCGGTTGTAGCCGATCTGCAGGCGGCGCTGGACGTAGGAGGTGGAGGCCTTGCCGTCGCGCGTCACGATGGCCACGGCGCGGTCGTAGAGGTCGTTGGCGTCGCCCGTGTCGCCGCCGAAGCCGAGGTTGGGGCCCTCGTCGCCCTCCTCGTCGCCGCCGGCGGTGACCTCCTCGAGGTACTGCGGCGTGCCCTGCTCGCGCAGGAACTTGGCCACCGCCTCCACCTCGCCGTCCGAGACGAAGGGGCCGTGCAGGCGGGTGATCCGGCCGCCGCCGGCCATGTAGAGCTGGTCGCCCTGGCCCAGCAGCTGCTCGGCGCCCTGCTCGCCGAGGATGGTGCGCGAATCGATCTTCGAGGTGACCTGGAAGGAGATCCGGGTCGGGAAATTGGCCTTGATGGTGCCGGTGATGACGTCCACCGACGGGCGCTGGGTGGCCATGATCACGTGGATGCCGGCGGCCCGGGCCATCTGCGCCAGACGCTGAACGGCGCCTTCGATGTCCTTGCCGGCGACCATCATCAGGTCGGCCACCTCGTCGATGATCACCACGAGGTAGGGCATCGGCTCGGGCAGGATCTTCTCGCTCTCGTACATCGGCCGCCCGGCCTCGTCGAAGCCGGTCTGGACGGTGCGCTCGAAGTGCTCGCCCTTGGCCAGGGCCTCCTTGGCGCGCTCGTTGTAGGAGGCGACGTTGCGGACGCCGATCTTCGACATCCGCCGGTAGCGGTCCTCCATCTCCCGGACCGCCCACTTCAGCGCCACGATCGCCTTCTTCGGCTCGGTGACCACCGGCGCCAGCAGGTGCGGGATGCCGTCGTAGACGCTGAGTTCCAGCATCTTCGGGTCGATCATGATCATCCGGCATTGCTCGGGCGGCAGCTTGTAGAGGATCGACAGGATCATGGCGTTGACGCCCACCGACTTGCCCGAGCCGGTGGTGCCGGCGATCAGCAGGTGGGGCATCTTGGCGAGGTCGGCGATGTAGGGCTCGCCGCCGATTGTCTCGCCGAGCGCCATGGGGAGCGTCTGGCCGCCCTTCTCGTACTCGGGCGCCGCCAGCAGGTCGCGCAGGTAGACGGTCTCGCGCCGCGCGTTGGGCAGCTCGATGCCGATGGCGTTGCGGCCCGGCACCACGGAGACGCGGCATGCGGCGACGCTCATGGAACGGGCGATGTCGTCGGCGAGCGCCACCACCCGGGCGGACTTCACGCCGGCGGCCGGCACGAGTTCGTACAGGGTGACCACGGGCCCCGGGCGGATCTGGTCCACGGCGCCGCGGACCCCGAACTCGGCGAGCACGCTCTCCAGCAGCTGGGCGTTCTGGCGCAGCGCGCCCTCATCGAACTGGGAGGCGCGGGGCTTGGGCTTGGCCAGCATGGAGAGCTCGGGCAGGCGGAAGCCGCCGGGCTGGACGAAGTCGAAGGTGGCCTGGGCCTCCCGCTGCTCGCGCGTGCTCTCCTTCGGCGTCAGCTTGGGCGCCTTGACCTTCAGCTGCGGCGCGGGGCTGGGCAGGACGTCGTCGTCATCGTCGTCGGCAAGCATGGCCGGGGCCGGGTCGAGCGCGGCGGTCGGGATGCCGGCCTCCCGCTTCGGCCGCTTCGGAGGCTTCGGCGCCTTCTCCGGCTTCACCGCGAGCGCGATCCTGGGCTTCGGCTGAAGGGCGAGCTGGAGCCATTCACCGGCCCCGCGCAGGTCGCGTCGGGAGAGGCCGACGCCGTAGCCCAGGGCGGCGGCCGCGCCGGCGGCCAGCACGACGCCGGCGATCAGCTTGGCGAGCGGGATGTGCGCCCAGTCGATGAGGCCGGCCAGGCCCTGCAGCAGGGCGTCGCCCCAGAAACCACCGAGGCCCTTGGCCAGCGGCCAGGCGGCGGGCGGGGCGGGCAGGGCGAGCGCGCCGGCCAGAGCCAGAACCCCCAGCGCCCCGACCAGCGCGCGCAGGCGGATATGTCCACGGGTCAGGTCCGGCTCCGGGGCGGTGACGCGGGACAGGCCCAGCACCACCATCAGCAGGGCGGCGAGCGCCACGCCCAGGCCCAGCGACTGCACGCCGATGTCCGCGACCGTCGCGCCGACCCGGCCGAGCGCGTTCTGCGGCGCGCCGGGACCGGCGGCGTTCAGGCTGGGGTCGGCGGCGTTGTAGGTGGCGAAGGCGATCGCCGCGGCGACGCCGGCCGCCGCCGTCAGTCCGCCGCGCAGGCGCGCTGTCGAGGGATGCGCCCAGGCGAGCCCGGCGATGTGCCAGAAGAGCTCCATGCCCGTCTTCCGCGCCGCCCGCGCCATGCCGCTCCCTCAGCCTCCGATGTGATCGAAGGGCATCTTTGGCGCGCCGCGGGTTAACGGCCGTTTACCCTGGCCCGCCATTTCCCGGCGGTGGATTGCGGCGCGATGGCGCTTCCGAAGGATCGCGTGGCGCATTAGGGTCCGCGCCCATGAACTGGTCCATGCCCCGTCCGGTGCTGCAGGTGGTCGCCGGCGGCCTCGTCCTGATCGCCGTCGGCTCCTTCTCGCTCGGCGTCGCCAACGCCCCCTCGCGCGGGCGCCTGCCCGGCGAGCGCGCCGACGGCAGCAAGGCCGCGCCGATCGAGGCGGTGGAGGCGGTCCCGCTCAGCCAGGAGCGGATCGAGGGCCCGCCCCCGCCGCCGGAGCCCACGCCCGAGGAGCTGGCCAGGCTCGAAGCCGAGAAGAAGGCCAGGGAGGAGGCCGCCGCGGCCGCCAGGCTTGCCGAGCAGGCCGCCCTGCCGAAGGTCGATCCCGCCGCGCCGACCACCCAGGCTCCGCAGCCTGACCGCGTGGGCGACATCCTGGCCAATCCGCCGCCCCCGCCCGCCGCGGAAGACCCGCCGTTCTGACGGTGCGCGCCGGCGTCTCGTGCGTTGAGGCGTCATGCCCGCCAAGCCGCTCAGCCTCAGACGCCTGACGCCCGGCGAACGGGCTCTGGCCCACGAGATGTTCGGCGACGGGCTTGACCCGGCCCGCGTGCGGATCGCGACCATCCCCTTCTGGAACCGCGCCTTCGTGGCCGGCCCCGGCCTGATCGTGTGGCCGGCCGGGGGCCTGCCGGACGACTTCGCCCGCGCCCCCCTTGGCCTGCAGGCGGTGTTCGTCCACGAGCTCACCCACGTCTGGCAGGCCCAGAACGGGATCCGCCTTCTCTTGGCGAAGATCAAAGCCGGCGACAGCCAGGCCAGCTACGCCTATGACCTCTCCGGCGGCCCGGACTTCGCGGGCCTCAACATCGAGCAGCAGGCGATGGTCGTGCAGCATGCCTTCCTGGCCTCGCGGGGCGCCAAGACGCCGCACCCGCCGGAGCTCTATGCCAATGTGCAGCGCGCCTGGCGGCGGGGGTGAGGCCATGTCCTTGTCGGGATTGAGGACATTCGCCCTTGCAGGGCCTGCGATTTTCCCCATATCGGCTGGCGACGCGGGGCTTCCGTTAAAGGAAACCTCGCGGCGAGTGATCGACCGGGGGCGTCGCAACCAGGGCGCTTCAATCGAAGGCCAACCCGCGGCGTCCGCCAATTAGGAGCGAGCAAGACTCTCAATGAGCAAGATCATCGGCATCGACCTCGGCACCACGAACTCGTGCGTCGCCATCATGGACGGCAAGACGCCCAAGGTGATCGAGAACGCCGAAGGCGCGCGCACCACGCCTTCCGTCGTGGCCTTCCTGGAGGACGGCGAGCGCCTTGTGGGCCAGCCGGCCAAGCGGCAGGCCGTCACCAACCCGTCGAACACCCTGTTCGCGATCAAGCGCCTGATCGGCCGCAACTTCTCCGACCCGATGGTCGAGAAGGACAAGGGCATGGTGCCCTATGAGATCGTGAAGGGCCCGACGGGCGACGCCTGGGTGAAGGCCCAGGGCAAGGACTATTCTCCCCAGCAGGTCTCCGCCTTCATCCTGCAGAAGATGAAGGAAGCCGCCGAGCAGCACCTCGGCGAGAAGGTCGAAAAGGCGGTCATCACCGTCCCGGCCTACTTCAACGACGCGCAGCGCCAGGCGACCAAGGACGCGGGCAAGATCGCGGGCCTCGAGGTCCTGCGGATCATCAACGAGCCGACGGCGGCGGCGCTGGCCTACGGCCTCGAGAAGAACGACGGCAAGAAGATCGCCGTCTACGACCTCGGCGGCGGCACCTTCGACGTCTCGATCCTGGAGATCGGCGACGGCGTGTTCGAGGTGAAGTCGACCAACGGCGACACCTTCCTGGGCGGCGAGGACTTCGACCTCCGGATCGTCGACTACCTGGCCGACGAGTTCCGCAAGGAGACCTCGGTCGACCTGCGCAAGGACAAGCTGGCCCTGCAGCGCCTGAAGGAAGAGGCCGAGAAGGCCAAGAAGGAGCTGTCCAGCGTCACCCAGTACGAGGTGAACCTGCCCTTCATCTCGATGAACGCCTCGGGTCCGCTGCACCTCAACATCAAGCTCTCCCGCGCCAAGCTGGAAGCCCTCGTCGAGGACCTGATCGCCAAGACCATCGGCCCCTGCGAGCAGGCGCTGAAGGACGCGGGCCTGAAGAAGACCGACATCGACGAGGTGATCCTGGTCGGCGGCATGACCCGCATGCCCAAGGTCGTCGACACGGTGAAGGAGTTCTTCGGCCGCGAGCCCCACAAGGGCGTGAACCCCGACGAGGTCGTGGCCCTGGGCGCCGCGGTCCAGGCGGGCGTGCTGCAGGGCGACGTCAAGGACGTGCTGCTGCTGGACGTGACGCCGCTGACCCTGGGCATCGAGACCCTGGGCGGCGTGTTCACCCCGCTGATCGAGCGCAACACCACCATCCCGACCAAGCGGTCCCAGACCTTCTCGACCGCGGACGACAACCAGTCGGCCGTGACGATCCGGGTCTTCCAGGGCGAACGCCCGATGGCGCAGGACAACAAGATGCTCGGCCAGTTCGACCTGGTGGGCATCCCGCCGGCGCCGCGCGGCGTGCCGCAGGTCGAGGTCACCTTCGACATCGACGCCAACGGCATCGTCAACGTCTCGGCCCGCGACAAGGCCACCGCCAAGGAGCAGTCGATCCGCATCCAGGCCAACGGCGGCCTCTCCGACGCGGACATCGAGGCCATGGTCAAGGAGGCCGAGTCCAACAAGGCCGAGGACGAGAAGCGCAAGGCCCTGGTCGACGCCAGGAACCAGGCCGACTCCGCGGTCCACACCGCCGAGAAGGCGCTCAAGGACCACGGCGACAAGGTGGGCGAAGCCGACCGGGCCGCCATCCAGACGGCGCTCGACGAGCTGAAGTCCTCCATGGAGGGCGACGACGCCGAGGCGATCTCGTCCAAGACCCAGGCGCTGATCCAGGCCTCGATGAAGCTCGGCGAGGCCATGTACAAGGCTCAGCAGGAATCCGGCCAGGAGGGCGCCGAGGCGACCTCCGACGCCGGCGGTTCGGACGACGTGGTCGACGCGGAGTTCGAGGAAGTCGACGACCAGAAGAAGTCGGCGTGACATCGCGCCCCATGGCGGCTTCCCGCAGCCAGTGCGAGAACGCCGTCACTGGGGACGTCGCCGCCGCTTCTGCAGCACGACAAAGGGGCCCTCGCCCGCTCGGCCGCAAGCCTTGCAGCCGGGCGGGGGCCATCCCACCTTCCCAACAACAGAACCTTGAGCGCCTGAGCGTCTGATGCGGGACTATTACGAGATCCTGGGCGTCGAGCGCGGCTGCGACGCAGGGGCCCTGAAGGCCGCCTTCCGCAAGCTCGCCATGGAACACCACCCCGACCGCAATGGCGGGTGCGAGGAAGCGGCGGGCCGCTTCAAGGAACTCAACGAAGCCTATTCCGTCCTGTCCGACCCGCAGAAGCGGGCGGCCTACGACCGCTTCGGCCACGCCGGCGTCAACGGCATGGGCGGCGGCGGTGCGGGCGGGGCCCAGTTCCACGACGTCCATGACATCTTCAACGAAGTGTTCGGCGACGTCTTCGGCGACATGTTCGGCGGTCGCCGCGGCGGCGGCCAGCAGAGCCGCGGTCCGGCCCGCGGCCAGGACCTGCGCTACGATCTGGAGATCACGCTCGAGCAGGCCTACGCCGGCGCCGACGTGGAGATCACCGTCCCGGCGGCCATGACCTGCGAGACCTGCGAGGGCTCCGGCGCCAAGCCGGGCACCAGCCCGACCGCCTGCAACGCCTGCGGCGGCGCCGGCCGCGTGCGGGCCACCCAGGGGTTCTTCTCCATCGAGCGCGCCTGCCCCCGCTGCGGCGGCTCGGGCACGCTGATCCTAGATCCCTGCTCGGACTGCCGCGGCCAGGGCCAGGTGCGCAAGGAGCGGATGCTCTCGGTCCGCATCCCGGCCGGCGTGGACGACGGCGCGCGTATCCGGCTGGCCGGGGAGGGCGACTCCGGCGCCCGGGGCGGCCCGCGCGGCGACCTCTACATCTTCCTGTCGGTGCGCCCGCACGAGCTGTTCGAGCGCGACGGGTTGGACCTGCTCTGCACCGTCCCCGTTCCTATGGCCGTCGCGGCCCTGGGCGGCGAGATCGAGGCCCCCTGCCTGCTGGGCGGCGACAACTGCGACGGCGAGTGCAAGATCCCGGTGAAGGTCCCGGAAGGCGCCCAGACCGGCAAGACCGTGCGCGTGAAGGGCCGCGGCATGCCCTCGCTGCGGTCGCGCGAGCGCGGCGACCTGGTGGTCGAGCTGTTCGTCGAGACGCCGACCCGCCTCACCGCCCGCCAGAAGGAGCTGCTGTGCGAGTTCGCCGGCACCTGCTCGGAGCAGCAGCACCCCAAGCAGGCCAACTTCCTCGGCAAGGCCAAGCGGTTCTGGGACGAGGTGACGGGGGCCTGAGGCCCGCCCCTCCCGAACCGCTACTTCGCGCCCTTCGGCCGGTAGGCCACCAGCACATTGCCGGCCGCCTGGCCGAAGCTGGCGTAGCCAGAGTTCACGAACAGCATGCCGCCGCCCGCGAAGACGCCCGCCGCGTCGATCGAGCCGCCGGCGCCGGGGATCTTGTTCACCGGCTGGTAGGCGGTGGTCGCCGTGTCGTGCATGGCCAGCACCTTGCCGGTGGCGGCGTCGAACACCCACAGCCGGCCGTCCAGCGAGCCCGCCACCACCGCGCCGTCCACCACCAGGGGCGCGGCCGACAGGCCGTAGCGGTTGGCGCAGATCGTCACCTTGGCCCGCGGGCCCTCACAGTCGGGCTCGGCGCGCCACTGCCAGGCCACCTTGCCGGTGGCGACGTCCACCGCGTGCATCCCCGCCGCCGAGAGGTCCTTCGGCACATTCGGGTCGCTGATCGGCGCGAACACCCGCACGCCGTCGGTGGCGATGCCCCAGTGGACGCCGCCCAGCGGGGAGCCCTTGCCGAACTGCCGGCGCCACAGGACCTTGCCGTTGGCCGGGTCCAGCGCCCAAACGTCGCCGGACTTCTGGCCGCCGAGGATCACGTCCTTCCCGCGCTTGCCGCGGAACACCACCGGACCCGCGCCGAAGTCGTGGTCGAGCAGCACGCTGCCGTCCTTGGCGAAGTAGCAGTTGGCGCCCGGAGGCCGGCTGCCGTCCACGCCCACCGGGCAGGACATGTTCCAGATGTCGTTCTCCAGCGCCTGGAACACCCAGTTCTGCCTCCCCGTGGCCAGGTCGATGGAGGCGATGGCGTCGCTCGTCTTGGTCGCCGGGGGCGAGGTGTTCTCGCCGGTGGAGGCGAACACCACGCCGCGCTTCACGTCGATCGCCGGGCTGGACCACACCGGCGCCCCGGAGGGGCCGTAGGCGGCGACCCCCTGCGCGTTGGTGCGGCCGAGCGGCTTGGCGTCCTCCATGGTGTGCCAGGTCCAGAGCACCTTGCCGGTGGCGGCGTCCACCGCCGCCACGGCGCCGTGGCCCTTGCAGCATTCGTAGGCCGGCCGCATGGCCGCGCCCACGTCGCTGCCGGAGATGGGCACGATGATCTTGCCGTCGTGGATCAGCGGCGAGCCCGACAGCGGCGCCGTCTTGTCGTGCCGCGGGTCGGCCCGCCACAGCAGCTTGCCCGTCGCGGCGTCCAGCGCCACGAGATTGCCCTGGGCGTCGCCCCCGACGAGTCCGAGCGGCCCGTCCTTGCCGAGCCGGCCGTAGGCCAGGCTGTTGCGGACCTGCGCCTCGGTGGGGGTCGCCCACTTCACGCAGCCGGTCTGGGTGTCCAGAGCCAGGATGTGGTTCGCCTGGCCCGCGGGGTAGAAGACGGTGTCGCCGACCACCACCCCCTGGCCCCTCAGGCCCGAGGTCTTCGGCATGGCGAAGGCCCAGGCGACCTCCAGGTTGGCGAGGTCCTTGGTCTTCAGCCCCGCCTGGGCGGCGCTCATCCTGCGGGTGTTCTCCAGGTCGACCCCGAAGCCGATCTGGGCCGGCTTCGCGGAGAGCTCCACCTTGCGGCGGTCGGCCGGGCACATGGCCTCGTCGATCCAGGCCGTGCCCACCGGCGCCTCGGGCGCGGCGAGGTAGCCCACCACCTGGCGCAGCTGCTCGCGGGTGAGCTGGTCGCCGATCGGCTTCATCACGCCGGAGGTCAGGGCCGTGGACAGCGTCTGGGCGCTCATCTTGCGCAGGGAGGCCAGGGGCGCGGCGCGGCTGCCGGCCTCCGGGGCGTTGTGGCAGGCGGCGCAGGACTGGTCGTAGACCGCCTTGCCCGGGTGGGTTTCCCGGTCGTCCTGTCCGTGTGCGACCTGGGCCAGCGCGAGGCCCGCCGCCAGCGCCGCCGCCGCAGCCGCGGAGAGGCCGGCCGCCAGGCGCAGGTGTCGGGATCCGATGACCATGTGTTCCCCCTGATGTCGGCGCGCCGTCTCGTCGCGGACGGCTTCGTCGGGGAAGCTAGCCGTACCGGGCCTTCGGAAAATTGCCCGCGTGAAATCTGGAAGGCCGTTTGCGGCCGGCGAGGCTTTCGGCTAGAGACACCATCCCGCTGAAACGCACCCGTAGCTCAGCTGGATAGAGCGTTGCCCTCCGAAGGCAAAGGTCACACGTTCGAATCGTGTCGGGTGCGCCAGCGTTTTCAGCCACATGGCGGAAACGCACGCCGCGCCGGAGCTAGCGCTCCGGCTGGCCCGCCACCGTGCGCGCGATCCGGGCGGCGAGGCTCGGGTGGTAGGTGGCCTTCGTCTCGGCGAAGTACTGGCGGGCCAGAGCCTGGCCCCAGTCGCCCTGCTTCATCAGGCCCGAGTAGAGCGGATTGACGAACAGGCCGCGGCCGACGCCGCCCAGGAACCCCCGCAGCGACGGCAGGGCCGGCTCGTAGCGGTTGGCGATCGCCAGCTCCAGCCAGGCCGAGCGGACGTAGCCGTTGGTCGAGGCGGAGAGGCCGAACGCCCCGTCGAGGTCGGCGAGTTGGGTCGCGCTCAGCTTCCGCGGCAGGTTGTTGAGGAATCGCTGCCACTCCTGGGTGGTCCAGCCCTTGGCGGGAAGCGAGGCGGCCGGCGCGCCGTCGGCAAACGCCTTCACCGAGCGGTCGACCTCCGCCAGCGCCGGCGAGCGCAGGTGGACGGCGTTGTCCGGCAGTCCCGACCCGTAGGCCCAGGCGTCGAGCTGCAGCTTGGCCTCGAGCGCGGCGTCCCCCTTCACCAGGTGCTTGCGCAGGTCGGCGAGGAAGCCGGCCGTGGTCTGCGGCTGGAAGGCGTGGCGGTCGAAGTAGCCGCGCAGGTAGGCGTCCCAGCGGGCGCGGCCGACCAGGGTCTCCAGGGTCCGCAGGAAGGTCTCGCCCTTGAAGTAGTCGATCTGTCCGCCGGGCTCGCCGTAGAGCCTGGTGCGCGGGTCCGCGGGCCCGCCCAGTTCGGCGATGTCGGCCTGCAGCCCGTCCCAGGTGAGGTCGGCCTCGATCACCGCGCGCTCGCGGCCGTAGATCGCCTCCATGATCCGGTTCTCGACGTAGCTGGTGAAGCCCTCGTTGAGCCAGACGTCGGGCCAGGTGGCGTTGGTGACCAGGTTGCCCGACCAGCTGTGCGCCAGCTCGTGGGCGACCAGGCCGACGTTGGCCCGGTCTCCGGTGATGAAGGTCGGCGTCAGGAAGGTGAGCGTGGTGTTCTCCATGCCGCCGTATGGGAAGGCCGGCGGCAGGACCAGCACGTCGTAGCGGCCCCAGCGGTAGGGGCCGTAGAGCGCCTCGGCGGCCTCGACCATCTTCTCGGTGTCGGCGAGCTCATGGGCCGCGCGGTCGAGCATGGCGGGCTCGGTGTAGACGCCGGTGCGCGCGCCGAGCTCGCGCAAGGCGAGGTCGCCCACGGCGAGCGCCACTAGATAGGTCGGGACCGGGTGCTCCATGCGGAAGCGGTAGGCCCGCCTGCCGGGGCCGGCGGGCTCGCCCTTCGGCGTCAGCCGCTCGCCGCTCATCACCGCCACGAGGTCCTCAGGGACCACGAGGCGCGCCGTCCAGGTCTGGCGCACGCCGGGACTGTCCTGGGTGGGGAACCAGCTGCGGTTCAGGGTCGGCTGGCCCTGGCTGTAGAGGAAGGGCTTGGCCTTGCCGGCGGTCAGCTCCGGCGGCAGCCACTGCAGCGCGCTGGCCTCCGGGGCCGCGGCGTAGGTGACGACGATCCGCTTCGCGCCGCCGAGCTGCACGGTGAGCGGGGCGCCCTTGTCGCCGTCCCTGGCGCCCAGCCGCCAGGCCAGCGGCCTGCCGGCGGGCGTGGTCACCTTCTCAATCTGGAGGCCCAGGGCGTCGAGGACGACCTCGTCCACGCCCCGCTGGGCGAGCACGTCCAGCGCTGCGGTCCCGCGCAGGGTCCGGCTGGCGAAGTCCACCGCCAGGTCGAGGTCGACGTGGGTGACGCGCGCCCTGCGCGGCTCGGCGTAGGACCGGACGTCCACCGCGTCCGGCGTCGTCAGGATCGGGGCGACCGGCCGGACCCTGGCCGCGGCCGGCGCGGCGCAGAGCGCCAGGGTCGCGGCCAGGAACAGAACGCGCCGCGTGAGACCAGCCATGGTGTCGCAACCTCCGGAAACCGTGAGCCGCCTGCTTAGCGGCGGCCTGTTGCGAAGGCCAGAGCGCGGCGCGGCGCCCCCCGGGCGCCCCCGCGACCGGAGGGCCGGCGCCGGACACGACCCGCGCGGGCATGCCCCGGGCGCGATCCGGGGGCCCGACGCGGCGCAAGGCGGGGCCCGGCCCGGGGGAGTGCGCGCAAACCATACCCAAAGTTCGATTGACGGCCGCCCCGGCTTGAGGCTTGCTTGAGGCGGGAGAGCGGCCGGCCGAGAGCACGCGCCCCGGAGGAAGAACCCAGTGGCCACAGCCTCGTCATCGGAGGCCGGACGCCTCCCGGTGAACACCAAGCTCGCGTTCGGCGTGGGCAGCGCGGCGGAGTCGATCGCGCTCTATTCGGTCTCCAGCTTCGCCATGCTGTTCTACAACCAGGTGCTCGGCGTGCCGGCGCACCTTGCCGGGCTGGCGATCTCGGCGAGCCTCGTCTTCGACGCGATCTCCGATCCGCTCGTGGGGTCCTGGTCCGACCGCACGCGCTCCCGGCTGGGACGCCGGCACCCCTATATGTTCGCGGCCCCGGTTCCCATCGCGCTTTCACTCTACGCGATCTTCAACCCGCCGTCCGGGCTCGGCCAGACGGGCCTGCTGATCTGGTTCGGGGTGGCGGTGGTGCTGATGCGCCAAGCGATGACCTTCTTCCACACGCCGCACCTGGCGCTGGGGGCCGAGCTCTCCCGGGACTACACCGAGCGGTCCAAGGTGATGGCCTACAACAGCTTCTTCCTCTGGGCGGGCGCCGCCTTCACAACCACCCTGGCGCTCAGGATCTTCTTCCCGTCGACGCCGGAATATCCCCGCGGAATCCTGAACCCCGCGCCCTGGTCGACCTACGCCATGGCGATCTCCATCGCGGTCGTGGCGATCCTGTTCGCCTCCGCCTGGTTCACGCGGGACCGCATCCCGCACCTGCCGACGCGGGGCGCCGACACCCCCGGCTTCAGCCCCGCGGAGTTCGTCCGCGACGTCGGCAAGGCGCTCTCCAACATCAACTACGTCTGGCTGCTGATCGCCTACTTCTTCCTGTCGCTGATGCTGGGGCTGCGCGAGGCGCTCCGGATGTACGTGAACACCTTCTACTGGCAGCTGAATTCCGAGCAGCTCAGCCTGTTCATCATCGGCAGCTTCGTGGGGTATCTCTCGGCCTTCGTCTTCGCGCCCCGCCTGCACGGGATGTTCGACAAGAAGCGGACGATCATCTCGTCGGTGCTGATCTACACCATCGTCCCGCCGATCCCGCTGATCCTCGGCATGACGGGCGTTCTCTCGCCGAGCAGCCCGGGCCTGCTGCCGATCCTGATCGCCTTCGCCACCGTCCAGTACGCGGCGATGAGCGTCCTGCAGATCAGCGTCATGTCCGCCCTGGCCGACATCGCCGACCAGAACGAGCTGAAGCACGGCATCCGCCAGGAAGGCGTGCTCTACTCCACACGTTCGCTCGCCGCCAAGATGGACGCGGCGATCGGGGCGGCGCTCGCCGGCTTCATCATCACCTTCATCGCCTTCCCGGAGAAGGCGCAGCCGGGCCAGGTGCCGGAGGGTGTCCTGTTCAACCTCGCCCTGACCGACAGCGTCGTGGCGGCGGTTCCCGGCCTGGTCGCCGCCCTGTTCTACGCCCGCTACAGCATCAACCGGCGGAGCTACGAGGAGACCAAGGCGGCGCTGGCGGTGCGCCGCGCGGCGGCGCGCACGTCCGCGGCGGAGCGCGGCCAGGCGGGGACGACCGGCGCGCCCGTAGCGGCGCCGGCCGAATAGCTCAGCCGCGCCGCATCGCCTGGATGAGGCTGCCCGTGTAGGCCGCGTGGCCCACATGGGTCAGCCGGGCCTCCATGTCGGCCCAGATGTCGCCGCCGAGGTCGCGCCAGCGCCGGCAGAAGGCGTAGTCCTCGGAGAGGTACTGGCCGGTCTCCGGCTCCACCAGGGTGTCGAACACCATCACCGCCTCCGTGCCGTCGTCGAGGATGGCGCGGAGCTCGGGATGGGCGTCGGCGATCCGCTGCAGGGCGTCGCGGCGGATCATCAGGAAGCCGGTGCCGCCGTACGCCACCCGGGCGATGCCGTCCTCAACCTCGACCGAATTGTCCGGCGTGGGGATGAAGCGCACCACATAGCCGATGGCGGCGGCCTGCAGGTCCTCGACCCCGGCCTTGGCCGCGGCGCGGACCTTCTCCCAGTCGATATGCTTCAGGGGACAGACCGCGGCGACCACGTCCTTGCCCGCGTCCAGCAGGCGGAAGACGTTCTCCGGGGCGAAGCCGATGTCGGCGTCCACGAACAGCAGGTGGGTCGCCTCGGGGTGGGCGAGGAAGCCCGCGGCCAGCCGGCTTCGGGCCCGGGTGATCAGGGCGTCGCTGGCCAGGAGTTCCACGTGCAGGCCGATCCCCCGGGTCTCGCAGGCTTCCTGAAGCCGCAGCACGGAGGTCATGAAGTAGAGGTTCACCTGGCCGCCGAAGCAGGGGGCGGCGAGATAGATGAACGGCCGGTCGGTCATGGCGCCAGCTTAGGCGCCGGCCCGGGCCGGGTCGAGCCGCCGGCGCAGCGGCAGGAACAGGCCGAGGGCGGCCGCGACGCCCAGGCTGTCGGCGATGAGGTCGCGCCAGTCGCCGTGGCGGCCGAAGCCCAGGGTCGCCTGCAGGACCTCCACCGCGGCCCCGAGGGCCAGGGCGAAGCCGGCGATGGCGCGCCACCGCCGCGGCGCCAGCACGAGGCCGCTCGCGGTGAGCACGAACCAGGCGATGGTGTGCTCCCACTTGTCGCTCAGGCCCTCCGGCTGCGGCAGGGTCTCGCTGGGCGCCAGGCACAGCCAGAGCAGCACCGCGACGGCGCCGCCGTAGAGGCCGAGCCGGACGGGGCGGGGAAGGGCGGACGGGCGCATCGCCCTTTACTTGCATGCCCGGGCCCGCCTCTCTAGCGTCCGCGCCCGGCAAGAGGAGCGTGCGGATGGCGGTCGAGGCGGTGATCTGGGATTTCGGCGGGGTGTTCACGACCTCGCCCTTCGAGGCCTTCAACCGCTACGAGGCCGAGGCGGGTCTGCCGAAGGACCTGATCCGGCGGGTGAACGCCACCAATCCCGACCACAACGCGTGGGCCCTGTTCGAGCGCAACGAGATCGACGCGGCCCGCTTCGACGCCCTGTTCCTCGAGGAATCCACCGCGCTCGGCCACCCGGTGCGCGGCGCCGACGTCCTGCCGCTGCTTTCGGGCCGGCTGCGGCCGCGGATGGTGGCGGCGCTCAAGGCCTGCAAGGCGGCCGGCTACAAGGTGGGCTGCATCACCAACAACGTCGTCTCCGAGCACAGCCCCGGCCAGGACGAGGGGCAGAAGATGGCCGGCGCCATGGCCCAGGTCATGCCGCTGTTCGACGCCATCATCGAGAGCTCCAAGGCGGGTGTCCGCAAGCCCGACCCGCGCATCTACCTGATGATGTGCGACCTCCTGGCCGTGCAGCCGGAGGGTTGCGTCTACCTCGACGACCTCGGCATCAACTGCAAGCCGGCCGCGGGGCTGGGCATGAAGGCGATCAAGGTGGTGGACGTGGACCAGACGCTGGCCGAGCTCTCGGCCGCCACCGGCCTCGACTTCGCGCCCGAGGAGGTCGCATGAGCCGGCCCGCGAAGATCGGCGCCGCCGAGGCGCTGAAGTCCCTGCCGGACTGGTGGTCGCCGGAGGGCGAGCGCGACGCCATCTGCCGGACCTTCCGCTTCCGCGACTTCAACGCGGCCTTCGGCTTCATGACCCGGGTGGCGATGATGGCCGAGAAGCTCGACCACCATCCGGAGTGGTTCAACGTCTACAACCGCGTGGAGGTGACGCTGGCCACCCATGACGCCGACGGGGTCACCGAACTCGACGTGACGCTCGCCCGGTTCATGGACGAGGCGGCGCGCGCCACCGGCGCGGACTGAAGAAGAACAGGGAGATACGGGACATGGCGGGACGGGTCGCGGGCAAGAAGGCGTTCATCTCGGGCGGGGCTCAGGGGCTGGGCGCGGCGATGGCGCGGCGGCTCGCCGAGGAGGGGGCCAAGGTCTCCCTCGGCGACATCAACCTGCCGGGCGCCGAGGCCGTGGCCGCGGAGATCAACGCCGCCCACGGCGCGGGGACCGCCTTCGCCTTCCCGCTGGACGTCACCAAGGAGGACCAGTGGATCTTCGCCCTCGAGGAGGCCGACGCGGCCATGGGCGGGATCTCGGTGCTGGTGAACAACGCCGGCATCAGCCGCGGCGGCAACATCGAGGAGCTCAGCTTCGAGGACTGGAAGCTGGTGATGGGCGTCAACACGGACTCCGTGTTCCTCGGGACCAAGCACGCCCTGAAGTACATGCGCCAGAACCAGCCCGGCTCGATCGTCAACATAAGCTCGATCGCCGGCCTGATCGCGGCCCACAACACGCCCGTCTACAACGCCTCCAAGGCGGCCGTATGGCTGCTCTCCAAGGGCATCGCCCTGCACTGCGCCAAGCAGGGCCTCGACATCCGCTCGAATTCCATCCACCCGACCTTCATCGACACCCCGATCCTCGACCCGCTGCGCCAGCGGTTCGGCAAGGAGGAGGCCGAGGCCAAGCTCGCCCGCCAGGTGCCGCTGGGCCGCATCGGCCAGCCCGCCGACATCGCCAACGCGGTGCTCTACCTGGCCTCCGACGAGAGCCGGTTCATGACCGGCGCCGAGCTGAAGCTCGACGGCGGCATCAGCGCGATGTGATCAGTTGACGAGGATGGCGCCCAGCAGGAGCTTCGCGCCCGGCTTGCCGACGATGGCGTCGGTCTGGCGCTGCAGGTTCTGGGCGAGGAAGTCGGCGTTGGGCGCCGTCGCCGGCGGCAGGCCCGCGGCGTAGGTCTGGACGGTCTGGTAGTAGGCGGCCCGCAGACGCGGCAGGTTCTGCTCCACGCGGGCGCGGAGCGCGGCGTCCTGCACGTCGAGGCCGCATTCCACGGTCAGCACGCCCCGGCGGCCGCCGCCCTTGTTGGTGGTCGCCGCCAGCGTCTGGATGACGATGTAGGAAGCGCCGCCGGCCCGCTTCTTGGTCTCCGCCGGCTCGGACGAGCCCGACGCCAAGGCCGTCGCGGGCGCCGTGACGGCGAGGACCAGGCCAAGGAAGCTGCGGCGTCTCATGGCCGCAGAGCCTGCCCGATCATGGTTAGCGCTCTCTTTACGCCCGGGGACGAAGCTCGGTCGGACTTGAGAGATTCGCTGCCTGTGGAGCCCCGCATTTGGGCCGATTTGCGCCGACCACCCTCGACCTCGATGGCAAGGTCATCCTCGTCACCGGCGCCACCGGCTCCTTCGGCCGCCGCTTTGTCGAGACCGTGCTCACCCGGGGAAGCCCACGCAAGCTGATCGTCTATTCGCGCGACGAGCTGAAGCAGAGCGAGATGCAGATCGACCTGGCCGAGCGGTTCCCGGCCGAGAAGCTCGCCTGCATGCGCTTCTTCCTGGGGGACGTGCGCGACCGCGAGCGCCTGACGCTGGCGCTGCGCGGGGTCGACATCGTCATCCACGCCGCCGCCCTGAAACAGGTGCCGGCCGCCGAGTACAACCCGTCCGAATGCATCCACACCAATGTGCTGGGCGCGGAAAACGTGGTCTGGGCCTGCCTGACGAACCGGGTGAAGCAGGTGGTGGCGCTCTCCACCGACAAGGCCTGCAACCCGATCAACCTCTACGGCGCGACGAAGCTGGCGTCGGACAAGACCTTCGTGGCCGCCAACAACCTGTCGGGCGACATCGGCACGCGGTTCTCGGTGGTGCGCTACGGCAACGTCGTGGGCTCGCGCGGCTCGGTCGCCCCGCTGTTCGAGCGGCTGATCGCCAAGGGCGCCACCGAACTGCCGATCACCGACCCGCGGATGACCCGCTTCCTGATCACCCTCAACGAGGGCGTCGAGTTCGTGCTCTCGTCGCTGGCCATGATGCGCGGCGGCGAGATCTTCGTGCCCAAGATCCCGTCCATGAAGGTGGTCGACATAGCCGCCGCCATGGCCCCGGGCCTGGCCACCCGGGTGATCGGCATCCGGCCGGGCGAGAAGCTGCACGAGATGATGATCTCGGCCGACGACGCGCGCTCCACCGTCGACCTGGGCGACCGCTACGCTATCGAGCCCGCCTTCGTGGATTACACCCGCGAGCCGCTGCAGGGCGGTCGGCTGGTCGAGGGTTTCTCCTACGCCTCCGACACCAATGACGAGTGGCTGAGCGGCGAGGGCCTGCTTGCCATGCTGGCGGCCGCGCCCGCGCCCCGCCGGCGCCGGGCGACCGACTGACATGGTCCTGCCCTACGGCCGCCAGACGATCGACGACGACGACATCGCCGCGGTGGTCGAGGCGCTGAAGGCCGATTTCCTGACCACCGGCCCGACGGTGGACGCCTTCGAGGCGGCGTTCGCCCAGGCCGTTGGCGCGGCCCACGCGGTGGCCTGCGCCAACGGCACGGCGGCCCTGCACCTGGCCATGCTGGCCCTGCGCGCGCAGCCGGGCGAGCGGGTGGTGGCGCCGGCCATCACCTTCCTGGCCACCGCCAACTGCGCCCGCTACGTCGGCGCCGAGGTGGTGTTCGCCGACGTCGATCCCGACAGCGGCCTGATGACGCCCGCCACCCTGGAGGCCGCGCTGGAGCGCGCCGGCGGCCCGGTCCGCGCCGTCCTGCCGGTCCACCTGCGCGGGGACGCCTGCGACCTGCCGGGCCTCGAGGCGCTGGCCCGCGACGCCGGAGCCGTCCTCGTCGAGGACGCGCCACATGCGCTGGGGACCACCGCGACCTTCGGAAACGTGGCCGAGACCATCGGCGACGTCCGCCACTCGGCCATGGCCACCTTCTCGTTCCATCCGGTGAAGACCATCGCCACCGGCGAGGGCGGCATGGTCACCACCAACGACCCGGCGCTCGCCGCGCGCCTGCGAACGCTGCGCAGCCACGGCATGGTGCGGCCGGAGGGCTCCGACCCCTGGTGGTACGAGATGCCGGAGCCGGGCTTCAACTACCGGCTGCCCGACATCCTCTGCGCTCTGGGGCTCTCGCAGCTCGCCAAGCTGGGCCGGTTCGTGGCCCGGCGTCGCGTGTTGAGCGCGGCCTACGTGGAGGCCCTGCGGCCGCTCGCGCCGCTGGTGCGGCCGGCGGCCTCCCCGGCCTGGAGCGACCCGGCCCTGCACCTGATGTGCGTGCTGATCGACTTCGAGGCGGCCGGCCGCTCCCGGCGCGAAGTCGTCGACGCGCTCCGGGCCCGCGGCGTCGGCAGCCAGGTCCACTACATCCCTGTCCACCGCCAGCCCTACTACCGCGAGCGGTATGGCGTCCTCGACCTGCCCGGCGCCGAGGCCTGGTACGCGCGCTGTCTCTCCCTGCCGCTCTATCCGGGGATGGCGGACGCCGACGTGGACATGGTGGTCCGGGCGCTTGCGGAGTCGCTCGGCCTCTAGGCGGCGAGCTGGGCCTTCTCGACGAGGTCGCGGACGGCGGCCATCTGGTCGGGCGCCTGGGCGAGTTCCGAGCGCAGACCATCGTCGCGGACCAGGCGCATGGCCTCGCTGCGGGCGCGGTCGGCCGCCGGGCCGAGCGGCGCGGTCTCGCCGCTGGCCAGGCGCAGCAGGAAGGTCAGCTTCTGCACCGCCGGGGCGTTGGCCTTGGTGAGCGCCGAGATCAGCCGCGCCTCGGCCTCCACCTTGCCGCCGACCATCCCCAGGTGCTCCTGCACGGGCGCGGCGTCCTCGGGCGCGAGGCCGCACCGGCCCACGGACCGCTGCAGCGCCGCCAGCGCGGCCAGGCGCACCGGCGGGGTCTCGTTGGAGGCCAGGGTTTCCTTCTCCAGCCGGTTGTTGGTGACCAGCGCCTTGAGCCAGCGGCCGGCGTGGCGCTTGTTCTGCGGTCCGATGACGTTCTCGGTCAGCCAGACCAGGGCCTCGGCCTCCTCGCGGGCGGTCTTGCCCTGGCCGAGGTAGCTTTCCACGAAGTCGCCGGTGACCAGCATCTTGGAGCGGACGGAGAAGGCCGCCTGCACGTCCTCCAGCGGCAGCAGCTTGCCGGCCGCGGCGGTCAGCGACATGGCGAGCGCGCGCAGCACGTCGATCTCCAGGGCCGCGTCGCCCGGCACCAGGCGGCGCGGGCCGTTCAGCTCGGCGAGGATGCGCTTGCCCAGCGCTGTGCGCACCTCGACGAAGTCCTCGCCGCCCAGCCAGCGGCCGAGCCGCTTGGCCTCGGTGGAGAGCTCCGGCATCACCTTGGCGACCGACTTCTCCACCTTGATCAGCATGTCGACGGAGTCGGCGGCGGCCAGGCGGGTGAGGGCGGCGAGCGAGGCGCCCAGGTGCGGCGTCTTGCCGACGATGCCCTCGAGGCCGGCGCGGGATTCCAGGATTTCGGCGATCGGCTGCTGCAGGACGGCGATGGCGAGCTTGCGCGCGGGGCCGGCGGCCGGCGGCGCGGCGGCGGCGAAATCCATCAGCCGCGACAGCTTGTCGGTCCAGTCGCGGCCCGCCGCGATGCCCATGGCGACGCCGCAGCCCAGCAGGTAGGGCCCGTCCGGATCGGCCGCCAGGCGCTCGGCGGCGACGGCGAAGGTCTCCTTGGAGAGATCCGGCAGGGCCCCGCGGCGCCAGTCCTTCATCAGCCGGTCGACCGTGCGGTCGATCAGGCCGTGGAAGGTGCGCATCATCTCGTGGACGTTGCCGCCCCGGGCCTGGGCCTCGGGCACGGCGATCTTCTGCACGGCGTGCTGCAGCTCGTTTCCGGAGGCCTCCAGCTGCTCGACAAGGTCGGGCCGGTGCAAGAGCTCGAACGGGGTCGCCGACTTGCGGGCCAGCCAGCCCTCGAGCAGTCGTCCGATGCGGTCACGGGCGTGCAGGCTGTAGAGGTCCTGCGGCGTGACGCAGAGCGGCTCCAGGTTCTCCGGCGGGGCGCGGCGCTTGGTGAGCGGCTCGGGCATGCCCAGGTTCAGGATGGAGACGGTCTGGAATTCGCCGGTCTCGGGGTCCTGCGTCTCCTTGGTCACCTTGACCGCGTGGACGCCGCCCTCCTTGAAGGTGTCCTCGGCGTTGGAGATCGCGAGCGCACGGTTCTCCGTCGCCAGCTCCAACGTCCAGCTCGCGCCGGGCTTGCGCCGGACGAAGACCTCGAAATGTACGCGCGCGCCGCCCATCTATGACTCAACCCCCGGGATGACTCCTAACGTGGGGGAACAACCTTAAGGCCGCGTTGCCGGGAACGGCTTTTGCTCCGCCCCATTGAGGCCACGGTGCGCGGCGACTAGCTTCACCTCTTCCCGAAGGAGACCACGAGCTCAAATGGCCAAGATCACCCTGGTGGACGACGACGAGAACATCGTGACGTCGGTCAGCCTGGCGCTGGAAAGCCATGGCCACGCCGTGAAGGCCTATTTCGACGGCGCCGCCGGTCTGGCCGCGCTTGAGAACGACCCGCCGGACCTCGCCATCCTCGACGTGAAGATGCCCCGGATGGACGGCATGGAGGTGCTGCGCCGCCTGCGCCGGACCTCCGACCTGCCGGTGATCATCCTCACCTCCAAGGACGAAGAGATCGACGAGATCCTGGGGTTCAACCTCGGGGCCGACGACTACATGCACAAGCCGTTCAGCCAGCGCCTGCTGATCGAGCGGGTGAAGGCGGTGCTGCGCCGCGCCGGCGTGGAGGGTGAGGAGAACGGCGCGGCCGGCCCCGCGCCCACGGCCGAGGGCGGGTCCCGGGCCATCAAGCGCGGCAAGCTTACGCTCGACCCCGCGCGCCACGACTGCCTGTGGGACGGCAAGCCGGTGAAGCTTACCGTCACCGAGTTCCTGCTCCTGCAGTCGCTCGCCCAGCGCCCGGGCTTCGTGAAGAGCCGCGACAACCTGATGGACGCCGCCTACGACGATCAGGTCTATGTCGACGACCGCACGATCGACAGCCACATCAAGCGCATGCGCAAGAAGTTCCGCGACGTGGACCCCGAGTTCGACGCGATCGAAACCCTCTATGGCGTCGGCTACCGATACCGCGAGAGCTGAGCGGCCCAAGCGCCGCTCCAGCCTCTCGTGGCTGCCGGGCACCCGTCTCGGCCGGCTGATCATCGCGCTCAATGTGCTTGGCCTGGCGATCCTGGTCTCCGGGGCCCTCGTGCTGAACGAGCTGCGCCGCGGCCTCGTGGAGGCGCGGATCGACAGCCTGACGACCCAGGGCGAACTGATGGCGTCGATCATCGAGCAGGCCGCCACGGTCGGAGAGCCCGCGCCGGCCATGGACGCGGCCTACGCCAACGACATCGTCCTGCAGCTCCTGGCCAACCCGAGGGGACAGCGCGCCCGGCTGTTCGACGCCGAGGGGAATGTGGTCGCCGACAGCGACTGGGTGCTCGATCGGGTGGAGATGAAGATCCTGCCGCCGGCCCGCAGCCGCAGCGAGGCGAAGGGAGGGCTCAAGCTCGACCTGCAGCTGCCCGAACAGGAGAGGCCCACGCGGGAGTCCGCCCGCCGGGCGCTGGACGCCGAGCTCGGCCGGGCGCTGCGCGGCGAGCACGTCTCGGGCCTGCGCCGAACCGGCGGGGGCGACCGCGTGGTCTCCGTGTCCATCCCGATCCAGCACGTCCAGGCCGTGCTGGGGGTCCTGACCCTCGAGGCGCGCGACGTGGACGAGATCATCGCCCGCGAGCGGATGGCGCTGATCCCCTTCATCCTGATCGCCGTGGCGGTGACCCTGATCTCGTCGCTGCTGCTGAACCGGCTGATCGCCCAGCCGGTGCGCCGCTTGGCGCGGGCCGCCGACCGGGTCCGCCAGGCGCGGGCCCGGGCGATCTCCCTGCCGGACCTCGCCGACCGCGACGACGAGCTCGGCGACCTCACCCGCAGCCTCGAGGACATGACCCACGCCCTGTCGGAGCGGATGGACGCCATCGAGAGCTTCGCCGCCGACGTGGCCCACGAGATCCGCAACCCGCTGACCTCCCTGCGCTCGGCGGTGGAGACTCTGGAGCTGGTCAAGGATCCCGCCGCCCGCGACCGGCTCCTGGGCATCCTCAAGAACGACGTCCAGCGGCTGGACCGGCTGGTCACCGACATCTCCAACGCCTCGCGCCTCGACGCCGAGCTGTCGCGCGACCAGCCGAAGGTGGTGGACCTGGAGCGGCTGATCTTCGACGTCGTGGCGCTCTACGACGCGACCCTGAAGCCCGGCGAGGTGCGCGTCCGCTTCCAGTCGGCGGGCGGCATGGAGCCGGTGAAGGTGATGGGCCGGGAGGGGCCGCTGGGGCAGATCTTCCGAAACCTCATCGACAACGCCCGCTCCTTCTCGCCGCCGGGCGACGAGGTGACCGTCTCCCTCTACCGGCTGAAGGACGAGGTGCTGGCCACCGTCTCCGACAACGGGCCGGGTATCCCGCCCGAGAACCTGGAGACGGTCTTCGAGCGGTTCTACACCTCCAGGCCTAAGGGCGCGGCGTTCGGCGGGAATTCGGGGCTTGGCCTCTCTATCGCCCGCCAGATCGCCGAGGCGCACGGCGGGACCCTGCGCGCCGAGAACCGCCTGGGGGCCGACGACAGGGTGATCGGCGCCCTCTTCAGCCTCACCCTGCCGAGCGTCGGCGCGTGATCGTCCATGCCGGCCTGATCGCCGCGCGCCGCGAAGGCGCCTGGCGCGGCGTGCTCATCGAGGGGCCCTCCGGCGCGGGCAAGAGCGACCTGATGCTGCGGGCCCTCCAGGCCGGCTTCCGGCTGGCGGCGGACGACCGGGTGCTGCTCTGGACCTCGGGGGGGCGGCTGTTCGGCCGCGCGCCGGACACTATCGCGGGCCTGATGGAGGTCCGGGGCGTTGGCGTGGTCCGGCTCGATCCCCTGCCGCTCGCCGAGGTGGCCCTTGTGGTGCGGCCGGGAACGCCCGAGCGCGTGCCGGACCCGGCCTTCGCCGACATCCTGGGGTTGCAGGTCCCGCTGGCCGTTCTCGGCCTGGGCGAATCCTCGGCGCCTGCGAAACTGAGTCACGCGCTCGCCGCCTTTGACGCCCGCGCCAAGAGGCGTATTTAGCACGGCTCGCGGACCGCCGCGGCCGGGTGGGGATACCCCTTGAGAGAGTTTCTATGATCGGGCTCGTGATCGTCACGCACGGGCGGCTGGCGGAAGAGTTCATCTTCGCCATGGAGCATGTGGTGGGGCCGCAGACGGCGGTCGAGGCCATCTGCATCGGCCCCGAGGACGACATGGAGCGCCGGCGTCAGGACATCCTGGAGGCCTGCGGCCGCGTGGAGTCCGGCGGCGGCGTCATCCTGCTCACCGACATGTTCGGCGGCACCCCCTCGAACCTGGCCATCTCGGTGATGGAGCAGACCAAGGCCGAGGTCATCGCCGGGCTCAACCTGCCCATGCTGATCAAGCTGGCCAGCGTGCGCACCCGCCAGAGCCTGGAGGACGCGGTCGCCTGCGCCCAGGAGGCGGGCCGCAAGTACATCTCCGTGGCCTCCTACGTGCTCGCCGGGGAAAAGTGAGCGAAGCCGCCTCCCGCACGGTCGAGATCTGCAACAAGCGGGGGCTGCACGCCCGCGCCTCGGCCAAGTTCGTCAAGACCGCCGCCGGCTTCGACGCCGAGGTGCGCGTCACCAAGGACGGCCAGACCGTCGACGCCCGCTCGATCATGGGCCTGATGATGCTGGCCGCCGGCCCCGGCAGCGAGATCGCCATCGAGGCCGAGGGCGCGGAGGCCGAGCAGGCCCTGGAAGCCCTCTGCGCCCTGGTCGAGTGCCGCTTCGACGAAGGCGAGTAGCTAGGTCTTCAGCCGCCAGCCGGTGCGGAAGATCCAGGCGACCGCGGCCAGGCAGAGCAGCAGGAAGCCGAGGGTGGCCATCAGGCTCACGCCCACGCCCACGTCCGAGATTCCGTAGAACGCCCAGCGGAAGCCGCTCACCAGGTAGACCACCGGGTTGAACAGGGCGACCGTGCGCCAGAAGTCCGGCAGCATGTCGATGGAATAGAAGCTTCCCCCTAGGAAGGTGAGCGGCGTCACCACCATCATCAGGATGATCGACAGCTTCTCCCAGCCGTCGGCCCAGATGCCGGTGAGGAAGCCGAACAGGCTGAAGGTCACGCTGGTCAGCACCAGGAAGGCGAGCATCACCAGCGGGTGGGCGATGGAGTAGTCCACGAACACCCGGGCGGTCAGCATGATCACCAGGCCCAGGACCACCGACTTGGTGGCCGCCGCGCCGACGTAGCCCAGGACGATCTCCACCACCGAGATCGGCGCGGACAGCACCTCGTAGATCGTGCCCGCGAACTTCGGCATGTAGATGCCGAACGAGCCGTTGGAGATGCTCTCGGTCAGGATCGACAGCATGATCAGGCCCGGGATGATGAAGGCGCCGTAGCTGACGCCGTCGATCTCCGGCATCCGGCGGCCGATCGCGGCCCCGAAGACGATGAAGTAGAGGCTGGTGGTGATCACCGGCGCGGCGACGCTCTGCACGATGGTGCGGAACCAGCGGTGCATCTCGAACAGGTAGATGGCCCGGACGGCGTGCAGGTTCATGCGCGGCCTCCCCGCACCAGGCTCACGAAGATCTCCTCGAGCGAGCTCTGGCTGGTCTGCAGGTCCTTGAAGTCGACCCCCCGCTTCGACAGCTCCCGGAGCAGCTCGGCGATCCCGGTGTGATCGGCCTGGGTGTCGAAGGTGTAGATCAGCTCCTGGCCCTCGTTGGCGAGCTCCAGGTCGTAGGCGCCGAGCCCCTCGGGCAGGGCGGCCAGCGGCTCCTGCAGGTGCAGGGTGAGCTGCTTCCTGCCGAGCTTCTGCATCAGGGCCCGCTTCTCCTCCACCAGGATCAGCTCGCCCCGGGAGATCACGCCGATCCGGTCGGCCATCTCCTCGGCTTCCTCGATGTAGTGGGTGGTCAGGATGATGGTCACGCCGCTCTCGCGGAGCCCCCGGACCATCTCCCACATGTCCCGGCGCAGCTCGACGTCGACGCCGGCGGTGGGCTCGTCGAGGAACAGGATCTGCGGCTCGTGGGAGAGCGCCTTGGCGATCATCACCCGCCGCTTCATGCCCCCGGAGAGCGCCATGATCTTGACGTCCTTCTTGTCCCAGAGGCTGAGGTCCTTCAGCACCTTCTCCAGGTAGGCGGGGTCCGGCCGCTTGCCGAACAGGCCCCGGGAGAAGTTGACCGTCGCCCATACCGTCTCGAAGGCGTCGGTGGAGAGCTCCTGCGGGACGAGGCCGATCTTGCCCCGCGCGGCGCGGTAGTCGCGCACCACGTCGTGGCCGTCGGCCAGCACCCGGCCGCTCGTCGGATTGACGATGCCGCAGGTGATGCCGATCAGGGTCGTCTTGCCCGCCCCGTTGGGACCCAGCAGGGCGAAGATCTCGCCCTTGCGGATCTCCAGGTCGACGTTCTTCAGGGCCTGGAACCCGCCGGCATAGGTCTTCGACAGGCCCTCGATGCTGATGATCGGTTGCACGCGTCCCCCTCTGAAGGCCCCGAGATAGGGTCCCTAGGACGGTTAAGCTAGGCCGGCTCCGACACCTTCGGCGACATCGGCCGCATCTTCAGGTCGGCCAGCAGGGCGGCGTCGGAATCCTTGTCCGGATTGGCGGTGGTCAGCAGGCGACCGCCGACGAAGATCGAGTTGGCGCCGGCCAGGAAGCAGAGCGCCTGCAGCTCCTTCGTCATGTGCTCGCGCCCGGCGGCGATGCGCACCATCGACTTCGGGCAGACCAGCCGGGCGACCGCGATCATGCGCACGAACTCCAGCGGGTCCACGGCCTCGGAGCCGCCCAGCGGCGTGCCGGGGATCGGCATCAGGTCGTTGACCGGCAGGCTGTCGGGGTGGGCCGGCAGGACGGCGAGCTGGTGCAGCAGGCCGGCGCGGTCGCGGCGCGTCTCGCCCATGCCGACGATTCCGCCGCAGCAGGTCGACATCCCCGCGTCGCGCACCGCGGCAAGGGTGTCGAGCCGGTCCTGGTAGGTCCGCGTGGTCACCACCTGGTCGTAGTAGTCCGGCCCGGTGTCGAGGTTGTGGTTGTAGTAGTCCAGGCCCGCCGCCTTCAGCGCCTTGGCCTGCTCCGGCGTCAGCATGCCCAGCGTGGCGCAGGTCTCGAGGCCCAGCGCCTTCACCCCGCCGATCATCGCGGCGACCTTCGGCAGGTCGCGGTCCTTCAGGTCGCGCCAGGCCGCGCCCATGCAGAAGCGCTGCGCGCCGCCATCCTTCGCCTCCCGGGCGGCGGCGATCACCGTCTCGGCATCCATCAGCTTGGAGGCGGAGAGGCCGGTCTTGAAGTGCTGCGACTGGGCGCAGTAGCCGCAGTTCTCCGGGCAGCCGCCGGTCTTCACGCTCAGCAGCTGGCTGATCTGCAGCTCCGTGGGGTCGAACCAGCGCCGGTGGACCTCGGCGGCCCGGAACACCAGCTCCGTGAACGGCAGCTCGAACAGCGCCTCCACCTCCTCCAGCGTCCAGTCGTGGCGGGGCTGCGCGGGGTCGGCGGGACGGAAGGGGGCGTTCATCGCGGGCGGCTCCTCGGATCTGGGGGCCCGCCGCTTAGAGCGCGGCGGGATGCATCGGGCAAGCCGCCGCCGGGGCCGCAAATTTTCTTATCCAATGTTGATCCCGCGCATGTTCCCGTCGCCGCCTTGTGCTAGGGCCGCCGGGACGAGGGCCTGGAGAGCGCCTGGATGAGCGGGTCTCACGAGATCGAGCTGAAGTTCCTCTGCGCCGCCGACGACCTCGCCAGGGTGCTGGCCGCGGCCCCGCCGGGCGAGGACGAGACCCGCGAGTTGCGCAGCGTCTATTTCGATACGCCTGACCTCGTCCTGCAGAAGAAAGGCGTCTCCCTGCGGGTCCGCGAGAGCAAGGGCCGGCGGGTCCAGACCCTGAAGCGCGGCGACGGCCTGGCGCGGGAGGAGCATGAGCACCCGGTCGACGGCGACGCGCCCGATCCCCGGCTCGGCCCCCTGCCGGAGATCCTGCCGGACGGTGCCGCGGCGGCGCTGCGGCCCGCCTTCGACGTGCGGCTCACCCGCCGCCAGCGGCTGGTGCGCCACGGCGGGGCGAAGATTGAGCTGGCGGTGGACGAGGGCGAGGTCCAGGCCGGCGGGCGCACCGCGCGGATCAGCGAGGTGGAGCTGGAGCTGAAGTCCGGCCGGCCGAAGGCCCTGTTCGCCCTGGCGCGCGAGCTCGACCGCGCCGCGCCCCTCTACCTGTCGTTCGACAGCAAGGCCGCCCGGGGCCAGGCCCTCGCCGCCGGAGCCCCGCTTCAGGCCCGGCGCAAGGAGCGGGTCGAACTGCCGGCCGGGACGACGGCGGCGCAGGCCTTCCGGGCCACGGCCCGCAACGCCCTGGGCCAGATCGCCGCCAACGCCGTGGTCATGCGCGACACCGGCCAGCCGGACGCCACCCACCAGCTCCGCGTCGCCGCCCGGCGGCTGCGCAGCGTCATCTCAACCTTCGGCCCGCTGCTCAGCGAGGCGGAGGCCGACGCCATCAAGGCCGAGTTGCGCTGGCTGGCCCACACCTGCGACGCCGCCCGCAACCTCGACGTCCTGGCCGAGCGGGTGGCCGAGGCGCGGACGAAGCGGCCGGCCGGCAAGGGCCTGGATGAACTGGCCGAGGCGGTGGCGACGGCGCGCCGCTCCGCCACCGCCGCCGCGGTCGACGCCGTCCGCTCGCAGCGCTTCCGGACGCTGATGATCGACGCCACCGCCTGGATCGAGACCGGCGCCTGGCTGGCCGACGACGCCGGCCGCGACGTGCGCGACCAGAAGGCCACCGCCTTCGCCGCCGCCGCCCTGGACCGCCGCCGCCGCAAGCTGCGCAAGCTCGCCCGCCGGCTCGACGAGGTCTCGGACGAGGCGCGGCACGAGGCGCGGATCGAGGCCAAGAAGCTCCGCTACGCCGCCGAGACCTTCGCCAGCCTGTTTCCCGAAAAGGCCACGGCCCGCTTCGTGGGCCGGCTGAAGGCCCTACAGGAGGAGTTGGGCGCACTCAACGACGTCGCCACCGCCGAGCCCGTGCTCGAGGGTCTCGACCTCACGCCGGCGGCAGCGGAGGCGGCGCGCGACCTCCTGGGCCGGCAGTCGAAGGACAAGGCCGCCCACATCCGCCGGGCCGTGCGCGCCTTCGAGAGCCTGGAGGATGCGCCGCGCTTCTGGCGCTGATCACATAAAGATTTCTTTATATGATCGTTGCGGCGGGGGCCGGTCGCCGGTATAGAGCGGCAAACCCGAAATCCCGCATCAGGACTTGAAGACCCCATGACCGACTACGTCGTGAAGGACATCTCGCTGGCCGAATGGGGCCGCAAGGAACTCGACATCGCCGAAACCGAGATGCCCGGCCTGATGGCCGTGCGCGCCGAGTTCGGCAAGGACCAGCCGCTGAAGGGCGCCCGCATCGCCGGCTCCCTGCACATGACCATCCAGACCGGCGTCCTCATCGAGACCCTGCAGGCGCTGGGCGCGGAGGTCCGCTGGGCCTCGTGCAACATCTTCTCCACCCAGGACCACGCCGCCGCGGCTATCGCCGTGAAGGGCACGCCGGTGTTCGCCATCAAGGGCGAGACCCTGATCGAGTACTGGGAGTACGCCCACAAGATCTTCGAGTGGCACGACGGCGGCTACCCGAACCTGATCCTCGACGACGGCGGCGACGCTACACTGCTCTGCGTCTTGGGTCCCAAGGCCGAGAAGGACCCCAGCGTCCTGAACAACCCGCAGAACGAGGAGGAGGAAGCCCTCTTCACCGTGATGAAGCGGTACCTGAAGGAGAAGCCGGGCTTCTATTCGGCGATCCGCGACGCCTGCAAGGGCGTGTCGGAAGAGACCACCACGGGCGTGCACCGCCTGTATCAGATGGCCGAGCGCGGCGAGCTGCCGTTCCCGGCGATCAACGTCAACGACAGCGTCACCAAGTCGAAGTTCGACAACCTCTACGGCTGCCGCGAGAGCCTGGTGGACGCCATCCGCCGCGGCACGGACGTCATGCTGGCCGGCAAGGTCGCGGTGGTGCTCGGCTACGGCGACGTGGGCAAGGGCTCGGCGGCCTCGCTGCGCAACGGCGGCGCCCGCGTGATCGTCACCGAGATCGACCCGATCTGCGCCCTGCAGGCGGCCATGGAGGGCTATGAGGTCCAGACCATGGACGACGTCGCCGACAAGGCCGACATCTTCGTCACCGCCACCGGCAACAAGGACGTGCTCACCGTCGACCACATGCGGCGGATGAAGAACAACGCCATCGTCTGCAACATCGGCCACTTCGATTCCGAGATCCAGATCGCGGGCCTGCGCAACTTCAAGTGGGACAAGATCAAGGACCAGGTCCACCACGTGGAGTTCCCGGACGGCAAGAAGATCATCGTCCTGTCGGAAGGCCGCCTGGTGAACCTCGGCAACGCCACCGGCCACCCGAGCTTCGTCATGTCGGCGTCCTTCACCAACCAGACGCTGGCCCAGATCGAGCTGTGGCAGAACGGCAAGAACTACGAGACCAAGGTCTACACCCTGCCCAAGCACCTCGACGAGAAGGTGGCCATGCTCCACCTCGAGAAGCTCGGCGCGAAGCTGACCAAGCTGTCCAAGGACCAGGCCGACTACATCGGCGTCACGCCGGAAGGCCCGTTCAAGCCGGACCACTACCGCTACTAGGTTTCCATCTCTCCAGGTGGACCAGGGCCTCGCAGCTCCGCTGCGGGGCCCTTCTTCGTCTTCGGCGGGGCCTCTCCCGTGTCGCGGGAGAAGGATGGTTCCTGCCGCCGCGCTCCGCTACACCTCCGCCATGCCGCTGGCCCTGATCATGTCGTCCTTCGTGGCCGCCTCTCGGATCGGCGGGGCGGCGCAGCAGTATGTGCTGGCGGGCCACAGGATCGATCCGGTGCTGGCGCCCACCGTCATGTTCGGCCGCAGCCCGGCCAAGGGCGCCACCGGCGAGGTGACTTCGCCCGAGGTGTTCCGCCGGATGCTCGGCGACATCGAGGCCGACGCCCTGTTCGGCCTCGTCGACCTGGTCATCACCGGCCACTTCTCCCTGGCCGAGCAGGTGGAGATCGCCGCCGGCGTGCTGGAGCGCGTGCGGGACGCTACGCGTGAAGGCGCCCACGCCGGCCGCCCGACCGTGGTGGTCGACCCGATCATGGGCGACGAGCCCAAGGGCCTTTACGTGACGCCCGAGGTCGCCGAAGCCGTCGCCCGGCGCCTCGTGCCCCTGGCCGACTGGATCACCCCCAACGTCTGGGAGCTGTCGCACTTGGTGGGCCGCCACGTGGCCGACGCCGCCGACGCCGCGGCCGCCGTGCGCGAGCTGGGGGGCCGCGCGCTCGTGACCTCGGTCCCCGCGGGCGCCGACCGGATCGGCCTGCTGCTTGTCGACGGCGACACGGCGACCCTCTTCACCCACGGCCGGCTGGAGCGCGCGCCGAACGGCACGGGCGACCTCGTGGCCGCCAGCTTCGGCGCGGGCCTGGTGGAGGGGCTCAGCCCGCTGGCCGCCGCCGAGCGCGCCTCCCGGGCCGCGGCGGAGACCGTCAAGGCCGGCCACGCCTGGGACGCCCCGGAGCTGCCCATCGTGGCGCTCGGCGATCGCCTCGTGCGGCCGACCGCCGAGGTGCGTATAGAACGCCTCTGATGCGTCGCGCCGAAAGCTTCCGGATCGAGGGCCGCGTCCAGGGCGTGGGCTACCGCTGGTGGGCGGTGACGGTGGCGCGGGAGATCGGCCTCGCCGGCTGGGTGCGCAACCGCGCCGACGGCTCGGTCGAGGTCCTGGCCATCGGCGATCCCGACGCCGTCGACGAGCTGGCCGCCGCCTGCGCCAAGGGACCTCCGAGCGCCCGGGTCAGCGGCGTCACCCGGTCGCCGGCGCAGGACGACGGCAGCGACGCCTTCGGCGAACGCCCCACGGAGTAGAGATGGTCGAGATCTGTGGCTTCGCGCCCGCCCGCTTCGCCGCCGTCAAGGACGCCTTCGCCGCCAACTTCGCCGCCGGCGAGGAGCTGGGCGCCCGCTTCAGCCTGGTGGAGGCCGGCGAGACGGTGCTGGACCTCTGGGCGGGCTCGGCGGACCGTAAGGGGACCCGGGCCTTCGACGAGCGCACCCTGGTCCCGGTCTTCTCCACCACCAAGGCCATGGCCTCCCTGCTGATCGCCCGGCTGGTGGACCAGGGGAAGCTCGACTACCGCCAGACCGTCGCCAGCGTCTGGCCGGAGTTCGGCCAGGCCGGCAAGGCGGCCGTCACCGTCGAGCAGGCGATCTCCCACCAGGCCGGCCTTTCCGGCTTCCCGGACGAGATGGACCCGGTCACCTGGTTCGACTGGGACGCGATCTGCGCGAAACTCGCCGCCATGGCCCCCATGTGGCCGCCGGGGACCGCCAGCGGCTACCACCCGATCACCGTCGGCTACATCGTGGGCGAGATCTTCCGCCGCGTGGACGGCCGCACCATGGGCCAGGCGCTGCGCGACGACATCGCCGAGCCGTTCGGCCTCGACCTCTGGATGGGCGTGCCGGAGTCGGAGTTCGGCCGCATCGCCGAGCTGCAGCGGCCGAGCGCCCTGCCGGACTTCGGCGAGGTCAACGAACCCACCCGCGCCGCCTTCCTCACCCCCTGGTCCGCCGCCGCCGGCAAGCCGCAGGCCGAGTGGCGGGCCCTGCCGATCCCCTCCACCAACGGCCACGCCACGGCCGAGGCGCTCGCCCGGCTGATGGGGGCGCTGGCCGACGACGGCTGGCTGGACGGCGGGCAGATCCTCTCGCCTGCGCTCATCGCCGAGGCCGCGCGCGAGCGCATCCGCGGCCAGGACCTCGTCCTGCCGTTCGTGATGAGCTGGGGCGCTGGCTTCATGCGCAACGAGACGGAGCATCCCTGGGGCCCCGGGAACCAGACCTTCGGCCACTCGGGCTGGGGCGGCTCCTGCGCCTTCGCCGACCCGGACCGGAAGCTCGGCGGCGCCTACGCCATGAACAGGCAGGGGATCGCCCTGATGGGCGACGCCCGCCCGAAGCGCCTGATCGAGGCGGCCTACGCGGCGCTCTAGCCCTTCCCCTGGACCACGGCCTCGCCGCGGGCCTCCTTCCAGGCGTTGGCGACCAGGTCGCCGGTGAACACCGCGTCGATGAGGACCTCGAGCCACGGATCGCCGCCGGTGAAGCCGGCCTTCACGTCCGCGAGGTCCACGCGCTTGCGGACCTCCTCCAGCGGCAGGTCCTTCAGCGGCGCCACCCGGGCGCGGACCTCCTCCAGGGCGGCGGCGAGCCTGCGGATATGGGCGCGGTCCGACTGCACCGGGCCGTGGCCGGGCACGAGCCGGCGGAAGTCGTAGGCCTCCAGCTTCCCGAGCGTCGCGATCCATTCGCCGGGATAGGTGTGGGCGGCGTAGGGGACGGGCGCGACCACCAGGTCGCCGGCGGCCAGCACCTTCTGCCTGGGCATCCAGGCCACCGCGTCGCCATCGGTGTTGCCGCGGCCCAGAAAGACGAGCTCCACCGGCGCGCGGGCGTCCGGGATCACGAACCGGTCGGTGAAGGTGCGCTGCGCCGGATAGGCCTGCATGCCTGAGTAGCCGGCGACCATCCCGGGCCCGGCGGCGGCCACCCGCGCCCAGCCGGCGCGCAGGGCCTCCGGCAGCTTGGGATCCGCCGCCTGCCCCGCCGCGAAATCGGCCATGCCGGCGTATGACGCCGCATAGCCCGCCACATAGGCCATGGGCGGCCCGGCCATGTTCTCGCGGGTCTTTGCGGTGGAGACGGTGACCGCCTCCGGCCAGGCCTTCAGGAGCTCGCCCGCGCCCAGGTTATGGTCGCCGTGGTAGTGGGTGTAGGCGATCCAGCGCACCGGCTTGCTCGAGAGCTTGCGGATCTCGGCGACGATGGCCCGGCCCGAGGCCGGCGAGCCGCCGGCGTCGATCACCACCAGCTCCCGGGCCTGCTCGATCACGGTGACATTGCCTTCGAAGGGCGGGTCGGTGACGGCGGGCTTGTGGATCAGCCAAACGCCGGGCGCGACCTCCACGGTCTCGCGAGCGAAGACGCGGGGCGCCTGGGCGGGGTCCGGCTCCACCGCCCGCGCGGGGAGGGCGAGGAGGACCAGCAGCAGGGCGAGGGCGGGACGCAGCATCCGGCGAGCCTAGGCCCGCGGCCGTGCGCCCGCAGCCGAAGAGCGGCCAAGCGGCGCGACCTTGCGGCGAAGCTACGGCGCCGGCGCCTCGGCGATCACCTTCTCGGCCATGGCCACCGAGCGGGTCCGCCGCCAGGCGCCGTAGCAGAACACCGCCGCCCCGCCCCAGATGAAGGCGAAGGAGAGCGCCCGCAGCGGGGTGAACGGCTCGCCCTGGGCCAGGCCGATCATGAAGCTGATGGTCGGGGCCATGAACTGCAGGAAGCCCATGGCCGACAGCGGCATGCGCCGGGCGGCCCAGGCGAACAGCACCAGCGGGATGGCGGTGATCGGGCCGGCGGCGATCAGCCAGGCGACGGTGGCCGTGCTGTCGGCGAAGTGGCCGGTCCCCTGGGCCTGCAACCAGGCGATGAAGGCGAGGCTGGGCAGCCCCAGCAGCAGGCATTCCACGAACAGTCCCGTCTGGGCGTCGGCCGCCACCTGCTTGCGCACCACGCCGTAGCCGCCGAACGAAATCGCCAGCGCCAGCGACACCCAGGGCAGGTGGCCCAGCGCCACGGCCTGCACGACCACGCCGACGGCGGCCAGCGCCATCGCCGCCTTGCCGATCCGGTCGATCCGCTCGCGGAACAGGAGCGCGCCGGCCGCCATGTTGACCAGCGGGTTGATGTAATACCCGAGGGAGGTCTCCAGGAGCCTCCCCGAGTTCACCGCCCAGATGAACACGATCCAGTTGATGGCGATGAGCACCGACGACAGCGCGAGCCACCCCAGCACCTTCGGCCGCCGGAGCACGTCCAGCACCTGGCGGCCCTGGCGCGCGGCCAGGACGAAGGTCAGCGCGGTAGGCACGCTCCAGACGATGCGGTGGACGAGGATCTCCGCCGCGCCCACGCCGAGCGCGCCGATAGCCTGCATGGCCAGCGGCACGAAGCCCCAGATGAGGTAGCAGGCTATCCCCGCCCCCAGCGCCAGGCGGGCTTCCCCACCAGGCGCGGAGGCGGGCGGCATCCTAGGCGAGCGCCTTCTGGCGGATCAGGCCGCGCTCGTGGAGGAGCTCTGCGATCTGCACGGCGTTGAGCGCCGCGCCCTTGCGCAGGTTGTCGGCCACGACCCACAGGTTCAGGCCGTTCTCCACGGTCGGGTCGCGGCGGATGCGCGACACGAAGACCGGGAACTCGCCCTGGGCCTCCTTCGGCGTCATGTAGCCCTTGTCGTCCCGCTTATCGATGACGATCAGGCCGGGGCTCTCGCGCAGCAGGTCGCGGGCCTCGTCCTCGTCGACGGGGTCGTGGAACTCCAGGTTCACGCTCTCGGAGTGGCCGACCATCACCGGCACGCGCACGCAGGTGACCGTGAGCTTGATCTCCGGGTCGATCATCTTGTGGGTCTCGTTCCACATCTTGGCCTCCTCGTCGGTGTAGCCGTCGTCACGGAACGACCCGATGAAGGGGATGACGTTGAACGCGATCTGCTTGGGGAACTTGTTCGGCGGCGTCGCGCCCAGGACGAAGACGTTCTTCGTCTGGTCGAACAGCTCGTCCATGCCTTCCTTGCCCGCGCCGGAGACCGACTGGTAGGTCGAGACCACCGCGCGCTTGATCCGGAAGCGCTCGTGCAGCGGCTTCAGGGCCACGACCAGCTGGGCCGTCGAGCAGTTCGGGTTGGCGATGATGTTCTTGCGGTCGGCGAAGGACACGTCGTCCGGGTTCACCTCCGGCACGATCAGCGGCACGTCGGGGTCCATGCGCCAGGCCGACGAATTGTCGATGACGATGGGGCCGGCGGCGCCGATCTTCGGGGCCCACTCCTTGGAGAAGGAGCCGGAGACGCTCATCAGCACGAGGTCGACCTTCGAGAAGTCGAACTGCTCGACGTCCTCGCACTTGATGATCTCGTTGCCGAACGCGACTTCGGCGCCGATGGATTTGCGCGACGCGATCGCGTGAATTTTCTCCACGGGGAAGTTCACTTCCTCGAGGATGTTCAGCATCTCGCGGCCCACATTGCCCGTGGCGCCGACAACGGCCACCCGGTAACCCATCGCAATTCTCCTGATACTGGGGAGGGTTCCCGTACCCCTCGGGAGCCTCGGACGCAAGGCGAGCAGAACTTACAGCCGCCTCAGATCGGCTGGCCGTTCGGCCCTGCGACAGATGGCGCGCGGGGCCGCCGCCTGCAAGCCGGGGTTCGGCGGATTGTCCGTGCAGGCGCGGTGCAGCCCTCGCAAGGCCCGGAAGGGCCGTTATGGTGCGGGGGATACGGGAGGAGCCGCGCCATGTCCGAAGCCGTGATCACCGAGACCGGGATGCCGTTCGCCAACCTGATGGGCGTGGAGATCCTGGAGCGGTCGAAGGACCGGGTGCGCGGCCGCCTGGTGGTGCGCGAGGACCTCTGCACGGCCGGCGGCATCCTGCACGGCGGCGCCTACATGGCCTTCGCCGACGCTCTGGGGGCCATCGCCGGTTTCATGAACCTGCCGCCCGGCGCGCGGACCACGACCCTGGAATCCAAGACCAACTTCCTGGGCTCGGCGAAGGTCGGAACGGAGGTGTTCGGCGAGGCGACGCCGCTGCACGTCGGCCGCCGCTCCAGCGTCTGGCAGACCCGCATCACCGCGCCCGAGGGCCGGCTGCTGGCGCTGGTCGTGCAGACCCAGATGACCATCGAGACCGCCTAGGCGGCGTAGCGGGCGCTCACCTTGCGCAGGCCGTCGACCACGGCCGCGGCCCCCGGCTGGTCGCCCATGACCATCAGCATCCGCCACGCCTGCACGTGCACCGCGATGGCGTCGCGGTCGTAGCGGCGGGCGGTGCGCAGGTGGTCCAGCAGGTCGCATAGGCTGGTCAGCGCCAGGTCGACCGCCGGAACGAGGCAGACCTCGCCGCCGCCGATGCCGCGCACCGCGACCGCGTAGAGGTCGGCGAGCTGCTGGTCGTCGAAGTCCCGGCCCATGGCCTCGAACCGGGCTTCGGTGAGCTCCAGCAGGGCCTGCAGCTCGGCCAGGCAGGTGGGACGGATCGTCTCGAGGTTCGCCTGGGCGCGCTCCAGCGCCTCGGCGACCGGCAGGCCCCCGGGCGTCTTCAGGAGCTTGGCCAGTCGCGGCTTGGGGAAGACGAACCGCACGTTGGTCATGACGCAAGCCTGGGCTGCAGTCCTGCGTCCGCCTCGCCGTCCACCAGGACGGGGTCCGCGGGCTGGTCATCGCGCCGGCGGCCGGCGCCGGCGGGCGGGGCGTGGTCTCGGAACCGGCGGTCGGGGCCGACATAGTCGCCCGAGAACAGGAACGGCCGGCCCTCCTTGGCCACCCAGATGATCCGCTCCAGCATGACGATCGGAGCGAAGGGCTTCTTGACGATGATGTGCCCCCCGCAGTCGCGGGCCCGGACCACGTCGGTGGCGGGGGTGTGGGCGGTGGTGATGATCACCGGCGTGTAGCAGTTGGGCTCCTGGCAGCTCGTGCGCATCCATTTCACGAAGTCGTAGCCCATACCCGACGGGGCCATGCCGTCGATGATCGCCAGGTCGATCTCGTGCTTGGTGGCCGCCTCCTGGGCCATGTCGACGTTGCTGCAGCGGTAGAGCTTCTTGGCGCCCAGGCCGGTGACGATCTGCACGAGGATCGCCATTCCCATGGTCGTGTCGTCGAGGAGCAGGACGGAGGCGTCCTCGAGGTTGTAGCGGGACCGTGAGGCAGGATCGAGCGCCATGGGTGCGTGGGTCCGTCGGCTGCTACGGCTGAGCTCCGGGGGCCATGCTTGCCCGACGCGGTTAACGGAGCCTTTCCGTCGCAACGATAAGCCGGCGAACCTCATGGCCGCGGCCGCAAATCCCTGTCCTCGGGGAGGGGCCTATTCCCCCGCCATCCTCAGGATCGCCGCCCACTCCGCCTCGGTGACCGGCGAGACCGAGAGCCGCGACTGGCGGACCATGGCCATCTCGGACAGCGCCGGCTCGGCCTTCATCTGCGCCAGGCTCACCGGCGCCTTCAGCAGCCGGACGGGCTCGAGCTCCACGGCCACGAACCGGCCCGAGGGGTCGCCCGGGTCCGGAAAGGCTTCCTTCGAAACCCGCGCGATCCCCACCACCGCCAAGCCCTCCTGGGAGTGGTAGAAAAGGACCTCGTCTCCGGCCCTCATGGCCTTCAGGTGCAGGGCCGCGGCGTTGTTGCGTACGCCGTCCCAGACGGTGCGGCCGTCCCGCCGCAGGTCCGCGAAGCTGTAGGTATTGGGCTCCGACTTCACGAGCCAGTGGGCCATGGTCCCCTCTCCATGCCTTCGACGGTCTAGAGGGCCGCGACCACCGCGTCGCCCATCGCCGCCGTGGACAGCTTACCGCCAAGGTCCGGCGTCCGCGCGCCCCCCTCCAGCGCCCGGGTCACCGCGGCGAACAGCCGGTCGGCGAGGTCCGCCCGGTCCAGGGACCAGCGCAGGGCCATCTCGAAGGACAGGATCGCCGCCAGCGGGTTGGCGATCCCCTGGCCGGTGATGTCGGGCGCCGAGCCGTGGATCGGCTCGTAGAGCCCCGGTGTCCCCGGCGCGCCGAGCGCCGCCGACGGCAGCATGCCGAGCGAGCCGGTGAGCTGGGCCGCGGCGTCCGAGAGGATGTCGCCGAACAGGTTGTCGGTGACCATGACGTCGAACTGCTTGGGGTTCTTGACGATCTGCATGGCCGCGTTGTCGGCCAGGATGTGCTCCAGGGTGACGCCGCTGAACTCGCGCCTGTGCAGGTCGGTGACCACCTCGCGCCAGAGCAGGCCGGAATCCATCACGTTGGACTTCTCGGCGCTGGTCACCTTGTTGCGCCGGCCGCGCGCCAGCTCGAAGGCCACGCGCGCCACCCGCTCGATCTCCGCAGTGGTGTAGACCTGGGTGTCCACCGCCCGCTTGCCGCCGCCGGGCAGGTCCTCGATGTAGCGCGGCTCGCCGAAGTAGATGCCGCCGGTCAGCTCGCGGACGATCATGAAGTCGAGGCCCTCCACCACCTCGCGCTTCAACGAGGAGGCGTCGGCCAGCGGCTGGAAACACAGGGCGGGGCGCAGGTTGGCGAACACCCCCATGCCGGCGCGCAGCGCCAGCAGCCCCGCCTCCGGCCGCTTGTCGCGCGGGACGCCGGCCCACTTCGGTCCGCCCACGGCGCCCATCAGCACGGCGCGGGCGGCCCGGGCGGCGGCCAGGGTCTCGTCGGTCAGGGGAACGCCGAACAGGTCGTAGCTCTTGCCGCCGAACGGCCGCTCGTCCAGCGAGAGGTGCGGCGCGAGCGCTCCGGCCACCTTGCGGACCTCGGCCGTCACCTCGGGCCCGATGCCGTCGCCGGGCAGGAGAAGCAGGTCGGTCACGGTCGGTCCCCCGGAGCTTGGTCTTAGGTTCGGTGGCGACCTCCTAGGCGAAGAGCGGCCGCGCGCAAAGGCGTAAGCGGCCCCGCTCAGGCCACGGCGGGGCCGTTTTGTCGCCCCAACTGGCGGTCAAGTCTCGCGGCGCAGTCGGTGGGGACCACTGGGCGACCAAGGGAGACGGTCGCCGAACGGAGGATTACTCATGACGCGAACCCTTACCGCAATCGTGGCCATGGCGGGCGGTCTGGCGCTGGCTGCGCCTGCGGCGGCCCAGATCAGCCTGGGCGGCGGCGGCCAGGTGGGCGGCCAGATCGGCGCCACGACGGGAGCCCTCGGCGGCGTGACCAGCGGGGTGACGGGCACGGTCGGCTCCACGGTGCGCGGTTCGACCCGGATCGCCCAGGACACCGCCCAGGACACTACCCGCACCGCCCGCGGCGCGGCCAAGCCCGCCAAGGACAAGGCGAAGGCCAAGGCTTCGGAAACCGCGGGGACGGCGCGTGACGCGGCCGGCACGGCCACCCAGGCGGCCGGCTCGGCGGCGGACGAGGCGGCCAGCTCCGGCGCCGCGGCCTCCGGCGCGCTCGGCGCGACCGGCGGCGCCACGGCCAGTCCGTCGGGCGCGAGCGCCGGCACGTCCGGCAGCGCCGCAGGCTCTGTGGGGGCGCAGGCGGGCGACGCCACCGGCGCCTCCGCGGGCGCGACCGCCAGCGGCGGCGTGGACGCCGAGGTGAAGACCGAGGACCCGCCCCGCTAAGGCCGGGAATGCGCGCCGCCGGGCGTTCCCGTCAGAGGGGACGCTCGGCGGCGACATCGTAGATGCTGAGCCTGCGGTCGGAGACCCCGTGCCCGACGCCGGCCGCCCGCCATTCGGCCAGGTGGGCGGTCGCGAAGTGGGCGTCCAGCGCCGCCTGGTCGCGCCAGGCCTCGAACACCCGCACCAAGCCGGGCTCCAGCACGTCGAAGGCATAGGAATAGGTGAGGCAGCCGTCCTCGGCCCGGCTCTTCGCCAGCATGGTCTCCATGTGCGGCCGGAACCGCTCCACGGCCTCCGGCGGCAGGCGGAACGTACCTGCGATCAGGACGGTCACGCGTCCTCCGTCCAGGGCTGGGCGAGCGCCCGCTTCATCTCGAAGAGGTCGATGGCGTCCGCCTTCTGCAGGGTCTCGCCGATCGCATCGAGGCCCTTCAGCATCTTCTCCTTGCGCTGCGGGTCGATCTCGAAGCGGAAGCTGGCGCCCGACGGCGAGGTGACCGTCTGGGTCTCCAGGTCGACGCTGACCACGTGATTGCCGCCGCGCGCCTCGTCCATCAGCTGCTGCACCTCGTCGGCCTTCAGCACCACGGGCAAGAGGCCGTTCTGGAAGCAGTTGTTGTAGAAGATGTCCGCGAAGCTGGTGGAGACCACGCAGCGGATCCCGAAGTCCATCAGCGCCCAGGGCGCGTGCTCGCGGCTCGAGCCGCAGCCGAAGTTGTCGCCGGTGACCAGCACGCCCGCGCCCCGGTACTCCGGCCGGTTCAGCACGAAGTCCGGCTTCTCGCGGCCCTGCTCGTCGAAGCGGAAGTCGTAGAACAGGCCCTTCGCCAGCCCCTCGCGCTCCACGGTCTTGAGGAACTGCTTGGGGATGATCTGGTCGGTGTCGATGTTGGCCAGCGGCAGCGGCGCGGCCTTGGCGTCAAGGCGGGTGAAGGCTTCCATCAGCGGGGCTCCGGAAGGGATTGGGTGATGACCCAGCGGTCCGACACGCGGTGCGTATCGGAGCCGGCGGTCAGGTCGCAGACGGTGCGGGCCGCCAGCCCGGTGGGCAGGTCGATCTCGTAACGGCAGGTGTCCTCGAACCCGGTGGTGAAGGCCGGCATCTCCCGGGCGAGCCGTTCGGCCCGGGTGGGATCGATCTTGCGGGCCATGGCGAGCGCCTGCTCGACGCTTTCCCGGATGGCGGCGGGCTCGACGGTCTGGCGCCAGACGATCACCGCCCGCCCGGCCTGCGGATCGTGCGACTCCAGCATGAAGGCGCCCTGGCCCTTCACCGGCCCCACGGGGCCGGGCAGGGTGGGGGCGTAGGTCTGCGGCTTGCCGGGGACGAGCGGATGGCTCTGGCCGCGGCTCACCAGGGCGAGCTCGGGCGCGATCCGGGCCATGGCCGCGGCGTCCGTGCGCCAGGCGGGACCCTTGGCGCTCTCCGGCTCGAGCCCGGCCTGGATCGTCCGCACGGCCTTGGGATCGACGAAGCTCATCGGCTTTAGCTGGAAGTCCACCTCCACCGTGACCGGACCCGGAAAGGCGTGGGCCGCCGCCAGGTCCGGCGCGGCGCCGGGGCCCGCCTCGGCCTTCACCGGCGTGATCGTCAGCTCGTCGTTGCCGGTGAGCCCGCCCTTTCGCCAGCGGAGCTGGCGCTCGGTGCGCAGGGACCAGCCGGCGGACGCGCCGTCGCGCTGCTCGGTGTGGGTCCGCTCGGCCGTGACCGTCCAGGTCGCGCCGTCCTTCAGGCGCACCTCCATGGGGACCGCCTTCACCGCGGCCGCGAGGATCAGGGCCTCGATCATCCGACCCCCGCCTGCGGGCTGGGTTGCAGCATCAGGGTGGGGACGCCACCGGGCGCGTCGCGGACGGTGAAGACCTGGGTGCCGGGCTTGCGGCCGGTGCGCAGCTCCGAGACGTCGAAGCCGGCGGCGGCCATGCGGGCCCGGGCGGCCGCGGGGTCGCCCACCCGCCAGGCGAGGCCGCCGAACCGGTCGGGGGCGTCGGAGACCGGCGCCTTCAGGCTGGCGCCCACCTCCACCACCGCCCCGCCGCAGCGGAAGAACAGCTGGCGCGCGCCCCACTGGGCGTTCTCGCGGTCGAGCCGCAGGTCCAGGCCGAGCTTGGCGCCGAACACGGCGAGCGCCCGGTCGGGGTTGGCCGTGTGGACGACCACATGGTCGAGGGCGTCGACCGGTCCCTCGGCGGTGGCGGGGGACGGGGGACTGCCGGCCGCCTCGCCCAGCCGAAAAGTCAGGCCGGCGGCCCGCACCACGGTCTCGCCGTCGCCGGGCGTGACGTCGAGGCCCCGCCGGGCGAGCAGCCGGGTCGCCTCCGCGAGGTCCTCGACCCGGAAGGCGAGCGCCGACAGGCCCTCGTCCTCACCGGGCGTGACCTGCAGGTCGGCGTTCGGGAAGCGGAACGCGGCGCGCCGGCCGCTCAGCTCCGGCTCGCGCGCGAACAGCCGGCGATAGCCGTCGACCGCGGCGTCGAAGTCGCGGACGGCGACGGCGACGTGGTCGAGGCCGGTGATCACCCGAGGAAGTCCCGCACGTCGGCGATGTGGCCGGCGATGGCGGCGGCCGCGGCCATGGGCGGGCTCATCAGGTGGGTGCGCCCGCCGCGGCCCTGGCGGCCCTCGAAGTTGCGGTTGGAGGTGGACGCGCAGCGCTCGCCCGGCTGCAGGCGGTCGGGGTTCATGCCCAGGCACATGGAGCAGCCCGGCTCGCGCCACTCGAAGCCGGCGGCCTTGAAGATCGCGTCCAGCCCCTCGGCCTCGGCCTGTTCCTTCACCAGCCCGGAGCCCGGCACCACCATGGCGCGCACATGCGGCGCCACGAGGCGGCCGTGGACGAAGGCGTGCTGCACCACCTGGGCGGCGGCCCGCAGGTCCTCGATGCGGCTGTTGGTGCACGAGCCGATGAACACCACGTCGACCTTCGCCTCGGTGATCGGCTGGCCGGCCGTGAGCCCCATGTAGGCCAGCGCCCGCTCGGCCGCGGCGCGCTTGTCGGGGGTCGGGAAGGACGCCGGGTCCGGCGCGCGGTCGGTCACCGCGATCACGTCCTCGGGACTGGTGCCCCAGGTGACCAGGGGCGCGATCTTCGCGGCGTCGAGCACGATCTCCCGGTCGAAGACGGCGTCCTCGTCGGTGAAGAAGGTCTTCCAGTACTCCAGGGCCATCTCCCAGGCGCCGCCCTTGGGCGCGGCCGGGCGGCCCTTCATGTAGTCGAAGGTCGTCTGGTCCGGCGCCACCAGGCCCGCCCGGGCGCCGGCCTCGATGGTCAGGTTGCAGAGCGTCATGCGGCCTTCCATGGAGAGGCCGCGGACCGCGGAGCCCGCATATTCGATGACGTAGCCGGTGCCGCCGGCGGTGCCGATCTCGCCGATCACCGCCAGGGCGAAGTCCTTGGCGCCGACCCCGGGGGCCGGCTCGCCCTCGATGCGGACGCGGAAGTTCTTCGCCTTCTTCTGGCGCAGCGTCTGGGTGGCCAGCACATGCTCCACCTCGGACGTGCCGATGCCGTGGGCCAGCGCCCCGAACGCCCCGTGGGTGGAGGTGTGGCTGTCGCCGCAGACGATGGTCATGCCCGGCTGGGTGCGGCCCTGCTCGGGACCGACCACGTGGACGATGCCGTTGCGGATGTCGCCCATCGGGAAGAACTCGATGCCGTTGTCGGCGACGTTGCGGGCCAGGGTCTGCAGCTGCAGGCGGGCCTCCTCGTCGGCCACCGCGCCGACCCCCAGCTCCTGGTTCTCGGTCGGCACATTGTGGTCGGCGACGGCGAGCGTGCGGTCGGGGCGGCGCACCTTGCGGCCCTCCGCGCGGAGGCCGGCGAAGGCCTGCGGCGTGGTCACCTCGTGGATCAGGTGCAGGTCGATGTAGAGGATCGCCTCCTCGCCGTCCGCTTGGTCGACGACGTGGGCGTCCCAGATCTTGTCGTAAAGGGTCTTGCCGGGCATGGCGGCCATGTAGGTCTGCGGATGCGCGCACGTCTAGTGCTGCGTCGCCGCATTAGCGGTGCGGTTGCAGCAATTTTCTTGCGCAGCTCGCCCGGGCATCCGCTTCGCGCGGCGGCGGGAGATGCGCTATGCATGTCCGCATGGCCTCCTACGCCGACTGGGACCTTCTGCAGAGCCTGCACGCCGTACTGGAGGCCGGCAGCCTGTCGGCGGCGGCCAAGTCCCGGCGGCTGACCCAGCCGACGCTCGGCCGCCACATCGACCAGCTGGAGCGCCAGCTCGGCGCGCCCCTGTTCCTACGCAGCCCGCGCGGCATCCAGCCCACCGACCTGGCGCTTTCGCTCAAGCCGCACCTGGCCGACATGGCCGCCGCCGCCGGCGCGGCCATGCGCGACGCATCGGGTGCGGCCGACAGCACGGGCGGCGTGGTCCGCGTCACCGCCTCGGAGATCATGGGCATCGAGGTGCTGCCGGTGGTGCTCGCCCGCTTCCGCCGGGCCCATCCGGCGATCGACGTGGAGCTGGTGACCTCCAACCGCAACGAGGACCTCTCGCGGCGCGACGCCGACATCGCCGTGCGCATGGCCCGCCCGACCCAGAACAACCTCGTGGCCCGCAAGGTCGGGGAGGTGGCCTTCGGCTTCTACGCCACGCCCGACTACGTCGCCCTGGCCGGGACGCCGTCCAGCCTCGACGACCTCGGGAGCCACACCCTGATCGGCTACGACAGCCGTCCGCCCTCGGTGCCCGGCGGCATCGACATCGGCCGGCCGATCACCCGCGACCTCTTCGCCCTGCGCACCGACAACGACGCCGCCCAGCTCGCCGCGCTGAAGGCCGGCTTCGGCATCGGGGTCTGCCAGCACCAGATCGCCCGCCGCAACGGCTTGGTCCAGGTCCTGCCCGGAACCTTCCAGTTCAAGCTCGACGTGTGGATCTGCATGCACGAGAACCTGAAGGGCAGCCGTCGCATGCGCCTGATGTTCGACCATCTGGCCAGCGAGCTGGGCGAGGTCTGCGCCCAGGGCTAACGCCTCGGGGTATGCAGCAGGTTGGAGCCGCCGGTGGCCACCAGCCGCCCGTCCTCGGCCCACAGCCGGCTGTGGCCGTGGATCAGGCCCGCCCGGGCGGTGTCGGCGACGCCGTCCACCAGCAGCCACTCGGCCGCCCCCGGCGGGTCGTGGAACCACACCGTCAGGTCGAGGCTCGGGGCGATGTAGTCCGGCGCCTCGGGCAGCCCGCGGTGGTGGGTCGGCCAGATCAGGGTGTCGAGCAGGATCACCGCCCGGCCGAAGTCCAGGAAAGGGTCCGCTCCCGGCTCGAATCCGCGGAAGCGGAACCACTCCGAGAGCTGGGCGGGACCCGGCTGGCGCGGCCCGTCGAACGGCTGCCACCTCAGGGGCTTGCCGTCGAAGTTGCTCCAGAAGACGTGCGGCGGCGGGGCCTGGTCGCCGTAGTGGCGCCGCGCATGCTCCTCGTAGGTCAGGAGCGTCTCGTGCCCGGGAGCGTCGGGCATCGCCGCCTCTGCCGTGACCGGGCCGTCGGTGCGGCTGGTGGTCCAGACCTGGGCCTGCAGGAACACCTTCCCCGCCTGGACGAGCTCGACGTTGACCAGCCAGGCGCTGCGCCCCTGCTTCACCGGGCTCACCCGGCACTCGGTCTCGCCGAAGCCGCCGACGCCCACGTACTGCACGCTCAGCGTCGCCGGCCGGTGGCCGTCCGGGACCACGGCGCCGGCCGCGCGCAGGGCGACGGCGGAGACATAGCCGCCGTTCGGGCCCCAGATCTCCCAGTCCCGCGACAGCTCGGCCACCAGGCGCTCGCCGTCGCGGCGGACCGCGGTGTCCAGATGCAGCGCGCCCATGCTCACCTCCCCCGAAGCGAACCGCGTACGTAGGCAAGCGTCGCCGTGCGCGCTAGGTCTGGGAGAACACAGGTCGTCGGGATTCCGGCCATGGCGGACTACACCGGGCGCTGCCTCTGCGGGCAGGTGAGCTGGCGGGCGACCGCCGAGCCCGCGAACGTGCGCGTCTGCCACTGCCGGCTCTGCCAGCGGGCGACCGGGGCGCCGTTCTTCGCCCGGGCGATCTTCCTCGCCGAGGATATCGCGCACGAGGGCGAGACCACCCGCTGGCCCTCGTCGGACCGGCTCGACCGGCTGTCCTGCGCCCGCTGCGGCACGCCGATGTTTGCGGCGCCGAAGGACCCGCCCGCGCGCCTCGGCGTCGCGCTCGCCACCCTCGACGACCCCGCCGCCCTGCGCCCGGAGATGCACATCTGGTTCAGCGCCAGACTGCCGTGGGTCAGCCTCCACGACGGCCTGCCGCAACATCCGGAGCGCGCGCCCTAGGTCAGCAGGCCCTTGAGCTTGTAGAGGGCGTCCATGGCCTCGCGCGGGCTCATTCCGTCGGGGTCGAGGGCCTTCAGGGCCTCCTCGACGGGGCTGGGGCCGGCGCGGTCGGCGGAGGAGGCCTCGGCCGCGGCGGCGAAGAGCGGCAGGTCCTCGAGGTGGGCGGGGGCGCCGGCCTCGCGCTCCAGACGCTCCAGCACGTCCTTGGCCCGGGCGACCACCGCGGGCGGCACGCCGGCCAGCTTGGCCACCTGCACGCCGTAGGAGCGGTCGGCAGGCCCGGGACCCGCCTCGTGCAGGAAGATCAGGTCGCCGTTCCATTCCTTGGCGCGCAGGCTGAGGTTGGCGACATAGGCCAGCCTTCCCTCCAGCACGGCGAGCTCGTGGTAGTGGGTGGCGAACAACGCCCGGCAGCGGTTCACCTCGTGCAGGGCCTCGGCGCAGGCCCAGGCGATGGCCAGGCCGTCGTAGGTGGCCGTGCCGCGGCCGATCTCGTCGAGGATCACCAGGCTGCGCGGGGTCGCCTGGGTGAGGATGGCGGCGGTCTCGACCATCTCCAGCATGAAGGTGGAGCGGCCGCGGGCCAGGTCGTCGCCGGCCCCCACGCGGCTGAACAGCCGGTCGACGACGCCGAGCCGCAGGCGCTTCGCCGGCACGAAGCAGCCGGCCTGGGCGAGGACGGCCAGGAGCGCGTTCTGGCGCAGGAAGGTCGACTTGCCGGCCATGTTCGGGCCGGTGACGATGGACAGCCGCGGGCCGCCGGCCCCCGCCCCGTCGAGGCGGCAGTCGTTGGGGGTGAAGGCCTCGCCGGCCCGGCGGACGGCGGTCTCCACCACCGGGTGGCGGGCGGCCTCGGCCTCAAAGGCGGTGGAGCGGTCCACGACCGGGCGGACCGCGCCCACGTCGTCGGCCCATTCGGCGCAGGCCGCGGCCACGTCCAGGCGGGCGGCGGCCTCGGCGGCGGCCTGGATCGCGGGCGCGACCTCGCGGGCCGCCTCGCGCCAGGCCTCGAAGGTCTCCAGCTCGATCGCCAGCGCCCGCTCGGCGGCCTGGGCGATCTTCGCGTCCAGCTCGGCCAGCTCGACGGTGGTGAAGCGGACCTGGTTGGCGAGCGTCTGGCGGTGGATGAAGGTGGCGTTCAGCGGCGCGGCCATCAGCGGCTCGGCGGCCTTGGCGGTGGTCTCCACGAAATAGCCGAGGACGGCGTTGTGGCGGACCTTGAGCGCCACGCCGCTCTCTTGGGCGAGGCGGGCCTCCAGCTGGGCGATCACCCGGCGGCTGTCGTCGCGCAGGGCGCGGGCCCGGTCGAGCTCGGGACGGACGCCGGCGGCGACGAAGCCGCCGTCGCGGGCGAGCGCCGGGAGGTCCGCGCCGAGGCCGGCGCAGAGCAGGTCGCGGAAGGCCAGAAGGTCGGCGTGCAGGTCCGGGTTGAGCGCGGCCAGGGCGCCGGCGATCTCGCCCGGCGGATTGACCAGCGGGTCGCGGGTCTGGGCGAAGAGGGCGACGACGGCTTCCGCGGCCACCAGGCCGTCGCGCAGGCAGCCGAGGTCGCGCGGACCGCCGCGTCCGAGCGCCAGGCGGGAGAGCGCGCGGGCCATGTCGCCCAGCCCCTTGAGCTGGTCGCGCAGGCGCTGGCGCTGGCCGCGCTGCTCGCAGAACCAGGCCACCGCGTCGAGGCGGGCGTCGATGGCGGCGGGGTCGAGCAGCGGGCGGGCGAGCCGGGCGGCGAGCAGGCGCGCGCCGGGCGCCGTCACCGTGCGGTCGATGGCCGACAGCAGCGAGCCATCGCGGCCGCCGGACTGGGCCCTTTCGATCTCCAGGCTGGCGCGCGTCGCCGGGTCGATGGCCATGACGTCGGTCTCGCCCGCCCGGCGGGGCGCCGAGAGGGCCGGCAGGCGGCCGGCCTGGGTGGTCTCCAGGTGGGCGGCGATCAGGCCCAGCGCCGAGACCTCGGCGCCGGTCAGGGTCCCGAAGCCGTCGAGGGTCTCTACGCCATAGAGGCGCTTCAGGCGGGCCTCCGAGGCGGCGGGCTCGGCGAGCGCCTGGGGGAGCGGCTGGACGAAGCCGCCCGCGGCCTTCAGCGCCTGGTTCACCGCCTCGTCGGAGAACAGGCGGTCCGGCACCAGGATCTCGGAGGGGCCGAGGGCGGCGAGCGCCGAGGCCAGGCCCGAGACGCCCGTCGCCAGCACCTCGACCTCGCCGGTGGAGAGCTCCACCGAGGCGACGGCGGCGGAGCCTGCCCGCACCGCCACCGCGGCCAGGCGGTTGGCCCCACGGGCGTCCAGCAGGCCGTCCTCGGTCAGGGTGCCGGGTGTGACCACGCGGACGACGTCGCGGCGCACCACCGACTTGGAGCCCCGCTTCTTCGCCTCGGCGGGATCCTCCATCTGCTCGCAGAGCGCCACCTTGAATCCGGCGCGGACCAGCTTGGCGAGATAGGCCTCCATGGCGTGGGCCGGGACCCCGGCCATGGGGATGGGGGCGCCGGCGTGCTGGCCGCGGGCCGTCAACGTGATGCCCAGGGCGGCGGCCGCCTTCTGGGCGTCCTCGAAGAACAGCTCGTAGAAGTCGCCCATGCGGAAGAACACGAGGGCGTCCGGCTGGCGGGCCTTGGCCTCGAAGAACTGCGCCATGACCGGCGAGGCGCCGGCGGCGGGATCGGGCGTTGCCGGCATCTGGGCGATTGGCGCGGGTGCGTTCATGGAACGGGGGACGCTAGCTTAACGAATCACTAATCGGGAGCCCTTGACCGTGCGCCCCTTGGTCCCAAGCTGTGGATGGATGACGCAGGCCCGTGGAGCGTCCGCCGCCCTGATCTTCCCGCCCGGCCCGGCCGACGCGGAGGCGCTGGCCCACGTCCATGTCGCGAGCTGGCGCGAGACCTACAGGGGCCTGCTGCCCGACGCCTTCCTGGCGCGGATGAGCGAGCCGGGGTTCGCCCGCCGGTTCCGCCGCGACCTGACCCGGCCGGACGGGCCGCTGACGCTGGCCGCCGCCGACCGCTTCGGCCTGGTGGGCTACGCCTCGGGCGGGCCGTCGCGGCGCGGGATCGAGGGGGAGGCGGAAATCGCCGTGCTCTATGTGCTGCGCCCGTCCCAGGGCCGCGGCGTCGGCCGCGAGCTGCTTACCCGGACGGCGCGGGCGCTGCGCGAACAGGGTGCCCGCTCGCTGCTGATCTCGGTGCTGCGGGAGAACTTCCACGCCCGCGGCTTCTACGAGCACCTGGGCGGCGTCGCTGAGCCGGCGCGGCGGGAGCCCGGCCCGGGCGGGACGCTGCTCTGGGAAGTGGCGTACCGGTGGCCGGATATCCGCGATGTGACGGGGTAGCAGGCCTCTTCCTAAATCTCCGCCGCCTGTTCAGCGGCGTAGGTGAGGCTGACGAACACGTCCTCCAGGTCGGGGTCCTCGGTGGAGATGTCCTTGATGTGCAGGCCCGCGGCGCGGACGGCGGCCAGCACCTGCTCCACGCTGGACTGGCCGGTGCGGTAGCTCACCGAGAAACCGCCCGCCTTGGTGGGATGGGTCTCGAAGCCGGGGAGCGCCGGCGCGTCGGTCAGCGGCTCGACCGGCGTAACCAGCACCTTGCGCGTGTCCATGCGCGCCAGCAGCCGCGGGGTCGGCTCACAGGCCACCACCTGGCCGCGGTTGATGATGGCGATCTCGTCGCAGAGCTCCTCGGCTTCCTCGAGGTAGTGGGTGGTGAGCACGATGGTCACCCCCTTGCGGTTCAGCTCGACCACATAGTTCCAGAGCTGCCGGCGGAGCTCCACGTCGACGCCGGCGGTGGGCTCGTCGAGGATCAGCACCGGCGGGTTGTGGACCATGGCCTTGGCGACCATCAGCCGGCGCTTCATCCCGCCGGAGAGCTGGCGGACGTAGGCCTTCTCCTTGTCGGCGAGGCCGAGCGCGGTGAGCAGCTCGGTGGTGCGGCGCTCCTTCGGCGGAACGGCGTACATGCCGGCGGCCACCTCCAGCGCCTCGCGCGGGGTGAAGAAGGGGTCGGCGGCGATCTCCTGAGGGACGACGCCGATCGCCGCGCGGGCGTCCCTCGGCCGCTCGTCGATGTCGCGGCCCCAGATGCTGACCGTGCCGGAGGTCTTCTTCGTCAGGCCGGCCAGGATGTTGATGAAGGTGGACTTCCCCGCCCCGTTCGGCCCCAGCAGGCCGAAGATCGAGCCGCGCGGGATCGCCAGGTCGATCCCCTTCAGCGCCCTCATCTCCGGCGTGGTCTTGGTCGCCGCGTAGGTCTTGATGAGGCCCTTTGCCTCGATCGCGTACTTGGGGAGGTCCATGCCCGTCCATTCGATTGACGGCGAAAGCCGTGGTCCGATACCTAGGCGCGCGCCGCGGTCGCGGCAATGAGAGGTCCCGCTATGGCTCGCCGAGTCCGCAACAAGGGCGCCGAGGCCCAGTCCCGTCCCGAGCCCGCGCCGGCCCGCCCGGCGCTGACGCCCGACCTGCCCGCGCCCGAGGTGATCACCGTGCGCTCGGGCCGCGTGGCCTGTGACGGCGTCGGCGGCGCGCTCGGCCATCCGCGCGTCTATCTGGAGATGGGCGAGGCCACCTTCGTGGAGTGCCCCTACTGCGACCGCCGCTTCGTCCTGGCCCAGGGCTCCGAAGGCCCGGAGGACGAGCGCCTGGCCCCCGGCGTCTACGAGGGCTCGCACGGCCACTGACGCCGGTCGCGGGCGCAGGCGCGCTCGCCGCAGGGTGATGGCGACCGGCTGGGCCGCGGCCTAGCCTCCGCCTCATGATCAGGATCCTCCTCGCCGGCGCGCTGCTCGCCTCGCCGGCCGCCGCGTTCGCGCAGGGCGCCTGCGCCACGCCCGAGCGCGGGCAGTTCGATTTCTGGGTCGGGCGCTGGCGGGTGACGCCCACCGGCCAGGACCGCGTGGTCGCCGAGAGCCTGATCGAGCGGCTCTACGACGGCTGCGCGATCCGCGAGACCTGGCGGCCCCGGAACGGCGCCGGGGGCGGCAGCCTCAGCGCCTATGTCCCCGCCGACCGCGGATGGCGCCAGGCCTGGGCCGGCAAGGACGGCGAGTGGGTGGAGTTCCGCGGCGGCTGGACCGGCCAGGCCATGGTGCTGACCGGCGACTGGCCCGACGGGCGGCCGCGGACCGTGCGGATGACCTACACCAAGGGCGCGGACGGCTCGGTCCGCCAGCTCGGCGAGGAGAGCCGCGACGAGGGCCGGACCTGGGGGCCGAGCTTCGACTTCACCTACCGCAAGGCGCCCTGATCGATGTCGACCCCGGGGCGGCGTCAGACCCGAAGCGGCATCAGGATGTACTGGACGTCCGGGTCGGCCGGGTCGAGGACCAGGGCCGGGTCGTTGGGGCCCCCGAAGCGCAGCTCGGCCGCCTCGCCGGAGATCTGGTCGGTGATGTCCAGCAGGTAGCGGGCGTTGAACGAGAGCTCGAACGGCTCGCCGTCGTACTCGATCTCCAGCTCCTCGACCGCCTGGCCGGCTTCCATGTTGCGGACGGTCAGCACCACCCGGCCCGGCTCGATGGCCATGCGCACGGAGCGGCTCTTCTCGGCGGAGATGGTCGCCACGCGGTCGACGGCCTGCGCGAACAGCTTGGCGTCGACCATGACCGTGCGGTTGTTGTCCTTGGGGATGACCCGCCCGTAGTCGGGGAAGTTGCCGTCGATGACCTTCGAGGTCAGGGCCGCGCCGTTCAGCTCGAAGCGGACCTTCTGCGGGCTGATCTGCAGCTCCACGTTCTCGCCGGCGTCGTCGAGCAGCCGGCGCGCCTCGCCGACCGTCTTGCGCGGGACGATGACGCCGGGGAGCCCCGCCGCGCCTTCGGGCGCCGGCATCTCGGCCAGCGCCAGGCGCGAGCCGTCGGTGGCCACCGCGCGCAGCTTGAGCGCGCCGCCCTCGGAGACGGTGTGGAGGTAGAGGCCGTTCAGGTAGTAGCGGGTTTCCTCCGCCGAGATGGCGAAGCGGGTCTTGTCGATCAGGCGGATCAGGTCGGTGACGTCGACGGTGACCTGGCCGGCGAGGCCTTCCGACGACATCACCGGGAAGTCGCCGGCCGGCAGGACCGGCAGATTGAAGCGCGAGCGGCCGGCAGCCACCGTCAGGCGGGGATCCTCGCCGGTGAACGACAGCGAGACGTCGGCGCCCTCGGGCAGCTTGCGGACGATCTCGTAGAGGGTGTGGGCGGGCGCGGTGATCTGGCCGGGCTGGTCCACCTGGGCCATGGCCTCGTCGATGATCTCCATGTCGAGGTCGGTGGCCGAGAAGGTCAGCCGGTCCCGCTCGGCCGACAGCAGCACGTTCGACAGGATGGGGATGGTGTTGCGCCGTTCCACGGCGCTCTGCACGTGCCCCAGCGCCTTCAGGAGCGCCGCCCGCTCGATCGTCAGCTTCATGCCTTAGTCCCGGACCTCATTGCGCCCGGGCGAATCTCGCCCGGCGCCCCCGACAGGAAGGGACCTGCGACATTAGTCATTTTCGTGGGCCGGGGAAGAGGGCCGGCACGGGTCCGAGCGGGTCTTTTGGAGGGCGCCGCGAAATCCTCCCTCCCTTGATGGGGAGGGATCAGGCCCGCGTATCCACCGACCCGCCGCCGCCCTGGCCCTCGTCGTTGGCCGCGTAGGGATTGGCGCCGCCGTCGCCGGTCGGCCCCGCGGCCGCGCCCTTGGCGGCGACCACCACGGTGGCCGGGCGCACGAGACGGCCGAGAAGCTCGTAGCCCGGCTGCATCACCTGCAGGATGGCGCCCGGCGCGACGCCGGCCTCCGCCGGCTGCTCGGCCATGGCCTGGTGCTTGTGCGGGTCGAAGCGGTCGCCCTTGTTCGGGTCGATCTTCTTCAGCCCGTTGCGCTCAAAGGCGGCCTGCAGCTCCTTCTCGGTCATCTGCACGCCGACGACGAAGTTCTTCACCACGCTGTCGGCGTGGTCGGCCGGCGCATGGTTGGTGGCCATGGCCAGGTAGTCGGCGGCGGCCAGCAGGTCCTTGGCGAACTTCTGGATCGCGTAGGCGCGGGCGTCGTTGGCCTCGCGCTCGGCGCGCCGGCGGGTGTTCTCCATGTCGGCGGCGTAGCGGAGCACCTGCTCCTTGAGGGCGGCGGCCTCGGCCTTCAGGGCTTCGATCTGGTCCACCGCCGCATCGGCCGCGAGCGCTTCCGCTTCTTCGGCGGGCGTCTTGTCTTCGGACATGTCTGTCTGACTGCTCTCTCTTACGCGTTCATCACCTGGCCAAGCACGCGGGCGGTGTAGTCCACCAACGGAATGACCCGGGCATAGTTCAGCCGGGCCGGCCCGATCACGCCGATCGCGCCCAGCACCCGCTGCGATCCCGTCATATAGGGCGCGGCGATCACGGCGGAACCCGAAAGCGAGAACAGCCGCGTCTCCGCGCCGATGAAGATGCGCACGCCCTGGCCGTCCCGCACCCCGTCGAGGAGCTGGATGAGCTGCTCCTTGTGCTCCAGGTCCTCGAACAGCGAGCGGACGCGCTCCAGGTCCTCGGCCGCCTCGCGCGTCTCCAGCAGGTTGGCCCGGCCGCGGACGATCAGGGCCCGCTCGTCGTCGTCGCCCCCGCCCCAGGCGGCCAGCCCGTCCTCCACCAGCCGCGCGGCGGTCTCGTCCAGTTCGCGGCGGGCGCGCTCGAGGTCCTGGCGCAGGTCGGCCTTGGCCTCCATGAGCGTGCGGCCGCGCAGGCGGGCGTTCAGGAAGTTGGCGGCCTCGGTGAGCGCCGAGGGCGTTACCCCGGCCGGCAGGCGGATCAGCCGGTTCTCCACCGTGCCGTCCTCGAAGACCATGATCGCCAGCGTCCGCTCGACGCCGAGCGAGACGAACTCCACGTGCTTGACGCCCGCGTCGCGGATCGGGGTGACCACCACGCCCGCCCCGCCGGCCAGGCCGGAGAGGATGGCCGAGGCCTCGTTCAGCGCGTCCTCGAAGTTGCGGCCGTGGGCGCGCAGCCGGGCCTCGATGGAGCGGCGCTCCTCCTCGCCAACGTCGCCCACCTCCAGCAGGCCGTCCACGAACAGCCGCAGGCCCGCGTGGGTCGGCAGCCGGCCGGCGCTGACGTGCGGCGCGCCCAGCAGGCCGAGCTGGGTCAGGTCCTGCATGGTGTTGCGGATCGAGGCCGGGGAAAGGGTGATGCCGCTCTTCGACAGGGTGCGGGAGCCGACGGGCTCGCCGGTCTCGAGGTAGCTTTCCACGATGCGACGGAAGATGTCCCGCGCGCGCTCGTCGAGTTCGGCCAGCGAGGGCCCGCGGGCGAGGAAGGGACTGGTCACGTCGGCTTGCGGCTGTGCTCTGACTGCGCCCATGGACTGGACCTATCTGATCTAGGATAAGCGCGGCCTCCGTCCGCGCAAGACGCCGGACGGCTCCAAGGAGTTCCCCGACCATGCGTCCGTCCGAGCGCGCCCCCGACCTGCTTCGTCCCGTGACGCTGGAAACGGGCGTGAACCGCTATGCCGAGGGTTCCTGCCTCGCGAGCTTCGGCCACACCAAGGTGCTGGTGACCGCCAGCCTGGAGGAGGGCGTGCCGCCTTTCCTGCGCGGGCGCGGCCAGGGCTGGGTGACGGCGGAGTACGGCATGCTGCCCCGCGCCACCCACACCCGCGGCCGGCGCGAGGCGGCCCAGGGCAAGCAGTCGGGCCGGACCCAGGAGATCCAGCGCCTGATCGGCCGCTCCATGCGCGCGGTGGTGGACATGAAGGCGCTGGGCGAGCGCCAGATCACCCTCGACTGCGACGTGGTCCAGGCCGACGGGGGCACGCGCACGGCGGCGATCACCGGCGCCTGGGTCGCGCTCCGGATGGCGACCCGCTACCTGCTGGACGAGGGGCTGATCACGACGGACCCCATCCTCGACCAGGTGGCGGCGATCAGCTGCGGGGTGTTCTCCGGCACGCCGGTGCTCGACCTCGACTACGAGGAGGACTCCACGGCGGAGGCCGACGCCAACTTCGTGCTGACCGGCAACGGCGACATCGTGGAGATCCAGGCCACCGGCGAGAAGCGCGGCTTCTCGGAGGCCGAGTTCGAGGCGCTGTTCAGCCTCGCCCGCAAGGGGATCGGCGAGCTGGTGGTGATGCAGAGGCAGGCGACGGGCGGCTAGAAAGCCGCCCGCACATCCCGTTTCGTCCTTAGAAGCCGCCGAACAGGCCGCGCACCGCCTGCGGCGGGAGCCGGCCGAGTTCGCGCGCCAGCGGCGCGAACATGGCGTCCAGGAAGCGTTCGATCTTCGCCCACATGGGTCGACACTCCTCTGCTGCAATGCGGGGAGGTGCATTGCTGCAGTGCATATAAGAGCGCTGATTTCACCGTTCAAGGAATTCTGTCGCCGAGCGCGCCGCTGGCGTCACTATGGCGCAGCCTTCCGTGTGCGCTGCAACATACTCGCGGGCTATCCCTCGTCCTCGTCGGGCGGGGCGTCGTCAGGACCGGCCTCGTAAAGCAGCAGGTCGCCTGGCTGGCAGTCCAGCTCCCGGCAGAGCGCCGCCAGCGTCGAGAAGCGCACGGCGCGGGCCTTGCCGGTCTTGAGGATCGACAGATTGGCGATGGTCACGCCGACGCGGTCGGCGAGCTCGGTCAGGGACATGCGCCGCTCGAGGAGCACGCGGTCCAGGTGCACGCGGATGGGCATCAGATCGTCAGCTCGGCTTCACGGCGCAGGCGCGCGCCCTCGCGGAACACCTCGGCCAGCACGAAGACCACCAGGACGGAAAACCAGGCGGTCAGGCTGAAGTTGGGCTCCACCCGGTCGACCAGCGGCGCCCAGGAGGAGATGCCCCAGACGGCGTAGCGGCCAAGCTCCAGGGCGGCCAGCATCACGCCGATCAGGCGAAGGCGCCCGACGTTGTCGGGGTGGAAGGGATCGCCGGCCGTGAGGGTCACGAAGATCCGGCGCAGGGAATGGACGATGACCAGCACGCCGGCCACGGAGAGGCCGAAGGCGAACAGCATGCCGGCGAACAGCGGGCCGCGGGCCACGAGCTCGGCCGCGTCGGGCGAGCGGATCGAGGAGAGCAGCAGGCTGGGATTGAAGCTGAACAGCAGGGCGGCCAGCAGGGCCAGGGTCACGGCGCCCAGGGTGATCCAGAGCGCGACGAACACCACGTCGAGGATGATCTTCAGGAAGCTGGAAACCGATCCAGGACCAAGCGCGCGCATCTTCACCCCTCCTCCGCCGAAGCCCGTCCGGCCCTTGTGCCGGGCCGGAGCGGGTCGGGCGAACCCCATCTGGGCGGAGCCTATTAGATCGCGACGCCGGCGGCGACCGCCAGCAGAGGGGTGGCCGCGAGCGCCACGAAGAAGGTCAGGGCGACACGGTCCAGGAACATCATCGAAGCCGACATCTCATATCTCCAGTTTGTGCTGCAGTGCAGCGGTGGGTGGGGCGGGTTGTCCGTCCCGATCTGAATAACGATATGGCCGCATCGTTTCTCGATCAAATGAATATCGAGTAACGATATTAAACTTTTGCAATGCAACAGGCCTGGCCGGCGCTATGGTCCGCGGCCGAACTCTCTTGGAGCACACACGCATGGCCCTGAAGCTGGAGCCCGGCGCGAGACTGGTGGTGGCCACCCACAACCCCGGCAAGGCTCGCGAACTGGCCGAGATCCTCGACAACCGCTTCGAGCTGTTGACCGCCGGCGAGCTTGGCCTGCCGGAGCCGGACGAGACCGAGACGACCTTCGTCGGCAATGCGCTCCTGAAGGCCCGCGCCGCGGCCGACGCGAGCGGCTTCGTGGCGCTGGCCGACGACTCCGGTCTGTCGGTGACGGCGCTGGAGGGTCAGCCGGGGATCTACTCCGCCCGCTGGGCCGGGCCGGGCAAGGACTTCACGCTGGCCATGCGCAAGGTCGAGGAGAGGCTGGAGGAGGCCGGCGCGGAGGACGCCTCCGCCTGGTTCACCTGCGCGCTCGCGGTCGCCTGGCCGAACGGACCGGCCGTGGTCGTGGAGGGTCGGGTGGACGGGACCCTGGTCTTCCCGCCGCGCGGCGACCGCGGCTTCGGTTACGACCCGATCTTCATGCCGCAGGGCCACGACCGGACGTTCGGCGAGATGGCGCCGGCGGAGAAGGACGGCATGAGCCACCGCGCCCGGGCCTTCGCCAAGCTGAAGGCGGCGCTCTTGTGAGCGACCTCGCGCCGCTGGGCGTCTACGTCCACTGGCCTTACTGCGCGCGCATCTGCCCCTACTGCGACTTCAACGTGTTCAAGGACCGGGGGCGCACCGACGAGCAGGCCGCGCTCGCCCGGGCCATCGTCGCCGACCTCGAGGCGCAGCGGGCGCTGACCGGCCCGCGGACGCTCACCTCGGTCTTCTTCGGCGGCGGTACGCCCTCGCTGATGGATCCGGCCTGGGCGGCGGAGATCGTCGCCGCGGCGACCCGGCTCTGGAGCCCCGCGCCTGACCTGGAGGTCTCGCTGGAGGCCAATCCGACCGACGCCGAGGCTTCGCGCTTCGCCGCCTTCGCCGACGCCGGGGTGAACCGCCTGTCGCTGGGCCTGCAGTCGCTGCACGACGAGGCGCTGGCCTTCCTCGGCCGCAACCACGACGCCGCCCAGGCGATCCGTGCGGCGCAGACGGCGGCCAGGGCCTTCCCGCGGCTGTCGGTCGACCTCATCTACGCCCGCCCGGGCCAGACGCCGGAGGCCTGGGCGGCTGAACTCACGCGCGCCGTCGACCTCGGCCCCGAGCACGTCTCGCCCTACCAGCTCACCATCGAGACCGGCACGGCCTTCGACCGCGCCGTCCGGCGGGGTCGGATCGCGCCGGTGGACGCCGAGACGGGCGCCCGGCTTTTCGACCTCACCCAGACGACCCTGGAGGCCCTGGGGTTCGAGGCCTACGAGGTCTCCAACCACGCCCGCGGCGAGGCGGCACGCTCGCGGCACAACCTCGTCTACTGGCGCGGCCACGACTATGTGGGCGCGGGTCCCGGGGCGCATGGCCGGATTCGCGGGCCGGCCGGCCGGGAGGCGACGGTCGCCGCCGCGAGGCCCGCCGACTACATCGCCCGCGTGGCGGAGACCGGCTTCGGCTTCGACAGCCGCGAGACGCTGAGCGCCCTGGACGCCGCCGAGGAGCGGGTGCTGTCTGGCCTGCGCATCGCCGAGGGCGTCGACCGCGACGAGATCGCCGCCCTCGACCTGCCGGCGCCCAAGGTCGGCGAGCTCGTGGAACTCGGCCTGCTCGCCGACGATCCGCAACGTCTGCGCGCTACGCCGGCCGGCCGGCTGGTGCTCGACGCCGTCACCCGCGCCCTGCTCACCTAGGAATAGCGCGCCTCGACGCCGGCCCCGGCCGGCGAGCCCTCCAGCGCCCTTTTCAGGTCCGCGACATAGGCGTCGGCGACCTCGGCGTGGATCGGCGAGAGCATCAGGTGGAGGCTCTTGGGCTCGGTGGTGACGCCGGTGAACCAGCCACGCTCGCGCAGCTTGGCCCACAGGGCCACACAGTCCACATCGGCGCGGGTGAAGGCCAGGATGCCGAGCTGCGGCCGGCCCAGCACGGTGAACCCCAGCGCCTCGACGCCGGCTGCGATCCGCTCCCGCGCCTCGGTCACCAGGGCGTGCTTTCGACGGTAGCCCGCCTCGCCGAGGAAGTTCATCACCGCCCAGGCCGCGGCGATGGCGCCGCCGGGACGGGTGCCGGCCAGCGTCGGCGTCACCATCCGCCCGCCAGGCCAGTCGCGGACGTCGAACACCATCAGTTCGTGCAGCTCGCCCGAGCGGAAGAAGACCGTGGAGGCGCCCTTGGCGCAGTAGCCGTACTTGTGCAGGTCCGCCGAGATGGAGCGCACGCCCGGCAGCTCGAAGTCGAAGGGCGGGATGTCCGCCCCGTCCATGCGCACGAACGGCGCCATGTAGCCGCCGACGCAGGCGTCCACGTGCAGCCACAGGTCCCGCGCCACGGCCAGCTCCGAGAGCGCTCCGATCGGGTCGATCAGGCCGTAGGGGAAGTTGGGCGCCGAGCCCACGATCATCACCGTGGCGGCGTCGGCCGCCGCCGCCATGGCGGCGGGGTCGGCGAGGTAGTCCCTGAGCGGCGTCCGCCGGACCTCGATCTCCATGAGCGCGCAGGCCTTGTCGAAGGCGGGGTGGGCCGAGCGCGGCAGGACGATGTTCAGCGGGCCCGCGACCCCTTTACGCTTGCGGGCGAAGTCGCGGGCGGCCTTCACGGCCATGGTGATGGAGTCGGTGCCGCCGGAGGTGATCGTCCCCCGGGCGTCCTCGGGCGCGTGGAACAGCTCCAGGCCAAAGCCCACGACCTCTTCCTCCATCCGCTTCAGGCTCGGGAAGGCGGCGGGACCCAGGCCGTTCTCGCTCATGAAGAGGACGTAGGCCTCCTTCTGCACCTGCTCCACGTCGGCGCCGGCGTTGAACACGTAGACGGCGGTCTTGCCCTCCCGCCAGCGCACGTCGCCCGCGGCATAGCCCAGCATCTCGGCCTTCACGGCCGGCCAGTCCCGACCGGCCTTCGGCAGCGCGCGCCGCATGGGCTTCCTCCCCTCGTCGTTGTCCTGCGGCGATCTTAGCGCCCTTGCCTTTCCGGGCGCGAGCGGCGAACCCTCCGCCATGGCCCGAGCCTTCCGTCCGCCCGCCCTCGACGATGCGCCGCTGGCGCCGGGCCTCTATGTGGTGGCCACGCCGATCGGCAACCTTCGGGACATCACCCTTCGCGCGCTCGACGTGCTGCACGCCGCGGACCTGGTGCTGGCCGAGGACACCCGGGTGGCCGGCAAGCTGCTCTCGGCCTATGGGCTGTCCGCGAAGCTTGAGCGCTACGACGAACATGGCGCGGAGCGGACTCGGCCCAGGGCCATGGCCGCCCTGGCCGAGGGGAAGCGCGTTGCGCTGGTCTCGGACGCCGGCACGCCGCTGGTCTCCGATCCCGGCTATCGGCTGGTGAAGGCGGCCGCCGAGGCGGGCTTCCCGGTGTATCCGATCCCCGGCGCCTCGGCCCTGCTGGCCGGACTGTCCGTCGCCGGACTGCCCACCGACCGCTTCCTGTTCGCCGGCTTCCCGCCCCCGAAGAGCGCCGCGCGGCGCACCTTCCTGGAGGAGCTGGCGGGCCAGCGCGCCACCCTCGTGTTCTTCGAGGGCGGCTCGCGGCTGGCGGCCAGCCTGGCCGACATGGCCGCGGTGCTCGGCGACCGCGAGGCGGTGGTCTGCCGGGAGCTGACCAAGCTCTACGAGACGGTGGTCCGGGGGCGGCTCTCGGAGCTCGCCGCCGATCCGCGCTTCGAGGCCCCCAAGGGCGAGATCGTCGTCCTGGTGGGCCCCGGCCGGGAGGCGGAGGCGAGCGCCGCCGATGCCGATACGGCGCTGGCCGACGCGCTCACCCGGCTGAAGCCCGCCGACGCCGCCTCAGAGGTGGCCCGGGCGCTGGGGCTGTCGCGCCGCGACCTCTACCGGCGGGCCATGGAGATGAGGGCCGGCAAGTGAGCCAGGCCCGCTCGGCCCGCGGCGCCGCGGCCAGGCTCTCCGGCCGGCGAGGCGAGGTGATCGCGGCGGTGTGGCTGATGCTGAAGGGCTACCGCATCCTCGGCTTCCGCCTGAAGACGCCGATCGCCGAGATCGACCTCCTGGCGATCCGCGGGCGGACCCTGGTGGTCGTGGAGGTGAAGCGCCGCACCCTCCTGGCCCACGCCCTCGAGACCGTGACCTTCGACCAGCGCGACCGTCTGCGCAGGGCCGGCGCCCTGCTGGCCGCGCGGCGTCCGGCGCTGGCGGATGCGACGGTTCGTCTCGACCTGGTGGCGCTCGCACCGAAGCGGCTTCCTGTGCATATTCCGGACGCATGGAAGGGCGCCTGACGGGGGCGCCGCGTACGGGTTTTCGATGACGCGAGAGGACGCCGAGGATTTCCTGCTGGACGCCGGGGCCGCGACGGACGGCGATTTCCCCCTCCTCGAGGCGGCGATCGCCTGCGCCATTCACGAGGACCCGAGCCGCGATCCGCAGGTCGCCCGCGACATGGGCGCCGCCGCCGTGGAGCGGCTGTCGCAGCGCCTGAAGGGCGAGAGCGCCGAGGAGGCGCTGGCCGAATCCATGGCCGGGGACCTGCGGCTGGGCGGTGACCTGTTCACCTACGAGGATCCCGGCAACGCCGACATCATCGCCGTGGCCGAGCGGCGCAAGGGGCTGGCCGTGGCGCTGGGCGTCTTCTACCTGCACGCCGCGCGCCGCTGCGGCCTGACCGTCCAGGGCGTCGACTTCCCCGGCCACTTCCTGCTTCGGATCGAGACTGAGGAGGGGCCGCTGGCGCTCGATCCGTTCTCGGAAGGCCGCGTGGTCCTGCCGTCTGAGCTCACCCGCCGCGCCCTGCACGCGGGCCTGACCCCGAACGTCGCCGACCGGCTGGACCGGCTGATGGCGCCGGTGAGCGACCGGGCCGTGCTGGTCCGGCTGCAGAACACCATCTACGCCCGCGCCTCGGCCGTGCGGGACTTCCCCCGCGCCGAGCGCGCCGCCCTGCGCCGGGCGCTGCTGGACCCCGGCGATCACCGCCCCTGGCTGGACGTGGCCGCGGCGCGCGAGGGCCAGGGCGCGCTCGCCGGCGCCCTGGAGGCGCTCGCCCGCGCCACCACCCTCGACGGCGGCGCGGCGCTCGCCGCCCGGGCCCAGCGCGAGCGGGTCCGCCTCAGGCTGAACTAGCGCCCGTCCGCCGCACCGCCTATGTCCCTGACCTGAGCTGTCGGGAGAGGCGCATGTCGCTGAAGGTTGCGGTGCAGATGGATCCCATCGAGGGGATCAACATCGAGGGCGACACCACCTTCCTGATGATGGAGAACGCCCAGGCCCGCGGGCACTCCCTGTTCGTCTACACCACCGACACCCTCGCCATGGAGGACGGGCGGGTGTTCGCCCGGGGCCGCGACGTGACGGTGCAGCGGGTGAGCGGCGGCCACGCCACCCTGTCGGACTTCCGCAAGGCGGAGCTCAGCGAGTTCGACGTGGTCCTGCTGCGCCAGGACCCGCCCTTCGACATGCACTACATCGACACGACCTTCTTCCTGGAGGTCGTGCACCCGAAGACCCTGGTGGTGAACAATCCGGTGGAGGTGAGGAACGCGCCGGAGAAACTGTTCGTCACCAGGTTCCCAGGCCTCCAGCCGCCGACCCTGATCACCGCCGACCGCGAGGCCATCTACGACTTCCGCGCCCGGCACGGCGACATCGTCATGAAGCCGCTGAACGGCCGGGGCGGCTCGGGCGTCACCCGTCACCTGGCGGACGATCCCAACATCGACGCCATGCTGGAGCTGCACGCCCAGATCGATCGCGAGCCGGTGATCGTCCAGAAATTCCTGCCGGGCGTGGTCAAGGGCGACAAGCGCATCCTGCTGGTGGACGGCGAGCCGGTGGGGGCGATCAACCGCGTGCCGGCCAAGGGCCAGATCCGTTCGAACCTCGCCGTGGGCGGAAAGGCCGAGGCGGTCGAGCTCTCCGCCCGCGACCGCGAGATCTGCGCCACGATCGGCCCGGAGCTGAAGGCGCGCGGCCTGCTGTTCGTCGGCATCGACGTGATCGGCGAGTGGCTCACCGAGATCAACGTCACCTCGCCCACCGGCGCTGTGGCGCTGAAGCGGTTCACGGGCGTCGACGCCGCCGAGGTGCTCTGGGCGCGGATTGAATCCCTCCGCGCCGCGGCCTAGCTTGCGGGGATAACTCCGTCGCCGTTTGTCACGTCGCGGTCACGCTTTCCCCTTATGTTCCACATTTGTTCTTGATCCAGGCTTCGCTATGTGCGAGGCCTTGTGGATAAACTCTGTCCAGGCACAAGGGCTGGGGTCATGGCCGCGCGGGTGGTGACGGTGGCGTTCCGGGGCGTCGAGGCAGTGCGCGTCGACGTGCAGGTCCAGTTCACGGGCGGCGAGCCCAAGTTCTTCCTGGTGGGCATGGGCGACAAGGCGATCTCGGAGAGCCGGGAGCGCGTGCGCGCCGCCTTCGCCGGCCTCGGCCTCGCCCTGCCGGCCCGCCGGATCATCGCCAACCTGGCTCCCGCCGACCTGCCCAAGGAAGGATCCCACTACGACCTGCCGATCGCGCTCGCCATCATGGCCGGCATGGGGGTGATCCCGCCCGACGCGCTGGCCGACTGGGCGGCGGTGGGCGAGCTGTCGCTGGACGGACGGATCACCGCCGTGGCCGGCGCCCTGCCAGCGGCCGTGGCGGCCGGGGGCATGGGCCTGGGGCTGATCTGTCCGGAGGCCTGCGGCGCGGAGGCCGCCTGGGCGGGCGAGACCCGCATCCTCGCCGCGCCCTCGCTGATCGCCCTGGTCAACCACTTTCGGGGGACCCAGGTGCTCTCGGCGCCGAAGCCCGGACCGATGCTCGACGGCGAGCGCGTCCCCGACCTGCGCGACGTCAAGGGCCAGGAGAACGCCAAGCGGGCCCTGGAGATCGCCGCGGCCGGCGGTCACAACCTCCTGTTCGTGGGGCCGCCCGGCTCGGGCAAGTCGATGATGGCACAGCGCCTGCCCGGCCTGCTGCCGCCGCTCACCTCGGAAGAGCTGCTCGAGACGTCGATGGTGCATTCGGTGGCCGGCCTGATCGCCCGGGGCCAGCTTACCCGCGCCCGGCCCTTCCGAGCCCCCCACCATTCGGCCAGCATGGCGGCTTTGACCGGCGGGGGCCTGAAGGCCAAGCCGGGCGAGGTCTCCCTCGCCCACAACGGCGTCCTGTTCCTTGACGAGCTGCCGGAGTTCGGCGCCCAGGCGCTGGATTCGCTGCGTCAGCCGCTGGAGACGGGCGAGGTGGTCGTCGCCCGCGCCAACGCCCATGTCCGCTACCCGGCCCGGGTGCAGCTGGTGGCGGCGATGAACCCCTGCCGCTGCGGCCACGGCGGGGCGGGCCGCGGCGCCTGCGGACGCGCCCCGCGCTGTCAGTCGGACTATCAGGCCAAGATCTCCGGGCCGCTGATGGACCGCATCGACCTGCAGGTGGAGGTGCCGCCGGTGACGCCGGCCGACCTCGCCCTGCCGTCCCCGGCCGAGGGCACGGCTGAGGCCTCGGCGCGGGTGATGCGGGCCCGCGAGCTGCAGGCCAGCCGGGCGGACGGCGCCGAGACACCGGTGCTGAACGCCCTGGCCGAGGGCGACTGGCTGGAGAAGATCGCCGCGCTCGACGCCCCCGCCCGGGCCCTGCTCGCCCGCGCCGCGGAGACCGGCGGCCTCACCGCCCGCGGCTGGACCCGCACGCTCCGATTGGCGCGCACCATCGCCGACCTGGAAGGCTCCGACGCGGTCCGCCGCGTCCATGTGGCCGAGGCGCTGATCTACCGGCGGGTGGCGCCCGGCGCGCCGGTGGGGTCCGCCCTCTCGATGAGCTGACGTTCGCGCCAGGCAGTCCATGTTCCCCAGCCGAGGCTGGCGACCAGCATGTAACCCCAGATGATGCCGGCGGTGAGATAGGCCCAGCCGCCGACCGTGGGATCGAGCTGATGCGCCCAGTGGGTGGCCACGGCCAGGAGGTGGAAACCGGCGGCGAAGATCGGCCACCAGCGGTGGCTCCGGAGCGCCAGGCCGACAAGGATGGCAAGCACGGCGACGTCGACGATCTCCACGCCGGACGTCCGCCCCCAGCCGCCGAACGATGAGGCCGCGACGCTGGCGATCCAGCCGCCGAGGATCGCCGCTGCGCCGACCTTCTCCGAGCGGCCGCCGACCGCCAGGGCGAAGCCGCAGACGCCGACCACATAGGCCGTCCAGATCCAGAGCGGCAGCTGCACGCCATCTCCCAACAGACTAGGGCCCAGCCGGGCGAGGCTGGGCCCTTCGAAACTGACAGAGCTGGCGGGCGGACGGAAGTCCGCCCTAGGCGTCAGGCCGCGCTCACCGCCCGCAGGCGCCGGCGGCTGCTGGCCGTCAGCATGCCGGCGGTGGGATCCGGCTTCTCCTGACCCGTGTCGCCGAGCGCCACCGCGCCGAGGCCGATCTGGCCCTGGGCGATGCTGAGCTCCTTGTGGGTCTCGACGATCGCCCGGCGGGCCTCGGCCAGGGCCATGATGGCCTGGCTGGCCCGTTCGACCGCGTCCTGGCCGATCAGGGCCGAGGCGCCGGCTTCACGCCGGAGGGTCGGCATGACGCCCGTGAGCGTGGCGGTCTTGGCGATCGCCGCGTCGATGGCCGCTTCGGCCTCGAACAGCGCGCCGGCGATTTGTTCCGCCACCATACGACGTTGCTTGAGCATGAGATGTCTCCTGCGCGCGCCTTCTCTGGGCGCGGGCGAAATCGATAACAGGGTTATGGTTTCGGGTCCGTTCAGGCCCGGACGAAATTCGTCGCCAGATCCTGGAGCGCGTGGAGACCGGCCAGCATCGCCCCGAAGGCCAGGGCGGTGATGATCGCGACGCCGACGATCGCCCCGAGACGGGCGACGGGGCTCAGATCATTTCGGCCGATCCCTCGGGCTCGGGCTTGAAGTTCTCGTCGAGGAGAACCCAGGTCATGCAGAGGATTTCCCGCAGGACCATCTCGGAAGGCTTGAAAGGCGCCAGCTTGCGGGTCGCGGAGACCAGGTGCCGGGCCATCGAAGCCTGTTGCGACGTCGCCGCCAGGTCGACGAGCTGTCGTTCCAGCTGGTCCCAGGTGAAGCCCGGGATCCCCTCGTCCCGCGTGGCCGGCGTCGGCCAGCGGGCTTCGAAGTCGTCGATCTCCCGGCGCAGTCTCAGCGCCCGGCCGATCACCGCGCGGTTGTCGAAGTTCTGCCAGTCGCCCATAGGCCGCCTCCCTCGTTGCCGGCTCATCGAGCCAAGCTTCGGGGCGGTCGTCTGTCCTGATCGTGTCGTGTCCTGACGCGATCAGGACAGGGTTAACGTCGTGGCCGCGCAGGAGGCGGGCGGCCTCGTAGCGGTCTGGTACGCCGAGCTTGCGGCGGGCCCGGTCGCAATAGGTGTCGACGGAGGTCTTCGACATGCCGAGTTCGCGGGCGATCTGCTTGGAGCTCAGATGCTGGTCGACCAGGCGCAGGCATTCGCGCTCGCGCTGCGTAAGCAGCTCGACGGGATCCTGGGCGATGTCGGCGCGTGGCGGCATGGGAAAACGAGTAAACGACGGCTTCAGGGCGGCGTCTACTTTAAGGCGAAAGCCTTTTGCCGTTAAGGTTATTCTCCCGCCATGGGAGGCGTTGCAATGCAACCCAAGGACGCCGGCCGCACGGCCGGGCTGGAGCTGGCGATCGGGGCCCGGATCCGTGCGCGGCGCCGGCAGCTCGGCCTGTCGCAATCCGACCTCGCCCAGGCGCTGGGCGTCTCGTTCCAGCAGGTCCAGAAGTACGAGCGCGGCGCCAATCGGGTGGCCGCCTCGACCCTGATCGGCACTGCCCAGGCGCTCGGCACCACCGTCGCCTGGCTGGTCGGCGAGGAGGGTGGGGTCCGCGAGGACGACGACGAGGTGTTCCGCGCCCTGGCCAAGCCGGGGGCGCTGGAGCTGCTGCAGGCCTTCGACGGCATTCCCGACGGCCGCGCCCGCGCCGCCCTGGTCGCGCTCGCCCGGGAAATGGCGTCCGACCGCTGACCGGGGCTGCGGCGTTTGACCTCACGTTAAAAGGTTGGCGCGATAACGGGCGCCCGATGCGCCGACCGCCCCGCCCCCTGTCGACCCGGCGTCCCAAGCGGACGCACATCAGCGCCGAGCAGCTCGCTTCGCTGAGTCACGAGTTCCGCACGCCGCTCAACGGCGTGCTGGGCATGGCGCGGCTGCTGGAGGGCACCCAGCTCACCGCCGAGCAGCGCGCCTACTCGGCCGCCCTCCGCGAGAGCGGCGAGCACCTGCTCAACCTCGTCAACGACGTGCTGGACTTCGCCAAGCTGGGCGAAGGCGCCGTCGACCTGCACCCCTCGCCCGTGGACGTGGAGGCCCTGCTGCAGGGCGTCTGCGAACTGCTTTCGCCGCGGGCCCGCGAGAAGGGCCTGGAGATCGCCTGGGCGGCTCCGGCCGAGGCCGGACGCATCCGCGCCGACGAGAGCCGGGTGCGCCAGGTCCTTCTCAACTTCGCCGGAAACGCCGTGAAGTTCACGCCCCAGGGCGGTGTCCTCCTGAGCGCCGCCCCGGTCGACGGCGGCCGGGTCCGCTTCACCGTCGAAGACACCGGGCCGGGCGTCTCCGCGCACGACCGCGACCGCATCTTCGAAGCCTTCACCCAGACCGAGGTCGGCCATGCCGACGTCGGCGGCGCGGGCCTTGGCCTCGCCATCGCCCGCAGGCTCGCCCAGGCCATGAACGGCGACGTCGGTGTCGACAATTCCCGTGGCGGCGGCGCGCTGTTCTGGTTCGAGGCCGCCTTCCCGAGCGTCCCGGCGGCCGGCGCCGGCGCGCCCCTCGCCGGGCGCACCGTCGGGATCGCCTCGCCCAATCCCGTGGTGCGCGACGCCGCGCGGCGGCAGGTGCAGGCCTGCGGCGGCCGCGCCGTCAGCGCGCCGGACGTGGCGGGCCTGGCGCAGCGCACCAGGCCGGGCGACGTCCTGCTGCTGGACCACGCCCTGGCCGCCGAGGGCGCGATCCTGAAGAAGGTCGAGCGCCGACCCTCCATCATCCTGCTCGCCCCCGAAGAGCGCGACCGCATGGACCGCTACCGGAAGGCCGGCTTCGCGGGCTACCTGATCAAGCCGCTGCGCCGGGCCTCCCTGGCCGAGCGGGTGCTGATCGCCGCCGGCGTCGGGACCGAATCCGCCGCCGCCCCCGAGGACGAGCGCATCGCCGAGGCCGCGGCCCCGGGCGCCCGGATCCTCCTGGTGGAGGACAACCCGATCAACGCCCTCCTCGCCAAGGCCCTGCTCGCCCGCGAGGGCTGCGAGGTGGACCACGCCATCGACGGGTCCGAGGCGATCTCGGCGGTGAAGGTCACCGCCTACGACCTGATCCTGATGGACATGCGCATGCCCGGCCTCTCCGGCGAGGAGACGGCGCGGCGCCTGCGCGCCGACGGCCTGCGCACTCCGATCGTGGCGCTCACCGCCAACGCCTTCGACGACGACCGCCAGGCCTGCCTCGCCGCAGGCATGGACGATTTCCTGGTGAAGCCGCTGTCGCCGGACGCCCTGCGCGCCGCGTTGACGCGCTGGACCCGCGGCGGCTGGACGGAATTCGCGGCGCGCGCCAAGGTCCGGGCGTGACGGGCGCGGGGGCGTTCTGAGCGGAGACCTGAATGAGCGCCGAAGCCACTGAGCCCCGCAAAGGAGCGCTGGCCGGCGTCCGGGTGTTCTTCGAGCGCCGCGCCCTGGTGATGCTGGCCCTGGGCTTCGCCTCCGGCCTGCCCAACCTGCTGATCTTCGACACCCTGTCGCTGTGGCTGCGCGAGGCCGGCCTGTCGCTCAGCGTGATCTCGGTCTTCGCCCTGGCGACGCTGGCCTATTCCATGAAGTTCCTCTGGGCGCCGCTGGTCGACCGCACGCGGGTGCCGCTGCTCACCCGCTGGCTCGGCCACCGCCGCTCCTGGATGATCGCCACCCAGCTGCTGGTGATGCTCGGCCTCTGGCTGATCTCCGGGACCAACCCGGCGGCCAGCCTCGGCCTGATGGCGGCGTTCGCGGTGTTCGTCGGCTTCACCGCGGCCACCCAGGACATCGTCATCGACGCCTGGCGCATCGAGGCCGCCTCGGTGGAGAAGCAGGGCGCCATGGCCGCCGCCTACCAGTGGGGCTACCGGATCGCCATGATCACCGCCGGCGCCGCGCCGCTGATCCTGGCCGAACAGTTCAACTGGAACATCTCCTACGCCGTCATGGCCGCGCTCATGGCGGTGGGTGTCGGCGGCGCCCTCGCCGCGCCGAAGGAGAAGGACCACATCGTCCGGCCGATCCATGCGGAAGGGACGCCCTCCCGGCCCGCGCTCGAGCTCCCCGAATGGCTGGCGAGGCTGGCGCTGTTCGCCGTCGGCGCGCTCGTGCTGGGCTCGGGCCTCGCCGCCAACGCCTCGGTGCTGGCCGGCGCGCTCGGCGGCCTCGGCATGGCCGGGGCGGGCGAGGCGTTGACGGCGCTCTGGGCGATGAAGCCGGAGGGCGTCTACGCCCAACTCGTCGCGGTCGCCCTGGGTCTCGGGATCATTGTGCTCGCCGCCTGCCCGATCCCCGGTCTGCGCACCCGGCCCGGCGTCTACCTCGCCGCGGCGCTGGGGGATCCGCTGCGCGACTTCTTCGTCCGCTACCGCGGCGTAGCCGCCCTGATCCTGGCGCTGATCTGCGTCTACCGGCTGTCGGACTTCGTGCTGAACATCATGAACCCGTTCTACGCCGACCTCGGCTACTCGAAGACCGAGATCGCCGAGGTGCGGAAGGTGTTCGGCGTGATCATGACCGTCTTCGGGGTCGGCCTCGGCGGCTGGGCGGTGGCCCAGCTCGGCCTGATGCGCTCGCTGGTGGTGGGCGCCTTCGCGGGCCCGGCGTCAAACCTGGTGTTCGCCTGGCTGGCCCTGCAGGGGGCGGACCTTCCGGCCCTGTTCATCGCCATCGGCGTCGACAACGTGGCGTCCGGCTTCTCCGGCACCTGCCTGATCGCCTACATGTCCAGCCTGACCTCGGCGGGGTTCACCGCGACCCAGTACGCCCTGTTCTCGTCGCTCTACGCGCTGCCCGGCAAGCTGATCGCGTCGCAGTCGGGGCGGATCGTGGAAAGCTCGGCGGCCGGCGCCGACGCGGGCGGCGTCTTCGCCCCGCTGAAGGGGCTGTTCGCCGCCCTGCCGCCGGAAGCCTATGCCGAAGGCGCGGCCAAGTCGGCGGTGACGCCGGCGGCCCTCGGCTCGGGCTATGTGGTGTTCTTCCTCTACTCCACCGCGATCGGCGTCGTGGCGATCGTGCTGGCCTTCATCGTCGCCGCCCGGCAGCCGAAGCCCGCCGCGGACCCGCCCTAGGCGCTCAGGCAGACGACCTGCGCCACGCGCAGGTCCCGGCGCAGGTTGTCGGCGACCCGGAAGTAGTTGTCAGGCGTGATCGACGTCGCGGCGGGGGAGCCGGCGTACCGGCGGCGCGTGCTGGCGAGCGTCGCCTCCACGGTTTCCGGCGCGGTGGTGTAGATCCGGCCGCGGCGGGGGCTTTCGGCGATGGTCACCCCGATCACCCGGCCCTGCCCGTCCAGGGCCGGCGCGCCGGACAGGCCGCCGAGCGTGCCGCGCAGGCCCTCGGTGCGGCCGGTCTCGGCCCAGACCAGCACCGGCTCGGAGCGGGCGCCGCGACCGCGCACCACCAGGGTTTCGCGGCCAATCAGCTTGGACGTCGCCTCGCCCGGCTCACCCTGCGGATAGCCCGGATGATAGGCCCGCTCGCCGCGGTGCAGCTCGGTGGCCAGCGCCAGCGGCAGCGACGGCGCGCCGCCGTCGGTGGTCAGGATCGCGGCCTCGCCGCGCGGATCGATGCTGACGCGGGCGGCCACGCCGCGGCCGTCGCCGACCACGATGGCCGTGGTCCCGCAGCCGTCGACCACGTGGCGGGCGGTGAGCCAGACGCCCGATTCGGCGATGGAGAAGGCGGTGCCTGTGGCCGGGCCGGTCTCGTCGGGCACGTCCACCACCACCGAGGGGTCGAACGGCGAGGCGGGGCCGAGGGCCTCGCCCTCCACCTCCGGCGCCGGCGGAGGCGGCTCGGGCGCGTCGGCGCGCTCCTGCCGGCCCACGGCGGCGATCAGCAGCGCCACCACCACGCAGGCGTAGATCAGCCAGTCTGGAAGCCTTGGGAAATGCATGTCAGCCCGAGACCGCGGCTCCGATGATGATGGCCGTGGCGAGCTTGGCGCCGACCAGCATGGCGGCGGCGGACATCTCGCCCTCCTGGATGCGCCGGGGCAGGCCGCGCAGGACGATGTCCACCAGGCGGAAGATCAGCAACTGGACGACAACCGTGGCGACGCCCCAAAGACCGATCTCGATCAGGTTGGTCGAGGCGTTCAGCGACACGCCCAGCGGGATGGCCAGGCCCACCAGCACCCCGCCCAGCGACACCGCCGCGGCGGTGTTGCCCTCGCGGATCAGGGTGATCTCCCGGTGCGGGGTCAGCAGGACATAGAGGGTCGCGGCGGCCAGCAGGATCAGGACCGTTACGCCGGCGTGCAGCAGGGTGATCGGGAAGCCCTGCGCGAACGCCTGGATCTCAGGCGACTGGATCGGTGTAGGCATGTGTGACGCCGGCCCCTCGAGTACTGGCCGCCCCCATAGCACGGCTGCCCGGGGTTAGGGGAGCGGACGCTGTTACGCCGCCTCGCCCGCGTCGGCGGCGGCGATCTTCCGGCGGGCGCTGGCCCGCAGCTTCTCGCTTTCGCTCTTCAGCTGGCCGCAGGCGGCCAGGATGTCCCGGCCCCGGGGCGTGCGGATCGGCGAGGCGTAGCCGGCGCGGTTCAGGATCGCGGCGAAGGCCTCGATGGTCTTCCAGTCCGAGCACTCGTACTCGGTCCCAGGCCAGGGGTTGAACGGGATCAGGTTGATCTTCGCCGGGATGCCGCGCAGCAGCTGGACCAGGGCCTTGGCCTCGGCCGGGCTGTCGTTGACGCCCTTCAGCATCACGTACTCGAAGGTCACCCGCCGGGCGTTGGACAGGCCCGGGTAGGCGCGGATACCGGCCATCAGCTCCTGGAGCGGGTACTTCCTGTTGAGAGGCACCAGCTTCTCGCGCAGCGCGTCGTTGGTGGCGTGCAGGGAGATCGCCAGCATGGCCTGGGTCCGGGTGCCCAGCGCCTCGAGCTGCGGGACGACGCCCGAGGTGGAGACGGTGATCCGCCGGCGCGAGATGGCGATGCCCTCGTTGTCGGCGATGATGTCGATCGCCTGGGCCACGTGGTCGAGATTGTAGAGCGGCTCGCCCATGCCCATGAAGACGATATTGGAAAGTCGGCGGTCTTCCTTGGGCGACGGCCATTCCCCCAGGTCGTCTCGGGCCACCTGCACCTGGGCGACGATCTCGGCCGCGGTCAGGTTGCGCACCAGGGCCTGGGTGCCGGTGTGGCAGAAGGTGCAGTTCAGAGTGCAGCCCACCTGGCTGGACACGCACAGCGCCCCGGCCCGGCCGACGTCGGGGATGTAGACGGTCTCGACCTCGATGCCCGGAGCCATGCGGATCAGCCACTTGCGGGTGCCGTCCTTGGACACCTGGCGCTCGACGACTTCGGGACGGGCCAGCGAGAACGTCGCGGCCAGCGCGGCGCGGGTCTCCTTGGCCACGTCGGTCATCTGGGCGAAGTCGGTGACGCCGTAGTGGTGCATCCAGCGCCAGAGCTGGCTGGCGCGCATCTTGGCCTTCTCAGGGCGCACGACTTCGGCCTCGACCAGGGCCTGGGCGAGCTCGGCCCGCGACAGGCCGGTGAGGTTTGTCGGCGCGAGCGGCCGGGCCGGCGCGCGCGAAAGATCGAGGGTCACGCCCAAGGCAAAGTCCTTCTGGAGGCCGCGGAATATAGGTGAGCGGCGTCCGCTTACCAAATCGCTCCCGAGCGACACTTCAAACATCCGTTCGACTGGGATAGCGTCCCCGGCTCAATCAGACCGGACCGGAGGGACGTCCCATGAAAGCGCTGCTCAGCAAGGAAGTCGGCGGGCCCGACACCCTGGTCCTGGAGGATGTGCCCTCCCCCGAGGCCAAGCCCGGCTTCGCGGTGGTCGAGGTGAGGGCGGTGGGCGTGAACTTCCCCGACGTCCTGATCATCGAGGACAAGTACCAGTTCAAGCCGCAGCGCCCGTTCGCGCCGGGCGGCGAGATCGCCGGGATCGTGAAGGCGGTGGGCGAGGGCGTGACCCATGTGAAGCCGGGCGACCGGGTGCTGGGCAACACCGGCTGGGGCGGCATGGCCGAGGAGCTGGCGCTGGAGGCCGCGCGGCTGGTGAAGATCCCCGATTCCATGCCGTTCGACGACGCGGCGGCCTTCATCATGACCTATGGCACCAGCTACCACGCGCTGAAGGACCGCGCGGACCTGCAGCCCGGCCAGACCCTGCTGGTGCTGGGCGCGGCCGGCGGCGTCGGCCTGGCCGCCGTCGAGCTCGGCAAGGTGATGGGCGCACGCGTGATCGCCGCCGCCTCCTCCGAGGAGAAGGTCGAGCTCTGCAAGAGGCACGGCGCCGACGGCGGCGTGGTCTACGGCCGCGGGCCCTTCGACCGCGACGGCCAGAAGGAGCTGGCGGCGCTGTTCAAGGACGCCACCCAGCCGAACGGCGCCGACGTGATCTACGACGCCATCGGCGGCGACTACGCCGAGCCCGCGCTGCGCTCCATCGCCTGGGAGGGCAAGTACCTGGTGGTGGGCTTCGCCGCCGGCGACATCCCGAAAATCCCGCTGAACCTCGCCCTGCTGAAGGGCTGCGACATCGTCGGCGTCTTCTGGGGCGCCTGGGTGGGCAAGAACCCGCAGCGCCACCAGCAGAGCGTCCAGGAGCTGCTCAAGCTGTACGAGGACGGCAAGATCAAGCCGTACGTCTCCGAGCGCTTCCCCCTCGAGCGCGCCGCCGACGCCATCCGCCACCTGGCCAGCCGCAAGGCCATGGGCAAGGTCGTGGTGACCATCGACTAGTTCTCCCTCTCCCATGGGGAAAGGGTCGGGGTGAGGGCGGCTCGGACTCTGGGCCCGGAGCCGCCGAGGGGCCGGGTCGCGCCGACCCCTCCAGAGCGCCACGCCGACGTCCTCCGCCGCCCTCACCCTTCCCACTCCCAAGGGGAGAGGGTTTGCGCTACTTATCGCCGATAACCAAAGAACACGGGGAGAGGGTCGCATGGCTGGACGTCTGGAGGGCAAGGTCGCCGTCATCACCGGCGGCGTGTCGGGGATCGGCCTTGGCACGGTGGAGCTGTTCCTGGCGGAGGGCGCCAGCGTCGTCGCCGCCGACATCCAGGACGAGAAGGGGCGGATGCTCGAGCAGCGGTTCCCGGGCCGCCTGCGCTACGCCCGCTGCGACGTCACCGTGGAGAGCGAGATCGCCGCGGCCCTGGGGCTGGCGAAGTCCGAGTTCGGCGGGCTCGACGTCCTGTTCAACAACGCCGGCATCTCCGACGCCATGCGCACCATCCCCGAGATCGAGGCGGAGCGCTGGACCTGGATCTACGACGTCCTGGTGCGCGGCCCCGCCCTCGGCATGAAGCACGCCGTGCCGCTGATGCTGGAGCGCGGTGGCGGCTCGATCATCAACACCGCCTCCATCGCCGGCCTGCAGGCGGGCTGGGGGCCGATCGCCTATTCCTCGGCCAAGGCGGCGGTGATCCACATGAGCAGGGTGGCCGCCGCCCAGCTCTCGCCGCAGAGGATCCGGGTCAACGCCATCTGCCCCGGCCTGATCGCCACCTCGATCTTCGGCGCCTCGCTCGGGCTGCCGCGCGAGGTGGCCGACCAGATGGCCGCCCGTGTCGTGGAGTTCGCGCCCAAGGTGCAGCCGGTGCCCAAGGCCGGGATGCCCGAGGACATCGCCCAGGCCGCGCTCTACCTGGCCTCAGAAGCCTCGGCCTTCGTCTCGGGCGCGCACCTGGTGGTGGACGGCGGCATCACCGTCGGCGGACGCCATGCCTGGGACGTGGCCGCCCAGTCGCCGTTCCTCGAGCTCTTCGGCGAGTTCGCGCCGCAGCCCGCGGGCGAATGACCGACGAACCGGGCCTGGCCCCCGCCAAGCCGCGCCGGGGGCTGGCGCCCAACGTCCACGGCGCCCTGTGGATGCTCGCCTCCGCCGCGGGCTTCACGGTGATGATGACGCTCATCAAGTACCTCGGCGGGGACTATTCGGCGGCGCTGCAGACCTTCTATCGCCAGCTCGCCGGGTTCCTGGTCCTCCTGCCCCTGATCCTGAAGCAGGGGCGGGCGGCCTACCGCACCACCCGGCCGGGCATACTGTTCTTCCGCTCGGCGGCCGGGACGGTGGGGCTGATCCTTTCCTTCTACGCCTTCCAGAAGATGCCCCTGGCCGACGCCAACGCCCTGTCGTTCACCCGCACGCTCTGGCTCGTCCCCCTCGCCGCCTTCGTGGTCCGCGAGAAGGTGGGGCCCTTGCGGATCGGCGCGGCGGTGGTGGGGTTCCTGGGCGTGCTGCTGATGGTCCGGCCGGGCGCGGGCGGCGAGCTCGCCATAGGCCTGCCGGCGCTGGCCATGCTGGCCTCGTCCTTCCTGTTCGCCCTGACCATCACCGGCATGAAGGTGATGACCCGCGACCACTCGCCGACGGTCCTGCTGGTCTGGGCGGTGACGCTCGGCCTCGTGCTGTCGATCCCGGGCGCGATCATCGACTGGAAATGGCCGACGCCCGTCGACCTCGCCCTGCTGGCGGTGATGGGCGTCTTCGGCACCATCACCCAGGGCTGCTACATCAAGGGCATGCAGATCGGCGACGCCGCGGCCATGGCGCCGATCGACTATTCGCGGCTGGTGTTCACGGTCGCCGCCGGCTTCTTCCTGTTCCAGGAGGTTCCGAGCGTCTGGACGCTCTCGGGCGCGGCCGTCGTGGTCGGCTCCACCCTGTTCATCACCTGGCGCGAGCAGCAGCTCGCGAGGCGGGCCTCGGACGCGATCCGGGATGTTCCCGGGCGCGACCTGGGCGGCGGGAAAGCTTAACGCCGCAACCGTTCCTTAAGCGGCGCGGCGCAGGGTGCGCGGGCAAGCAAGGTCGCCATGTCCACCCAGGCTGTCCCCCATCATGTGGCGCTCGACGCCAATGCGCTGCGCGAGGCCGTGGAGGCGCACCAGCGCTACCTGGCCGGGCGCGCGGGCGGTCGCCGGCTGTCGCTGACCTACGCCGACCTGTCCAACTGCTCGCTGGAGGGCCTCGACCTGCGCGAGGCCGACCTCGCCGGAGCCAAGCTCGAGGGCGCGCTCCTGTCCCGCACCAACCTGTCGCGGGCGATCCTGTTCGGGGCCGACCTGCGCGAGGCCGACCTGCGGCGCGCGAACCTCAGGCGCGCCGACCTTCGCGGCGCCTGCCTGCGCGGGGCGAACCTGGCCAGCGCGGACCTCGCCGGCTGCGACCTGCGCGAGGGCCGCATCGCGCTGCAGGACAAGCTCGACGGCTTCCGGGTGCTGCGCCACGAGCACCGGCCGGGCGAGCTGAACTATGCCGTCCTCACCGGCGCCAACCTCGCCGGCGCCCAGATGGCCGGGGCGATCGCCATGGCCGTGGACTTCACCGACGCCAGCCTCGCCGGCGCCGTGCTCTCGGGCGCGCGCCTGCACCGGGCGGTGCTCGACGGGGCCGACCTCTCGGGCGCGGACCTGGGCGGCGCCGACCTGACCGGCGCCTCCATGAAGCGGGCCGTGCTGGCCGGGGTGAACCTGGAGCACGCCCGCCTCGACGACGCCGACCTCACCGACGTGCTCCGCGCGCCGGCGCCGCTCGCCTATGTGGACGACCGGCCACTGGAGGAGATCCTCGCCGAGCACGAGGCCTACTGCGAGTCCGACGGGGCCCGCGGCCGGGTGGTCAGCCTGCCGGAGGTGGACTTCCGCCCGCTCCGCAACCTGCGCAACCGCAAGCTCACCGCCCTGGTGGCGCCGCGCTCCATCCTGTTCGGCCTCGACCTGCAGGGCGTGGAGCTGCAGGGCGCCGACCTCTCCGGCTGCGACCTGCGCGGGGCGAACCTGCGCGACGCCGACCTGCGCGGGGCGAAGTTCACCGACGCCCAGCTCGCCCGGGCCGACCTGCGCGGCGCCCGGATGGGGCCGCTGATGATCGCCGAGGGGCGCTATGTGCGCACCGACTTCACCCGCGCCTCGCTGCGCAACACCGACTTCCGGGGCGCGTCGGCGCCGCGCGCCCGGTTCCTCGACGCCGACGTCAGCCAGGCGCGCATGGCGGGCTGCGACCTCACGGCCGCGGAGTTCGATGCGACCGACCGGGAGAAGCTGAGCTGGCTCGCCTTGCCGGCGGAGACCGCCCGCTAGGCTCACATCTCGTGGCGCAGGGGCGCGAGGTCCGGGAAGTCCGCCTCGCGCTTTTCGGCCTTGGCCTTGAACGCCTCGGCCATGTGCGGACCGGAGAACATCGAGGTCTGCCAGACGGCGATGTAGTCGAGGGCGTCCCTGATCGAGTGGTCGCGGGCGTAGTTGATCATCACCTTGGAGCCGGTGACGGCGAGCGGCACCTTCGAGGCGATCTCGCGGGCGGTGGCGAGCGCGTGGGCGACCACCTCCTCGTGGGTGTCGAACACCTCGTTGACCAGGCCGATCTCGCGCGCCCGCAGCGCCGGCAGCCGCCGGCCAGTGTAGGCGAGTTCGCGCACCCAGCCCTCTGGGATCAGCTTGCAGAGCCGCGGGAAGGTGCCCACGTCGGCGGTCATGCCGATGTTGATCTCCTGGATCACGAAGAAGGCGTCGGTGGTGCAGTAGCGGATGTCGCAGGCGCTGGTCATGTCCACCGCCCCGCCGACGCAGCCGCCCTGGATCGCCGCGATTACCGGCATGCGGGCCTCGTCCAGGCAGGAGAAGCTGTCCTGCAGAAGCTTGACGTGGAAGCGCATGGCCTCGGCGTTGACGTACCGGTCCTCGGACGCCGCCGACGAGGTGGAGCCGCCGCCGCCGAACACCGCCAGGTCCATGCCGGCGCAGAAGTGCTTGCCCGTGGACGAGATGACGATGCAGCGGGCGCGCGCATTGTCGTTGATGTCGCGGACAATGGCCGGCAGCTCGTTCCAGAACGCCCGGACCATGGTGTTCATCGCCTCGGGCCGCTTCAGCCGGATGTGGGCGACGTGGTCCTCGATGCTGACGTCGAAACAGGTCCAGGCCTGGGTCGTGCAGTCAAACTGGGCTGGGGCGTTCATGGCGGTTTCCTCCCGAAGGCCATCATCATCGTCCCCTTACGCGAGGGACGCCAAGCTCAGAGGTTCTCGATCTCGCAGTCCAGGGTCTCGCAAATGCGGTCGGCGACGATGGCCCGGTGGCAGCCCCGGTGGTCGGCCTCGTAGCAGAGGAGGGCCGCCTTCCTCTCCCGGGCGATCTCAGTGGCCTTGGCGAGCTCGAGCTGGGCGCCGGGCTCGGCCAGGTGGCCTTCGAAGATAGCCCGCATCTCGGCGATGTGGCCCTTGCGGGCGGCGTCGCGGCCGGGCTTGGGCGTGCCGAGCTGGCGCAGGTGGACATAGTCGATGCCGGCGTCCTTCAGGCTCGCCGCCAGCAGGGTCTTGGAGAAGCCCGCCCGGCGGGATGCGGCCACGGCGCGGACGTCGATCAGCACCTCCACCCCGGCCCGCTTCAGCCGCTCGATCACGGCGCCCTGGGTCTCGCTCTCGTAGCCGATGGTGGCCAGCTTCATGTCTTCTCCTGAGGTGATCGGCGGTTATATGGGGACGGTCGGAGGGCGTTGATGGACACCGAGGTCGAGTACGAACCGCGCGCGCGGACGGTGGAGCTGCCCGGGCGCGGCGGGGCGATGGCCGTCCTCGACTTCGGGCCGCCGGACCGGCCGGTGGACATCGTCTTCTCCCATGCCAACGGTTTCAACGCCCGCACCTACCGCTCGATCCTCGGGCCCCTGGGCGAGCGCCTGCGGATCCTGGCCATCGACCTGCGCGGCCACGGCGCGAGCACCCTGCCGGCGGTGATCGAAGGCCGCGACGGGTGGAGCGAGTTCTGTGACGACCTGCGGGCACTGCTGACTGCGGCGACCGAGGGCCCGGTGGTGCTGGGCGGCCATTCCATGGGCGGCACCGCCAGCCTGCTGGCCGCGGCCGCCGAGCCCGCGCGGGTCAAGGCTCTGGCGCTGTTTGATCCGGTGCTGATCCACACGCCGGGCCACCGCTCGGAGGACGATCCCGCCGTGGCAGAGTCTCCTCTGGTGCAGGGGGCGCTGCGCCGCCGCGCCGGCTTCCCGGACAAGCGCGCGGCGGTCGAGGCCTACCGCGGCCGCGGGGCGTTCCGATCCTGGAGCGACGTCCAGCTCGCCGACTACGTGGAGGCTGGCTTCCGGGCCGACGGCGCGGGCGGCGTGACGCTCACCTGCAGACCGGAATGGGAGGCGTCGAACTTCCGCTCCCATAACTACGATCCGTGGGGCGCCTTCCGCGCCACCCGCTGTCCGATCCGCATCCTGCGCGCCGAGCAGGGCTCCACCGCCAGGCTGGACGACCACCTGCCGGAACTCCTGGCCACGGGACGAATCACGGTGGAGACCGTCGCGGGCACGAGCCACTTCCTGCCCATGGAGCGGCCGGAGCTGGTGCGGCAGGTGCTGCGCGAGGCCGCGGGCTAGAGCGTCAGGCCGGGCACGGCGCCGGCGTTCGCCTGGGCCAGCGCCTCGTCGGACAGGGTGATGATCTTGCGCGTCTCCAGGTCGAAGGAGACGGCGATAGCCTCGGCCACGCCCCAGGGCTGGCCGGTCGCCGGGTCCAGCAGCCAGTGGATGAGCCGGCGGAAGCGGGCGTCGCCGCCGGCCGGTCCGGAGCGCAGCTCCACCCGGTCGCCGGCCCGGGGCCAGTCCAGATGGACCAGCCGGTACTCGAGCGCCGCCCCGCCGACCCGCGCGCCGCCGTCCGCCGCGCCCGGTCGCTGGCCGTCGAAGAAGTGGGGGATGCCGTCGGAGATGCGGGCCATCATCAGCTCGGTGCGCATCCGGCCGAAGGCGTCGCAGTCGGCGGCGCGGACGGCCCCCAGCGCCGTGCGCTTCAGCCCCAGCGCCTCCGCGCGCTCCAGGCTGGCCTGGCTCTCGATCGGGTCGAGGCCGATGCTTTTCGGCGCGGCCTGGGCCGGGACCTCGACCGTGAGCGCCTCGGCGCGGCGCCGCACCCGCTCGGGCCAGGGGAAGACGCGACCCTCGCCGGCGGTGGCGTGGGCCACCACGGTCTGGAAGCTGGCCGCGAGCTCGCCGGTGCGGTGGCGCAGGAGGAGGAGCAGGCGCGCCTCGTCCTCGCCCATCTCCACCACTCCGCCGGTCATGTGCAGCGGCGCGCCCGGATGGGCCTCGCGCACGAAGCGGATGTGCTGCTCGCGGACGATCAGGGTGGCGGGCGCGTCGGGCGCGAACGCCTGCGGCATGCCGAGCTCGGCGGCCAGGCCGATCAGCCCCTCCATGCTCTTGGCCACGTAGAAGCCGACGTTCAGGTGGCCCATGGCGTCGCATTCCCAGCTGGCGACGCTTCCCCGCCAGACTTCCACGCCCTCGCCGCTCAACCCCACGCCTCCCGCAACCGAATGGCCGGGGAGCTTAGGGGCGCTCGGCGGTGGGGGCTAGCGCTTGCCCTCGGCCGGATCGGCGCCCGGCCCGAGGCGGCCCTCGTTGGCGGCGGCAGGCGGGCCGGTGTCGCCGGCGCCCTGGCGGGGCGTCGGCGCGTCGGCGGCGGGATCGAAGCTCCGCGCCTCGCCGGAGCCCTCCACGGCGTCGTCGCGGCGGGCAGGGGGATAACGTTCGGCGCCGGCGTTATCGTCCGCCGCGTTCAGCGGCCGGGCGGCGTTCGCCTTGCGGCCCTCGGTGTTGATCTTGTCGTCGCGTTCTTCCGCCATGGCTCGCTCCTGTCGTCCCGAAAGAGAAGCGCCTGCGGACCCTGGGGCGTTCCCGCCGGCGCATCCGGCGCGCAGTCGATCCCGTATCCCGGCTGTGGCAGGATCGCCGCCGCATCGGGGGAAGGAGCGGCCATGGGCGGGAAGGCCCGACCAAAGAAGGTTCTCGTGCGGCGCCACTCGGGCGTCACGCGGGTGACCCACTGGGTCAATGTGCTGGCCGTCAGCCTGCTCCTGATGAGCGGACTGCAGATCTTCAACGCCCACCCGGCGCTCTACTGGGGCCAGACGTCCACCTTCGCGGAGCCCTGGATGTCGATGTCCATGCAGGAGCGGAACGACCGGCCGGTGGGCGTCACGACCCTGGGCGGCGCCCGGTTCGAGACCACCGGCCTGTTCGGCTACTCGGGCCAGGTCGGAAAGCGCGAGCCCCGCGGCTTCCCCGCCTGGGCCACCGTGCCCAGCTACCGCGATCTGGCGAGCGGCCGCCGCTGGCACTTCTTCTTCGCCTGGCTGTTCGTGATCAACGGGCTCGTCTACCTGGGCTTCGCGCTGGCGGGCGGCCACCTGCGGCGGGACCTCCTGCCGACAAGGGCGCAGCTCAGGCCCCGCAGCATCCGGCGCGACGTCATCGACCACCTGAGGCTGCGCTTCCCGAAGGGGGAGGCGGCCCGGACGTACAATTTCCTGCAGAAGGTCGCCTACCTGGCGATGATCCTGGCGGTGCTGCCGCTGATGCTGCTCACGGGACTCTCGATGTCGCCGGGGTTCAACGCCGCCGCGCCGTGGCTCATCGACCTGTTCGGCGGCCGGCAGTCGGCGCGATCGGTCCACTTCATTTGCGCCGGGCTGATCGTGCTCTTCGTGCTCGTGCACGTGGCGCTCGTGGTGCTGTCAGGCTTCTGGAACAACATGCGATCCATGATCACCGGCCGCTACGCCATCGAGACCGAGGAGGCCCGTCCATGAGCGACGCCAACCGCCGCGGCTGGCTGCGGGGCGCCGGGGCCTCGCTGGGGGCCCTGATGCTGGGCGCCTGCGACCGGCTGAACGCCGATCCGCGCTTCACCGCCATGCTGCAGGGCGCCGAGGTCCTGACCCGGCGGACGCAGCGGCTGGTCACCGACCGCAAGGCGCTGGCCCGGGAGTTCTCGCCGGCCGACATCTCACCGGACTTCCGGGCCAACGGCACGCGCCATCCGGGCGGGCCCGAGTACGCCCGGCACCTGGCGTCGGGCTTCGCCGACTGGCGAATCGCCGTGGACGGACTGGTGGAGCGGCCGCTGTCGCTGAGCCTGACGGACCTGCGCGCCCTGCCGGCCCGGACCCAGATCACCCGCCACGACTGCGTGGAGGGCTGGTCGTCGATCGGCAAGTGGACGGGGGCCAGGCTCGGGCCGCTGCTGGATCGGGCGGGGCTGAAGCCCGAGGCCCGCTACATCGTCTTCCACTGCGCCGACCAGCTCGGGATCGGGCCGGACGGCATGTACTACGAGAGCATCGACCTGATCGACGCCTACCACTCGCAGACCCTGCTCGCCTACGAGATGAACGACCAGGTCCTGCCGGTGGCCCACGGGGCGCCGGTGCGGCTGCGGGTGGAGCGCCAGCTCGGCTACAAGCACGCCAAGTACGTCCACCGGCTGGAGGCCGTGGCCGACTTCGCCCACCTGGGGGGCGGCAGGGGCGGGTTCTGGGAAGACCGCGGCTACGAGTGGTACGCCGGGATCTGACCTGGCCTTGTCCGGCCTAGTTGTCGCCGCCCTGGCCGAGCGCGCCGGCGAGCAGGGCGCCGATGCGGTCGGAGGATTCCGCGGCCTGGCCCAGCATGGCGAGCGGACCTGCGCCCGGGCGCACGGCGGCCGACATCTGACTGGCGGCGGACTGGGCCATGGCCAGGGCGGTGGCGCCGGCGTTGCTCCAGTGGGAAGCCGCGAGCTTCTGGGCGTTGGCGTCCGGATAGATGAAGCCGTGCGTCGGGTAGGTGGAGCCGCCGAGGTCGCGGCTCGGGTCGTACCAGACCTTGACCTGGCTCCAGTCGCCCTGCGGCGAGACGTCGATGATGGTGACGTCCTTCTCGACCTTGCCGCGCGAGCCGCCGATCGGAGACCAGTTGGCGTGGGTGATCTGCACGACCCGGTCGGTGAGCACCTGGCTCACCACAGCCACGTGGCCCAGACGCATGCGGTCGGTGGGCTTGAAGCAGAGCACGGCGCCGGCCTTCGGCTGGAAGCCGGTCTCGTACTTGCCGATCGCCTGCTGCCACCAGGTGCGCGCGTCGCCGAAGATCTGGATGCCGGAGAGCAGGCGCGCGAAGGGCACGCATTGCCAGTAGGTGTCGGCGGCGGCGCTGACGGGGGCCACGCCGACGAAGGCGGCGACGGCCAGGGAACCCAGAAGGGTCCTCATCCGTTTACGCATACTTGGGCACTCCCCACGCAACAGCGAAAGGGATAACCCTAGCCTGCCTCCAGTGAAAAGAGGGTTTACGCGCCTGCGGCCACGGGCCGCCGCGCGTCATCGCAGCCTCGGGCGCGGGGCCGGATGACAATATCCTCCGACGTCAAGAGCTTAGAAGAAAAATCTGTTAACGCATCGGCCGGCGTTAAGGCAACTATGCCATGATCCACCGCTTCGCTGTCGTTCATAAGCTCATCTATGCTGCAATCAGCATCCGCGAAGTCTGTTCGCGGTCCTCTGGGGATTTGCGCTCACACCGCTGCAATGATCTGAAACAAGTCCTCGGCGTCCCGGGAGGGGCTGCGGCCAAGTGCTGGAGCGCCGGACTCGCCTCGTTCACGAAAATGAGAGGCAGGCAATCGTCTGTGGATAAAACTCCTGCGACGCTACGGGCTAGGCAGGCGCGCGCGGTCCAGTAGATATGGCCGGGCCACAAGCGACGGAGAGAGACGAACCCCCGATGGACAGCATTCCGGCCCTCTTGAGCGACCCCGCCGCATGGGCGGCGCTGATCACCCTGATCGTCATGGAAGTGGTCCTCGGGATCGACAACCTGATCTTCATCTCGATCCTCTCCAACAAGCTGCCCGAGCACCAGCGCAGCAAGGCGCGCCGGATCGGCATCTCGCTCGCCCTGATCATGCGGCTGGGCCTGCTCTCGACGCTCGCCTTCATCGTCACCCTGACCCAGCCGGTGCTCTCGCTGCCGTGGCAGGGGCCGCTGAACGCGCACGGCGAGCCGTCCTTCGAGCTGCAGTTCTCCTGGCGCGACCTGATCCTGATCGCGGGCGGCCTGTTCCTGGTCTGGAAGGCCACGACCGAGATCCACGAGAAGACCGCGCCCGGCGACGGCCATGGGGTGCTGGACACCACGGGCCCCGTGGCGCGCAACTTCGCCTCGGCCATCGTGCAGATCCTGCTCCTGGATCTGGTGTTCTCGGTCGATTCCATCCTGACGGCGGTCGGCATGACCGAGCACCTGCCGATCATGGTGACCGCCGTGGTGGTGGCGGTGACGGTGATGCTGTTCGCGGCCGACCCGCTGGCCAACTTCATCAATAACAACCCGACCGTGGTGATGCTCGCCCTCGGCTTCCTGCTGATGATCGGGGCGGTGCTGATCGCCGACGGGTTCGGGGTGCACGTGCCCAAGGGCTACATCTACGCGGCCATGGCCTTCTCGGGCCTGGTCGAAGCCCTCAACATGGCTGCGCGCCGGGCCTCGAACCGGAGGGCCGGGAGCGGCGGGAGCGATACGCCGCACTAGCGAGGCGCCGGGACGCAGGCGGAAGGGCCGGTTTCATTAAGCCCGTCCTTCCGCCTTATCTTAAGCTTGCCGTGCGAATCACCTCGGGCGCCGACGCCGCGGCGCCCGGGGCCTTACGCCAAGGGCCAGCATGCCGATCAACTACCTCTCGGCCGCTCAGATCTCAGGACTCTCCGAGACCCGGCTGCGCAGCCTGAGCGAGACCCAGCTGGGCTCGCTGCGCTCCACCCAGGTGGGCGCGATCAGCACCTCCGGCATCGAGGCCCTGACCACCACCCAGGTGAACGCGCTCTCGAGCACGGGGGTGAAGGGCCTCTCCACCACCCAGATCCAGCACTTCGCGCCGGCGGTCGTGTTCGACACCGACCAGCTCATGGCGCTGTCCGGGGCCCAGCTCAGCGCGTTCAGCACCACCCACCTCGCCGCCCTGGATGAGACCCGGCTGGATGTGCTGAGCGCCACCCAGCTCGGCGGCCTGTCGGGCGTGAAGTTCTCGCACCTCAACGCCACCCAGGTGGCCTCCCTGACCACCACCCAGCTGCGAGGCCTGTCGGCGGTGCAGCTCTCCCAGCTCTCGACCACCGACATGGGCGAGTTCGCCGCCACCCAGATCGCCGGTTTCACCACCACCCAGATGGCCAGCCTGTCGGCCGGAGCCGCCGCGGCGCTGAGCGCCACCCAGGCCGCGGCGCTCGCCTCGACCCAGCTCGGCGCCCTGTCGGCCACCGCCTTCTCCGCCCTCAGCGAAACCCAGGTGGCGGGGCTCACCACCACCCAGCTCGCCGGCCTCACCGCCACCGTCCTGCGGACGCTCACGGCCACCGATTTCGGCGAGCTGACCGAGACCCAGATCGGCGCGCTCTCCTCCACCCAACTCGGCGCGCTGGCGGCGACCCACCTGGGGTCGCTTTCCACCACCCAGATCCAGGGCCTGACCACCACCCAGGTGGCGGGGCTCACCGCGACCCAACTGGGCGGGCTGTCGGTCACCGACTTCGGCAAGCTGAGCGAGACCCAGGTCGCCGGCCTCTCCGCCGCCCAGCTCGCCGGACTGTCGGTGGAGAACCTGTTCAGCCTCTCCGACACCCAGATCCAGGCGCTCTCGACGACCAAGATCCAGGGCCTGGCCGCCTGGCAGATCAGCGCGCTCACGCCCACCGATTTCGAACGTCTCGCGGAGACCCAGGTGCGAGCGCTGACCGCCACCCAGATCGGCGCGCTCTCGACCACCAACTTCTCGTCGCTGGACGCCACCATGATCCGGTCGTTCGGGACCGCCCAGATCAAGGGACTGTCGGCCTACCAGGCGTGGAGCCTGAACGCGACGGACGCCGGCGAATTCACGCCCACCCAGCTTGCCGCCCTGTCCGCCGACCAGATCGGCGCCTTCTCCGCGACCGCCCTGACCTCGCTGTCGTCGACCCAGATGGCCGCCCTGACCTCGCCGCAGGTGGGGGCGATCTCAGCGACCAAGTTCTACCAGCTCTCCGCCACCCAGATCGGCGGCCTCTCCGCCGCCCAGGTGAAGGGCCTGACGGCGCCGGTGCTGAGCGGCATGTCGGCGGCCGACTTCGCCAAGTTCAGCGCCCTGCAGATCGCGGCGTTCAGCACCGGCCAGATCGGCTCGCTCTCCACGACCGTGGTCGGCGCCCTGGCCTCCACCCAGATCGCGGCGCTCACCACCCTGCAGATCCCGGCGCTGACGGTGACCCAGATCCGGTCGCTGTCCACGACCCAGGTGGGCTACATGAGCGCCTCGCAGCTCAACGCGCTCACCGCTATGCAGGTGGCGAACCTGCCGACCTAGGCGGCTAAAGGAAGCTGTAGGGGTCGATGTCGATGGCGACGCGGACGGAGGCCGGTGGGCGGACTCGGGCGCGCCAGGTGGCCATGTAGGCCGACAGGTCGACGTTGCGGTCGGCGCGGACCAGGAACCGCTTGCGCCGGCGGCCGCGGACCAGGCCGAGCGGCGCGTCGGCGGGCCCGTAGACCTCCACCCCCTCGGCGTTGGGCGCCGCCTCGGCCATGGCCCGGACGAAGGCGTCGAGCTGGCCGGGATCGGTCCCGGAGGCGATCACCGCCGCCAGCCGCCCGAACGGCGGCAGCTTGGCGAACGCGCGCTCCTCCATCTCGGCGGCGACGAAGGCGTCGCGGTCCTGGGCGGCCAGGGCCTGCATGACGGCGTGGTCGGGAGCGTAGGTCTGCAGCAGCGCCTTGCCCGGCCGGTCGCGGCGCCCGGCCCGGCCGGTGGCCTGGGCCAGCAGCTGGTAGGTGCGCTCGGCGGCGCGCAGGTCGCCGCCGCGCAGCCCGAGGTCGGCGTCCACCACCCCCACAAGGGTGAGCTTGGGGAAGTTGTGGCCCTTGGCGGCGGCCTGCGTCGCCACCAGGATGTCGATCTCGCCGGCCGCCATGCTCTCGACGAGCCGCCGGGCCTCCCGCGCGTCGAAGACGGTGTCCGACGAGAACACCGCGACCCGCGCCTCCGGGAACAGCGCGCGGGCCTCCTCCTCCACCCGCTCCACGCCCGGCCCGATGGAGACCAGGCTGTCCTTGGCGCCGCAGTGCGGGCAGGCCTGGGGCTTGGGCATGGAGAAGCCGGTCAGGTGGCAGACGAGCCGACCGGAGTAGCGGTGCTCCACCAGCCAGGAGTCGGTGTCCGGCGCGGTCATCCGCTCGCCGCAGGCCCGGCAGAGCACCAGCGGCGCATAACCCCGGCGGTTCAGGAACAGCAGGATCTGCTCGCCGCGGGCATGGGTCTCGCGCATGGCGGCGACCAGCGGCGGGGAGAGCCAGCGGCCGGGCTCCGGCGGGGTCTGGCGCAGGTCGACAAGCTCGATGTCGGGCAGGCGCGCGGTCCCGTGGCGGGCGGAAAGGCGCAGCCAGCGATAGCGTCCGGTCTCGGCGTTGCGCAGGCTCTCCAGCGACGGGGTCGCCGAGGCCAGGACCACGGCGGCGTCCTCGATCTTGCCGCGCACCACCGCCAGGTCCCGGGCGTGGTAGATGAACCCCTCCTCCTGCTTGAACGAGCTGTCGTGCTCCTCGTCCACGACGATGAGCCGCAGGTTCGGGAACGGCAGGAACAGCGCCGATCGGGCCCCGACCACGATGCGGCAACGGCCATTGGCCACGGCCTCCCAGACGCGCCGGCGGGCCGGCGGGGCGACGTCGGAGTGCCACTCCCCCGGCTGCGCCCCGAAGCGGGCGGCGACGCGGCCGATCACCGCCTGGGTCAGCGCGATCTCCGGCAGCAGGATCAGCACCTGGGCCGCCGGGTCCGACGCCAGGGCCGCGGCGGCGGCCTCCAGATAGACCTCGGTCTTGCCCGAGCCGGTGACCCCGTCGAGCAGGGCCGCCTTGTAGCCGCCTTCGGAGAGCATGGCCTTCAGCGCCTCGGCGGCGGCGGCCTGGCTGGGATTGAGCTCCGAGCCCCTGCGGGAGAGGTCGGGCTCGTCGAAGCGGGCGACCTGCTCGACAAGGCGAACGGCGAGGACGCCCTCCTCCACCAGTCCCTTCACCACCCCGGAGGACACGCCGGCGGCGCGGGCAAGGTCGGCCGGGCTCATGGGAGTCCTCGCCGCCTCGATCACCTTCAGGCGCGCGGGCGTGGTTTTCGCCGTTCGCGTCCCCGTGAGCTCCACGACCTTCACCGGCCGGGGCTTCGGGCAGCGGGCCCCGCGCAGGGCGATGGCCAGCGGTCCGCCGGGCGCGTCGACGGCGTAGCGCGCCGCCCATTCCACGAAGGCGATCGTCCCGGGCGGCAGGGGCGGCTCGTCCAGCCGCTCGGCCACCGGCTTCAGCGGACGGTTGCCGCCGGCGCCCTCGCGCAAACCCACGACCACGCCGCGCAGCAGGCGGGGCCCGAGCGGCGCCGCCACCTGGTCGCCCACCGCGAGCTCCATGCCGTCCGGCTCCGCATAGTCGAAGGCCTCGGGCAGGGGCATGGGCAGGAGGACGGAGGCGATGCGGCTCATCGGGAGCCTTTTGCGCTTTCCCGCAAGGCGGCTACAAGCGTCTCCCTCAAACGCAGGGTCTTATCGATGCAGCTCTTCCTCGACACCACAGACGTGGCCGTGCTGAAGGACCTGGCCGCCACCGGCCTGGTCGACGGCGTCACCACCAACCCCTCCCTGATCGCCAAATCGGGGCGCAAGATGCTGGAGGTGATCGCCGAAATCTGCGACGTCGTCGAGGGACCGGTCAGCGCCGAGGTCGCCGCGGCCGACACCGCCGGCATGCTGGACGAGGGCCGCAAGCTCTCCACCATCGCGCCCAATGTGGTGGTGAAGGTGCCGCTGACCCGCGACGGCCTGATCGCCACCCGCGAGTTCGCCCGCGAGGGCATCCTGACCAACGTCACCCTCTGCTTCTCCGCCGCCCAGGCCCTGCTCGCGGCCAAGGCCGGCGCGAGCTACATCAGCCCCTTCATCGGCCGGCTGGACGACCACGGCGCCGACGGCATGGACCTGATCACCGAGATCCGGACCATCTACGACAACTACGGCTTCGACACCGAGATCCTCGCCGCCTCGATCCGCAGCCCCGGCCACGTGACCCAGGCCGCCATGGCCGGCGCCGATTGCGCCACCATCCCGCCCGACGTCTTCCAGGCGCTCTTCAAGCACCCGTTAACCGAGAAGGGGCTTGATCAATTCCTCAAGGACTGGGCGAACACGGGCCAGTCCATCCTGTAATCACCGAGGACGACATGGACGGGGCCGAGGCCAGGGCGGACGACATCACGCTGGAGGCCGAGGTCCGGCGCTTCCTCGTGGAGCACCCGGAGCTGGTGCGGGACGACCCCGCCCTGCTCTCCGAGCTCGGCCTGAAGCCCGCGGACAATGTCGTCGAGTTCGGCCACGCCGCCCTGGCCCGCGTCCATGCCGCCCACAAGCACGAGGCCTCGATCCGCCAGCAGCTCGAGGCGACGGCGCGGGAGAACTACGCCGCCCAGGGCCAGACCCACGGGGCGGTGATCGACCTCCTGGAGAGCCGCAACCACGCCGACCTCGCCCGCCGTGTGGACGACCTGGCGCAGCTGCGCTTCGGCCTGCTGGCCGGCGTCGTGGCCCTGGAGGGGCCGGAGAGCACGCCGGCCGGCTGGCGGGTGCTGGTCGAGGGCCAGGTGGACATGATCCTGGGCGGCCACCAGCGGCTGCACGCCATGGGCTTCTCGCCCACGGCGCTCGGCCTGTTCGGCGAACGCGCCGAGTTGGTACGGTCCATGGCCATGGTCAGGCTGGCGATCTGGGAGCCGGCGCGGCAGGGGCTGATCGCCTTCGCCTCGGCCGACCCGGAGGGCTTCACCCCCGACATGGGCGCCGAGCTGGTCGCCTTCCTCGCCCGCGTGGTGGAGCGGACGGCCGAGCGCTGGCCGGTCCTTTGACGGGACTTGTGCCGTGACGGCCGCCGAGGCCCGGGCGCTGTGGCTGGAGCACCTGGCCCACGAACGCCGGGCCTCGCCGCGCACCCTTGAGGCCTACGGCTTCGCCGCCCGGCGCTACATCGCCTTCCTGGAGAAGCACCGGGGCGAGAGCCTGACGGTGAAGGGCCTCTCGGAGGTCACCGCTGGCGAGGTGCGCGCCTGGCTGGCGCACCTGAGGCAGGGCGACAACCCGCTGTCGCCGCGCTCGCTGTCGCAGGCGCTCAGCGCCGTCCGCACCTTCCACCGCTTCCTGGACCGCCGGCTGGACGCCCCCAACGCCGCCATCGCCCTCGTGCGCGGACCGCGGGTGAAGCCCGGCGCGCCCCGGCCGGTCACCGAGGACCAGGCGCGCGGCATGATCGCCGAGCCGGCGCTGGACCCCGACCGGGAGGACTGGGAGGTCGCCCGCGACCAGGCGGTGCTGACCCTTCTCTATGGCTGCGGCCTGCGGATTTCCGAGGCGCTGTCCCTGACCCGCGCCGACGCGCCGCTGGGCGAGGCCCTGCGGATCACCGGCAAGGGCTCCAAGACCCGGATCGTGCCGGTGCTGCCGGCGGTGCGGGCGGCCGTGGACGCCTATCTGGCGGAAGCGCCGTTCGCGCTGGCCCCCGACGGCCCGCTGTTCAGGGCCAAGCGCGGCGGGGCGCTGTCTCCGCGTCACGTCCAGGCCACGGTGCAGGCCCTGAGGAGCCGGCTGGGCCTGCCGGCCAGCGCCACGCCGCACGCCCTGCGCCACTCCTTCGCGACCCACCTGCTGGGGGCGGGGGCGGACCTGCGCTCGATCCAGGAACTGCTGGGCCATGCCTCGCTGTCCACGACCCAGCGCTACACGGAGGTGGACGCCGCCGCCCTGCTCAGCGCCTACGCGAGCGCTCATCCGAGGGCGTGACGCCAGGATCGGCGGCGCCTGGCAGCAGGTAATCCTGGCGGTATCCCACCGGCGCGGGCAGGGGACAGCCATCCACCTTGCGCTGCACCGCGTATTCCGCAGCCGCGGGCGGCAGCTCACCGAGCCTGCGCGGTGTGCGTCCGTCGTAACGCGGCGCGCCGACGCCGCGCGGCGCAGCCCGTTCCAGCACATGGCGGCGGAGCGCGTCGCAGGCTCCGGGGTCGAAGCGGACGGCGGGGAACTGGGCGGGAGGGGCGCCGGCCGTCCAGGCGGCGAGGCTCAGAGCAGCCAGGATCATCGCTTCGCCTCCCGCTTCACGAGGCATTTCTCCCCCATGGGCATCTCGGCCAGGGTCTTCGGGCCGATGCGATCCTGCGGCCGCAGCAGCAGGGCGGGCTCGGGGCTCGAGGTCTGGTAGCGGGCGTGCCCCTTGCAGGCCTGCGCCGGCAGCGCGCGGTAGACGCGGAAGTGGCTGGCGGGCGGTTCCTGCATTGTCGGCGCAGAGAACTGGGCGGCAAGAAGAAGCGCGAGCATGGCAGGCCTCCCTTCGCTGAGCGGGGAAGGCTTACGCCTCAGACCGGCGTGGGCAAGTTAAGTTTGCGTACCGTCCCGCGTCAGACGCAGCCAGCTCACGTCGGCGCCGGGGTCGCGGCCGCGCTCGACGCAGGCGAAGCCCTCGCGGGCGTAGAAGGCCTGGGCGCGGCGGTTGGGCTCCTGGACCTTGAGGGAGAGGGGGCCGCCGGCGACCCTCGCCAGGTGGTCGACCAGCGCCTTGCCGATCCCGCGCCCGCGGTCGTCCACATAGAGGGAGTGGATGAAGTTCTGCGGCCGGTAGAAGCCCGCTAGACCGAGGATGCGGCCGTCCTCCACCGCGACATAGACCTCCTCCTCGCGGGCGGCGCGGAGGAACTCCTCGCGGCGGTGCCGCTCGGGCGGCAGCCAGGTGAAGGTCTCGCGCAGCACGCGCACATAGAGGTCCGCGCAGGCGGCCAGCTCGTCGAGGCGGGCGCGGCGGACCTCCACCGCCACGGTCAGGCCTGCATCGTCCAGCCTTCGACGCCCATGGCCGCCTGGCGCAGGGCCTCGGAGCGGGTGGGGTGCGGGTGGCAGGTGCGGGCGACGTCCTCGGAGGCGGCGCGGAAGGCCATGGCCACGCAGTACTCGCCGACCATCTCGGAGACCTGCGGTCCGATCATGTGGACGCCCAGGACCTCGTCGGTGGCGGCGTCGGCCAGCACCTTCACGAAGCCCTCGGTCTCGTGGTTGATCTTGGCGCGGCTGTTGGCGCTGAACGGGAACTTGCCGGCCTTGTAGGCGCGGCCCTCCTCCTTCAGCTGCTCCTCGGTCTTGCCGACCCAGGCCACCTCGGGGCTCGTGTAGACCACGCTTGGGACCAGGTTGTAGTCCACGTGGCCGTACTTGCCGGCGATCAGCTCGATGCAGGCGACCGCGTCCTCCTCGGCTTTGTGGGCCAGCATGGGCCCGAGGATCACGTCGCCGGTCGCCCACACGCCGGGCGCCGACGTCTTGAAGTGGTCGGTCGGGATGAAGCCGCGCTTGTCGGTCTCGATCCCCACGGTTTCCAGGCCGAGCCCTTCGGTGAACGGCCGGCGGCCGATGGCGACGAGGACATAGTCGGCCTCGAGCGTCTGAGCGTCGCCGCCGGCGACCGGCTCCAGGGTCAGGGTCACGCCCTTCTTGGAGGCGCTCGCACCGGTGACCTTGGTCCCCAGGCGGAACTCCATGCCCTGCTTGGTGAGCGACCGCTGGAAGGTCTTGGCGGTCTCGGCGTCCATGCCGGGGGTGATGCGGTCAAGGAACTCCACCACTGTCACCTTGGCGCCCAGGCGGCGCCACACCGAGCCCAGCTCGAGCCCGATAATGCCCGCGCCGATGACCACCAGGCTCTTGGGGACTTCCGGCAGCGAGAGCGCGCCGGTGGAATCGACGATCCGCTCGTTGTCCACGGTGACGCCGGGCAGCGGGGTGGGTTCCGAGCCGGTGGCGATGACGATGTTCTTCGCCTCCAGCGTCTGGACCGACCCGTCCTCAGCCGTGACCTCGACCTTGCCGGGGCCCGCGATGCGGCCGCGACCCTTCACCCAGTCGACCTTGTTCTTCTTGAACAGGAACTCGATGCCCTTGGTCAGCGCGGCCACGGACTCGGCCTTCTGCTTCATCATCTGCACGAGGTTGAGCTTCGGCTTCACCTCGATGCCGAGCGTGGCGAACTCGCCGTTGGCCGCGTCGTAGAGCTCGGAGGCGTGCAGCAGGGCCTTGGACGGCATGCAGCCGACGTTGAGGCAGGTGCCGCCCAGCGTACCGCGCATCTCGACGCAGGCGGCCTTCAGGCCCAGCTGTCCGGCGCGGATCCCCGCATTGTAGCCGCCGGGGCCGCCCCCGATGATGACGACGTCGTACTGGGCCATGGATCCTGCCTGCCTGGAGTTACAGCGGCCCGGATACAGGTTTGCGGTCGCCGGGGCGAGGCTTCGCGGGCCGCGTCGGGCCTCGCCCCCTGCGGCGGATCAGACGTCGAGCAGCAGGCGCTGCGGGTCCTCGATGGCTTCCTTGACGTGCACCAGGAAGGTCACCGCGCCCTTGCCGTCGACGATGCGGTGGTCGTAGCTCAGCGCCAGGTACATCATCGGCCGGACCACGATCTGGCCGTTCACCACCATCGGCCGCTCCTGGATCTTGTGCATGCCCAGGATGCCCGACTGCGGGGCGTTGAGGATCGGCGTCGACATCAGCGAGCCGTAGACCCCGCCGTTGGAGATGGTGAAGGTGCCGCCCTGCAGGTCCTCCAGCGCCAGCTGGCCGTCGCGGGCCTTCTTGCCGAGCGCGCCGATCTCCTTCTCGATCTCGGCGAGGCTCATCAGGTCGGCGTCGCGGACGACCGGGGTCACGAGGCCGCGCTCGGTGCCGACGGCGACCGAGATGTCGTAGTGGTTCTTGTAGATGATGTCCTGGCCGTCGATCTCGGCGTTGACCTCGGGCACCTGCTTCAGGCCGTGGATCACGGCCCGGACGAAGAAGCTCATGAAGCCGAGCTTCACGCCGTGCTTCTTCTCGAAGACGTCCTTGTACTCGTTGCGCAGGGCCATGACGCCGGACATGTCCACCTCATTGAAGGTGGTGAGCATGGCCGCGGCGTTCTGGGCCTCCTTCAGCCGGCGCGCGATGGTCTGGCGCAGGCGGGTCATGCGGACCCGCTCCTCGCGCTCGTGCACGGCGCGCGGCGCGGCCGGGGCGGGCGCGGCGGCCGGCGCCTTGGCGCGGGCCTCGAGGGCGGCGAGGGCGTCGCCCTTGGTGATGCGGCCGTCCTTGCCGGTGCCGGCGATGGCGGAGGTGTCGAGCTGGTTCTCGGCGGCGATCCGCTGGGCGGAGGGGGCCAGCACGGCCTCCGACTTCGCCTTGGGCGACGGGCTGGTGTCGGGCACCGGGGCCGAGACCGGCGGGGCCTTGCCGGGGGTCGCCTCGGGCTGCAGTTCGCCGGCCGGGACCGGGGCGGGCGTGGACGACGGGGCGGCGGCCTTCGGGGCCGCGGCCGGCTTGGCGGCGCCGGCCGAGGCGCCTTCGGCGATGCGGCCCAGCACGGCGCCGGGCTCGACGGTGGCGCCTTCCTCGGCCGAGATCGACTCCAGCACGCCGTCGGCGGGGGCGGCCACTTCCAGGCTCACCTTGTCCGTCTCCAGCTCGACGAGGATCTCGTCCTTGCGGACGGCGTCGCCGGCCTTCTTCGTCCAGCGCGCCACCGTGGCTTCCGTGACGGACTCGCCCAGGGCGGGAGTCATGATGTCGGCCATTTCGGGGGTGCGCTCCTCAGTCTCTCAACACAAACACAGGTGGGATCGGATCGTTCTGTCTAGGCGAAGGCTTCGGTGAGGAAGGCTTCGAGTTCCTTCAGGTGGCGGCTCATCAGGCCCGCGGCGGTGGACGCCGAGGCCGGGCGGCCCACGTAACGGGCGCGCTTGGCCTTGATGTTGAGGCGCTCCAGCGTCAGCTCCAGCCACGGATCGACGAACTGCCAGCCGCCCATGTTCTTGGGCTCCTCCTGGCACCAGACCAGTTCGGCGTTCCTGAACCGCTTCAGCTCGTTCGAGAGCGACTTCAGCGGCCACGGATAGAACTGCTCGAGGCGCAGCAGGTAGATGTCGTCGCGGCCGGTCTTGGCCCGCTGCTCCAGGAGGTCGAAGTAGACCTTGCCCGAGCAGAGGATGACGCGGCTGATCTCGGCGTCCGGCTTCAGGGTCACGCCGCCCACGTCGCAGCCGGCCTCGGCGCCGTCCACCATCACCCGGTGGAAGCTGGAGCCGCCGGCCATGTCGGAGAGGTTCGAGACCGCCCGCTTGTGGCGCAGCAGGCTCTTGGGCGTCATGACGATCAGCGGCTTGCGGAACTCCCGCAGCACCTGGCGGCGCAGGGCGTGGAAGTAGTTGGCCGGCGTGGTCGGATTGATGACCTGCAGGTTGTCCTCGGCGCAGAGCTGCAGGAAGCGCTCGAGGCGGGCGGAGGAGTGCTCCGGGCCCTGGCCCTCGTAGCCGTGCGGCAGGAGCATCACGAGGCCGCTCATCCGCAGCCACTTGCGCTCGCCCGAGGAGATGAACTGGTCGATGACCACCTGGGCGCCGTTCACGAAGTCGCCGAACTGGGCTTCCCACATGGTCAGGGTGTTCGGGTCGGTCAAGGAGAAGCCGTACTCGAAGCCGAGCACCGCCTCTTCCGACAGCGCCGAGTCCAGCACCTCGAAGTGCGCCTGGCCGGGACCCAGGTTGCGGAGCGGGAAGTAGATCTCCTCGCTCTTCTGGTCGATGACGCCCGAGTGGCGCTGGGTAAAGGTCCCGCGCACGCTGTCCTGGCCGGACAGGCGCACCGGATAACCCTGGTCGAGCAGGGTGGCGAAGGCCAGGTGCTCGGCCGTGGCCCAGTCGATCCCCTCGCCCTTCTCGATGGCGTCGCGGCGGCCCTGGATCACCCGCTCCACGGTCTTGTGGACGCTGATCCGCTCGGGGATGGAGGTGATCTTGCGGCCCAGGTCGAGCAGCTTCTGCTTGGCGACGCCGGTCGTGTGCCGGTCGTCGCCGGCCGGCAGGGTCAGGCCCGACCACTTGCCGTCCAGCCAGTCGGCCTTGTTCGGCTTGTAGCCCTTGCCGGCCTCGAACTCCTGGTCGAGGAAGTCGTTGAATTCCTTCACCCAGCCATCCACCTCGGCCTGGGTGGCGACGCCCTCGGCGACGAGGCGCGTGGCGTAGAGGTCGCGCACCGACGGGTGGTCCTTGATCTTCGCGTACATCAAGGGCTGCGTCATCGTCGGATCGTCGCCCTCGTTGTGGCCGAACCGGCGGTAGCAGAACATGTCGACGACGACGTCCTTGCCGAACAGCTGCCGGTACTCGGTGGCCACCTTCGCGGCGAAGGTCACGGCTTCGGGGTCGTCCCCGTTCACGTGGAAGATCGGCGCCTCGACCATCAGCGCCACGTCGGACGGATAGGGCGAGGAGCGGGAGTTCTTCGGGCTGGTGGTGAAGCCGATCTGGTTGTTCACCACGAAGTGCATGGTGCCGCCGACGCCGTAGCCCTTCAGGCCGGACAGGGCGAAGCACTCGGCCACCACGCCCTGGCCGGCGAAGGCGGCGTCGCCGTGCAGCAGCAGCGGCAGGACGTGGCCGCGGCCGGCGGTGGGCTGTTCGCGCAGGGTGAAGGCCTGCTTGGCGCGGGCCTTGCCGATGACCACCGGGTTGACGATCTCCAGGTGCGACGGGTTGGCGGTCAGCGACAGGTGCACCGAGTTGCCGTCGAACTCGCGGTCCGACGAGGCGCCCAGGTGGTACTTCACGTCGCCCGAGCCCTCGATGTCCGAGGGCACCGACGAGCCGCCCTGGAACTCGTGGAAGATTACCTGGTAGGGCTTGCCCATCACCGCGGCGAGCACGTTGAGGCGACCGCGGTGGGGCATGCCGACCACGATGTCCTTCACCCCCATGGCGCCGCCGCGCTTGATGATCTGCTCCAGCGCCGGGACCATGCTCTCGCCGCCGTCGAGGCCGAAGCGCTTGGTGCCGGGGAAGCGGCGGTGCAGGAACTGCTCGAACCCCTGGGCCTCGATCAGCTTCTTGAGGATGGCGATCTTGCCTTCGCGGGTGAAGGCGATCTCCTTGTCGCGGCCCTCGATGCGCTCCTGCAGCCAGGCCTTCTCCTTCGGATCGGAGATGTGCATGTACTGCACGCCGACGTTGCCGCAGTAGGTGCGCCGCAGGATCTCCAGGATCTCGCGAAGGGTGGCCGTCTCCAGGCCCAGCACGAAGTCGAGGAAGATCGGCCGGTCGAAGTCGGCTTCCGAGAAGCCGTAGGTGGCGGGATCGAGCTCGGAGGCGTCGCCCGGCGTGGTGGCGATGCCGAGCGGATCGAGGTTGGCCTTCAGGTGGCCGCGCATCCGGTAGGCCCGGATCATCATGATGGCGCGCAGGCTGTCGAGGGTGGCGGCGCGGACCTCGTCCTGGCTGGCCGCCGGCTTGCGCTCGGCGACCTTGGAGCCGAGCTTGGCCTCGACCGCGGGCCACATGCCGTCGATGGCGGAGAGCCAGTCGGGGCGCGTCTGGGGCGCGGCCGGCTTCGTCCAGGCAGGTTTCTGGGCGGCGCGCTTCACCTCGTCGGCGCGGTCGGCGAGCGAGGCGAAGAAGGCCTGCCACGAGGGCTCGACCGAGCCGGGGTCGGCCGCCCACTTCGCGTAGAGATCCTCCACGAAGGCCGCATTGCCGCCGTAGAGGAATGAGGTCTCGGCGAGCACCTCGTTGATCAGACCTGCGTCGTCCGCCATTTCGTCCGCTTCCCGGATGGACCGCGGAGCTTCTGATCAAGGAGCCGAGCGCGGACCGCCCATACGCTTAAACAGTGTTGTCTCAGGCGCCCTTGAGCACCTCGACAAGGGTTTCGCCGAGCTTCGCCGGAGACGGCGACACGCGGATGCCCGCGGCCTCCATCGCGGCGATCTTGTCCTCGGCCCCGCCCTTGCCGCCGGAGATGATCGCGCCCGCGTGACCCATGCGGCGGCCCGGAGGCGCCGTACGGCCCGCGATGAAGCCGACCATAGGCTTCTTGATTGCTGAATTCTTGATGAACTCGGCCGCGTCTTCCTCGGCCGAGCCGCCGATCTCGCCGATCATGATGATCGACTCGGTTTCCGGGTCCTTCAGGAACATGTCGAGCACGTCGATGAACTCGGTGCCCTTCACCGGGTCGCCGCCGATGCCCACGGCCGTCGTCTGGCCGAGGCCCACCTGAGAGGTCTGGAACACGGCCTCGTAGGTAAGCGTGCCGGACCGCGACACAACACCCACCGAGCCCTTCTTGAAGATGTTGCCCGGCATGATGCCGATTTTGCACTCACCGGGGGTGAGCACGCCCGGGCAGTTGGGGCCGATCAGCCTGGATTTCGAGCCGGACAGCGCCCGCTTCACCTTGATCATGTCGGTCACCGGGATGCCCTCGGTGATGCAGACGATCAGCGGCACCTGGGCGTCGATGGCCTCCAGGATGGAGTCCGCGGCGAACGGCGGCGGCACGTAGATCACGGACGCCTCTGCGCCGGTCTCGCGGACCGCCTCGCCGACGGTGTCGAACACGGGCAGGTCGAGGTGCTTCTGGCCGCCCTTCCCGGGGGTCACGCCGCCGACCATCTTGGTCCCGTAGGCGATGGCCTGCTCGGTGTGGAAGGTGCCCTGGGCGCCGGTGATGCCCTGGCAGATGACGCGGGTGTCTTTGCCGATGAGGATGGACATGTCTCTTACGCGGCCCCTCGCACGGCCTTGACGATCTTCTCCGCGCCGTCCGACAGGTCGTTGGCCGCGATGACGTTCAGTCCGCTCTCGTTGATGATCTTCTTGCCGAGCTCGACGTTGGTGCCCTCGAGGCGCACGACGAGCGGCACCTGCAGGCCCACTTCCTTCACCGCGGCGACCACGCCCTCGGCGATGATGTCGCAGCGCATGATGCCGCCGAAGATGTTCACCAGGATGCCCTTCACGTTGGGGTCCGCGGTGATGATCTTGAAGGCCGCCGTGACCTTCTCCTTGGAGGCGCCGCCGCCCACGTCGAGGAAGTTGGCCGGCTCGGCGCCGTAGAGCTTGATGATGTCCATGGTGGCCATGGCCAGGCCCGCGCCGTTGACCATGCAGCCGATCTCGCCGTCGAGGGCGATGTAGGAGAGGTCATACTTGGAGGCCTCGATCTCCTTCGGGTCCTCCTCGCTCTCGTCGCGCAGCGCCACCACGTCCTTCTGACGGAACAGGGCGTTGGAATCGAAGCTCACCTTGGCGTCGAGGACGCGCAGCTGGTCGTCGGCCGTGACGATCAGCGGGTTGACCTCCAGCATGCTCATGTCCTTGGCCATGAAGGCCGCGTAGAGCTGCGACAGGAGCTTGCCGGCCTGCTTGGCGAGATCGCCCTTCAGGCCCAGCGCCGAGGCCAGCATCAGGCCGTGGTGCGGCCACACGCCGGTGACCGGATCGACCGAGAAGGTGGTGATCTTCTCGGGGGTGGCGTGGGCCACTTCCTCGATGTCCATGCCGCCTTCGGTGGAGGCCACGACCGAGACCCAGCTCGTCTCGCGGTCGACCAGCAGCGACAGGTAGAATTCCTTGGCGATGGCGGCGCCTTCCTCGATGTAGAGGCGGTTCACCTGCTTGCCCGACGGCCCGGTCTGGTGGGTCACCAGCACCCGGCCGAGCATCTCCTCGGCGTTGGCGCGCACCTCGTCCACCGACTTCACCACCCGGACGCCGCCCTTGGCGTCGGGGCCCAGCCCCTCGAAGCGGCCCTTGCCCCGCCCGCCGGCGTGGATCTGGGACTTCACGACGAAGACGGGGCCGCCGAGCTGTTCGGCCGCCTTGACCGCCTCGTCGACGGAGAAGGCCGGATAGCCGCGCGGAACCGCGACGCCGAACTCTGCGAGGACGGCTTTGGCTTGGTGTTCGTGGATGTTCATGAGGCCGTGGCGCTGGAAATCGCCTCGCCCGGGGCGGCGAGTGGGCGCGGTTATAGGCGCCCCCCTCCGCGATGACAACCGCGTGAGGGCGTCAAAACCACCCTCTTTTCCGCTAGGTGAGGCCAGCCATCGAGCCGCTCAGGGCGCGGCCATAGAGCAGCTCTATCCACAGCCTAGCCGAGGAACATCGTCCACAGGGTGCGGCCGGGGATCAGGGCGAAGAACAGGTTGATGGCGAAGCCGCCGTAGAACAGGCCCATCATCATGCGCCGATGCTGGGCGACAGAATGGCGGCGGGCGGCGATCACCGCCAGCGGCAGGATGATCAGCACCCAGCCGGTCAGCAGGTGCAGCAGCGACCAGCGGCCGGGCGTCAGGCTGGTGATGAAGAGGGTCGAACCGGCGGTCACCGCGACCAGGGCGACCCAGGTCCAGCCGGCCACCCGATGGAAGCGGCGGCCCTTCCGGATCGCCATCAGCACGGCGCCCAGCACGAGGGCGGCGAGCGCCGCGAACAGGTGGATCTTGATCGCCGGGGACAGGGCCTCAAACAGCGCCAGGTCCGGCGCGTGCGGCCGCGCCTGGCCGATGGCGCGGACGATCGGCCCCCATAGCGGACCGAGCGCCAGGACGACCACCAGGGTCGCGGCGGCCATGCTGAGGGCGAACCGCGGACCGAACCCCGAGCGCAGCGGGCCGCGGGTCCTGGGCTGCGTTTGCGATTGAAGCGACATCCTTTATCTCCGGTCAGTGGGCGCGTCCTTCCATCGGCCGCGCTTCCTTCAGGCCGCAGCAGTCGGGGCGGGCGGAGCCATGGTCGAGCGCGGATGCGCCGGATGACGTCGGGGGTTCGCGAAACGCCGGGCGGCGCCGTTGGCGCTTCGCGGACGGCGGAGCGGGCGTGGGGCGTGGTTCGCGCGACCCTCGTCTCCGGAGTGCTCGTGGGCGCCTTCCTGGGCTTCATCGGGGCCTTCGGAACCGACGACATGCCGCTGTCCCAGCGGATCCCGTTCATGGTCGCCATCTCCTGGATCGCCACCCTGATGGGCGTGGCGGCCTTCCGGCTCGCGGCGATGGGCGCCTGGGCGCGTGCGGCCTACTGGCGCGTCGGCCTGGTGGCCGGCCTGGCGATGTTCGCCCCCATGGGCTTGGTGGTCTGGAGCGCGGTGCGCCTGGTGGCGCCGCCGGAGCACGCGCCGGGCCCGGACGCCATCCCGGCCTTCCTGGTCGTGTCCCTGGTGACCTCCCTATTCTTCTGCCTGCTGGTGGCCTGGATCCGGCGGGACGCCGGCAAACCCCCGCCCGCGGCGGCCGCGCCGCCGAAGTTCCTCGAGCGGCTGCCGCTGAAGCTGCGCGGCGCCGAGGTCTGGGCGGTCGAGGCCGAGGACCACTACCTGCGGCTCCACACCTCCAAGGGACAGGACCTGATCCTCCTGCGCCTGGCCGACGCCGTGGCCGAGCTGGAGGGGATCGAGGGCATGCAGGTGCACCGCTCCTGGTGGGTGGCCCGCGACGCCATCACGAACGCCCGCCGCGGCGACGGCCGCGCGACGCTCACGCTGAAGGGCGGCTCCGAGGTCCCGGTGAGCCGCACCTACGCCGGCCAACTGCGCGAGAAGGGGTGGATCTAGGCCGGCTTGCGCCTGGCCAGCCACTGCTCCCGACTCTGGCCCCAGACGTCGAGCACCTTGTCCTGGAAGGGCGCGGGCATGCGGGCCTGGCGCAGGATGGTCGAGCCCAGGCGCCGCGCCACCTTCTGCGAGGCCGCGTTGGCAGGCTCGATGGTGTGGATCACCTCTGCCCAGCCGAGGGTGTCGAAGGCCCAGTCGATGGCCGCGGTCGCGCCCTCGGTGGCGTAACCCTTGCCCCAGCAGTCGCGGGCGAGGCCCCAGCCCACCTCCGTCCCCGGCCAGCCCTCCGGCTGCCAGGGCCCCAGCCGGCCGACCCAGCGGCCGGTGGCCTTCTCGATCACCGAGAACATCGAGAACCCGCGGATCGTCCAGGCGCCGGTCACGGTGCAGATGCCGCGCCAGGCGATCGCCCGGTCCTGCACGCCGCCCAGATGGCGGGCGGCCTCCTCGTCCGCGGCGAAGGCCGCCCAGGACTCGAAATCCTCCGCCTGCGGCGCACGCAGGATGAGGCGATCTGTCTCAAGCACGGGTGTTGGCGAAGTCACGGTCATGGCCTCATTGTGGCGGCGGGAGAGACGTCGGGGTGGGGCTCCAGCTTAGCCGTGGGCGCGGCGGGCGGCGACACGCCTCGACTTTCGAGGGGCTGAACCTGGTGAAGGACAGGCCCCCGATGGCGAAAGATCCGTCCGAAGACATGTCCACGCCGCAGCTCGTGGCGCAGTCCGGCTTCCCCGGCCGGCATGTGCTGCTGGCCGGCGTCGTCGGCGCGTGCGCGCTCGGCGTGGGCGCGGGGCTGTGGGCGCGTCCGGCCGCGGACGAGCGCCGGGCGACGCCGGCCCAGGCGAGGCCCGCGGTGGCGGCGAAGCCCGCCGGCCGCCTCGAGATCGTCCTCGACGACAGCCCCGCCCCCATCGGCGCGCCCATCGAGGTGCTGCCCGCATTCGGGAGCCGGGCTCCGGAGGCCCCGCTGGTGGCCGCGCCGCCGGTGGAGCCGGTTCCGCTCGCCCCCGTGCGGCCGCCCGCGGGCCTCGTGCGTGTGCAGGCGGTGGAGCCGATCGCCGTGGAGCCGGAGCCGCTCCCGCCGCCGAAGCCGGTGGTGAAGCCGGCGGCGGAGCCCGCGAAGAAGGTCGAGAAGAAGCCCGTCGCGGCGAAGAAGCCCGAACGCACGCAGGCGCCCGCCAAGCCGAAGAGGCCCGCGGCTGACCGCAGGGTCGCGAAGGCCCAGGCGGCCCCGGAGAAGGCCAGCGCCCGCGCCGACAGGCCGGGGAAGACGAAGCTCGCCAAGGCCGCGGCGGAGAAGCCTGCCAATGCGGCCGAGACGAAGAAGAGCGGCAAGTCCGGAAAAACCCTCGCCAAGGTGACGCCGAAGAAGGTCCAGGACGCGGCCAAGGTCTCGAAGGCCAAGCTGTCCGAGACCCGCAAGGCCCGCGCCGAGGCGGCCCGACTCGAGAAGGCGAAGGCCGAGAAGGCGCGCGTCCAGAAGGCGAAGCTGGAGAAGGCGAAGCTGGAGAAGGCGAAGCTGGAGAAGGTCCGGATCGCCAAGGCCCAGGAGGCGAAGGCCAGGGACGCCAAGGCCAGGGAAGCCAAGGCCAGGGAAGCCAAGGCCAGGGCGGAACGCGCCAAGGTGGTCAAGGCCGCCGCCCCCAAGCCGCCGCCTCCAGCCGCCCAGCCCAAGGTCCCCAAGCCCACGCGCGACAATCCGATCCGCAAGGCGTCGACCCGCTGCGCCTCGGCCGATCCGGGCGAGGCCATCGTCTGCGCCGACCCCTCGCTGGGCGCCGCCGACCGGCAGCTCGCCCGCGCCTATCGACAGGCGGAGGCCGCCGGCGTCTCGACGGCCCAGCTGGCGCGGCAGCAGCAGCGGTGGCTGGCGGCCCGCGCCCAGGCGGCGCGCGAGGCGCCCTGGGCTGTGCGCGACGTCTACGAGGCGCGCATCGCCGAGCTCAACGACATGACCCGCGGCGCGCGGGGCGAGTACTGAGCCGAGCTGCGCCGTTGCAACCGCCACGGCGGCCGGGGGGTTAGCCGGCGCGAGGGATGCGCTGGAGACCACCGACCATGCCGAAGGACCCCATCGGGGAACCCTGGGCGGGGACCACCTACAACGGCTTCGCCGGCCAGGCCGCCGCTCCCCCGCCGCCCTCCTCCCGACCGCCGCAGGACCGCATGCCGCGAAAGGCCGTGATCGGCGGCGTGGCCGGGGCCGTGGCTCTGGGCCTGGTTTTCGGCCTCTGGGCCCGGCCCGACTTCGGCGACGACGGCAAGGCCCGCGAGCCAATGAAGGCGGTGACGCAGACGCAAGCGGCGTCGCCGCCGGTGCCGGTGGAGGTGGCCGCGCCCGTCGCGCCGCCGGTCCCCCGCGCCGACGGCCCGCTGGAGGTGCTGCCGCCCGAGCTCGCCCGCGCCGCGCCGGCCCCCCGGCCCGTTCCCAGGCCCGCGCCGACGGTGCGGGCCGAGGCGCCGAGGCCGCCCGCCGTGGTCGCGCCCTCGGCCGCGGAGAGCTCTTCGCCGGTCGTCGCCCGCGCGCCGGAGCCCGCGCCGATCGCGCCCCCTCGCCGGCGGGCGCAGGCCGACCCCAGCTTCAACTGCCGCTACGCCCGCTCGCCGTCCGAGGAGATGGTCTGCGGCGATCCTGCGCTCGCCGCCGCCGACCGTCGGCTGAACCGCGCCTACGAGCGGGCGATCGCGTCGGGGATCCCGGCCCGTGAGCTGCGCGCCGAGCAGGACGACTGGCTGTCGATCCGCGAGGACGCCGCCCGCCGCTCCCCCCGCGCCGTCGCCAGCGTCTACGAGCAGCGCATCCGCGAGCTGAACAGGCTGGCGGAGTACGGCGAGTACTGAGGCTCCCGCCGAACCGCGGGAAGGACGGGCTGCTTAGCCGAGCATGTCCTTGACGGTGTCGCGCTCGCCGACCAGTTCGTCGTTGGTGATGGCGATCTTCGACTTGGCGAACTCGTCCATCTCGTAGCTGGTGACGACCTCGTAGGCGCCCGGCGCGGTGGTCTTCACCGGCATGCCGGCCCAGACGCCTTCGGCAAAGCCGTAGCGTCCTTCCGAATTGACCGCGACCGAGTGGATCGCGCCCGGAGTGGTCAGGTCGCGGACGTGGTCGATCAGGGCGTTGGCCGCGGAGGCCGCAGACGACTGGCCGCGGGCCTCGATGATCACCGCGCCGCGCTTGCCGACCGCCGGCAGGTAGTCGTTCTTCAGCCAGGCCTCGTCGCCCACGACCTCGGCGGCCGGCTTGCCGGCGATCCTGGCGTGGGTGAAGTCGGCGAACATGGTCGGCGAGTGGTTGCCGTAGATGAACAGGTCGGAGACGTCGTTGATCGAGACGCCGGCCTTCTTGGCCAGCTGGGCGCGGCCGCGGTTCTGGTCCAGGCGGACCATGGCAGTGAACCGGTCCGGCGTCAGGCGCTTGGCCTGGCTGGCGGCGATCATGCAGTTGGTGTTGCAGGGGTTGCCCACCACCGCCACGCGGGCGTCGTCGGCGGCCACGGCGTCGATGGCCTTGCCCTGGGCGATGAAGATCTTGCCGTTGTCCTTCAGGAGGTCGGCGCGCTCCATGCCCGGACCGCGGGGCTTGGAGCCCACCAGCAGGCACCAGTTGGCGTCCTTGAACGCCACGTTGGCGTCGTCTGTCAGCACCATGTCCTGGAGCAGGGGGAAGGCGCAGTCCTCCAGCTCCATGGCGACGCCCTTGAGCGCCTTCTGGGGGCCCTCGGCGGGGATCTCGAGGAGCTGAAGGATGACCGGCTGGTCCTTGCCCAGCATCTCGCCCGAGGCGATGCGGAAGAGGAGGGCGTAGCCGATGTTGCCGGCCGCGCCGGTCACCGCCACGCGGATGGGGGACTTCGCCATGGGTCACTCTCCAGGAAGGGTGTTTACGGCCGCCGGCCGTGGTCGGCGGGTGGCGTAGCCAATTGACGGGCATGCTGCAATGCCGCAGACGGCCATGACGCTCATGGCCGACCTCGACCCCGCCTTCCTTTCGACGTCCGAACCCCTCGGTGAGCTGGCGCTGAGCCACGTGCGCCTGCACCGCGACGCCCGCTATCCCTGGATCGTGCTGATCCCCAAGGTGGGCCGCGCCGTCGAGCTGGAGGATCTCACCCATGGCGAGCGCGACGTGCTGATGGAGGAGATCGTCCGCGCCGGCCAGGCCGTGCGGGCGGTGAGCCAGGCGCTGGGCCGGCCGGTGGCCAAGCTCAACGTCGGCCAGCTCGGCAACGTCACGCCACAGTTGCACGTCCACGTGGTCGGCCGCCGGCCGGACGACGCGGCCTGGCCCGGTCCCGTCTGGGGCGTCGGCGCGGCGGAAGCCTATCAGCCCGAGCAGCTCGCCACGGCGCTCTCCGTGGCCCGTCGGGCGCTGGGGCTCTAGCCGTCAGGGCTGCGGCGGGTCCTTGCGCAGGGTGGCGGCGCGGCGCTGGCCGGCCTCCTGCAGCTCGCCCGACCACTGGCCGCCATAGCCGCCGGTGAAGGTGGCGACCGCTGGCCCGAAGCGCAGGGTCAGCGCCCCCGCCTCGCGGCGGATCTCCTCCACGAAGCCCGAGGCGGCCGGCGCGCCCGGCCGGCGGAGGTCCCGCCAGGCGCCCTCCGGCGGCGCGCTGCCGCGGTCGACCAGCTTCAGGGCGTAGAGCGCGGCGCCGTCGGGGCCGGCGACCGTCCAGCTGCCGTCGAGCGGCCCCTGGAAAGACTGGGCCGAGGCGAAGGAGGCGCGCAGACGGGATTCGTAGGCCAGGTCGTTGACGGTCGGCGGCGCATCCGGCGTCTTGCCGGTCTCGTCCACGAACACCGGGGCGGTGAGCTGCGGGCGCGCGACCTGCGGCGCATAGGGGATCGGCGCGGCGGGCAGGGCGACGGCGGGCTCGGGCTCCGGCGCCACCGGCTGGGCGGCGGTGTCCGGCTCCTCCGGGTCGGCTGCGGCGGCCGGGGCGGGGGTCCGCTCCAGCAGCGCGCCGATCGGGTCCGCCGGCTGGGCGGCGGCCGGCGCGGACGCCAGCCCGGCGAGGAGAGCCGCGGCGGTGAAGACCCCCATCCTGCGTTCGACAATCGGTCTCAGATTCCGTTCCTTCTCAGGCCTCGTGGGCGGCGATGGCGTCGGCGATGGCGATGAGACGCCGCGCCTGACCCAGATGCAACCGCTCCACCATCCGTCCCTCGACCTTCAGAACGCCCTTGCCCGCGTTCTCGCTCCGGTCGAAGGCCTCGACGATGGTCCGCGCCCAGGCCACCTCGCCTTCGTCGGGACTGAAGGCGGCGTTCGCCGCATCCAGATGACTGGGATGGACCAGGGTCTTGCCGTCGAAGCCGAAGTCGGCGCCCTGGCGGCACTCCCGGGCCAGTCCCTCGAGGTCCGGGATGGCGTTGTAGACCCCGTCGAGGACGCCGAGGCTGTGGGCCCGGGCGGCCATCACCACCATGGCCAGCGCCGGCAGCAGCGGCGCCCGGTCGGGGCCCGGCCGGCAGCGCATCTCCTTCACCAGGTCGTTGGCCCCGATCACCCAGACGTCGCAGCGGTTGGCGAGGCTCGCCGCCCCGATCGCCTCCAGCCGGAACATGGCCGCGCAGGTCTCGATCATCGCCCACAGGCGGGTGTCGCCCTCCAGGGCGCGGGCGTAGCGCGGCAGGTCGTCGGGGCCGGCGATCTTCGGGACCAGGATGGCGTCGGGCCCGGCCTCGGCCGCGGCGGCGAGGTCGGCCTCGCCCCAGGGGGTGTCGAGGCCGTTGACCCGCACCACCACCTCGCGCGCCCCGAAGCCGCCGTCGCGCACCGCGTCCACGGCCAGCCCCCGGGCCTCGTCCTTCGCGTCGGGGCCGACGGAGTCCTCGAGGTCGAGGATCACCACGTCGCAGGGCAGCGTCCGGGCCTTGTCGAGCGCCCGGGCGTTGGAGGCGGGCAGATAGAGGGCGCTGCGGCGGGGGCGAACCATTTGGGGGCTCCTGTGACCGGCGACATGGGACGCGTGGCGGAGCCCCCGTCTTACCGGCTAGACTGGGCGAATGACCACACGCTACGACCCGCGCGCGCGCAACGTCCTGGGCGGGGAGCTGAAGCCCTGCTCGACGGAGCCGATCACCGGCTACTTCCGCAACGGCTGCTGCGAGACCGACCACAACGACTTCGGCATGCACACGGTCTGCGCGGTGATGACCGCGGAGTTCCTGGCTTTCTCCCGATCGGTCGGCAACGACCTCTCGACGCCCGTCCCCGACGCCATGTTCCCGGGGCTGAAGCCCGGCGACCGCTGGTGCCTCTGCGCGCCGCGGTGGAAGGAGGCGCTGGACGCCGGCGCCGCGCCGAAGGTGGTTCTGGAGGCCACCCACGAGGAGACCCTGGCCATCGTGCCGCTCGGCGTCCTCAAGGACCACGCCGTGGAGGCGTGATGCGTGTCTGGGTCGGGATTGTCGCCGCCGCCATACTCGCCGCGGCCCTTCCGACGGTGGCGCAGCCGGCCCGGCCGCCCTTTCCCACGCGCCCCCTGTCACCGGCCGGCCAGGCGCTTGCGGACGACTGGCGCGCTAAGGTCGACGCCGTGCGGGCGGAACTGGCGGCGCTGCCGCCGCCGGCCTCTGTCACCGAGCACCTCGCGCGCCGAAACCGGCTGCAACGGGAAGCGCGACTGGCGCTCTCGCCGATCTTCCCGGCGCCGGCGGAGGAGCGCGGCTGGATCCTGGCGCTCGTCTGGAACGAGCTGGCGGTGATCGACGACGACAACACCGACGCGCTGAAGCGCGTGATGCCGGCCACCGGTTGGTTCGCCGACCCGGAGCTGAGCCACGAGGCGTGGGACATCGCCCAGCACGCCAACGACTGGGAATTCCAGAGGGTGGTGCTGACCCGCGTCGAGCCGCTGGCGGGGCGGGGGGCCGTAAGCGGCTCCGACTTCGCGAAACTCTACGATCGGGTGGCGCAGCGCGACGGGCGGCCGCAACGCTTTGCGACCCAGGTCTCGTGCAGAGCCGGGACCCTGGGGTTCGGAGATGTCGAGGATATTGATCGGGTCGACGCGTTTCGCGCCGCGGTGGGCCATGCCGAAACGCTCGTGGAGACGCGCGCGCGTCTGAAGGTCGGGCTGCCCTGCTAGGTCACCCCAGAGGGTACTCGGCCTCGAGGCGGTAGGCGGAGCCGTCCTTGGTCTGGTGGCTGGAGTAGAGGCCGAAGCGGTCGACCCAGATGCCGGGGGACTTGAGCAGGTTGTTGGCCTGGACCCAGGCGCCGACCTCCGCAGGCTCGGGCCGGCGCAGGTAGGCGAGGGTCACGTGCGGGCGGTAGTGGCGGCTCTCTTCCTTCAGGCCGGCCCGGCGGGCGGCGGTCTCACAGGCCCGGGCCAGGTGGCGCAGCTCGGCGCTCTCGCGCACGCCCGCCCAGACCGCGTGAATGTCGGGGCCGTCGCCGAACGAACCCGCGCCCTCCAGCCCGATTTCGAAGGGCCGGCCGCCGACGGCCGAGAGCTCGGTGTCGAGGTCGCGGGCGATGTCCTCGCGCAGGTCGCCGAAGAACCGCAGCGTGACGTGAAGCGCTTCCAGCGGACGCCAGCGGGCGGCCTCGATCCCCTGCTGGCGGCGGACGAGCGCCCGGCCGATGTTCTCGGGGATGGCGATGGCGGCGAACAGGCGGACCATGCCCGCCTCCTTACCCCGCGCGCAGGCCCTGCGCCACGAGGGGCGCCAGCCGCCGCGCGATCAGGGTGACGCCGGCGGCGTTGGGATGGATGCCGTCGCGCTGATTGAGGTCGGGGTTGAGCGCCACTCCCTCCAGCAGATCGGGCAGGAAGAGGACGCTGTGTGTCCTGGCGACGCTGGCGAAGGCGCCGTTGAACTCCCGGGCGTAGGCGCCGCCCAGCAGGGTCGGCACGCGCACGCCCGCCAGGACGACGGTGACGCCGCGGCCCTTCAGGCGGCGCACGATGCGATCGAGGTTGGCCCGCACCGCCTTCGGCTCGGCGCCCAGCAGGAGGTCGTTGCCGCCCAGCGCGACGACGCAGAGGTCCACGTCCCGGGGCACGGCCCGATCCACGCGCGCTGCGCCGCCGGCCGTCGTATCGCCCGTCACGCCCGCAGGGACGACCCGCGCCGGCTGGCCGATCCGGGCGAGTTCGGCCTGCAGGCGCGCCGGCAGGGCCTGGCTGGCGGGCAGGCCGTAGCCCGAGGTGATGGAATCGCCCAGAACGGCGACCCGCCGGGCGGGCGCCGCCCCGGCCCTGGAGCCGAGCGCCGGCGCGAGGGCGAGCGCGGCGCCGGCCGCCAGGAGACCGCGGCGGGTCGGGAGAGAAGAGACCATAAGGCCCATGTAAGTCCGTGCAGATATACGCCAAGCCCCTGCGTCAATTGCGTTTTGCTGCACCCGCGAAGAGCAGAGTTGCTGCAGAATTTTTCGGAACGCTTTACGCCCCAAGGCCTTGCTTAGACCTCGCGCGGCCCCGATATTCCGGGCTGCGTCCAATCCGGACGGACTAGACAAGGGCTTTGCCTCTCATGAGCGACTTCAACCGCGGCTACGCGCGCTCGATCCCCGCGGATCGCGCCGACATGTCGGTGGACGCGGGTCTTCGCAGCTTCATGCTCGGCGTCTACAACAAGGTGGCGCTGGGCTTGGTGGTCTCCGCGGCTCTGGCCTTCCTGACCGGCCAGTTCGAGCCTGTGCGGGACATCCTGTATCGGACCACCGCCGACGGCCGGCTGATCGGCTACACCCTGCCCGGCATGATCGTGGCGTTCGGGCCCCTCGCCGTGATCCTCTTCGGCATGTTCGGGATGCGCAACGCCACCCCGAAGACCTCCGGCATCTTCTACTGGACCATCGTGGCGCTGATCGGCGCCAGCCTGGGTGCGATCACCCTGCTCTACACCGGCGCGTCGATCGCCTCGACCTTCCTGATCACGGCGGCGGCCTTCGGCGGGCTGAGCCTGTTCGGCTACACGACGAAGAAGGACCTGACCGGCTTCGGCAGCTTCCTGCTGGTGGGCCTGATCGGCCTGATCATCGCCTCGGTCGTGAACATGTTCCTGCAGAACTCGATGATGCAGTTCCTCATCAGCGTGCTGGGCGTGTTCATCTTCGCGGGCCTGATCGCCTTCGACACCCAGCGCCTGAAGATGCAGTACTACGAGCTGGGCGGCGACCAGGCGGCCATGGGCGTTGCGACCAACTACGGCGCGCTCAGCCTCTACATCAACTTCATCAACCTCTTCCAATTCCTGCTCGCGCTGTTCGGCGACCGCCGCTAAGCGCCACGGAACCTGAGGATCTTCGAGCCCCGGCGGGAAACCGCCGGGGTTTTTCTTTGCCCGCCGCGGGGCTAGAGCTTCGCCATGGTGGAGCTTCGCACCCCGCGCTTGCGCCTTCGCCGCGCCCGTCCCGACGACCTCGAACCGATGCACGCCGTGCTCAGCCACCCGGTGGCCATGCGCTACTGGTCAACGACGCCGCACGAGGACCTCGCCCAGACGGAGGCCTGGCTGGCGGACATGATCGCCACCGACGGCGAGGACTTCGTGATCGAGCGGGAGGGCCGGGTGATCGGCAAGGCGGGCTGCTACAGCCTGCCGGAGGTCGGCTACATCCTGCACCCCGACGCCTGGGGCCAGGGCTTCGCTTCGGAGGCGCTGGGCGCGGCCACCGCCCATGTCTTCGCCGCCCGCGCGGTGGACCGCCTGACCGCCGACGTCGATCCGCGCAACGCCGCCTCGCTCGCCCTGCTGAAGAAGCTCGGATTCGCCGAAACAGGCCGGGCGGCCCGCACCTGGCTGATCGGCGGCGAATGGTGCGACAGCGTCTACCTGGCCCTGGACCGGCCGGCGACTATTCCACGACCCTGAAGCGGCCCTTGTCGAAGAAGCGCAGCACCTGCTCCAGGTCATGGCCGCGGCGCAGGATCATGCCGCCCTCGCCGATCACCGCCCAGGCCCCCTGCCGGCGGGCCAGCGCCGGGCGCTTCTCAACCCGGTAGACGGGCTGTTCGGCGGCCCGCCGGAAGACGGAGAAGATGGCGGCGTCGTCGAGGCCGTCGATGGCGTAGTCGCGCCACTCGCCCGCCGCCACCATCCGTCCGTAGAGGCGCAGCAGGCGCTCCAGTTCGCGCCGTTCGAAGAAAACCCGCCCCTGGCGGGGCGCCGCGTAGGGCGGATCGAATGCCATGGACCTGAAGCCTAGACCGAATCTTCCAGGGATGGCGAGCGCAAGCCGCGGCGGCAGGTTCCCGACCCGGACCTCCGGCGCCGCGCGCGCCGTGAAATGACCTTATTTCGGTCCCGCGAGAGCCAGATGCGCCCCGTTTATAGGGGGTGTCGGTTGGACAGAGCCCGGTGGTCCCGGATCCTGAACAGCCCCCCCAGCCCCCCTGGATCGGCGGACCTGGCCAACCGACACACTACATCCCCCCCTATACGAACCCGCGCGGGCATCTCCAGCCGCGCGGGTTCTTGTTTGCGTGGGGATCAGGCCTTCGGCTGGGCCACGGCGACGATGCGGCCGCCCTTGGCCGCCTGCACCACGAGCGCGGTGGCGAGGCCGTCGTCTTCCGTCGCGGGGATGCGGTAGGCGGTGGGCCGGCCGCGCCAGGCGCCCAGCCGGTGGATCTCCCGAACCACGTTGCGGTGCGTGATGGTCTGGCCGCGGTTGTCGCCGCTCTTCACCGCCACCTCCTGCTCGCGCGGATCGTAGCGGATCAGCCAGACCTCGGCGCCGCCGCGCGGGACGCGGCCGGAGCCCACGTCCACCCGGCGCGGGCTCATGAACTGGATGTCCGGCGGATCGCGCGGCGCGCGGGCCGCCTCGCGCAGGAGCTGCTCGACCCGCTCGGTGCGCAGGCCGGCCGCCTGGTCGCGGCCGTCGATCACCACCTGGGGCGTATAGGGCTCGCGCAGCTTCAGCTTGGCGACATAGGCCTTCTGCCGCTCGGCGAACTCGGGCTCGGCGAAGGTGTCCTCCCAGCCGAGGTAGTCCCAGTAGTCGACGGGGAAGGTGAGGGCGAGCACGCCCGGCCGCTCGGCGAGCCTGGCGACGAACGCATTGGCCTCGCCGCAGGAGGCGCAGCCCTGGGCCGTGAACAGTTCCACCACCACCGGCGGCCTGGCGGACGCGGCGACGGGCAGGGCGAGCAGCGAGAGGGCGACGAGCGCGGCGATCCGCATCGGGGGGAACTTACCCGGAGTTGAGCGGCGGCCAGGGTTCAACAAGGCGTGAGGAGCGGCGGGCGGTCCGAACATGGTCGTGACCGCCCGCCCCGTCCCCTAGGCCTGCGGCCTGGCCAGGCTGCGCAGGACGTAGTTCAGGACGCCGCCGTGCTTGAAGTACTCGAGCTCGGTGGGCGTATCGATCCGGCAGCGGACCGGGAAGCGGGCGATGCGGCCGTCGCTCGGACGGTACATCTCCACGATCAGCTGCTTGCGCGGCGCGAGGTCGGTGAGGCCGCGGATGGTGACGATCTCCTCGCCGGTCAGGCCGAGCTTGTGCCAGCCTTCCTGGGTGAACTGCAGCGGCAGCACGCCCATGCCGACCAGGTTCGAGCGGTGGATGCGCTCGAAGCTCTCGGCCACCACGGCGCGGACGCCGAGCAGCTTGGTGCCCTTGGCCGCCCAGTCGCGCGACGAGCCGGTGCCGTATTCCTTGCCCGCGAAGACCACCAGCGGCCGGCCCTCGCCCTGGTAGCGCATGGCCGCGTCGTAGATCGACATGGTGTCGCCGGAGGGGAAGTGCTTGGTCACCCCGCCCTCGATGTCGGGCGTGATCTTGTTGCGGATGCGGATGTTGGCGAAGGTGCCGCGCATCATCACTTCGTGGTTCCCGCGGCGCGCGCCGTAGGAGTTGAACTCGCTCGTCGGCACCTGGCGCTCACGCAGGTAGACGCCCGCCGGCGAGGTGGCCTTGATCGAGCCGGCCGGCGAGATGTGGTCGGTGGTGATCGAGTCGCCGAAGACGCCGAGGACGCGGGCCTCGACGATGTCCGTCACCGGCGACGGCTCCATCTGCATGTCCTGGAAGTAGGGCGGGTTCTGCACATAGGTGGAGCCCATGTCCCAGGCGTAGGTCTGGCCGCCGGCGACCTTGATGCCCTGCCAGTTCTTGTCGCCCTTGAAGACGTCGGCGTAGCGCGTCGCGAACATCTTGTTGGTCACGTGCTTGCGCTGCAGGGCGGCGATCTCGGCCGAGGTCGGCCAGATGTCGCGCAGGTAGACCGGCTTGCCGTCCTTGCCCTCGCCGAGCGGCTCGTTGGCGAGGTCGAGCTTCATGGAGCCGGCCAGGGCGTAGGCCACCACCAGCGGCGGCGAGGCCAGGTAGTTGGCGCGCACGTCCGGGTTCACCCGGCCCTCGAAGTTGCGGTTGCCCGAGAGCACGGAGACGGCGACCAGGTCGTTCTTGGCGATGGTGTCGGAGATCGCCTCCGGCAGCGGCCCGGAGTTGCCGATGCAGGTGGTGCAGCCGTAGCCCACCAGGTTGAAACCCAGGGCGTCCAGGTGCTTCGTCAGGCCGGCGGCCTTCAGGTAGTCGGTGACCACCTGCGAGCCGGGCGCCAGCGAGGTCTTCACCCACGGCTTCACCTGCAGGCCCTTTTCCACCGCCTTCTTGGCCACCAGGCCGGCGGCGATCAGGACCGAGGGGTTGGAGGTGTTGGTGCAGGAGGTGATGGCGGCGATCACCACGTCGCCGTTGCCGAGGTCGAAGTTCTCCTTCTCCACCGGATAGCGCTCGGCCAGGCCGTCGGCCTTGCCGAAATCGCCGGCCAGGGCGGCGCGGAACTCGGCGGCCGCGTCGGTGAGCAGCACCCGGTCCTGCGGGCGCTTCGGGCCGGCCAGGGAGGCGGCCACGGTGCCGAGGTCCAGTTCGAGGGTGTCGGTGAACACCGGATCGGGATCGGCCGCGTCGCGCCAGATGCCCTGTTCCTTGGCGTAGGCCTCGACGAGCGCCACGCGGTCGGGATCGCGGCCGGTGGCCGTCAGGTAGGCGATGGTCGCCTGGGTGACCGGGAAGAAGCCGCAGGTGGCGCCGTATTCCGGGGCCATGTTGGCGATGGTCGCTTGGTCTTCCAGGGTCAGGTGCGCCAGGCCCGGGCCGTAGAACTCGACGAACTTGCCGACCACGCCCTTCTTGCGGAGCATCTGGGTGACGGTGAGCACGAGGTCGGTGGCGGTGGCGCCTTCGGGCAGAACGCCGTCGAGCCGGAACCCGATCACCTCGGGGATCAGCATCGGGATCGGCTGGCCGAGCATGGCGGCCTCCGCCTCGATGCCGCCGACGCCCCAGCCCAGCACGGCCAGGCCGTTGACCATGGTGGTGTGGGAATCGGTGCCGACCACGGTGTCCGGATAGGCGACGGTCACGCCCTCGTCGTCATTGGTCCAGACGGTCTGGGCCAGATACTCGAGGTTCACCTGGTGGCAGATGCCGGTGCCGGGCGGCACCACGCGGAAGTTGTTGAAGGCCGAGGAGCCCCAGCGCAGGAAGCGGTAGCGCTCCATGTTGCGCTCGTACTCGCGCTCGACGTTCTGCTGGAACGACTTGGCGCCGCCGAAGTAGTCGACCATCACCGAGTGGTCGATGACGAGGTCCACCGGGTTCAGCGGGTTGATCTTCTCGGGGTTGGCGCCGAGGTGGGTCATGGCGTCGCGCATGGCGGCCAGGTCCACGACCGCCGGCACGCCGGTGAAGTCCTGCATGAGCACCCGCGCCGGGCGGAAGCTGATCTCGTGCTCGACGGCGCCCTTGTTCTCGAGCCAGGCGGCCACCGCCCTGAGGTCCTCGGCGCCGACGGACTGGCCGTCCTCGTTGCGCAGCAGGTTCTCCAGCAGCACCTTCATCGAGATCGGCAGGCGGGAGACGCCCGAAAGTCCCGCTTCCTCCGCCGCGCGGAGGCTGTAGTAAGCATAGGTCTTGTCGCCCACCACGAGCTCGCGGCGGGTTTTCAGGCTGTCTACGGACGCCATATGGGAGATCCTCTCTCTGTTCCCGGCCGCCCCACGTCTGACCCAGGGATCGCGCGTCTTTGAAGGCGGACACACAGGTTCCGCCCCCGCGCGGCGTACGTCCCCCGGGGCGACGGCGGCCGGGCGCTTCATATGCCGAACCGCCTTGCGCGTCCATGCAGCGGAGGGTTGCGAGTGATTCGCACCTTGGAGCTGCGCGGAGTCTCGGTCCGCCGCGGCGGACGGCTGCTGTTCGAGGGCGTCGACCTGACGCTGGCCGCCGGCGAGGCCAGCGCCCTGACCGGCGCCAACGGGGTCGGCAAGACCAGCCTCTTGCGGGCGGTCGCCGGCCTGGTCCGGATCGAGGCCGGCGAGGTGGCCTTCGGCGGGACCGAGGCCTCGGAAGCGCGCGGGGCGGGCCTGCACTTCGTCGGCCATCACGACGGACTGAAGCCCGCCCGCACCGCCCGGGAGGAGCTGGAGTTCTGGACCCGCTGGTGCGGCGGCGCCGACGCCCAGGCCGAAGACGCTGCGGAGGCCCTTGAGCTCCGGCCCCTGCTGGACCTCGAGATCCGCCGGCTCTCGGCCGGCCAGCGGCGACGCGTGGCGCTGGCCCGGGCGCTGGCGGCGCCCCGGCCGCTGTGGCTGCTGGACGAGCCGCTGAGCCCGCTCGACGCCGGCTGGCGGGCCCGCTTCGGCGCCCTGATGCAGCGCCACCTGGACGGCGGCGGCCTGATCCTGGCGGCCGTCCACGATCCCCTGCCGATCCCGGCCCGCAGCCTGGAGCTCTCAGCGTGAGCCGGCTCTTCACCCTGATCGCCCGGGAGACGGCGCTGGCCTGGGGAAGGGGCGGCGGACCGCTGGTGGCCGTGGGCTTCTACGCCGGCGTCGCCACCCTCCTGCCGCTGGCGATCGGGCCGGAGCCCGACCGGCTGGCCGCCGTCGCGCCGGGGCTCGCCTGGGTGGCCCTCGCCCTGGCCTCCCTGCTCTCCCTCGAGCGGCTGTTCGAACGTGACTACGAGGACGGGGCGCTTGATCTGCTGGTGCTGTCGCCGGTCCCCCTGGAGCTCACCTGCGCGGCCAAGTGCCTGGGCCAGTGGCTGGCGACCGGCGCGCCGCTGGCGCTGGCCGCGCCTGTGGCGGCCATCGCGCTCGGAGCCCCTCCGGCCATGGCGCCGCTGATCTTCGCCTGTGCGCTCCTGGGCGGGATCGCCTTCGCCTTCGTGGGCGGCATCGGGGCGGCGCTCAGCCTCGGCGCCCGGCGCGGCGGCCTGCTCACCGCCGTGATCGTGCTGCCGCTGTTCACCCCGCCGGTGATCTTCGGCGGCGGGGCGCTGGACGCCTTCGCCACCGGTGTCCCGTGGCAGGCGGGCTTCGCGCTGCTTGGCGCCTATGCGCTCGCCGCCCTGGCGCTGGGCCCGGTGGCCATGGCGGCGGCCTGCCGCAACGCCCTCAGCTAGCCGGGGCGGTCCGCGGCTTCGGGTGCCACAGGGCGTTGACGATCACCCACCGCTCGCCGAACCGGCCGAGGTGGAAATAGTCCACGAACCAGGGCGTCTCGACCCGGGCGACCGCGGCGTCGCCGGTGACGTCCAGCACCTTCACCGAGCGGCTCCACTGGTCCCTGGGGGTCTTCAGCACGCCCTGGCGGGTGAGCTCCACGAGCTCCTCCTTGGTCATCCGGCGCAGGCCGAGCGGCTCGTCGGGGTCGCCGATCTCCACCGCGCGCTTGGAGAGGTCCGGGTGCAGGGAGCGGGCGACACGAGCGGGATCGCCCTCCAGCTGGCCGTCCACATAGTCGTAGGCGACCGCCTCGATCGCCTTCACGTCGGTGGGGCTGGGGGCGGGGCTGGGGGCGGGCGGGGCCGCGGCGAGCGCGGCGGCGGCGGCGAGGGCGCTGAACAAT
>NZ_DAISJG010000002.1:0-186380 GCF_036821595.1 Phenylobacterium sp.
GGGCGAAGAAGAAGGCGGCCGGCAGGAAGACCTCCAACTCGCGCATGGCGTTGCGTGCGAAGACCGCGTCGGCGCTCAGCCGCCCCCCATCGCTGGCGATCACCCGGAGGCCCATGGCCCGCTTGCCTGGCGTGGCGGCGCCGGGCCGCAGTTCGAAGAAGACGAAGTAGAAGTAGCGGACCGCGAAGAAGCCCAGGGTCCAGACCACCGCAGCCAGCTCCAGGGCGAAGCCGAACCGCAGGCGCAGGTTGGCCAGCACCACGACCAGGGTGAAGGCGACCAGGCCCGCGGCGATGATCAGGGCGTCGAGGACGAAGGCGGCGGCGCGTTCGGAGTAGGCGCCCACTTTCAGCCGCAGGTCGACCCCCTCGGGCGTGATGAACTCGCGCCAGCCGTCGTCCGGCGCGCGGTCGGGCCGCTCTCGCTTCCGCCGGCGGAGCACGCCCGCGAGGCTCATCGGGGCGCCTTGCGGGGCAGGTAGAAGTAGCCGGCCCAGAAGATCCCCGTGGCCGCCGCCACGGCATAGCGGGCGAGGTCGTGGCGGATCAGCTGCCGGGCGAAGCCCTCCAGCAGGCCGGCGGCGAACAACATGACCACCACCCCGCCCATGACCATGGCCGCTCGCCGCCCGGCGTGGGCGGCGGCGTCGACCCGGGTCCGCTCGCCGGGGAAGGCCACCGCCCAGCCGATGGAGAAGCCCGCCGCGCCCGCCAGCGTGATGGCGAAGAGCTCGGTGACCCCGTGGATCATCAGCCAGCCCGTCGCCTCGAACGCCAGGCCGTGGCTCGCGAACAGCGCCAGGAAGGCTCCCAGCATGCAGCCGTTGTAGACCATCAGCCCTGCCGTCGGCAGGCAGAGCGCGAAGCCGAGCGCGAAGGCGAAGATCGCCACCTGGGAGTTGTGGGTGAACAGGAAGGCCGCCATGACGCCCAATCCGTCGCGCAGGGTGGCTTCGCCGTAGAGCGTGCTCCGCAGGCTGGCGGCGGAGGCCGTAGGGTCGCGCCCGCCGGCCAGCTCCGCGGGGATGAAGCCGTAGAACCAGTCCGGGTCCTGGCCCACCAGGACGAAGGCGGTGATCGCGCCCACCACCATGATCGCCGCCGACACCAGGGTCTCGCGCCAGAGCCCCCGCACCGCCGCCGGCCACTCGTGGCGGAAGAAGCCCAGCACACGTTCGCCCAGCCGCGTGCGCGTGCCGTAGACGAAGAAGTAGGCCCGGGTGCAGAGGCTCTCCAGATATTCCACCAGGCTCTGGTCCAGGGAGATCGACCGCGCCACCGACAGAGACGAGAGCGCCTGCTGGTAGAGCACTGGCATCTCCAGCAGCTCGTTGCGCCGCAGTTTCGCCGCGCCGCCCTTCTCGACCTTGGCCAGCAGGGTCTCGAGGCGCCGCCAGTCGGCCTCGCGCTCCTCACGGAACCGGTGGCTCTTGAGCTGCAGCTCGGCCATCAGAGGAGCTCCCGCCGCTTGGCGTCCAGGTAGGCGTTGACCAGCGCGGGCCCGAGCTCGCCGGCCTTCGCCTCGACGATCTGCGCGCCCAGCCGCTTCAGCCTCGCCACCACCACCTCCCGCTGGCGCAGCAGGGCGCCGGCCACCACAGCACGCGAAACGTCGTCGGCGTCCTGCGGCTCGGCGCGGACGAGGTCCTCCAGCTCCTGGTCGCGGAAGACCACGAACATCACCAGGTGGGTGCGCATCAGGCGCTGGACGTTCTCCACCATCAGCTCGGCGCTGGTCGGGTCGGCGAAGTCGGTGAACACCACGACCAGGGCCCGGCGGTCGAGCCGACCCGCCAGCGTGGTGAGGCCCAGCGTGAAGTTGGTCTCCTCGGCCGAATACTCGATCTGCGCCGCCAGCCGCTGGATCAGCGGGAAGGCCTGGGCGCCGGCGGTGACGCCGCTCGCCACCCTGGGGCGCGCGTCGAAGGCGAAGAGGCCCACCCGGTCCCCCAGCTTGAGGCCCACGAACGCCAGCAGCAGGGCCGCGTTGATCGCGTGGTCCAGGCGCGGGACGCCCGCTGTCGGCGCCGACATCAGGCGGCCGGTGTCGATCGCCAGGATGACATGGTGGTTGCGTTCGGTGCGGTACTCCCGGCCCACGAGCTTCGCGTGCCGCGCGCTCTGCTTCCAGTCGATGGACCGGAGGTCCATGCCCGTCTGGAACTCCTTCAGGGCGTGGAAATCGGAGCCCTCGCCGGTGTCGAGCTGGGCCTTCTGGCCGAACGGAGCGTCACGGGCGAAGAGACGCAGGGCCTCGTCCTTCACGCCCTGGACGTCTGGCGTCACCGCCAGCGTGCGGGCCGGCCTCGTCTCGCGCTGGCGCCAGACCAGGCCGAGCGGGCCCCGCCACCGCGCCCAGAGCCCCTCCAGCCGCCCCTCGCCCCGCCGCTGCGGCGACAGCGCGAACCGGGCCCGCGCCGCACCCCCGGCGGCGGGCGCCGTATGGCGTACGGGCCAGACCGACAGGCGGTCGTTGACGCCCACGGCCAGCTCCACCTCGCGTGGACCACGACCGGAGAAGGCCGCAGTGACCTCCGCCGCCGCCTCCCGGCCCACGCCCAGCACCCGCGGCGCGACGACGCTCAGCTCCAGCGCGGCGGGCCTCGCCGACAGCAGCGCGTCGGCCAGCATCAGCCCCACCGCCATCAGCACCCAGGCGCCGGCCGCCACCCACAGCCCGGGCGCGGCGAGCGCCACGGCCAGCGCCACCGGCGCCCCGGCGGCGGCGAGCCATATGGCCCTGCGGGTGGGGTAGAGGGTCACCGGCTCAGCGCGGGGCTGCGGCCTGGTCGACGAGGTCGCGGATGACCTCGTCGGCCCGGCGGCCCTCGATCTCGGCGGCCGGCGACAGGATGACCCGGTGGCGCAGCGCCGGCAGGGCCAGCGCCTTCACGTCGTCGGGAATGGCGTAGTCGCGGCCGTCCAGGGCCGCCCGCGCACGGGCGGCGAGCGCCAACTGGGCCGCGCTGCGCGGCGAGGCGCCGCTCGACAGGTCCGTGGTCTCCCGCGTCGCCCGCACCAGGTCGATGACGTAGCCGGCCACGTCGTCGTTCAGCCGCACCTCGGACACCGCCTTGTGCGCGGCGCTCAGCGTCTTGGTGGTGGCGACCTTGGCGACGCCCATGTCGGCGGGATCGGCCTGGCCGGCCTGCACGCCGTAGGCCTTCACGATCGCCAGCTCCTCGTCGCGGCTCGGGTACTGCAGCGACTGCTTGAACAGGAAGCGGTCGAGCTGGGCCTCCGGCAGGGGATAGGTCCCCTGCTGCTCCAGCGGGTTCTGGGTGGCCACCACCATGAACCGCTCCGAGAGCGGATGCGACTTGCCGTCGATGGTCACCCGCCGCTCCTGCATGGCCTCCAGCAGCGCCGCCTGGGTCTTCGGCGGGGTGCGGTTGATCTCGTCGGCCAGCAGCAGCTCGCAGAACACCGGCCCCGGGTTGAGGGTGAAGCTGGAGGTCTGGAAGTTGAACAGGTTGGTGCCGATGATGTCGGCCGGCATCAGGTCGGGCGTGAACTGGATGCGGCCGAAGCCCAGGTCGAGCGTGCGGGCGAAGCACTGCGCCAGATAGGTCTTGGCGGTCCCCGGCGGCCCCTCCAGCAGCACGTGGCCGCGGGCGAACAGGGCCACGAGCAGCAGGTCGACCGTTTCGGTCTGGCCGACGATGGCCTTGCCGATCTCCGCCCGCACCTGTTCGGCGAGGGCCTTCACCTCAGTGACGTTCACGCGTCATCTCCAGTCTCCAGTCGTGCAGCTTGCGCGCGGCGGCGAGAAGCTCGTCGCGGGTCTTGGCGCGCCCGGCCTCGGCCGCGATCTCGGCCGGCGGGACGGCGCCGCGCAGACGCGCCAGTTCCTCCAGCCAGGCCTCGTCCGCCCGTTCGGCGCCGGCGGCGCGGGCGATCAGGGATTTGATCAGGGCCACGTAGTCGGCGGCCATCTCGGGCTCGCGGCCGGCCATCCGCACCAGGCCGGCGGAATTGTCCACCAGCGCCCGCTTGCCGAGCGCCACGGCGCGGCCTCGTTCACGCGCCGGGCCGAAGCGCGCGAGCGCGTGCAGGCCCAACAGCAGGGCGGCGGCCACGGCGCAGAGGGTGGCCGCCAGCCACGGCGGCTCCAGCAGGGTGCGGCCGATGCTGCGGCCCTGCTTGAGCCCGTTCAGGGTGACGTCGAAGCTGACGCCGTTCTTGCCGGCTTGCGGGTCCAGCACGATCAGTCCGGCGCGGGCGTTGGCCAGGCTGTCGATCCCCTGGTTGTTCAGGAGATCGGGGTCGGCGAGCACGATCACGTCCGGCCGTCGGCGCGACTGGCCCACCACCGTGCGGCCCAGTTCGTCTGCGAGCAGCGGGATCCAGTCCGGACCGGAGATGGTCTGCAGCCGGTCGATCTCGCCCAGCGGCAGCTCGCCCGCGCCGGCGAACGCCGCGCCGACGCCATGCAGGCGGGGACGGGAAACGCCCTTGCGGTGGGCCACCTCCGTGCGGTCGGCGAACGGCGCCAGCAGCGCCGTCGCCTGGGCGGCGCTGGCGCCCAGCCCCGCCTTGCGCAGCCGGCCGGCGCGTATCGGATCGCGCGCCGTCCGCCATTTCGGCAGCACCACCAGGGTCTTCTCCGCCCTGGGAAAGGCGGCGAGGTCCTTGCCCTCGGTCTTCCAGCCGGGCGTCAGCACCCTGACCAGCTCCGGATCGGCCTGCAGCCGGCGCGGATCCTGGCGGTTCACCTCGACCGGCGTCCCCATCTCCTCCAGCAGGATCACCGCGCCCCGAAAGCCCACGGCGGAGCTGGAGAGCGCGTGGCCGCCGGTGTCCTGGCTGATCCTCATCTCGGGCGCGTAGGCCGACAGCACCGCCAGGGAGGCGAAGGAGACGATCCCCACCAGCACCAGCGCCAGCACCGTGCGCGGCGAGAAGGTCGCCGCCTTCGCCTGGCGCGCCTCGGCCGCGGCGCTCACCGCCAGGCCCCGGAGAAGGCGAAGGCCTCGTAGTCGGCGCGGGCGGCGCGGAAGTCGTCGGCGTCCACGGGCCGTCCGCCGAAGAAGCTGCGCTCGACCACCTCGGCGATGCGGGCGAAGGCGCCGCGCGGCTCACCGGGCAGCGCGTCCAGGCGGGCGATGTCCCGGGCGGTGAGCGCGGGCCGCACCACCCCAGGCCGGCGGCCGGAGAGGTCGTCGATGCTGCGGAACAGGAGCAGGTGGATGGCGTCGGCGAAACGCCCCTCGCCCGCGAGGCGGTCGGCGTCCTCCAGCAGGGCCCGGGCCCGCGCCGCGTCCGGCCGCCAGTCGGGCGGCTCGACCCGCACCCGTTTGCGCGAACCGATCCGCAGGCCCATGAGCTCGCCGGCGACGAACCAGAGGATCAGGGCCGCGCCGAGGATCACCCCGCCCCAGAAGACGTATTTCAGCACCGGACCCAGCGCCGTCAGGGCCTCGATCAGCGGCTGCAGCCACGGCGGCGGCTGTTGCGGCCGGAGGACCGGAAAGTCGAACTGCAGGCCGGGCGTCCGGAGCAGTTCGGCGTGCGCCTCGGCCAGGCTCGCGCCCGCCGTCCGGCCCGCCTCCGACGCCCCCGCGCCTGCCGCCACGCAACACCCTCCGCCGCCGCAGGACCGCGCGGCGTCGGCCGAGGCTAGCGCAGCGCGCCGCCCCCGTCAGCCGGCATCGTCGGGCGCGTCAGGAGCCGGGCGCCGACGCCGCCTGGGGCAGCATGGCCACGACCTCGTTGGTCTTGGACATGAATTTCACGCCCTTCAGCCGGTCCTTGGGGTAGCCCGTCCAGGCCCGCTCCGCCTCGATGGGCGTCACCGCCTGGGCCGCGGCGCCCTCGGGCTTGGTGGCGATCACGTCCACCTCGTAGATCCCGTCCTTCGGCGCGGCGGCGTAGATCCTGGGCAGGAAGGCCGCGTCGCTCCAGCCGGCGGTGGGCGCCTTGCCCTCCACCTTCAGGATGAGCTTGCCGCCCTGTTCGAACTCCAGCTCGCCCTTGTCGATGCTGAGGATCTGTTCCTGGCCGGCGTACATCTGCGCCGGCCGGGCCAGGGACTTGGGCTTGGCCGGCGCCGGCGGGGCGGCCGCCTCGCTGGCCGACTGTTCGCAGCCCGACAGTGCGACCCCGCCCGCGAGCAGGACCGCCATCAAGAGGGTGCGCATCGGTATTCCTCCCCGTAATCACACCACGTCAGGGAGGGTGCCCACGGCAGCGCTTGGCTGGCAAGCCCGATGAACCGCGTTACGCCGCCGACTCAGGTCGCGAAGAAGGCCCAGGCGGCCCACAGGCAGAAGATCCCCGCCAGCGCCGCCACCAGCCGGGCCAGCCGCCTGCGCGCCGGGCTTTCCATCCCGCCGGAGAAGCGGATCAGCGCCAGCGCGCACAGCAGGTACATGCCGAGGTTGGCGAGCACGGCGGCGTTGATCAGGGCGTTGAACTGGCGGGTGAGGGTCGGGGAGAGGGTGGCCAGCGCCGTCAGCGACATCAGGACGGCGGTGACGATCACGCCACGCACCGGCAGGCGCGATCCGCGCTCACCGGCGATCGCCCGGGGCAGGTAGCCGCTCGCCCCGCCGGAGGCTCCGGCCTCGGCCGCCACCAGCAGCCAACCGGCGAGCGTGCCGAGCGTCTTGGCCAGCGCGCAGGCCGCCACCACCGCGCCCGCGATCGGCCCCACCAGCCGCTGGACCACGTCGGCGAAGGGCGCGGTGGACGCCGCCAGCTCCGACGCCGGGATCACCCCCATCACCGCCGCCGTGGCCGCCGCATAGATCACCGACGCCAGGGCGACCCCGCCCAGCGCCGCGATCGGCAGGTTTCGGCGGGGGTTGTCCACCGCCTTGGCCGCGATGGTCGCGCTCTCCAGACCGAGATAGGCCCAGAAGATGGTGACCAGGCTGGCCGGGATCGCCTGGGCAAGCGGCTGGCCGCTGACGTTCCAGGAGGCGGCGAAGACGTCGCGGTCGAAGGCCAGGGCGCCGAACACGACAGCCGCCAGGATCGGGACCAGGCCGATCAGCAGGGTCGAGCCCGCGAACCAGCCCACCGCACGCGGCCCGAAGAGGTTGGCCAGCGTCATCAGCCAGATCAGGCCGATGGCGGCGAGGGCCGTGGGCCAGGCGCCGATCAGTCCGGGCAGGAAGAAGGCGAGGTAGCCCACCGCCGCCAGCGCGATCGCCACGTTGCCGATCCAGCAGGACGCCCAGTAGGCGGCCCAGGCCACGAACCCCGCCGCCGAGTGCAGGCCGTCGGCGGGATAACGCACCAGGCCGTTCGGATCGGGCCGGATCGCCCCCAGGATCGCGAACACTCCGGCCAGGGCCATGGCCCCGGCCCCGGCGATCGCCCAGCCGATCAGGCTGGAGCTGCCGACGCTGGCGAGCGAGGCCGGCAGCAGGAAAAGGCCGGAGCCCACCATGTTGCCGGCCACCAGGAAGGTCGCGGTGAGCGGCCCCAGGCCCCGCTGCTTCGCCTCGTCCACGCTCGGTCCCCCCGCGAGGGGCCAATGGAGCACATCCCCCCTGCCCCGGGGAGAGGGAGCGGGTCAGAACCGTCTGCGCCGTGCGTCGCGGACCACCTCGCGGGCCGCGTTGTGCCCCGGCGCGCCGGTGACGCCGCCGCCCGGGTGGGTGCCCGCCCCGCACTGGTAGAGTCCCGCCACCGGGGTGCGGTAGTCGCCCGCGCCCAGCACGGGGCGGGCGGAGAACATCTGATCCAGGCTGAGATTGCCGTGCATGATGTCGCCGCCCACCAGGCCGAAGGTCCGCTCCAGGTCCAACGGCGAGAGCACCTGGCGGCCGAGCACCGAGGCCCTGAACCCCGGCGCGTGGCGGTCGACCGTCGCGATCATCAGGTCGGCCACCTCCTCGCGGCAGTCGTCCCAGGAGCGGCCGTCCGGCAGCGCCGGCGCCACGTGCTGGCAGAACAGGCTGGCCACGTGCCGGCCGGCCGGCGCCAGGCTGTCGTCCAGGGTTGAGGGGATCAGCATCTCGACGATCGGCGCCTTCGACCAGCCGTGGTGGCGCGCGTCGGTGTAGGCGCGGTCCATGTAGTCGAGGCTCGGCGCGATGATGATGCCGGCCGTGAGGTGGTCGCCGAGCTCGGGCAGGACCGAGAACCGGGGCAGTTCCGAGAGCGCCACGTTCATCCGGAAGGTGCCGGAGCCGGAGCGGTAGCGGCCGATCCGCTCCCGGAAGTCGGCGGGCTGGTGGGCCTCGTCCACCAGCTTACCGAACAGCTGCTTGGGATGCAGGTTGGAGACCACGGCGCGGGCCTTGAGGGTCTCGCCGGCCCCGGTGACCACGCCCGTGGCGCGGCCCTTCTCCACCAGCACCTCCGCGACGCCGGTCCCGGTGCGGATCTCCACGCCGCGCTCGCGGCAGCAGGCGGCCATCGCCTGGGTGATCGCGCCCATGCCGCCGATGGCGTGCCCCCAGGCCCCCTTCTTGCCGTTCACCTCGCCGAACACATGGTGCAGCAGGACGTAGGCCGAGCCCGGCGTGTAGGGGCTGGCGTAGTTGCCGACCACGCCGTCGAAGCCGTAGGCGGCCTTGATCGGCTCGCTCTCGAACCAGCCGTCCAGCCAGTCCCCGGCCGACTGGGAGAACAGGGCCAGGAGGTCGCGCTTGCCGGTCATGTCCAGCTTGGAGAGCCGCCGGCCCAGGCTCGCGCTCTTCAGGAGCTCGGGGATGGCTCTCGCCAGCCCGCCTTCCACCAGGTTCGGCGGGGTCATCAGGACCAGTTCGCGCAGCACGTCGGCGATGCGCTCGAGGCGGTCGCCGTAGGCGTCCAGCCGCTCGGCGTCGCGGGCCGAGAAGCGAGCGACCTCGGCCTTGGTGCGGCCCTCGCCGACGCAGAAGTGGTCCCCCCCCAGCGGGAGGAAGTTGGACATCTTCCGCTCCACCACCTTCAGGCCGTGGCGGTGCAGCTCCAGGTCGCGGATGACCTTCGGGTTGAGCAGGGAGACGGTGTAGCTGGCCACCGAATTGCGGAAGCCCGGATAGAATTCCTCGGTGACGGCGGCCCCGCCCACCACGTCGCGGCGCTCCAGCACCGTTACCTTAAGCCCGGCGGCGGCCAGATAGGCGGCGCAGGTCAGGCCGTTGTGGCCGCCGCCGACCACGATCACGTCGGTCATCAGGCGGCTTCCTTCGGCGCATGGTCGAGGGCGGCTTCGGGGATCTGGGCCTTCAGCCGGCGGGCGAAGGCGGCGAGGCAGACCTCCGAGGGCCCGAGCGGACCGGAGACGTAGCCGGAGGTGGCCATGCCGTCCTGCACCCGCTGGATCAGCACCGTGTCCTCGGCGTTGACCTGCCGGTTGATCCGCCAGTTGAGGTAGCGGGCCGCCTTCACCTCGCGCCGCGCGTCCGGCCGCACATAGGCGATCTCGCGGATCAGGGTCTCGGTGGGCGACACCGGGATGAACTGCATGAAGTCCACCTGGTCCGGATAGACGTCGAAGGCGAGGTTCGGCCAGAGCCGGTAGTACAGCCACCGCCGCCGCCCCTCCGGCGGCAGGTGGTCGAAGCTGCCCAGCAGAGCCTGGTAGTTCCGCTCCACCCAGTTGGACGACGGGGTCTCGGTGATGTCGCCCCACAGCCGGTCGGTCCAGGCGCCGGCCTCCATGGCGTAGGTCGGGCCGAACAGGCGCGTGAGCCCCGGGTGGGCCACCGGGATGTGCAGGCCGTCGGCGTAGTTGTCGGCCACGTTCTTCCAGTTCACCGGACGGGGCCGGAGCGTCACCCGGCCCTGCGGCTGCAGGTCCTCGAAGCCGTGCGGCTCGATCTCGGCCTCGTAGGGGGCCATCATCTCGGCCACGCTCGGCAGGCCCGGCGCGAAGCGGACGAAGACGAAGCCGCGCCAGACCTCCTGCTCCACCGGCTTGAGACCGTGGGCGGCGAGGTCCAGGTCCTCAAAGCCCTGCCAGCGCGGCACGTTCTTCAGCGACCCGTCCAGGCCGTAGCTCCAGGCGTGGTAGGGGCAGACCAGCCGGTGGCCGCAGTTGCCCTCGGAGCCGTCCACCAGCCGCGCGGCCCGGTGGCGGCAGGCGTTGTGGAAGCAACGCACCGCCCCGTCGTCGCCGCGCAGGGCGATCACCCGCTCCCCCAGGATGTCGAGGGTCTGGTAGTCGCCGGCGTTCGGCACGTCGTTGACGTGGCAGACCACCTGCCAGCCGGTGCGGAACACCGTCTGCCGCTCCCGCTCGAAGAAGCCCGGATCCGAGTAGATCCAGGCCGGAAGGCTCTGCTCCAGTCCGCTCACCGCGCGCACCTCGCTCTTGCTATACGCTCGTATAGCAACGGACCCACTGCCGGGCCAGCCGCACCGCCTCCTCCGCGGTGAAGGTCTTCGGGTCGAGGCACAGTTCCAGCCACAGGCCGTCCAGCAACGCCGAAAGTCCGAGCGCCGCGGGCCTCGGCTCGGCCACGCCGAGATCCGCCAGCAGCCCCTCGATCCGCCGGCGGTAGGCGGCGAAGGTCTCTGCGTGCACGGCCGCGGCGCCCGGGTCGGAGCGCACCAGCCCCCAGAAGCCCAGCCAGGCCGACAGCAGGTCGCGGTCGACGATGGCCGGGGAGAAGCTGGCGGCCAGGAAGGCGTCGAGCCGCGCCTGCGGCTCGCGCCCCGCCTCCGCGATCGCCCGGTCGATGTGGACATCGACCCGGTCGACCACGTGGCGGTAGGCCTCGACCAGGAGCTGGCCGAAGCCGCCGAAGTGGTGGCGGACCAGACCGGGGGAGACGCCGGCGCGCCTGGCCACATCGCGCACCGACACCGCCCCCAGCCCCCGGTCGGCCAGGCTCGCGAGCGTGGCCTCGATCAGCGCCTTCCGGCGGACCTCGGCCAGCTCGCGGGAGAACCGTGCGTTCAGAACGACTGTCCGAAGCGCACCCCGATGGTCCGCGGCCGGATCGGCGTCACGAACACCCGGGTGCAGACCCCGGGGACGCACTGCACGCCGCGGTCGAGCTGGCCCTCCTCGTCGAGAAGGTTCTTGGCGAAGGCCTCCACCCGCCAGTTGGCCCGCTGCAGCCCGGCCGCGAGGTCGACGGTCGTGTAGGCGGGCAGCTTGCCGATGATCGCCCGGTCGTCGAGGCGCAGGTCCGGCCAGGCGGAGGTCGTATGCACGACCGAACCCTGCAGGTGGGCCTCCATCTCGCCCACGGTCCACTCGTAGCGGGCGGTGAGGTTGCCCTTGAACTTCGCCGTCACCGGCAGCGACGTGCCCTTCGGCGCGGCGGGCGGCGCGGTGGGGTCGGGGATGTAGTCCTCGTCCAGTTCGGCGTCGGTGTAGGCGGCCGCGCCGGTCAGGGTGAGGCCTTCGGCGACCAGCCAGTTCAGGTCGGTCTCGATCCCCTTCATCTTGGCGTTGCCGGCGTTGCGGATCTCCGTCAGGCCGTTGGCCCCCAGGAACGAGAACTGAAAGTCGTCCCAGCTCTCGGAATAGATCGCCCCGTTCCACCGCAGCCGGTTCTGCAGCCAGGTGGTCTTCCAGCCGAACTCCAGGTTCTTCAGATAGTCGGACTCGTAGGGCGGCAGGGTCCCGCGACGGTTGATGCCGCCCGGCCGGTAGCCGGTCGAGTAGGTGACGTAGACCATCCGGTCCTCGTCGATGTCGTACTGGGCGTTCAGCCGGTAGGTGTGGCCCTTGTCCTCCGTGACCTTGTCCACGTTGGTGCAGGGGCTGCCCTCGACGTCCTCGGGCGCGAAGCAGGCTGCGACGCCCGTGCTGCCGCTGTAGCCCTCGCCGAAGCCGAAGAAGCCCACGAGCGAATTGCGCGCCTTGAAGAAGCGGATGCCCGCGTTGAACGTCAGTCTCTCGGTCGCATCGAAGCTCAGGTCGGCGAAGGCGGCGGTGTCGCGGTCAACCCGCAGTTGCTTGGTGAGCCAGATGGTGTCGGGCCAGCCGGGGACTTCCGTCGCCTCGGCGAGGGAGTCGATCTTGTAGCGCTGCTGGATGTTGTGGGTCTGGCGCTGGTAGAACAGCCCGCCCGTGACGCGCAGCGGCTGGTCGGACGGGGTGCTGATCCGCAGCTCGTGGCTCTGCTTCTTGTAGACGTCCTTGGCCTGGATGTACTGCGATACGTCGTGGGCGTTGCCCGCATCGTCGCGCCAGTAGTCGGCGTAGCCGGCCAGGGTGTCGTAGAAGTACGAGTAGTCGGAATAGTCGGACTCGGAGTCCATCCAGCGCTTCATCAGCGCGCCGGCGTAGACGATGTCCAGGTCGGACGCCGTGCCCTCGATGGTCATGGCCGCCTGGTACCACTTGTCGTCCGAGCGCTCGGGCCGGAACCGGCTGACGTTCAGGTCGCCCTTGCCCGGATCGTAGGCGAAGCCGCCGTCGGCCTCGGTCCGCTGGGCGTTCAGGGTCGGCGTGACCGTCCAGTTCTCGTTGAGATCCACCCGAAGGGCCGCGCGGGCGCCGTAGGTGTCCACCTCGTTGTAGTCGTTCTCCACCAGCGGAGCGTTGTTCACGGTCACCGGGCCGGTGGGATAGGTCAGCGAGCCCGGCACGTTGTCGATGTAGCCGGCGTCGTGCTGGGCCCAGGCCACGAGGCGCACCGCCATGCTCTCGCCGAGCGGCTGGTTCACATAGCCTTCGAAGCCGTAGCCGTAGTCGCCGTGGCTGATCTTGTTGGCCTCCAGGTCGTAGGCGGCGGAGAAGCCCGACGGCGAGGGCTTGTTGGTGATGATCCGGATGGTGCCGGCCTGGGACGAGGCGCCGTAGAGCGTGCCCTGCGGGCCCGCCAGCACCTCGACGCGGGCGATGTCGTAGACGTGGATGTCCAGCGGGCCGGTGATGGTCGTCACCGGCTGTTCGTCCAGGTAGACGCCGACGCTGGGCAGCGGGCCGGAGTGGTTGTTGTTCTCGCCCGAGGCCACGCCGCGCATGTAGATGGTCGAGAAGCCCGGCGCGGCCGTCTGGATGGTGACGTTCGGCAGGAACCGGGCGTAGTCGGTCATGTCCGAGATCTGCAGCTCGTCGAGCCGCTCGGTGCCGATCGCCTGGACGCTGACCGGCACGTCCTGCAGGTTCTCCGACCGCTTCTGGGCGGTGACGACCACCTCCTCCAGCTGCGACGCGGCGGTCTGGGCGAGCGCAGGCGCCGCCAGTCCGGTGAACATGGTGGACGCCAGCAACGCGGCCAGCCTCCCCTTGGATTGAAGCCTCATACGCACCCCCTCTTCTCGGTGATCGGCCCCTCGTACGCCGGGGCTCTTGGATAGCTCTCCAGCACCGGGCCGAGCGCCGCCTTCAGCGGCTCCAGCCAGGGCTCGAAATGCCGCCAGTGCTCGGCGGCGTCGGTGTAGATCGGCTGGCGCACCTGCTCAGATGACGCCGTGCGCACCGCGCGGTCGTTCTCGTAGAAGCGGAGGCAGGCCGCCTCGAAGGGCAAGCCGCAATAGGCCAGCAGGCGCCGGACCTCCGTCTCGGGATCGGCGACCATTTCCTCGTAGATCACCCGGTGGACGCGTCCCGGCAGGACGGCGTCGACGTGCGCCATCAGCTCCACATAGTCGGCGTAGTAGCGGCCGATGTCGGTGAGCGAATAGGTGAAGCCCTGGCCGCGGGCGAAGTGCTGCTTGAAGGCCGAGAAGCCGCAGCCCAGCGGGTGGCGACGGGCGTCGATGATCTTCGCGTTCGGCAGGGCGAGCTGGATCAGCCCGACGTGCGCCCAGTTGTTCGGCATCTTGTCGATGAAGAACGGCCGGCCGAGCTTGCGGTGGACCTTCGCCCGGTCGAGGTACTCCTGCCCGAGCGCCGCCAGCTCGGCGGGCGACAGCGCGGCCAACGCCTCGGGATAGGCCGTCCGGCCCTCGGCGTCCGGCTTGCCGCCCAACCGCCGCGAGAGCGCGATGATGTCCGGCAGCTCCTGCGTCCCCTCCACCTGGGAGTGGCTGGAGAGGATCTGCTCGATCAGGGTCGAGCCGGCCCTCGGCAGGCCGACGATGAAGATCGGGTCCGGCGCGGCGCACCCCTGCCCGGCCCGCGCGGCGAAGAAGCCCTCGGTGAACAGGGTCTTGGCCCGCTCCACCTGGTCGCGGGTCAGGCCGGCGTCGTAGCCCAGCCCCTCCCGGCGGAGCGCGTTGCCGGCCTCGTAGTGGCGGAAGGAAGCCGCCCAGGCCTCCGCGTCCTCGAACGCCTTGCCGAGCGCGAACTCGAGGTGGAAGCGGTCCTCGTCGGCGATGTCGCCGCGGGCGAGCTGGCCCTGCATCGCCGCCACGTCGGCGTCGGCGAAGCGGAAGGTCTTGAGGTTGGCCAGGCTCCACCAAGCCTCGCCCAGGCTGGGCTGCAGCTCCACCGCCTTGCGGTAGGCCTCGATAGCCTCCGGCTGCCGGCCGACCGTCTTCAGGGTGTGGCCGAGGCTCATCCAGCCCTTCGGCTGGGCAGGGTGCTGGGCGAGCACGCCGCGGTAGAGCTCGATCGCCTGATCGTACTCGCCGATCCGCACGAGGGCCGCGGCCTTCAGGTTGCGGTAGCCCGGGTGCCGCGGGTCCGCCGCCAGCAGGTGTTCCAGCTGGGCCAGGGCTTCCACGGGCTTGGCCTGCCGGTAGAGGATGGTGGCGTAGTTGTGCCGCGCGGCCGTGAACCCCGGGGCCAGCTCCACGCAGCGGGCCAGCAGGTTTTCGGCGTCGCCCAGGCGGCCCAGCCGGGCGCCGGTCTCGGCCAGCATGCGGATGGCCGCGACGTCGGTGGGATGGCGCTTCAGGAAGCCGCGCAGCACCTGCTCGGCCACGCCCAGCCGGTTCTCGCAGAGCGCCGTGGCCGCCTCGATGAGTTCGGGGTCGCGCACGGAGGCCTTGATGTGCCGGGCATAGGCCGCGTCGGCGCGGGCGGCGTCGCCGGCGAGCGTCCAGGCGTCGCCCAGCGCCCGCCAGGCCTGGGCGTGGGCGGGCTCTATCCGCACCGCCCGCTCCAGGGCGGCGATGGCGCCCGCCCCGTCGCCCAGGGCCGCCAGCGCCAGCCCGAGTTCCGCCTGCGCCTGGGCCCAGCCGGGATGCCGCGCGGCCAGCGGCTGGACGAGGTCGCGGGCCGCGGCCGCCGCGCCCTGGCCCCGCAGGGCGGCGGCGAGCAGCACCAGGGCCTGCGGATGGTCGGGTGCGACCTTTAGGATTTCGCGGGTCTGCGCCTCGGCCATCGCCGGGCTCTGCGTCAGGAGGCGGGCCGCGTGGCCGAGCGCGGTGGCGAGCGTTCCGACAGGCTCTGCGGCGGCGTCGGGCAAGCAGTTATCCGATCGTGCAACAACGATATGCGGATGGGAGGATTCGCGCCGCGCCTTGTCAATGCACGGCGAAGCTTCGGTGACGGGGTCGGCCGGACGGTGTGGTTTTCGGGGCGCAAGGCGCGCGGAATTTGTGCGCGCCGCGCGGGTGCGGCGCCTAGTGGACGTAGTCGGCCTCGGCCAGCGCCTGGGCGACCGCCTCCAGCAGGGTCTCGGCGCGCAGCGGCTTGGTCACGTGGCGGTCGGCCCCGGACTTCAGCGACATGGCCACGTGCTCCGGCAGGGCGTGGGCGGAGAGCGCGATGATCGGCGTCCGTTCCAGCCCCAGCTCCGCCTCCTGGCGGCGGATGGCGCGGATGGCCGACAGCCCGTCCAGCACCGGCATCTGCACGTCCATCAGGATCAGGTCGAACCGCTCCGAGGCCACGGCGTCGAGCGCCTGGGCGCCGTCGCCCACCAGCGTCAGGTCCACCGGCTCGTTGGACAGCATCAGCTCCACCACGCGGCGATTGGTGGCGTGGTCGTCCGCCACCAGCACCTTGGCCCGGCGGCCGTCGCCGGCGATCGCGGTCGGGCCCGGCGCGGCGAGCGCCCGGTCCAGCGCCGAGGGCGCGCCCAGCGGCAGGGTCAGGGTGAAGGTCGCACCCTTGCCCGGCGTGGCGCTGGCGGTGAGCGTCCCGTCCATCAGCTCGGCCAGGTGCCGGGAGATCGCCAGGCCGAGGCCCGAGCCGCCGAACTTCTGGGCGATCGAGCCGTCGGCCTGCTCGAAGCGGCCGAACAGCTCCGCCGTCCGCGACGGCTCGAAACCGATGCCGGTGTCGCGCACCTCGAAGCGGAAACCGCCGTCCTCGCGGAGGGTGACGCGCAGGCTGACCGAGCCCTCGGCCGTGAACTTGACCGCATTGCTGATCAGGTTGGTGAGGATCTGTTGCAGGCGCAGCGGGTCGCCGCTGACCGTCGCCCGCGTCGCCGGGTCGAGGGTGACCGTGAAGGCCAGCCCCTTCTCCTTGGCCTGCGGCCGGAACAGGTTCGCGACCCGCTCGACGATGGTCGGCAGGTCGAAGCGCTCCTTGCGGATCTCCAGCTTGCCGGCCTCCACCCGCGACAGGTCGAGGGCGTCGGACAGCAGGCGCTCCAGCGCCTCGGCCGACTCCACGATGGTGCGGACCATCTTGCGCTCTTCGGCCCCCTCCAGCCGCTCGGAGAGCACGCTGGCCACGCCCAGGATCCCGTTCAGCGGCGTGCGGATCTCGTGGCTCATGTTGGCCAGGAAGTCCGACTTGGCCCGGGTCGCGGCCTCGGCCTGCTGGACCGTGCGGCGCAGCTCGACGACGAGCTTCTCCAGGCCCGGCTGGTCGCGGCGGCCCCGCTCCTCGGCCTGCTTGCGGGCGATGTGCGCCTCCAGGCGCGCCTGGGCGATGTCGAAGTCCACCGGCTTGGTGAGGTAGTCGTTGGCGCCGAGCTTCAGGGCCCGCACCACGTCGGCGCTGGCGTCCTTCACGGTCGCCATGATCACCGGCAGGGCGGAGGAGGAGTAGGTCTCGCGGATGCGGCTCAGCACCTCGAAGCCGCTCATGTCCGGCATGACGATGTCGAGCAGCACCAGGTCCACGGACTCCCGCGCCAGGATGGCCAGGGCCGTCGGGCCGTCCGCGGCCTCGAGCACGTCGAAGCCGCGCCGCTCGAAGCGGCGGCTCATGATGATCCGGTTGTCCTCCAGATCGTCGACGATCAGGAGGCGGGGCCGGATCAGGCTGGCGACGCTGGACTGGTCGTGTTCCGACACAGCGGATCCTTTGGCGGTGTTCTGCGCCAATCTGCCACGCAGCCCCTTAACCGAGGGTGGATGGCGCGTTGACCGAATGGTTACCCCTTGCGGGATAGGTTGGACCCCAAGTCCGCCGGATCAGATCCGGCTGCAGAATGCAGGGGCGATCTTGTCGACGGAAACTGAAAGCGGGCGCCGGCTGCGCGTCCTCATGGCGGACGACCATCCGACCAACCGGGCCGTCGTCGAGGTGATCCTGGGCCTCATCGACTGCGATCTCGTGCAGGTCGAGGACGGGCTGCAGGCGCTCAACGCCTACAAGGCCGACGACTTCGACGTGGTCCTGATGGACCTGCAGATGCCGGTCATGGACGGCCTCACCGCCATCCGCGAGATCCGCAGGTTCGAGGTCGAGCAGGGTCGCCACCGCACGCCCGTCCTGGCCGTGACCGCCAACGCCATGAGCGAGCACGTGCAGGCCTCCCGGGCCGCCGGCGCCGACCACCACATCGCCAAGCCGATCATCCCGGACCTGCTGATCGGGGCCATCATCCAGTCCACCACCGAGGCCGCCGCCGCGGAAGCCCGCGCCGCCCACGGCTGACGGGTCCGGCGGCGTCCGCGCCGGTCACCTGACATCGCCCGAAGCAAAAAGGGCCGGAGCTTCGCCAGCTCCGGCCCTTCTTCGTTTCTGCGGCTCAGCCGCGGACTAGAAGGTCCAGTCCAGGCCCACCGAGGCGGCCAGCGCGTCACCCTCGAAGCGGCCGTTGGTCGGCACCACCGTCTGCGCCGGCGTGCCGCCGTAGAAGACGTCGAGGTCGGTCAGGTGGGTGTCCTTGAACCGGGTGTAGGCCAGCGCCCCGTTGAGCGTCACCGCCGGCTGCAGCCGCGCGCTCGCGCCGACCGCGAAGACCCAGCGGTCGCTGTCGAACACGCCGGGCTCGCGCAGGGAGTCCGGCGTTGGCGTCGGGTCGTACTGCACGCCGCCGCGCAGCGTCCACATCTCGGTCAGGTCGTGGTCGACCCCGACCGCCACGGACGTGGAGTCCTTGAAGCGCTGGGGGATGCCCACGGTCGCGCCGGCGAAGGTGACGTCGATCGTCTGGTTCACGCTCCAGTCCGAATAGACCACCTGCCCGTTCAGGGTGGTGGCGTCGGAGAGGTCGAACCGGACCCCGGCGGTCAAGGTCGCCCGCGTGTTGAAGCTGGCGTCGGCCGGCGCGGCGAAGTTGGCCCCGTCGAGAGGCGCCTGCAGGCCGCTCAGGACCAGGCCGCCTTCCAGCTCGTGCTCGACCTTGGAGCGGTAGCTGACGCCCACGGTGACGCGCTCGAAATGCGCCTGGGCGCCGGCCGTCCATCCATAGCTCCAGCCGTCGGCGGTGAGCTGCGACAGCCCGTCGGCCATGCCCGCCCCGAGGTTCGGATAGGCCTGGTCGTAGTAGGCGTCGGTCTTATTGGCGGTGAGGCCGAAGCCCAGGTCCAGCCACTCGGTCGCCTGGATGGCGGCCGCGCCCTGGATCTCCAGGACCTCGATCTTGCTGCGGACGGTGTCGTACCGCGCCCAGGAGCCGGCGCCGAAGTCCGTCTTCAGGCGGTAGGGCTTGTGCACGGAGACGCCCACGGCGAAGCGGTCGCCGAACGGCAGGGCCGCAGCGAAGTGCGGCGCGGTGAAGTCCTGGCTGACCTCGTCCACCGGCGAGATCCCGCCCACCCCGAAGGAGGCGCCGCCCGGATAGACGATGTTCGTGGCCACGTCCGAGAACGTCGTGGAATCGTTGCGGTGGTGGATGCCGACGCTCATGCCGCGGCCCCCGCGGGCGATCGCCGCCGGGTTCCAGAACAGGGCCGACGCGCCGGTGTCGGCGACCTCACCCGAGTTGGCGCGGCCGAGGCCTTCCACCGACACCTCGGTGACTCCGAAGCCGCTCGCCGCAGCCTGGCCCGCACCTGCGAGCAGGGCGCCCGCCGCCACGAGGCCACAGGCGAGCCGAATATCTTGATGACGCACTTTGTATCCCCGACTTCTGGCGCGGCTTGGGAGTAGCCGAACGTGGTTATTGTAGGCGGGATCGGTTACCCGCCGATTTACGACAAACCCTTACGCAGCAAGGGATTGCGCGGGCTCGGTCTGGGCATCGTCGATGGTCGCAACCGCTGGCAGGCGGACGATGAAGGACGAGCCGTGGCCGGCTTCGCTGCTGACCGAGATGCCCCCGCCCATGAGGGCGCAGAGCTTCTGGCTGACGGCCAGGCCGAGGCCCGTGCCGCCGTACTGGCTGGAGGTGCTGGCGCTGACCTGTCCGAAGTCCTGGAACAGCTTCGGCAGGTCCTCCTCGGCGATGCCGATGCCGGTGTCGTCGACGCGGATCTCGATCCAGTCGCCGGCCGGCTTCTCGTCGCGGCGCACGGTGACGGTGATCGTCCCCTCGCTGGTGAACTTGGCGGCGTTGGACAGAAGGTTCAGCACCACCTGCCGCAGCTTGGTCTGGTCGGTGGTCACCGAGCCCAGGCGGCCCTGCGGCTTCAGCACCAGGTGGTTGCCGTTCTGGCTCATCAGCGGCTGGGCGGTGGAGCCCACATGCTCGATGAACTGTTCCAGCTCGAAGGTCTCGAGGCTGAGCTCGACGGCGTTGCTCTCGATGCGCGAGACGTCCAGCACGTCGGTCACCAGGGCCAGCAGGTGCTGGCCCGCGGCGTTGATGCGGCCGAGGTCGGCCAGCTTCTGGTCGTCGGCGCCGGTGTCCTGGCAGTGCTCGAGCAGCAGCTCGGAGTAGCCGATGACGGCGTTCAGCGGCGTGCGGAACTCGTGGCTCATCTTGGCCAGGAAGATCGACCGGGCGAGGTTGGCCCGCTCGGCCTGGTCCTTGGCCTGGCGCAGCCGGATGGCCGTGGCGCGGTGGCGCTCGGCCTCCCGCTCCAGGTCGGACCTGAGCCCGATGGTCGACACGTAATAGACGGCCATCCACATCATGTAGACGGTGGCCGAGAAGATCGAGATCCAGCCCACGTTGGTGAGCTGGTCGAGCGGCACGCGCTCGTCGAACGAGCCAGCGATCGCATAGGCGGCGTAGAAGGCCAGCAGGTCGCCGGCGAACATGCCCAGCACCAGCAGCGGGCGCTCGCCGAGGTAGAAGAACCCGAGCAGCAGGGCGACCAGCAGCCACGGCAACAGCGGCGAGGAGACCCCGCCGTAGTGGAACGAGCCGAACAGCGAGGCGAAGGCCAGGGTCTGCACCGACAGCAGCGCCACGAGCTGCAGGTTCTTAGTGAACTTCAGGACGAACGGCAGGGCCCAGAAGGACCAGATCGCCGCGACCATGGTCCAGACGATCCAGTTCGGAGTCGGATCGGTCAGGTAGAGGAAGACGCAGATCGACTGCGCCATCAGCGGCCCGAAAAGGTGGGTGAAGACGAAGTTGCGCGCCAGGCCCAGCTCGGAGCGCTCGCGCTTGGCGGCCTCCGGCACGAACCAGTCGATCATCCTAAGGATGGATTCCCACATGCCCAGCTCCGCCCCGCTTCAGGGCGCCCCAATTTTCCGGACGAAGTGAGCCTCAGCACCGATTAAGAACTCGTGCACGACGCCCTTTAACCCAGCTAACCCGATCTTAATTGGAGCCGTGGAGACTGGTGGGAACCTCGGGTTCAACTCGGGGCGCCGCAAGTCGATCGTGGTGAATGCCTAATCGATCCTTGCCGGCTCTTGTTGGGGGCGGGTTCGATATGACCACCATGGCAGCGCAGGCGACCAACCTGCTCGATCGCTTCATCGACTGGTTCATTCCGGCCGAGGTGAAGGCTGAGCGCGACAAGCGGCAGCAGGCGCGCATGTTCCTGATCAGCCACTGCCTGGGACCGTTCCTCGGCAATGTGGTGCCGGGCGCCCTGCTCTTCCTGGATCCGACGCCGGGCTGGCCGACCTTCTGGCTGGCGGCCTCGATCACCTCGTTCTGGGCCTATCCGTTCCTGCTGAAGTTCTTCGGCCGGTACAACCTGTGGACCTTCGTCTCGGTCCAGAACCTGCACTTCTGCATCCTGTGGAGCTGCTACTACTACGGCGGGGTCACCTCGCCGACGCTCCCCTGGGTGCTGACGATCCCGCTCCTGGCGTTCTTCTACCTCGGCAACTCGCCGGAGCTGCGGAAGTACGCGCTGGCCCAGTTCGGCCTGAACTTCGCGGCCTTCGTCGCCCTCTACCACTTCCTGCCGCCGCCGGCCGACGACACGCCGCGCGAGGCCCTGCAGGGCCTGGGCATCGTCTCCACCCTGGCCTGCGCCGGCTACGTCACCATGATGGCGCTCTACTACCGCCGGATCCTGCAGTCGGGCGTCGAGCTCGAGGCGGAGATGCGCGGCCACATGGCCACCGCCGCCCAGCTGCGCCGGGCCACCGCCGAGGCCGAGCGCGCGGGCGCCGCCAAGGCCGAGTTCGTGGCGTCCATGAGCCACGAGCTGCGCACGCCGCTGAACGCCGTGATCGGCTATTCCCAGATGCTCCTGGAGGACGCCGCCGACGAGGACGACCAGGAGGCGATCGCCGACCTGGAGAAGATCCACAAGGCCGGCCACCACCTCCTACGGCTCGTCAACGAGGTGCTCGACCTCTCCAAGATTGAGGCCGGCAAGATGGAGCTGGTGCCCGAGGACGTCGCCGTGGGCGAATTCATCAACGCCATCGTCGAGCACAAGCGCGCAAAGGGCGACGCCAAGGGCGTTCCGATCGTGGTCGACCTGGGCCCGGGCCTCGGCACCGCGCGCTGGGACGGCCAGCGCGTCCGCCAGGCGGTGGGCCAGATCCTCGACAACGCCGTCAAGTTCACCGAAAAGGGGCGCGTCACCGTCGGCGTGGAGCGCAGGTCCACGCGCGCGGGGGAATCTATCGTCATCGAGGTGCGCGACACCGGCATCGGCATCGCCCCGGAGATGCTGCCCACCCTGTTCGAGAAGTTCACCGTCGCCCGCGACGCCAGCACGTCGAAGTATGGCGACACGGGTCTCGGCCTGGCGCTCAGCCTGGCGCTCTGCAACCTCATGGGCGGGGCCATCCAGGCCGAGAGCGAGCTCGGCGAGGGCTCCACCTTCACCATCACCCTGCCCGCGGCGCCGGCGCCGAAGCGCAAGCGCCGCACCCGCCTCGACGCGCCGGCCGCCGACCTGGCCGCCGCCTGATCCCGAAAGACCCCGGAACAGCCGCCATGACGAAGATCCTGCTGGTCGAAGACAACGAGATGAACCGGGACATGCTGACCCGCCGCCTGACCCGGCAGGGCTTCGAGGTCTGCTGCGCACCCGACGGCCCGTCGGGCGTGGCCATGGCCGAGAGCGAGCAGCCGCACGTGATCCTGATGGACATCGCGCTCGGCGACATGGACGGCTGGGAAGCCACCACCCTGATCAAGGCCCGCCCTTCCACGGCCGACATCCCGATCATCGCCCTGACCGCGCATGCGCTGGCCACCGATCGCGCCAAGAGCGTGGAGGTCGGCTGCTGCGACTTCGACACCAAGCCGGTCGACCTCCCCCGGCTGCTGGGCAAGATCAACGCCTGCCTGGGCGCCCGCGCCGCCTGATCCCGAGCGGAGCCCGGAGCTTGCAGCGCCCGCCTCTGGCGGGCGCTTTTGTTTTGCCCCAGAGGCGGCGCAACCGCGAATTTTGCAGACACACCAATAACTTGTGACGCAAGATTCGATTAACTGCATGAAGTCACGGCAAGTTAACTGCGCCTGTAAATCTTCGCGTCATCTTATGTACACTGACCAATAACACCTAGGGTGTACAACGTCCTCCGAACCCGAGAACAGGGTGGGGAGCTATCAATGCTGAAGGCATTCAATAACTATACGCCGCCGGCAGCCCTCACGGGCAGCATGCGGGACTATCGCTACCCGAAGGGCAGCGACCTGGAAGCCCGCGTGGCCGGCTTCTTCAAATGGCAGAACCTTCGTCGCCAGCACGGCCTGTGGCCGTTCTCGCGCTCGACGGAGGAGAGCCCGTCCACGGTCTGCGCCGCGCGCGACGACGCCGGCGGCAAGATCCATGGCGTGAACTTCGCCAGCCAGGACTATCTGTCGATGTCGACCAACCCGGTGATCAAGAAGGTCGCCCAGGACGTCATCGAGGAGTTCGGCGTGCACAGCGCGGGCTCCGCCGCCCTGCTGGGCAACACGCACCACTCCGTGCTGCTGGAGCGCAAGATCGCCGACTTCCTCGGCATGCCCGAGGCGATCCTGTTCCCAACCGGCTGGGCCGCCGGCTACGGCATCATCAAGGGCCTGGTGCGCTCCACCGACCACATCGTGATGGACTCGCTGGCCCACACCTGCCTGCAGGAAGGCGCCTCGGCCGCCACCCGCAACATCTACCTGTTCCGCCACAACATGGTCGGCGAGTGCCGCAAGTGGCTGGAGAAGATCCGCGCCAAGGACCAGGAGAACGGCATCATGGTGGTCATCGAGTCCCTGTACTCGATGGACTCCGACGTGCCGGACATCGCCGCCATGCAGGCGCTCTGCGATGAGTTCGACGCGACCCTGATGGTCGACGTGGCTCACGACCTGGGCAACCTCGGCGACGACGGCCGCGGCCACATCGGCATGCAGGGCATGCTGGGCAAGGTCGACCTGGTCATGGGCTCCTTCTCCAAGACCTTCGGCTCCAACGGCGGCTTCGTGGCCTGCCGCTCGCGCGAGGTGAAGGAGTACCTGCGGTTCTTCTCGCCGCCGTGCACCTTCTCCAACGCCCTGTCGCCCATGCAGGCGGCCACGGTGCTGAAGGCCTTCGAGATCATCGAGTCCGTGGAAGGCGCCGAGCTGCGCAACAAGCTGATGACCAACGTCCTCAGCCTGCGCCGCCAGCTCGTCGAGGCGGGCTTCGAGGTCTACGGCGAGCCGTCGGCCATCGTCTGCGTCAAGGTCGGCACCGAGGGCCTCGCGCGTCTCGTCAGCCGCCGCCTGCCCGAGGTCGGCCTGATCGCCAACCTCGTGGAGTTCCCGGCCGTGCCGAAGGGCCAGGCCCGGTTCCGCATGCAGGTGATGGCCAACCATACGCCGCAGAACATCCGCGACGCGGTGCAGCGCCTGAAGGACGCCTACGAGGTCGGCCACGCCGAGTTCGAGACGCTCAACGCCGAGCCGGAATCGATGCGCGCGACGGCCTGAGCCCAGCGCGAGCCACAACGAAGAAGGGCCGGGCGGTGACGCCCGGCCCTTTTTCGTGGGCGGCTGGTAGGTGAACGCATCCCTCTATGCTGATCCGACTTGAGCCCACGGCCGGAGCAGACTTGCTGCCGCGGCCTCAAGGGCCGCCGCGCCCGCAAGCGCGCCGGCCTAGGCCGCCGCGGCCTGGGCCTTGAGCGGCAGCTCGACGCGGAACACCGCGCCCTCGCCGGCCTGGCTCTCGGCGGTGATCGTCCCGCCCATCAGCTCCACCAGGCCCCTGCAGATCGCGAGCCCCAGCCCCACGCCGCCGAACCGGCGGGTCAGCGAGCCGTCGGCCTGCTCGAACGGGTTGAACATCCGGCGCGCGGTCTCCTCGTCGAAGCCGACGCCGGTGTCGCGGATCTCGAAGGTCAGACCGTCGGACGAACGGGCCACGCGCAGCGAGACCTCGCCGGCCTCGGTGAACTTCACGGCGTTGTCCAGAAGCTTGCCCAGCACCTGGCGCAGCCGCTGCGGATCGCACTCGATCGGCGCGCCGGCGTCCTTTCCGATCTCGGCCGTGAAGGCGAGCCCCTTGGCCTGGGCCTTGGCGGCGGCCGCGCCCGCGGCCTCCTCCACGATCTTGTCCAGCGCCGCGGTCTCCGGGCTGAGCTTCAGCCCGCCGGCGGTGAGGTCGAGGGTGTCGAGGAGGTCGGCCACCACGCCATGCAACTGGTCGGCCGAGGCGTTGACGATGCCGACCATCTTGCGCTGCTGATCGCTGAGCTCGGTGCGGGCCAGCATCTGGCCCATGCCGATCATGCCGTTCAGCGGCGTCCGCAGCTCGTGGCTGACGATGACCAGGAACTCGTCCTTGGACCGGTTGGCGGCCTGAGCCTCGGCGAGCGCGTCGCGGAGCTGTTCGGTGCGCTCGGCGATGCGGCGCTCCAGCTCCTCGTTGGCCCGGGACAGCGCCTCGTGGGCCCGCCGCACATGTTCTTCCGCCTGGCGGCTGCGCACCTGGGTCGAGACCCGGGCGAGCGCCACGGCGAAATCCACCGGCTTGGTGATGTAGTCGTTGGCGCCGGCGGTCAGCGCCTCGACGATGTCCTGGCTCTCGGTCTTGCCGGTCACCATGATCACCGGCAGCTGGACGTCGGTGTGCTTCTCCCGGATCCGGCGCAGCACCTCGAGCCCGTTCATGTCGGGCATCATCACGTCGAGCAGGACGACGTCGAAGGTCTCGCGCGCGATCATCTCCAGGGCGCCGCGCCCGGAGTCCGCCTCCGCGATCTCGTAGCCGCGGCGCTGGAAGCGGCGGCCGAGGATGGTTCGATTGTCGGCGATGTCGTCGACGATCAGGATCCGCGCGGGCGGCTCCTCGTCGGCGATGCTCGCATGGCTCTCCTCAGCCATAGCTACCCCAATAGCGCGAATACGGTCTGCGATGAGACCGCATGCTGGACCCGACCGTTTAAATATCCGTGCACGTTACAGAGCGCGCGCACCCACAGGAGCGCCGCGGCCCACACCTCCGATTGCTGAGCGATGATCTACAGCAACCCGAGGTTTTCATTTATGGTTACCTGATTATTATTACGGTATAAACCAGTGATCAACGTTCACCTCAGCGTTTCTTAAGGTTTACGCCGTAGAACCGCATCCAACGATTGAAACAAAGTGGGATGCAGGTGATGGCTTCCTTTAAGATTGCGGCCGCGGCCGCCCTGGCGGCGGTTTCCATGGCCGGCGCCGCGAATGCACAGGAGGCGAGCCGCTGGTTCGTCCATCTCGGGCCGGCCTACGTCGACCCGGTGGAGAGCGCCTCCATGACCGCCGGCGGCGCGCCGGTGGCCGGGGCCAACGTCTCCATCGACGGTCGCTGGACCCTCGAAGGCGAGATCGGCTACTTCGTGACGCCGAACGTGGCCTTCGCGGTCGCCGCCGGCCTGCCGCCCAAGTTCAACGTGGACGCCGACGGCACCCTCGCCGCCCTGGGCCGCGCCGGCACCATGACCGGCGGCCCGGCGGGCGTGCTCGTGCAGTACCACTTCAATCCTGAAGGCCGCTTCCAGCCCTATGTGGGCGCCGGAGCCTCCTTCCTGATCGTCTTCGACACCGAGGACGCGGCCCTCAACGACCTCGAGGCCGACAGCGCCATCGGCACGGCCCTTCAAGCCGGCGCCAACTTCATGGTCAACGACCGCTGGGGCGGCTTCGTGGACGTGAAGAAGGCCTATGTGGGCACGATCGCCAAGGCCAACCTCGGCCCGACGCCGGTCCGCGCCAAGGTCAAGGTCGACCCGCTGGTGTTCAACGCGGGCCTGACCTACCGCTTCTAGTTCGAGGCTTCAGGCGTCCTCGGGCGGCCGCTTGCGCCGCTCGGGGCCCTTGTAGTCCGGGTCCTGCCGCCGACGGCGGTCGGGCCCGAAGTAGTCTTCGGACCGCACGAACGGCCGGGGCGCGTGGATCAGCGCCTCCATCCGCTTCAGCAGCCCCACGATGGTGAAGGGCTTGCTCAGGAACTCGGTGACGCCCGCGTCCCGGGCCGCCTTCACGCGCCGCTGCTCGGTATAGCCGGTGAGCATGAGGATCGGCAGGTACGGGTTGGAGCTGTGCGGGTCCGTGCGGATCCGCTTCACCAGCGAGATCCCCTCGTCTCCCTTGCCCAGGTTCTGGTCGACGATGATCAGGTCGTAGGGCTCCGCCTGCAGCAGGCTGAACGCCTTCTCCGCCGTCGTGGCGAACTCCACCTGTTGCGCGCCCACGCTCCCCAGGACCGACTTGACGATCTCTGCGGCGTTACGGTTGTCATCGACGATCAGTAGACGGAGGGCTTTAAGGTCCATGCATCCGCTCTGAAAAGCCCCCCGTGCGCCGCGGGCGGCGCTCTTGCCGAACGCCGCGACGGCCAAATGCAGTCACCCGGACTGAATTTGAACGACCGGGTCAGCCCCTATCTGACACCTTAGGCCAAGCTTAGCCAAGCCCTTGAGAACGCGCGCCTTGCCGGAAAACGCCTGTCGCGCCAGCGCTGGTTGAGCCGGGGACATCCTAGCCGTGTGCGGACGATCCTCGCCGCCTGCGGGCGGCTCAGCCGGCGGCCGGCGCCTGCGAGAGCAGCCCCTCGAAGAGCGGCCGCACATAGTGGGCGGCGGCCGCCTCGGAGGGCAGCCCGGGCGCCCAGAAGCTCAGCTCCGCCGAGGCATTGATCATCCCTGTGATCATCTGGGCGGCGACGTTGACGTCCACCGGCCGCACCGAGCCGTCGGCGACGCCGTCCGACAGGATCGAGGCGAAGCGCATCGAGACCCGGTCGAACTGACGCACCAGCTGGGTGTTGATCGACTTGGGCACCGTCGTCAGGGCCGAGGTCCTGAGCAGCGGCAGGTTGCCGGTCATCTGGTGGTGCACCAGCGCCACGGAGGCCTGGGCCAGGACCTTCAGCCCCGAGCCGCCCTCCGCCTCGGCCGCCCGGATCGCCCGCCACATGATCTCGCAGGTCCGCTCGAAGCAGGCGACGACCAGGTCGTCCTTGGTTTCGTTGTGGTGGTAGAAGGCGCCCTTCGAGACGTTGAGCCGCGCCGAGATCCGCTCCACCGAGGCGCCGTGGTAGCCCTCCTCGTTGATCAGGGCGGTGGCCGCCCGCAGGAACAGCTCGGCCGACGCCTCGGCGCTCGGGTCCTCGTCCCGCGTCAGGCGGGGGATCTCGAACTCGGGCCATGCGACGCCGGGCGGCAGGATCCCGTCGGCGAGGATCGCGCCCATGCGCCGGGCCACCCGGCCATAGTCCTGCACGTCGGTCATCACCAGCCAGGCGACGCTCCAGAACAGCTCCGACAGCAGCAGGTGTGTGCGGGCGTTGCGGTCCAGCCGCGGAAGCTCGGCGCCGGGCCGCCCGGTCAGCAGCTCGCGGGCATGGCGGAACATGTTCACGTAGGCCTCGCCCACGGGCGCGGAGTTCAGGGCGCGCACGTCGTTGAACACCACGATCTGCTCGGCCTCGCCCAGGGCCGCCTGACGCTTGAACTCGAAATAGGCGTCGACGAAGGCCTGCAGCCGGGTCCGCTCGTCCGCGCCCGCCGCCAGCCCGACGCCGATCAGCGCGTCGAACCGCTCGATCGCCTTCATGAAGCAGGCGGCGGCGAGCTCCTCCTTGTTCTTGAAGTAGTAGATGACCCCGGTCGGGACGAGGTCGAGCCGCGCCGCCACGTCGCCCAGGGTCATGCCCCGCACCCCGCGGACGTTTATCTCGGCGACCGCCGAGGCGATGATGGCGTTGCGCCGCGCCTCGAACCGGCGCGTGGGCGTGCGCGGCGGCTTCACCGTCACAGGCCTGGACTCGGCAGCAGACATTCCCGCCTCATGTTCTCCCGTCCAGCGGGCAGGATTGCCCGCGGAAGGAGGCGCCAAAATGGCCGAGGGCGGACGGCTAGGCCAGCGTGATCCAGGCCGGCGCATGGTCGCTGGCGCCAGGCTCGCCCCGCACCTCCCGGTCGACCCCCGCCGCCGCCAGCCGCGGAGCGAGGCGCGGGCTGAGCAGCAGGTGGTCCAGGCGCATGCCGGCGTCCCGGCCCCAGGCGTCGCGCAGATAGTCCCAGAAGGTGTAGATCCGCGCGTCGGGGTGGAGCGCGCGGATGGCGTCGGTCCAGCCCTGATCGAGCAGCCGGCGGAAGGCGGCCTTGGTCTGCGGCTGCTGCAGGGCGTCGGCCGTGCGCGGCTTCACACGGTAGATGTCGAGGTCAGTGGCCACCACGTTGTAGTCGCCGGCCAGCATCGCGGGCACGTCCGCCGCCAGCAGGTCGGCGGCATGCGCGATCAACCGGTCGAACCAAGCCAGCTTGTAGGCGAACTTCGGGCCCGGCTGCGGATTGCCGTTCGGCAGGTAGAGGCAGCCCACCAGCACCCCGCCCACCGCCGCCTCGATGTAGCGGGCCTGGTGGTCGTCGGGGTCCCCCGGAAGGGCGCGGCGCGTCGGCACGGGCGTCCCGCCGCGGGCCAGGATCGCCACCCCGTTCCAGGTCCGCTCGCCCGTCCACACCGCCCCGTAGCCGGCGGCCTCCAGGGCGCTGGCCGGGAACAGGGCGTCGGACGTGCGGGTCTCCTGCAGGCAGACCACGTCGGGCTGCGCGCGTTCCAGCCAGGCCAGCAGGTTGGCCAGCCGCTTGTTGACGTTGTTGATGTTGAAGGTGGCGATCTTCATCGGCTGGGCTGCATTACGTCCGCCGATCCGCTAGCGTTCCGGTCAACGGCGGACACACGCCGGATCAGGGAGCGAACCATGGCGGATTCCGCGGCCGACACCATCCAGCTTTTGACCGACATTCCGCGGGTCCACGCCCGTGGACGCGGCGACCACTTGGCCGTGGAGTTCGAGGGCCGCGGCCTGACCTACGCCGAGCTGGAGCGCCGGTCGAACCAGGCCGCCGGCCTGCTGCAGGCGCTCGGCGTCAAGCCGGGCGAGCGGGTGGGCTGGCTCGGGAAGAGCTGCGAGGCCTGGTACGAAATCATGTTCGGCGCGGCCAAGGCGCGCGCCTGCCTGGCCCCGATCAACAGCCGCCTCGCCGTTCCGGAGATCGCCTTCATCCTCAAGGATTCCGGCGCGAACGTCTTCTTCGTCACGCCCGACTTCTTCGCCGCCGCCGAGGCCGTGACCGCCCAGATCGACCGGCCGATCCGCGTCCTGGCGGTGAACGGCGAGCATCCGGGGTTCGAGAGCTACGCCACGCGCCGCGACGCCGCTCCGGCCCCGGCGCTGGACGCCCCCCAGCCCGACGACGACGTCCTGCAGCTCTACACCTCCGGCACCACCGGCTTGCCCAAGGGCGTTCGGCTGAACAACGCCAACTACGCCGCCTTCCTTGCGCTCCGCCACCAGGTGGAAGGCTTCGACTACGGGCCCGACGACACCGTCCTGATCGTCATGCCGCTCTTCCATGTGGCCGGCACCAACATCAGCTACGCGGGACTCTCGGCCGGGGGCCGGCTGATCCTGATGGCCGACTTCAATCCGGTCGAGGTGCTGCGCCTGATCGAACAGGAGAAGGTGGCGCACGTCTTCCTGGCGCCGGTGATGATCAACGTCCTGCTGCAGACGCCGCAGGCGAAGACCACCGACTTCTCCAGCCTGAAGACCGTCTCCTACGGCGCCTCGCCGATCTCCGAGGCGGTGCTGAAGCAGGCCACCGAGACCTTCGGCTGCGGCTTCATCCAGTTCTACGGCATGACCGAGACCTGCGGCGCGGGCACGACGCTCGCGCCCTCCGAGCACAAGGGGGAGCTGATGCGCTCCTGCGGCCGACCCTGGGCGACGCTCGAGACCCGCATCGCCGACGAGAACGGCCGCGAGTTGCCGCCGGGCGGCATCGGCGAGATCGAGATCCGCGGGCCCATCGTCATGGCCGGCTACTGGAACCGGCCCGAGGCCACCGCCGAGACCATCCGGCCGGACGGCTGGCTGCGCACCGGGGACGCCGGCTTCATGAACGAGGACGGCTACTTCTTCGTCCATGACCGGGTGAAGGACATGATCGTGTCCGGCGGCGAGAACGTCTATCCGGCCGAGGTGGAGAACGCGATCCTGGGCTGCCCGGGCGTCGCCGACGCCGCCGTCATCGGCGTCCCGGACGAGCGCTGGGGGGAGGCGGTGAAGGCCATCGTTGTGCCCGCGCCGGGCGCCGAGCCCGATCCGGAGCAGATCATCGCCTACGCCCGCCAGCGGATCGCCGGCTTCAAGGCTCCGAAGTCGATCGACTTCATCGAGGCCCTGCCGCGGAACCCCTCCGGCAAGGTGCTCCGCCGCGAGCTGCGCAAGCCCTACTGGGAGGGCCGCGACCGCAACGTCGGCTAGGCGCTGGCCGCGACGCTCGGCCGCTCGCGCACCCGCGCCATCCAGCCCTGCAGGCGCTCCAGCTCGGCCGGCAGCGGCTGGCCGACCATGCCGCCGAAGTCGAGGAAGCCGAACAGCAGGACGTCCGCCAGGGTGAAGCGGTCGCCCACCACCCACGGTCCCTCGAAGTTGGATTCCATCCACTGCAGCCCGTCTCGGGCGATCGCCTTCAGGCCGTCGGCAGCTTCCGGCAGGCAGCGCATGCGGTTCTGGAACAGCGGCAGGCCCTCTGCGAAGCGGAAGCCGTTGGCCATGGGCTCGCAGACCTTCAGGTCGACGCGGCGCATCCACATCCGGGTCTTGGCCCGCTCCTCCGGCGTGCGGCCGATCAGCGGCGGGTCGGGGAAGCGCTCGTCGAGGTACTCGCAGATCGCCAGGATCTCGGTCAGGTGCGTGCCGTCGTCCAGCTCGAGCGCCGGCGTCTGGCCGGCGGGATTGATCTTCAGGTACGGCTCCTGGCGGTTCTCGCCGCCGCGCAGGTCCACCTCGACCCGGGGAATGTCGAGGCCCTTCTCGGCGATGAACATCTTCACCACCCGCGGATTCGGGCCGACCGACGTGAACAGCTTCATGAGCTTCCCCCTTGTTGTGGCGGGCGACCCTAGGAGGCTGCCGTAAGGGTGGTCAACGCGCCTCCGGGCCGGTGAAGGAGAGCTGCTGGGCGCTCTTGCCGGCCCCGGCGGCCAGCGCCTGCTCCAGCGCCTCGCGGAAGGCCGCCCAGGCCACCTCGCGCATCTCGAAGACGTCCTGCCCCTCGAACGGGACGGGCACCTTCGCACTGACCGTCGGATGGACCTGGGTCTCGTCCTCCAGCGCCACCTCCACGCTCGCCCACATCCAGGGCCTGGGGCCCGGCTGCAGCCCGCCCTCGAAGGCGATCTTCAGGGTGCGGATCTCCGCCATGCTCGGGTTCCCTTCACGAATCAGTGAGCCGTTAACCAAGGCGTAACCATTGCCTGTGGCGTTCGGTCGCATACCGGCGTATAAATCCGCGCCATGGCCGATCAACACTTCAAACCAGACTTGGTGGGATCGGACGAGAGCCTCGAGCACCTGCTCGACCGTCTCCGGTCCTTCAGCATTCGAACCCCCTCCCGCGGCGGTCGCAGCGGACCGTCCGACTGGGAAGCCTTCGTGACCTCGCGGCGGCCCCCGAGGGGCTCCGGCGGGGCCGAGGCCCCGATCCCGGTCGAGCGCCCGCTCCAGGATTGCTACGCCGTCTGAGGCGCCCGCAGACCGGCCGGCTCCGGCCCGCCCGTCGCCCAGTCCAGCAGCTCCACGGGATGGATCACGGCTGCGTCCAGCGCCGGCTGCATCTGGGAGATGCAGCCGATGTTGCCCGCCGCCACGACCCGCGCGCCGACCGCCTTCAGGTTCGCCGCCTTCCGGTCGCGCAGGCGTCCGGCCAGCTCCGGCTGCAGGATGTTGTAGACCCCCGCCGATCCGCAGCAGAGGTGGGACTCCGCCGGCTCTCGCACCTCGAACCCCGCCTGCGCCAGGAGCGCCGCCGGCGCCGCCTTGATGCCCTGCCCGTGCTGCAGGGAGCACGGCGCGTGGTAGGCGACCGCCATCCGCACCTCGCGCGTCACCGGCGGCAGGCCGGCCTCGGCGATGAACTCCAGGATGTCCCGCGCCTTGAGGGCCGCCGCCTCGCCCTCGGCGCCCGCCTGTTTGCCGTAGGCCTTCAGCGTCGTGCCGCAGCCGGCGGCCGTGGTGACGATGGCGTCGAGCGGCCCCGCGTCGGCCCAGGCCCGGAGGTTGCGCCGGGCCATGCCGGCCGCCTCCTCCGCCCGGCCGAGGTGCTCGGACAGCGCGCCGCAGCAGCCCTCGCCCTTCACCTCCACCACCTCGAACCCCGCCCGCGCGATCAGCCGGGCGGCGGCGGCGCGGATCTGCGGCGCCAGCGCCGGCTCCACGCAGCCCTGCAGCAGGGCGACCCGTCCGCGCCGTCCCGGGGCCGCGCGCTCAGGCTCCGCAGCGGGCGCCCGCTCGGGCAGCAGCCGCAGCATGGCCGCCAGCGGAGCGAGCCGCATCCGCTCCAGCATCGGCGCCAGCGGCCGCGCGGCCCGGCCCAGGGCGAGCGCCGCCCTTAGCCGCTTCGGCCGGGTCAGCACGGCCGGGATCAGCGCCCGCAGCATCCGCTCAGGCCAGGGCCTTCTGTAGTGGTCCTCGATGTGCCGCCGCGCATGGTCGATCAGGTCGGCGTAGTCCACGCCCGAGGGGCAGGTGGTCTTGCAGGCCAGGCACGACAGGCAGCGGTCGATGTGGGTGACGGTCGCCTTCGGCGGCGCCCTCTCCGGCCTCTCCAGCATCGCCCGGATCAGCTCGATCCGGCCGCGCGGGCTGTCGCGCTCGTCGCCGAGCAGGACGTAGGTCGGGCAGGTGGCCGTGCAGAAGCCGCAGTGCACGCACTTGCGGATCGCCGTGTGGGAGCGGGCGAACTCCGGTTCGGCCAGCCGCTCGGGCGGGAAGTCCACACGCATCAGCCGAGCCTTCCGGGATTGAGCACGCCCAGCGGATCGAACGCCGCCTTCACGCGCGCGCCGAGGGCGCCGAGCGGTCCCTCCAGGGCCGCGAAGGCCGCCCCGTCGCCACGGTAGAGCGCGGCGTGGCCGCCCAGGGCGCGGGCGGCGGTACGCACCTGCGCCGGGTCGTCCTCCGACAGCAGCCAGACGAGCCCGCCGGCCCAGTCGTAGAGCAGGTCGCCGGCGAGCGCATGGCCCGCCTTCCAGCCGCCGGCCGGCGGTATGGAGACCCGCCAGAGCGGACGCGGGTCGGCGGCGAACGCCGCCACCTCGCGCACGCCGACCCAGAAGTCGCGGCTGTGGCGGGCGTCCAGCGCCTCCACCCGCCCGAAGCCCTTCAGCGTCGCGACCAGCCCCTCGGCCCGGGCCTGCACCGAGGCGGGGAAGCCCTCCAACCTGAGCGCGGTCACCGCCATCTCGGCCTTCAGCGGCGCGCAGCGGGCGGCGAAGTTCGGCAGGTGCGCCGCCGCCGACACCTCGGCGGGCGAGCCCATGGCGAGGGTCATGGCCTCGTTGGCCTTGCGGTCCTGCAGGCCGAAGAACAGCAGGGTAAGCTCCGTCCGCGCCGCCGGCAGGACCTTCAGGGTCAGCTCGGTCATCACCGCCAGCGTCCCCCACGAGCCAGCCATCAGCTTGGAGAGGTCATAGCCGGTGACGTTCTTGACCACCTTGCCCCCCGCCTTGAACGCCTCGCCTCGGCCGGTGACGCCGGAAAAGCCCAGCAGGTGGTCGCGGGCCGCGCCCGCCCGGACGCGCCGCGGGCCGGAGAGGTTGGCCGCCGCCGTCCCGCCGATCGTGGCCTTGCCCTTCGCGCCCAGCACCTTCGTCAGGGCGGGCGGCTCGAACGGCAGCATCTGGCCGTGGGCCGCCACCAGCTCCTCCAGGTCGGCCAGCCGCGCGCCCGGCTGCACCGTCAGCACCAGCTCCTCCGGCGCGTAGTCGACCAAACGGTCCAGAGCCTCCAGCGACAGCACCGCGTCAGCCCGCGTCGGCCCGATCGCGCGCTTCGTCCCGCCGCTCATGACCTCCAGCGTCCGGCCCGCCGCGCCCGCCTCGGCGATCGCCGCCTGCACGTCCTCGGCATCCCTCGGCCGCAGCGTCCTGTCCTTCGCCTCCAGCATCAGAACCGCGGCAGCTCGGGGAAGGCCAGCTTCCCGCGGTGGACGTGCATCCGCCCGAGCTCGGCGCAGCGGTGCAGGACCGGAAACACCTTCCCGGGGTTGAGCAGCAGGTCGGGGTCGAAGGCGCATTTCAGACGCTGCTGGCAGGCGAGGTCGGTGTCGTCGAACATCGTCCCCATCAGGTCGCGCTTCTCCACCCCCACGCCATGCTCGCCGGTCAGCACGCCGCCGACCGCGACGCACAGCTTCAGGATCTCGGCCCCGAACTGCTCGGCCCGCTCCAGCTCGCCCGGCTTGTCGGCGTCGTAGAGGATCAGCGGATGCAGGTTGCCGTCGCCGGCGTGGAAGACGTTGGCGACGCCCAGCCCGTAGGCCTTGGCCATCTGGTGGATCGCGGCCAGCACCCGCGGCAGCTCCCGGCGCGGGATGGTGCCGTCCATGCAGTAGTAGTCGGGCGCGATCCGCCCGACGGCCGGGAAGGCTGCCTTGCGCCCGGCCCAGAAGGCCAGCCGTTCGGCCTCGCTCTCGGAGACCCGCGCATAGTCGGCGCCGCGCGCCCGGGCGATCTCCAGCACCGCGGCCGACAGCTCGGCGCATTCGGCCTCCGGCCCGTCCAGCTCGACGATCAGCAGGGCCTCCGCCTCGGTGGGATAGCCCGCGTGCACGAAGGCCTCGGCGGCGACGATCGCCGGGCGGTCCATCATCTCCATGCCGGCCGGGATGATGCCTGCCGCGATGACGTCGGCCACGCAGGCGCCGGCCGCCTCCACAGACGGGAAGCCCAGCAGCATGGCCCGCGCCGTCTCAGGCGTCGGCAGCAGGCGCACCGTCACCTCGGTGACCACGCCCAGCAGCCCCTCCGACCCGGTCACCACGCCCAGCAGGTCGTAGCCCGCCGCGTCGTAGCCGCGCCCGCCCAGCCGCACGACCTCGCCGTTCATCAGCACGATCTCGCAGCCCAGAAGGTTGTTGGTCGTCAGCCCGTACTTCAGGCAGTGCACGCCGCCGGAGTTCTCGGCGACGTTGCCGCCGATGGTGCAGGCGATCTGCGAGGAGGGGTCGGGGGCGTAGTAGAAGCCGTCGGCCTGCACCGCCTGACTGATGGCGAGGTTGGTCACGCCCGGCTGGACCACCGCGCAGCGGTTGGCGTGGTCCACTTCCAGGATGCGGTTGAACTTGGCCATGCCGAGCACGACGCCGTCCGTCAGGGGCAGCGCCCCGCCCGACAGCGAGGTCCCCGCGCCGCGCGGCACCACCTTCACGCTGTTGGCCTGGCACCAGGCCAGCACCCGAGAGACCTGCTCCACCGTCTCCGGCAGCACCACGGCCAGCGGCGTCTGGCGGTAGGCCGACAGCCCGTCGCTCTCGAACGGCACGAGCCCGTCGGCGTCCGAGACCACGCCCTCGCCCGGCACGATCTTCCGCAGCGCGCGGACGATCTCGCTCTTGCGGGCGATCGTGGACGCGTCGGGCACGGGCATCTTCATGGGAGGATCAGTAGGCGCTGAGGCCGGCGCGCGCCACCGTCACTCGCCGCCGAACTGCGCCGTCCGCTTCTCGTTGAACGCCGCCACGCCCTCGCGGCGGTCGTGGGTCTTGAACAGCCGGTTGTAGTGGGAGAGCTCCAGGTCCATGGCCTCAGGCAAGTGCATCGCGGCGCCCTCGCGGACCACCGACTTCAGCGCCCGGACCGACAACGGCGCCTTCGACGCGATGGTCCCCGCCACCTCGAGCACCGTCGCCATCAGGGCCTCCGGCGCCGTCACTGCGCTGATCAGGCCGTAGTCCCGCGCCTCCGCCGCCGTGAACAGCCGCCCGGTGGTCAGCAGCTCCACCGCGCGCCGTTCACCCACCGCCCGGCGCAGGAGCTGGGTCCCGCCGAGGCCCGGCATGATGCCCAGCCCCACCTCCGGCAGGCCGAACCGCGCCCCGTCGCCCGCATAGGCGAAGTCGCAGGCGAGCGTCATCTCGCAGCCGCCGCCCACCGCCGCCCCGTTCACCGCGGCGATCACCGGCACGGGCACGGAGAGCTGGGCGCGGATCATCGCCTCGAAGATCTCGTGCTGGGCGGACCAGGCATGGTCGCTCATGCCGTTGCGTTCCTTGAGGTCCGCGCCGGCGCAGAAGTGCCGCCCCTCGCCGGCCAGCACCGCGCAGCGCAGGTCGCTCCGCGCCGCCAGGTGGCTCCAGGCGTGCAGCAGCTCCTCGCCCATCTTCGTGTTCAGCGAATTGGCCGCGTCCGGCCGGTTCAGGGTGACCACAGCGATGCCCGGGGCTGCGTCTTCGACCTTGATGGTTTGCGGCATCAGAAGCTCTTCGGCAGGCCCAGCACGTGGGTGGCCACGTGGCTGAGGATGAGGTTCGTGGAGATCGGGGCGACCTGGTAGAGGCGGGTCTCGCGGAACTTGCGCTCGATGTCGTATTCCTCGGCGAAGCCGAAGCCGCCGTGGGTCTGCAGGGCGACGTCGGCGGCGTACCAGGAGGCCTCGGAGGCCGTCAGCTTGGCCATGTTCGCCTCAGTCCCGCAGGGCTCGCCGGCCTCGAACAGCCCCGCCGCGTGGGCCACCATGTGCTCGGCCGCGGTCGTCTGGACATGGGCCCGGGCGATCGGGAACTGCACCCCCTGGTTCTCGCCGATGGCCCGGCCGAACACCTGGCGTTCTTTGGCGTAGGCGCTGGCGCGGTCGATGAAGAACTTCGCGTCGCCGATGCACTCCGAGGCGATCAGAATCCGCTCGGCGTTCATCCCGTCCAGAATGTAGCGGAAGCCCCGGCCCTCCTGGCCCACGAGGTTCTCCGCCGGGACTTCGAGGTCCTCGAAGAACAGCTCCGTGGTGGCGTGGTTGAGCATGGTCCGCACAGGACGGATGGTCAGCCCCTTGCCCACCGCCTCGCGCATGTCGACGATCAGCACGCTCATGCCGTCCGACGGCTTGGCGGCCTCCTCCCGCTTCTGGGTGCGGCAGAGCAGCACCATCAGGTCGGAGTGTTCGGCCCGGCTGATCCAGATCTTGCGGCCGGAGACCACATACCGGTCGCCGTCGCGCCGGGCGAAGGTGGAGATCCGCGTGGTGTCGGTGCCGGCGTCCGGCTCGGTCACCCCGAAGGCCTGCAGCCGCAGCTCGCCCGAGGCGATCTTCGGCAGGTAGGCCTGCTTCTGGGCCGGCGAGCCGTGCCGCAGGATCGTGCCCATGGTGTACATCTGGGCGTGACAGGCCGCCCCGTTGCAGCCCGAGCGGTGGATCTCCTCCAGCACCGCCGTGGCGGCCCGCAGCCCCAGCCCGGAGCCGCCGTATTCCTCCGGGATCAGCACCGACAGGAAGCCCCCCTCGGTCAGCGCCTGCACGAACTCGGTCGGATAGGCCCGCTCGCGGTCCAGCTCGCGCCAGTAGGCGCCGGGAAAGCGCGCGCACAGCCGACGCACCGCCTCACGGATCTCGGGAAAGGTCTCTTGGGTCACGGGAGCCTTCCTGCCACGCCGACCCCGCGTCAGCCTAGCCTGCGCCTAACCAGATGACACCGCCGGCCACGCCCGCCATCCTGCCGGGAAAGCACGAAGGGAGGAGGACGATGGCGGGCCTGAGCTACGTCCATGGGGCGAGCGCCCGGCCGCTGATCGGCAAGACGATCGGCCAGGCCTTCGACGAGACCTGCCAGGCGCACCCGGACGGCCTGGCGCTGGTCTCCCGCCACCAGGGCGTCCGCTGGAGCTGGGCCGAGCTGAAGACCCGCGTCGATGCGCCGGCCGCCGGCCTGATCCGCCAGGGCCTGCAGCCCGGCGACCGCGTCGGGATCTGGGCCCCCAACTGCTGGGAGTGGGCGGTCGTCCAGTTCGCCACCGCCAAGGCCGGCCTCGTGCTGGTGAACATCAACCCCGCCTACCGCCTGTCCGAAGCCGAGTACGCGCTCAACAAGGTGGGCTGCCGGGCGCTGGTCACGGCCGTGCGCCACAAGACCTCCGAGTACCTGGCCATGGTCCGCGAGCTGCAGGCCTCCGGCCGCCTGCCGAAGCTGGAGGCCGTGATCACCCTTGGCGAGGCGTCACACGAGGGGTGCCTGCGTTTCGGCGACGTCTTCGCCGATCCGGGCTCCGGTGAGCACGCCGACCTCGCCCGCCTGGCGGACCGCCTCCAGTTCGACGACCCGATCAACATCCAGTTCACCAGCGGCACCACGGGCTTCCCGAAGGGCGCCACGCTCAGCCACCACAACATCCTCAACAACGGCTTCTTCGTGGGCGAGGCGATCGGCCTGCAACCCGGCGAGAAGCTCTGCATCCCCGTGCCGCTCTACCACTGCTTCGGCATGGTCATGGGCAACCTGGGCTGCCTCACCCACGCCGCCACCATCGTCTACCCGGCCGAGGCCTTCGATCCGCTCGCCGTGCTGGAGGCGGTGGAGGCCGAACGCTGCGCCGCCCTCTACGGCGTCCCCACAATGTTCATCGCCATGCTGGGCCACCCGGACTTCGACCGCTTCGACCTGACCAGCCTGCGCACCGGCATCATGGCCGGCTCCCCCTGCCCCATCGAGGTCATGCGTCAGGTGATCGCGAAGATGCACATGCCGGAGGTGACCATCGCCTACGGCATGACCGAGACCTCCCCCGTCAGCTTCCAGTCCGGGACCGACGATCCCCTGGACCGGCGGGTCTCCACCGTCGGCCGCATCCAGCCGCACCTGGAGGTGAAGATCGTCGACGCCGAGGACCGTATCGTCCCGCGCGGCGAGCCGGGCGAGCTCTGCACCCGCGGCTATTCCGTCATGCTGGGCTACTGGGACGACCCGGAGAAGACCGCCGAGGCCGTCGACGCGGCGGGCTGGATGCACACCGGCGACCTCGCCACGCTCGACGATGCGGGCTTCTGCAACATCGTCGGCCGGATCAAGGACATGGTCATCCGCGGCGGAGAGAACATCTATCCGCGCGAGATCGAGGAGTTCCTCTACCGCCACCCGGCGATCCAGGACGTGCAGGTGGTCGGCGTCCCAGACCCGAAGTACGGCGAGGAGCTCTGCGCCTGGATCGTCCTGAAGCCGGGCGAGCGCCTCGACGCCGAGGCCGTCCGCGACTTCTGCCGCGGCCAGATCGCCCACTACAAGATTCCACGCCACATCCGTTTCGTGGAAGGCTTTCCCACCACCGTCACCGGCAAGGTGCAAAAGTTCGCCATGCGCAAGGCGATGATTGCAGAGCTTGACCTCGTGCTCGAAAAAACGGCGTAGACCTGTCGCATGAGGAAGCTTCAGACCGCCGTCGATCCGGCCTCGGACGCCTTCGCCGCCAACGCCCGGGTCAACCGGGCGCTCGCCGAGCAGCTGCGCCAGCGGGCCGGCCAGGCGGCCCTGGGAGGCCCCGAGGCCAGCCGCCAGCGCCACGAGAGCCGCGGCAAGCTCCTGCCCCGCGACCGGGTCATGCGGCTGCTCGATCCCGGCTCGCCGTTTCTGGAGGTGGGCCAGCTCGCCGCCTTCGGCCTCTATGACGACGAGGCCCCGGCCGCGGGCGTGATCACAGGCGTCGGCCGCGTCTCGGGCCGCGAGGTGATGATTGTCGCCAACGACGCCACGGTGAAGGGCGGCGCCTACTTCCCCATGACGGTGAAGAAGCACCTGCGGGCCCAGGAGATCGCCCTGCAGAACCGCCTGCCCTGCGTCTACCTGGTGGATTCGGGCGGCGCGAACCTGCCCCACCAGGCCGAGGTCTTCCCCGACCGCGACCACTTCGGCCGCATCTTCTTCAACCAGGCCCGGATGAGCGCCGAGGGCATCGCCCAGATTGCCTGCGTCATGGGCTCCTGCACCGCCGGCGGCGCCTACGTGCCCGCCATGAGCGACGAGACGGTGATCGTCCGCAACCAGGGCACCATCTTCCTGGGCGGCCCCCCGCTGGTGAAGGCCGCCACCGGCGAGGTGATCACGGCCGAGGAGCTCGGCGGCGCCGATACCCACGGCCGCCGCTCCGGGGTGGTCGACCACGTGGCCAACGACGACGAGCATGCGCTCGCCATCGTCCGCTCGATCGTCGCCAACCTGAACACCACCAAGACCATCGACCTGCACCTGGAGGAGGCGAGGCCGCCGGCCTACGACCCCGAGGAGCTCTACGGCATCGTCCCCACCGACGTGCGCGCGCCCTACGACGTCCATGAGGTCATCGCCCGGATCGTCGACGGCAGCCACTTCGACGAGTTCAAGCCGCTCTACGGCACGACGCTCGTCACCGGCTTCGCGCGCATCTGGGGCTATCCGGTGGCCATCCTCGCCAACAACGGCGTGCTGTTCTCCGAGAGCGCGTTGAAGGGCGCCCACTTCATCGAGCTGGCCTGCAAGCGGCGCATCCCGCTGGTTTTCCTGCAGAACATCTCGGGCTTCATGGTCGGCGGGAAGTACGAGGCCGGCGGCATCGCCAAGGACGGCGCCAAGCTGGTCACCGCGGTCGCGTCCGCCGAGGTGCCGAAGTTCACCGTCCTGATCGGCGGCTCCTTCGGGGCCGGCAACTACGGCATGTGCGGCCGGGCCTATTCCCCGCGTTTCCTGTGGACCTGGCCCAACAGCCGCATCTCGGTGATGGGCGGCGAGCAGGCCGCCAGCGTGCTCGCCACCGTCCACCGCGACGCCGGCAAGTGGAGTCCCGAGGAGGAGGAAGCCTTCAAAGCGCCCGTCCGCGAGAAGTACGAGGACGAGGGCAATCCCTACTTCGCGACCGCGCGCCTGTGGGACGACGGCATCATCGACCCCGTCCAGACCCGCGATGTGCTCGGCCTCTCCATCTCCGCCGCCCTCAACGCCCCCGTCCCCGAGACGCGCTTCGGCGTGTTCCGGATGTGAGGCGGGACATGGCGACGTCACCGGCGCGGCGAAGCCGCAACATTTCAACCACGGAATACACGGACGTACACGGAAGGGCGCAGCGCCCGGAGGGGACTTCGTCCGTGTCTTCCGTGTCTTCCGTGGTTCCATTTGTTGCGCCTGCGGCGCGCGGACCGGTCCGATGATCAGCTCCATCCTCGTCGCCAACCGGGGCGAGATCGCCCGGCGCGTCTTCTCCACCGCCCGCCGGCTGGGGATCGCCACCGTGGCGGTCTATTCCGAGGCCGACGCCGGCGCGCCGCACGTGCGCGAGGCCGACCGCGCCGTGCTGATCGGCCCGGCCGTGGCCCGGGAGAGCTACCTGGTCGGCGAGCGGATCATCGCCGCGGCGATCGAGACCGGCGCCGACGCCATCCACCCCGGCTACGGCTTCCTCTCCGAGAACGCCGACTTCGCGGAGGCCGTGATGGCCGCGGGCCTGACCTGGATCGGCCCGCCGCCGGCCGCCATCCGCGCCATGGGCCTGAAGGACGCCGCCAAGGCCCTGATGCAGGAGGCCGGCGTGCCGGTCACTCCCGGCTATCTCGGCGAGGACCAGGATCCGGCAACGCTCGCCCGCGAGGCCGAGCGCATCGGCTATCCGGTGCTGATCAAGGCCGTGGCCGGCGGCGGGGGCAAGGGCATGCGCCGCGTCGAGGGCCCCGGGGACTTCGACGCCGCCCTGACGTCGGCGAAACGCGAGGCCAAGGCCAGCTTCGGCGACGACCGCGTGCTGCTCGAGACCTACGTCACCCGGCCGCGCCACATCGAGGTGCAGGTGTTCGGCGACGCCCACGGCAATGTCGTCCACCTGTTCGAGCGCGACTGCTCCCTGCAGCGCCGCCACCAGAAGGTCATCGAGGAGGCCCCGGCCCCCGGCATGACCGAGGAGGCGCGCGCCGCCGTCACCGCCGCCGCCGTCCGCGCCGCCCAGGCCGTGGGCTACGTCGGCGCCGGCACCGTGGAGTTCATCGCCGACGCCTCCCAGGGCCTGCGCCCCGACCGCATCTGGTTCATGGAGATGAACACCCGCCTGCAGGTGGAGCACCCGGTCACCGAGATGGTCACCGGCCTCGACCTCGTGGAGTGGCAGATCCGCGTCGCCGCCGGCGAGCCCCTGCCGCTGCGCCAGGACGAGATCGCGCTCTCCGGCCACGCCGTGGAGGCCCGTCTCTACGCCGAGAACCCGGCCGCGGGCTTCCTGCCCTCCACCGGCGACCTGCTCCACTTTCGCCTGCCGCCCGGCGTCCGCATCGACGCCGGCGTCGAGCCGGGCGGGCGGATCACCCCCTTCTACGACCCGATGATCGCCAAGCTGATCGCCCACGCCGGGACCCGCGAGCAGGCGCTCGCCGAGCTGGCCGAGGCCTGCGACTGCGTGGAGGTCTGGCCGGTGAAGACCAACGCCGGCTTCCTCGCCCGCTGCCTGGACGCACCGGGCTTCATCGGCGGCGAAGTGGACACCGGGTTCATCGACCGGAACCTCGCCCAGCTGACCGAGGCCGCCGAGCCCTCCGCCGCCGCGCTCGCCGCCGCCGCGGCCGCCGCCATGATCGCCGAGGAGAGCGGGCTTTCGGAGGAGGCGCCCTCGCCCTGGCGCGAGCTGGCCGGCTTCCGCCTCAACGCCGATCCCGAGACCGCCGTGCGCCTGTTCCTCGACGGCCGGCCGGTCATGGCCGCGCCGTCGGAGACCGCCACCGAGCCGCGCTCGGTCCTGCTGGACGAGGACGGCCACATCGTCGTCTTCGAGCACGGCGAGGCCTTCGCCTTCGCCACCCACCCACCCAGCGCCGACGCCGCCGAGGGCGGGGCCGGCGACGGCCAGGTCCGCTCCCCCATGCCTGGCAAGGTGACCCAGGTGTCGGTGAAGCCCGGCGAGACCGTGACCAAGGGCCAGCCGCTGCTCACCCTGGAAGCCATGAAGATGGAGCACGCCCTCACCGCCCCCTTCGACGGCAAGGTGGAGACCATCGCCTTCCCCGTCGGCGCCCAGGTCACCGAGGGCGTGGTGATGGTGACCCTGACGGCGGCGGCTTAGCCGAAGCTCCGCCGCGCCAGGCCCGGCAGCAGCAGCGCCTGGCCGGCGGCGCGCAGGACGAAGAACAGGCTGAAGGCCAGCCACAGGCCGTGGTTGCCGAGCGGAGCGGCGAGCCAGCGGAGGGCGACGAACCCCGCCAGGGCCGCGGCCATGGAGATCACCATGGCCCGGGTCCAGCTCGCTCCGATCATCACCCCGTCGAGCACGAAGGACACCACCCCGGCCAGCGGCAGGACGGCGGCCCACGGAGCGTAGGCCGCCACCGCCGCGACCACCGCCGGATCGGTGGAGAAGCTGGCCGCGATCGGCCGGCCCGCGACCCCGAAGACGAGCGCGATGAGAACCGCGCAGCCGCCCGCCCAGGCGAGGTTGGCGCGAAGCTGGGCGTCGAACCGCAAGCGGTCGCGGCCGCCGACCGACTCGCCGGTCAGCACCTGGGTGGCGCTCTCGAAGCCGTCGAGGATCAGGGCCTGCAGCATGAAGAGCTGGTAGAGGATGGCGTTGGCCGCCAGCACCACCGGCCCCTGCTGGGCGCCGGCGCGGGCCAGCAGCACCGTGGCGGCCATCAGGAGCAGGGTGCGCAGGAAGAGGTCGCGGTTCAGCCGGAACAGGGCGCCGAGCTCCGCCGGCCGCCATGTCTGCGGGTCCCGCGCCAGCGCCAGGGCGCGCCGGGCCGGCGGCTCGCGCCCGACCGCGGCCAGCAGCGCCAGGAGCTTGGCGGTCTCGGACAGCAGGGTCGCCGTCGCCACGCCGGCGACGCCCCAGCCGAGGCCGAGCACGAAGCCCACGTCGAGCGCGATGTGCAGCAGGTTGGCGCCGACCTCGACAGCCAGCACCGTCTTCATCCGCCGCCGGCCGATCAGCCAGCCGGTGAGCACGCAGTTCACCAGCCAGGCGACCCCGCCCACGTAGCGGATGTCGGCGTAGGTCCTGGCCTGGTCGGCGAGCGGGCCGGCGGCGTCGAACAGGCGCAGGCCCCAGGTCACCGTCAGCGGCCAGGCGGCGAGCAGCCCCAGGCCCACCATCAGGGCCACGGCCACGCCGCGGGTGAGCGTCGCCGCCTGGTCCGCCTCCGCGCCGCGGCCGGCCGCCTGGGCGGTCAGCGCCACGGTGGAGGCGCGCAGGAAGTTGAAGACGATCAGCAGGGTCATGGTGAACTTCGCGCCCACCTCGACCCCGCCCTGGGCGGTGGCGTCGCCGAGCCGCCCGATGACCCACATGTCGGCCAGGCCGAACAGGGCCGTCGCCACATTGGTGACGATGGCCGGGACGGCGATCGTCAGGATGGTGCGGTTCAGGTCCCCCCGGTCCGTCGACACGCGCTCAGGCCACCACGCCCTGGTCGTGCAGCCGGCCGATCTCCGTCGAGGGCAGGCCTAGCACCTCGGCCAGGACCTCGTCGGTGTGCTGGCCGAGCCTCGGCGCCGGCCGCACCGGCCGGCGGGCGTCCTGCGGGATGGTGCCCATGGCGCCGGGGGCCGGATAGGAGAGCCCGCTCGGGTGGCGGACGGTCTCGAACATCGGGTTGTCCTTGAACAGCCGCGGGTCCTCCAGCGCCGCCTCCAGGGTCTGGTAGGCGCCCCAGGTGACGCCGCCGGCGTCGAAGGCCGGGGTCAGCTCGGCGGCGGTCCTGGCCGCGAACGCCCGCTCGAACAGCGGGTAGAGCCTCGCCCGATGGGTGAACCGCAGGCCCTCGTCGGTGGCGAAGGAGACGCCCAACTCGGCCTCCGCGGCGGCGACCTCGGCGGCGATCCCCAGCGCCTCCAGCGCCTTCGACCACTGCTTGGGCGTGATCGCGAGCAGCATCAGCTTCTGGCCGTCCTTGGTCGTGAAGTCGCGGCCGAAGGCGCCGAAGATGTCGTTGCCCATCCGGGGCCGCTGATGGCCCGCCAGCAGGGTCTCGGCAGTGAAGCCCAGGTTGGCCATGGTCGCCGCGCCGATGTCCGACAGCGGCGCGCGGATCTCCCGTCCGCCCTGGCCGCGCATCCGCGCCAGCAGGGCCGAGACGAGCGCGAAGGCGCAGTAGGCGCCGGTGAGCAGGTCCCAGGCGGCCAGCACATGGTTCACCGGCCGCTCGTCGTCCGCCGGCCCGGTCATCAACGGCAGGCCCAGCGCGGCGTTGATTGTGTAGTCCATGCCCTGGGCGCCGTCGGCCCAGCCCATCACCCGCACGCAGATCAGGTCGTCGCGCAGCGCCTTCAGCTTCTCGTACGAAAGGAAGCCGTCCACCGGGAAGTTGGTGACGAAGAGGCCGCCGTCCTCCCCGGGCGCGGCGGCCAGAGCCTGGGCGATCTCCCGGCCCTCGGGGTGCGCCAGGTCCAGCGCCACCGACTTCTTGCCCTTGTTCAGCCCCTCCCAGTAGAGGCTCGACCCATTGGCGGCGAGCGGCCAGCGGCCGAAGTCCGGCCCGCCGCCGATGTTGTCGAAGCGGATCACCTCGGCGCCCATCTGGGCGAGGTACAGCCCGCAGGTCGGCGCCGCCACGAACGCGGCCCCCTCCACCACGCGCAGGCCTTTCAGAAGGTCGTACATCAGGCCGCCAGCCCGGTGACCTCGGCCACCTCCTCGGGCGTCAGCCGCCAGGTCGCCGTGGCCGCGTTGGCCTTCACCTGCTCCGGCGAGGTCGCCCCGGCGATCACCGACGAGACCACCGGCTGGCCGAGCAGCCAGGCGAAGGCCAGTTCCAGGATGCTGTGGCCGCGTTCCTCCGCCCAGGCGCTCAGCCGCTCCACCCGGTCGAAGTTGGCGTCGTTCATCGCCTGTTGGCCGCGCTGGCCCCAGGCGGCCAGCCGCGTGCCCTCCGGCGGCGGCTCGCCCCGCCGGTACTTGCCCGACAGCAGGCCCGACGCCAGCGGGAAGAACGGCAGGAAGCCCAGGCCGAAGTGCTCGCAGGCCGGCAGCACCTCGAAGGCCGACTTCCGTTCGAGCAGGGAATAGAGGTTCTGGGCCGAGACGAACCGGGTCTGGCCGGCCGCGGTCCAGTCGGCGTCGGCGATCTGCCAGCCCGAGAAGTTCGAGTTGCCGATGTAGCGGACCTTGCCCTGGGTCACGAGGTCGTCGAGCGCACGCAGCGTCTCGTCGACCGGCGTCTCCGGGTCGGGCGCGTGGAGCTGGTAGAGGTCGATCCAGTCGGTCCCCAGCCGGGTCAGGCTGTCCTCCACCGCCTGCATGATCCAGCGCCGCGAGCCGCCCTTCTTCCGCTCGTCGCCGCCCACCGCCATGCCGAACTTCGTGGCCAGCACGATGTCGCGGCGGCGCTTGCCCAGCGCCTTGCCGAGGAATTCCTCCGACTTGGTCCCGCCGTAGATGTCGGCGGTGTCGAAGAAGGTGATCCCGGCCTCGAGGGCGGCGTCGACCACGGCCTGGGTCTGCGCCTGGTCGATGCGCATGCCGAAGTTGTTGCAGCCGAGGCCCACCTCGCTGACCTTCAGCCCCGAATTCCCGAGCCTGCGATGCTGCATCCTTCCCTCCTCCTGTGGCGGCGGGGGAGCCTAGCGGACTGCGGGGCCGCCGCCAGGGGTCCGCGGCGTCAACCCTTCAGAATGCTTGCTGCGCCGTTCACCAGGTTTGTTGGGGATATCGCAAGGGGCCGACCGCTAACCTTACGATCCTAAAAAGGAATTTGGTGGGGCGGACGAAAATGCGCGTCGTCACGATCGTCAGTCTGGGGGCCTCGGCCGCGCTCGGCCTCGCGGCCCTCGTGGTCGCCAAGACCGTGCTGCCCAACGCAGCCGCGGCCAAGGATGCGCCAGCCGCCGTGCAGCCGGTCGCCGGCGTGCCGGTGGTGGTGGCCTCCAAGCCGCTGAAGTTCGGCGACAAGCTGGACACCAGCGCGCTCACCGTCATCAACCTGCCGAAGGACGCCGTTCCGCAGGGCGCCTATTCCAACGTCGCCGCGGTGCTGGCCGCCGACAACGGCGGCGCCCCCGTGGTCCTCGTCCCGATCGCCGCGCGTGAGCCGATGCTCGCCGCCAAGCTCTCCGGCCCCGGCGCCCGGCCCTCGGTCGCCGCCGAGATCGCCGAGGGCATGCGCGCCTACACCATCAAGGTGGACGACGTCACCGGCGTCGGCGGCCACGCCCTGCCGGGCGACCGCGTCGACGTGGTGCTGATGCGCGACCTCACCCCCAACGGCGAGACCCGCAACCTAGTCTCCGAGGTGGTGCTGCAGAACGTCCGCGTGCTGGCGGTCGACCTCAACCTCAACACCGTCGAGGCCAAGCCGACCACGCCCAACACTGCCACCCTCGAGGTCTCGGTGCCCGACAGCCAGAAGCTCGCCGTCGCCGGCGACCTCGGCAAGCTCTCCCTCGCCCTGCGCCGCACCGGCTCGGCTGAGCTTGCCGACACTGCGCCGGTCCGCGTGGGCGGCGGCCGGCCCGCCGTCCAGCGGGCCGTGGTCCGCCGCGCGCCCGCGTCGGGCCCGGCCGCGCCGCGCCTGATCCAGATCGTCGAGGGCGACAGCCGCGGCGGCTCCGGCCGCGCGCGTCCCGCTCCCGCGCCGGCCCCGGCCGCGCCCGCCGCGCCCGCCGCCGACTGAGAGTGAACACGCCCATGTCCCGCACCCTCGCCGGCGCCTTCGCCGCCACCTTCGCCCTGCTCACGGCCCTGCCCGCGACCGCCGACGTCTTCCCGTCGGAGTCCGCGCCCAGCCGGGTGATCCACGTCCCGCGTGACAAGTCGCTGTCGTTCCGCCTGGACACGCCGGCCTCGAAGATCGTCGTGGCCCAGCCGGACACCGCCGAGATCGTCGCCACCACCGACCACAGCTTCTACGTCCGCGGCCGCGAATACGGCGCGACCAACCTCCTGGTCTACGGCCCCGGCGGCCGGCTGAAGGAGGTCATCGATGTGCGCGTGGGCTACGACGCCGCGGCCCTCGAGGAGGACCTGCGCCGCGCCCTGCCGGGCGAGGAGGTCCGCGTCCAGACCCTGGGCGAGGGCCTGCTGCTCACCGGCCTGGTCTCCACCCCGTCCGTCGCCGCCAAGGCCAAGGCGCTCGCCGACCGCTACGCTCCGGAGGCCGTCACCTCCACGCTCACCGTCCAGGCCGCCCAGCAGGTGGTGCTGGAGGTGCGCGTGCTGGAGGCCACCCGCTCGGCCCTGCAGGACTTCGGCCTCTCCGGCCTGATCCGCGGCAACGACTTCACCTTCGGTTACGGCAACGGCCTGCTCGGCAACAGCGCCCCCAACGGCGTGCTGCAGATCTCCGGCCGCTCGGGCTCGGTCAGCTTCGACCTTGAGCTGCAGGCGCTGGAGGAGAAGGGCGTCATCCGCACCCTCGCCCGGCCCAACCTGGTCGCGGTCTCCGGCGAGAAGGCCAGCTTCCTGGCCGGCGGCGAGTTCCCCTATCCGGTGCCCCAGGACCTCGACAAGATCACGCTCGAGTTCCGCACCTATGGGGTGAAGCTCGACTTTCAGCCCTTCGTCCAGGACAACGGCCTGATCAAGCTGGTGGTCGCCCCCGAGGTCAGCCAGCTCGACCCGGCCAACGCCCTGCGCGTCAACGGCATCAGCGTGCCGGGCCTGATCACCCGGCGCACCTCCACGACCGTGGAGCTGAAGAGCGGCGATTCCTTCGCCGTCGCGGGCCTGCTGCAGAACGACTATCAGAACATGATCCGCCAGTTCCCGGTGCTGGGTGACATCCCGGTGCTCTCGGCCCTGTTCCGCTCCAGCCGCTGGAAGCGCAACGAGACCGAGCTGGTCATCGTGGTGACGCCGAGGCTCGCCACCGCCACCGACGTCCGGGCCGGCGCCGAGGCCACCGTGGGCGGCGCCGACCCCAGTTCCATCGACCTGATCCTGATGGGCAAGGCCCTCGACAAGCCGCTGACGCGCGACGCCGTGCGGAAAGGCAAGTGAGATGCTGAAGCCGAAGTCCAAGGCCAGCGCCATGAGTGCTCCGATGTCTGGCTGCCGCGTCCTGGCGCTGGGCGATTCCCTCGCGCCCCTGGCCCACGGGCCGCTTGCCGGCTTCGCCTGGGAGGCGGCCGGCCTCGACCGCCTCGCCGGCGCCCGCTCCACCACCTGCGACCTGGTCCTGGTCGACGCCGACGCCTGGGAGGCGCCCGCGCTCGCCCAGGCCCTGCAGGCGCTGTCGGCCTCGCCGGCCGCCCCCGCCGTCCTCCTGGTCGGCGAGCGCCTGCCCACCCCCGTGGTCCGCAACCTGCTCCGCCTGGAGCGCTCCGACGTGCTGGAGGCGCCCTTCACCGCCGACCAGGTCGCCCAGGCCGTCGCCGGCCTGATGGCCGCCGGCGCTCCGGCCCAGGCGGCCGCGCCGTCCGCCGCCTCCTCCCGCTGCTGGGCGATCACCGGCGCCGTGGGCGGCGCGGGCGCCACCACGCTCGCCGTCGAGACCGCCACCGCGCTCGCCGCCCGCTCGGGCAAGGAAAAGAGCGTCTGCCTGATCGACCTCAACCTCGCCGACGGCGCGGCCGCCGCCTACCTCGGCGCCCAGCCGGCCATGCGCCTCGCCGACTTCGGCCCCGCCGCCGACCGCATCGACGCGGCCATGCTGCAGGCCTTCGTAACCCCGGTGACCAAGGAGCTCGACCTCCTGGCGGGCGTCCGCGAGCCGGGCGCCTTCGACGCCATCGGCCGCGAGGCGGTGCTGCGCATCCTGGAGGTCGCCTGCGAGGGCTACGAGTGGGTGATCCTGGACATCCCCCGCCACCGCCGCCCCTGGACCCTCGAGGCGCTGTCCGGCTGCGACGAGATCCTGGTGGTCTCCGAGCTCACCGTGCCCGCCCTGCTCGCCGCCCGCTCCCTGGCCGACGAGATCGAGGAGGCGCTCGGCCCGGCGTCGAAGCCGCGCATCGTGCTCAACCGCCTGGCCAGCCGCATGTTCGGCCCGGCGCCCTCCATGTCGGAGGCGGAACGCGCGCTGGGCCGCAAGGCCGACGCCGGCATCAGCTCCGACTGGGAGGCCGCCGCGGCCTCCGCCAACCTCGGCGGCCCGATCGCCCAGCACCGGCCCAAGTCCAAGATCGTCAAGGACGTCCAGGCCCTCGTCGACCGCCTGGCCGCGGAGCCCGCCCGGAAGGAAACCGCCGGCAGGAAGGCCGCCTGATGGGCCGCTTCAGCCTCGCCCGCGCCCCCGCCGCCAGGCCCGAGCCGGAGGCCGCGCCGCCCCCGGCCGCCGCCGCGCCGGCCCCTGCGCCCGGGCCGACCGCCGAGCCTGCGCCCAAGGCCAAGCCCGCCGCCGGCGGCGTCCTGCCGGCCCGGGACGGCCGTCTCGACATGCGGCTCCGCCTGCACGCGCGCCTGATCGACGAACTCGACCTCGCCAAGCTCGACAAGCTTTCGGAAGCCGACCTGCGCCGCGAGGTGATGAAGCTCACCGCCGACTTCGCCCGCGCCGAGCGCATGGCGCTGAACACCGCCGAACTCGAGGAGCTGGGCGCCTCGATCTACGACGAGATGGTCGGCCTGGGGCCCATCGAGCCGCTGCTCAAGGACGAGACGATCAACGACATCCTGATCAACGGGCCGTTCCAGATCTATGTGGAGCGGCAGGGCGAGCTGGAGCTCACCCCCGTCCACTTCCGCGACAACGACCACCTGCTGCGCATCGTCAACCGCATCGTCGCCGGCGTCGGCCGCCGGATCGACGAGAGCCAGCCCATGGTCGACGCCCGCCTGCCGGACGGCAGCCGGGTGAACGCCGCCATCGCCCCGATCGCCATCGACGGCGCGGCGGTCTCGATCCGGAAGTTCTCCAAGAAGCCGCTGACGCTGGAGAAGCTGGTCGCGGTGGGCGCCATGCCCCAGGCGGTCGCCGACTTCCTGCACGGGGCGGTCAAGGCCCGGGTCTCCACCGTCATCTCCGGCGGCACCGGCTCGGGGAAGACCACCCTCTTGAACGCGCTCTCGGCCGCCATCAGCGAGGGCGAGCGCCTTATCACCATCGAGGACGCCGCCGAACTGCAGCTCCAGCAGCCGCACGTGGTGCGCATGGAGACCCGGCCGCCGAACATCGAGGGCAAGGGCGAGATCCGCCAGCGGGAGCTGGTCAAGAACGCGCTGCGGATGCGTCCCGACCGGGTGATCCTGGGCGAGGTCCGCTCCGAAGAGGCCTTCGACATGCTGCAGGCCATGAACACCGGCCACGAAGGCTCCATGGCCACCATCCACGCCAACAACCCGCGCGAGGCGATCGGCCGCCTGGAGCAGATGGTCGCCATGGGCGGCATGAACATCAGCCCCGACGCCATGCGCCAGCAGATCGCCTCGGCCATCGGCCTGATCGTCCAGGTGATGCGCCTACCCGACGGCAAGCGGAAGCTGACCTACGTCACCGAGATCGTCGGCATGGAGGGCAACGTCGTGCAGATGCAGGACATCTTCACCTTCGTGCGCACCCACACCGCGCCCGACGGCACGGTGCACGGCGAGTTCCGCGCCTCGGGCCTGCGCCCGCGCTGCCTCGACGAGATGACCCGCCGCGGCATCCCCTACGACGTCGCCAACTTCGACCCGAGCCGGGTCCTGGGCCAGGCGTGAGGCGGCCGGCATGAGCATCGCCCAGATCGCCTTCCTGGTCCTCGTCTTCGCCGCGGTCTTCACCGCCGCCCAGGCGGCCATCGGCCTGCTCGGCGTCGCCACCCAGAAGCGCAAGCTGAACGCCCGCCTGAAGGTCGCCGAGAAGGTCGACGGGGTCTCCGCCCTGGTCATGGAGCTGCGCAAGCAGCGGGGCCTCAACGCCGAGGGCAAGAAGGGCGAGCGCCTGAAGTGGCTCTCCGACCTGATCGTCGCCTCGGGCGTGAAGTACGAGCCGCGCAAGTGGATCACCATGGCCGCCACCGCCGGGATCACCGCCGGCTTCTGCGTCGCCATGCTCACCAAGGCCGTGCTGCTGGCCCTGCCCGTGGCCCTGCTGGTCGGCCTCGGCGGGCCCATCTTCTATCTCAGGTACATGGCCGCCGACCGCGCCAAGAAGCTGGGCTTCCAGCTGCCGCAGGCGCTGGAGATCATCGTCCGCTCCCTGGAGGCCGGCCACCCGGTCCCCACCGCCATCGCCCTCGTCGGCCGCGAGATGCTCGACCCCATCGGCTCGGAGTTCGGCATGGCCGCCGACGAGATCTCCTACGGCGCCACCATGGAGCAGGCCATCGAGCGCATGGCCGAGCGCTGCCAGCATCCGGACGTGGACCTGTTCGCCGCCACCGTGCGCCTGCAGGAGCGGGCCGGCGGCAACCTCACCGGCCTCCTCAAGCTCAACGCCAACACGGTGCGCGAGCGCCACAAGATGCGCCTGAAGATCAAGGCCGCGTCCTCGGAAGGCCGCGCCTCGGCGATGATCCTGACGCTCGCCCCTTTCATCGCCATCGGCTTCATCGTCATCACCTCGCCCAGCTTCTACGGCGACGTCATCCACGAGCGGTTCGTGCAGATCGGCCTGGGGATCCTCGGCGTCTGGATGTTCATCGGCAACATGGTCATGCGGCGCATGATCGACATGCGGCTCTAGGCTCATGACCCTCCTCCAGCTTCAGAACCTCGTCTGGATCGCCGGCCTCGTCCTGGTGCTGGCCGCCATGGGCGGCGCGGCCTGGATCGCGGCCACCGAGTTCCGCCTGCGCGCCGTGCGCCGCCTGCGCATGACCCCGGCCGTGGCCGGCGGCGGCCCGGCCGTCGTCACCCCGCCGAAGACCGCCGGCGCCATGGGCGGCCAAGTGCTCGACACCGTCCGCCGGCTCGGCCAGCAGAGCGCCGTGCGCGACCCGGCCAAGCTCTCCCTGCTGCGCACCCGCCTGATGCAGGCCGGCTTCTACAACCGCGAGGCGCCGGTCATCTATCTGGGCGTCAAGGCCGCCGCCCTGGTGGTCGCCACCATCGGCGTCGTGCTCACCCTGCCGATGATCGTCGGCGGCAAGGCCGGCATGGGCGGGCTGATCGTCGCCTGCGTGCTGGCCGGCCTGGCCATCATGGGCCCCGAGCAGGTCCTGAAGTCCCGCAAGGCCTCGCGTGAGCGCGAATACGCCGACGGCTTCCCAGACCTACTCGACCTGCTGGTCGCCTCCGTCGAGGCGGGCCTCAGCCTCGACGCCGCCGTCACCCGGGTGACCGAGGAGCTCGCCCGGCGCTACCCGAACCTCACCATCCACCTGCGCTTCCTGGTGCTGGAGCTGCGCGCCGGCCGCGCCCGCAAGGACGCCTGGAGCGCCTTCGCCGACCGCCTCGGCATCGACGACGCCCGTTCGCTGGCCACCATGCTGCGCCAGGCCGAGGAGATGGGCACCAGCCTCGGCGAGACCCTGTCGGTGTTCTCGGCCGACATGCGCGCCAAGCGCATGCTGCGGGCCGAGGAGAAGGCGCTGGCGCTGTCCGCCAAGCTCACCGTCCCCCTGATCCTGTTCATCTTCCCCTGCCTGCTGGGCGCCCTGATGCTCCCCGCCGCCGCCCGCCTGATCCACGTCTTCAGCGGGCAGTAGGGGCTACGCCTCCGGATACGGCGTCCCGTCGCGGTGGCAGTAGCCGTCGGGGCAGGTCACCATGTCGATGTCGGGGTAGTCGCAGTCGTCGCTGTCCGGCTTGCGCGAGCCCACCTCCAGGTAGACGGCGTCGCGGTCGGAGCGGTTCTGCAGATGGTGGCCGTTCGCGACCCCGGCCTTCCAGGCCGCGAAGTCGCCGGGCCGCAGCACCTGCTCGCCGTCGTCCTCGACCAGCACCACCTCGCCCTCCAGGATCCAGACGAACTCGTCCTCGGCGGTGTGCCAGTGGCGCTGGCTCGACCACTTGCCCGGCGGCAGCCGCACGAGGTTGACCCCGAAGTCGGTCAGCCCCGCCGCGTCGCCCAGCCTGCGCCAGGTCGCCCCCAGGCAGATCTCCTTGAACGGATGCGGATAGCTGCACCCCGAGCGCACCGCCTGCGCCGCGACATCGATCTTCGGCATGGCTCCTAACTCCCCTTCCCCGCGTCAGCGCGACATTGATCAACCATGGAATACACGGAACTTGGGTCCGGCCGCGCGATCGCGCCAGCCGCGTCCGTGTGGTCCGTCTCTTCCGTGGTTCTCTTCCTCACGTGTTCCCACGCCCCTCCGCCGTGCTAGGCAGGCGGCCATGATCGACGCCCTCGAGCTCACCCGCGACCTGATCCGCCGCCCCTCGGTCACCCCCGCTGACGCCGGGGCCATGGACGTCGTCCAGCGCACCCTGGAGGGGCTGGGCTTTTCCTGCCGGCGCATGCGCTTCGGGGAGATCGAGAACCTCTACGCCCGCTACGGGACCGCCCGTCCCAACCTCTGCTTCGCCGGCCACACCGACGTGGTCCCGGTGGGCGACGCCGCCGCCTGGTCCAAGGACGCCTTCGCCGCCGAAGTGGTGGACGGGGTCCTGATCGGCCGCGGCGCCGTGGACATGAAGAGCGCCATCGCCGCCTTCGCCGCCGCCACCGCCAAGGCCATCGCGGCCGGCGAGGTGAAGGGCTCGCTATCCTTCCTGATCACCGGCGACGAGGAGGGCGTGGCCCTCGACGGCACGAAGAAGGTGGTGGAGGCCCTGATGGCCGAGGGCGAGGCCATCGACCACTGCGTGGTGGGCGAGCCCACCAGCGCGGAGGCCTTCGGCGACATGGTCAAGGTCGGCCGCCGCGGCTCCATCAACGTCGAGATCACGGTCGAGGGCGTCCAGGGCCACGTGGCTTATCCGCACCGGGCCGCCAATCCGACCCCGGTGCTGATCCGGCTGCTGGCCGCCCTGCAGGACCGGGTGCTGGACGAAGGTTATCCGGAGTTCCAGCCGTCGAACCTCGAGGTCACCTGGATCGACGTCCCCAACACCGCCACCAACGTCATCCCGGGCGTGGCGAAGGCGCGGCTTAACATCCGCTTCAACCCCAGCCACACCGGCCAGGCGCTGGCCGAGTGGATTCAGGCGGAGGCCGAGAAGGCCGCCGAGGGCTTCCGGGGTAAGGTCACCGTCGCCCCCCAGATCAGCGGCGAGGCCTTCCTCACCGAGCCCGGCCCGTTTACCGAGGTGGTCGCCGCCGCCGTGCAGGACGCCGCCGGCCGCGCGCCCGAGCTCTCCACCTCCGGCGGCACCTCCGACGCCCGCTTCATCCGAGCCCTCTGCCCCGTCGTCGAGGTCGGCCTCGTGGGCCGCACCATGCACCAGGTCGACGAACGCGCCCCGGTCGAAGAGATTCGCCAGCTGCAGGCCGTCTACGAAGCCCTCATCCGCCGGTATTTCGAGGCCTTCGCCGGGTAATTCCGCTCGGTTGGGGCTAGTACCCCACCCCCGTCAGATACAGCCCGTCGGCCGGCGCCACGGGGCCGCAGGCCCGCCGGTCGCGAGCCTCAAGCGCCGCCTTGAGGTCTTCCGCCGTCCAGCGGCCCAGGCCGACCTGCGCCAGGCTGCCGGTCATCGAGCGCACCTGCCGGTGCAGGAAGCTGCGCGAGGCGAACTCCAGCAGCACATGGTCACCCTCCCGCCGCACGGCCGCGACGTCGAGCGTCTTCATCGGGCTCTTCGCCTGGCAGCCGAGGTCTCGGAAGGTGGTGAAGTCGTGGTGGCCCACCAGCACCTGCGCCGCCGCGTGCATGGCCGCCGCGTCCAGCGGCTTCTTCACGTGCCACACCCGACCGCGGTCCAGCGCCGGCGGGCCGACGCGGTTGAGGATCCGGTAGAGGTAGCGCCGCTCCCTGGCCGAGAACCGCGCGTGCCAGTCGCCCTCGGCGACGCTCGCCTCCAGCACCGCCACCGGATCGGGGATCAGGTGGAAGTTCAGCGCATTGCGAACCGTCTCGGGCGGCCAGTCCTTCTCCAGGTCGATGTGCACTACCTGGCCGGTGGCATGCACCCCGGTGTCGGTGCGGCCGGCCGCCTGCAGCCGCAGGGTCTCGCCGCAGAAGGCCTTCACCGCCCGCTCGATGGCGCCCTGCACCGAGGGCAGGTCGGCCTGCGCCTGGAAGCCGTGGAACGGCTGGCCGTCGTATTCGATGATGAGCCGGTAGCGGGGCATCAGCCGAGCACGGTCCCGGCCGCCACCGGGGCGCCGTTCAGGAAGGCCTCGGCGTCCTGCGGGCCGCGGCCCTCGCGCTGCACGCGCAGCAGCCGCACCGCGCCTTCGCCGCAGGCCACCAGCAGCCGCGCGTCCAGCACGGTTCCGGGCCCACCGTCGGCGTCCTCGTAGGCCGAGAGCAGGGCCTTCACGCGCACCGGCCCCTTCTCCGTCGGCAGCAGGAACCAGGCGCCCGGGAAGGGCGAGAGCCCGCGGATCTTGCGGTCCACCTCGGCGGCCGGCTTCGTCCAGTCGATCCGGGCCTCCTTCGGCCGGATCTTCTTCGCATAGGTGACCCCCTCCTCGGCCTGCGGGACCGCCACCGCCGTCCCGGCCTCGATCGCCGGCAGGGTCGCGGCGATCAGTTCGGCGCCGGCCGCGGCCAGCCGGTCATGCAGGGTGGCGGCGGTGTCCTGGGCGTCGATCCGCACGGTCGCCGTGGCCAGCACCGGCCCCTCGTCCAGGCCCTCGGTCATCCGCATGACCTGCACCCCGGTCACCTTGTCGCCGGCCATGATCGCCCGCTGGATCGGCGCCGCGCCGCGCCACCGGGGCAGCAGCGAGGCGTGCACATTGTAGGACCCGAGCCTCGGCGCCTCCAGCACCGCGCCCGGCAGGATCTGGCCGAAGGCCACCACCACCGCGGCGTCCAGGCCGAGCGCCCGGAAGGCCTCGATCTCCGCGGGATCGCGCATGGACGCGGGCGTGCGCACGGGGATGCCCCGCGTCTCGGCGAAGGCGTGCACCGGCGAGGGCTGCAGCGTCTGCCCGCGTCCGCGCGGGGCCGGCGGCTGGGAGTAGACGCAGGCGATCTCGTGCCCGGCGTCGACCAGGGCGCTCAGGGCGGCTACGGAGAAGTCGGGCGTTCCCAGGAAGGCGAGGCGCATGGGCGGGGGTTTAGCCGCCGCGGCCGTCCATGGGAACTTAGGTCCAAGCGCGGCCGTTGCACGGCCGATCCAAGGGAGCCGTCAAATGCGAACCATCGTCTCCGCCGCCGCCATCGGCTTTGCCCTCGCGCTCGCCGCCTGCAGCCAGGGCGAGCAGGACAAGGCCCAGGCCGAGGCCAACCAGGCCGCCTCCGCCGTCAAGGAGAACGCGGTCGAGGTCGGCAACGAGATGGAGGTCAATCTCGACAAGGCCGGCAAGGAGCTGAAGGAGATCACCTCCGATCCCGAGGTGAAGGCGGCGGCCGGCAAGGCCCGCGAGGCGCTGGGCGAGATGGGGGCGGCCATCAAGGACGCCGCCGACAACGACACCGCCACCACGACCACCACCCGCGCCGACGGCACGACGGTCACCACCACGACCACCCGGGTCGAGCAGAAGTAGGCGGGCGGCGGAACTGGCCTCCGCTCACCCCGGCGAAAGCCGGGGCCCAGGCTGAGTCAAAGGACTTCGGCAGGACCGCTGGGGGCCCGGCGTCCGCCGGGATCAGCGGTGGTCAGGCGGCCTTGGCCTGCTTCTTGACCTTCTTCACCGCCTGCTCGCGCTTCAGGCGCGACAGGTGGTCGATGAACAGCACGCCTTCGAGATGGTCCATCTCGTGCTGGATGCAGACGGCGAAGAGGCCCTCGGCGTCCTCCTCCACCTGCTCGCCCTGGTAGTTCAGGTAGCGCAGCTTCACCCGCGCCGGGCGCTCCACCTCGTCGTAGTACTCCGGCACCGAGAGGCAGCCCTCCTCGTAGGGCTGGGTCTCGTCCGACGCCCAGAGGATTTCAGGATTCACGAAGTAGCGTGGCTGCTTGTCCTCGTCCGGCCGGGCCAGGTCCATGACGATCACCCGCTTGGGCACGCCGATCTGGATGGCCGCGAGCCCGATGCCGGGCGCGTCGTACATGGTCTCCAGCATGTCATCCATGAGCGCGCGCAGCTCGTCGTCCACCCGTTCGACGGGCTGCGACACCTGCTTCAGGATCGGGTGCGGAACGACGAGGATTTCACGGATGGCCATGGCGCGGAGGTAGGTTTCCTTCACCCGAGCGTCAAGGCGGCGACTATAGTCTCAGCCCTCGTCGCCCGCCACCAGCCGCACCGTAGGCGCCTCGGCCTTGCCGAGCTTGGCGAGCGGGCGCACGGCGGCCTCCAGGGGCTCGAGCTGCGGCACCTCGCGGCCCTCGTGGTCCACCTTCAGGTCCTCGAACCGGCGCGCCTGGGTCAGCACCTGGGTCTCCAGCGAGCCCACGAACTGGTTGTAGCGGGAGACCGCCGCCTCCAGCGCCTTGCCCACCGAACCGGCGTGCACGCCCATCACCGCGATCCGCTTGTAGAGCTCGCGGCCGAGGTCGGCGATCTTGCGGGCGTTGGCCGCCTGCTCCTCCACCCGCCAGCCGTAGCTCACCGCCTTGCACAGGGCGAAGAGGGTGGTCGGCGTGACGATCACCACCCGGCGGTCCATGGCCTCGGTCATCAGGTCCGGCGCCCGGTCGAGCGCCGCGGCCATGGCTGAGTCCAGCGGCACGAACATGGCCACGAAGTCCGGCGAGTTCTCGAACTGGTCCCAGTAGGCCTTGGCCGACAGCCCGGCGACGTGGCCGCGCACGCTCTGCACGTGGCGCAGGCCGCAGGCCTCGCGGGCGGCGTCGTCAGCCGCCTCCTGCAGCTCCAGGAAGGCGTTCAGCGAGCACTTGGCGTCGATCACGAACACGCCGCCGCCCGGCAGGCGGATGGTCACGTCCGGACGCCTCCGGCCCTCCTCCGTGTCGGTGGAGGCCTGCTCCTCGAAGTCGTAGCGGTTGGCGAGGCCCGCGGCCTCCAGCACATTGCGCAGGGTCTGCTCGCCCCAGCGGCCCTGCACGCCGGCCCCGCGGCGCAGGGCGGCCGACAGCTTGCGCGCCTCCTCCTGGGTGGCGGTCGAGGCCTGCATCAGGGCGGTGATCTGCGCCTTCAGCCCGCCGGTGTCCTCGGCGCGCTGCTTCTCGACCGCGGCGACCTGCTCCTGGAACTTCTGCAGGGTCTCGGCCACGGGCTTCAGCTGCGCCTCGATGCGCGCCTGGGCGAGCTGCTCGCGGTTGCGGAAGGTCTCTTCCGTCTGCTTCACCAGGGCCTCGGCCACCGCGCTCGCCGACTGCGCGGCCTGGGCCTTCAGGTACTCGGCCTGCTGGTCGGCCTGCGCCTCCAGCATCCGCAGCCGACCCTCGGCCAGCCCCGCCCGCAGCCGTTCCTTCAGCGCCCAGGCGACGGCCGCGGCGGCGAGGGCGGCGAAGACGAGGGCGGCGATCATGGCGGCGTTCATGCTGCGTTCTTACCGCGGACGGTGAGTCGGGGCCAGCCTTCCTCCCCTGACGCGAAGACGACCGGGAGGAACGGCCTACGCCGGCCGCCGGGCCCGCATGGCCTGGGCGATGGTGCCGTCGTCGAGCCAATCGAGGTCGCCGCCAACCGGCACGCCGCGGGCCAGCATGGTCACGCTGACGTCGGCCCCGGCCAGCCGGTCGGCCAGGTAGTGGGCGGTGGTCTGGCCGTCGACCGTGGCCGGCAGGGCCAGGATCACCTCGCGCACCCCGCCCTCGGCCGCCCGGGCGACCAGCGGCCCCACGCGCAGGGCGTCCGGCCCAACCCCGTCCAGCGCCGAAAGCAGGCCGCCCAGCACGTGGTAGCGGCCGCGGAAGGCCGCCGCCCGCTCCATGGCCCACAGCGCGCCCACCTCCTCCACCACGCAGATCAGCGAGGCGTCGCGCTGCGGGTCGGCGCAGATCGCGCAGGGGTCCTGGGTGTCGAGGCTGCCGCAGACCGAGCAGGTCCGCACCCGCTGGGATGCCTCGGCCAAGGCGTCGGCCAGCGGGTTCAGCAGCTGCTCGCGCCGCTTGAGCAGCGCCAGCGCCGCGCGCCGGGCCGATCGGGGCCCGAGCCCCGGCAGCTTGGCGAGCAGGCCGATCAGCCGCTCGATCTCGGGTCCCGCGGACGAGGCCAAGTCAGTTCCCCCTCACGGCGCGAAGTCGACGACCGCGTTGGCGCCCGGCAACTCGCCGGACGCCGGCCGGGGCCGGGCCGCCGCCGCGCCGGTCCAGCCCTCGGGCCGTTCCAGCACCGCCAGCGAGGGTACGTAGCCGCGCACCGACATGCCGTCGAACGCGTAGGCCAGGCCCTCGCCGCCGAGCGCCGTCGTTCCGTCCGAGACATGGATGTGCAGGTGCGGCGCGTCCGACTGCCCGGAGTTGCCGAGGCTTCCCAGGACCTCGCCCCGGCGCACCTTCTGCCCCGGCCGCACCTTCACGCCGCCGGGCCGCAGGTGGCCGTAGAACACCCGCGCCCCGCCGCCCACGTCCAGCACCACATGGTTGCCGCCGATGGTGGCGAGACTGACCGGCACGGCCGGCGCCGCGCCCGGGACGTTGTCCGGCAGGTCGTCGCGCACCGCCGCCACCGTCCCGTCCGCCACCGCCAGCACGTCCGCGCCATAGCCGGTCCAGGACTCGTTTCGCGCCGGATCGCCCCGGAATGGCCGCCCCCGGGCGTCCAGCTGCACGAAGTCGATGGCGTAGCGCTGGGAGATCCGCGCGTGGCCGTCCACCACCGCCAAGGTTCGCCGGTGGTCGGACTCATTGGAGAGGGCGTTGGCCGCCAGCCAGCCGGCGCCCTTCAGCGGCGGGCCCAGGCGCAGCGGCGCGCCCGCCACCGCCACCGCGCCCGCCTCCACCATCGTGCGGCTGGCGGGGGCGTCGGGCGAGGCGCCGCGCACCCGGATGCGGTGGACGAGCTTCGACGGCGCCCGGCCCGCCGAGGTCTGCACGTCCAGGAACACCACCACGAAGCCGCCGGGCGGCACGACAAGCTCGGCGCCTTCGGCGGGCGAGGGGCCGCGGTGGGCGACCATCCCCGTCAGGGCCGCGGCGTCGAAAGCGGCCAGGCTGCGGCCGGCCGGATCCAGGGCCTCCAGCCCCTCCAGCGTCACCGGCCGCGGCGCGAAATTGGTCAGCCGCAGCTCGTAGAGGATGTGCAGCCGCTCGCCCGAGCGGACGGCCGTCGCCCGCGCCGGCGCGCCCACGTCCAGCGGCACGACCGACGGCTCGCCCGCGGCCGAGGCGGCGAACCACGCCGCCGCCAGCGCCCCCAGGAGTCCGGTCATCAGAACTTCGGCATGCCCGGCAGGCCCATGCCGGCCAGCGGGCCCGCGGCCTCGCGCATCATATCGGCCTGCTGGGCGTCCAGCTTGCGCTTGGCGTCGGCGTGGGCGGCGACGATCAGGTCGGAGACCACCTCGCCCTCGCCCGGCTGCATCAGGCTCTCGTCCAGGTCCACGCGGGCCAGCTCGCCCGAGCCCTTCAGCGTCACCTTGACCATGCCGCCGCCGGAGGTGCCTTCCACCGACAGCTCCGCCAGCCTGGCCTGCGCGTCCGCCAGCTTCTGCTGCATCTGCTGCGCCTGCTTCATCAGGGCGTTCAGGTCTTTCATCGGCGGCTACTCCTCGTCACTTTCGTCTTCCGGCGGCGGCGCGGCGGCCGCCTCCGGCTGGGGCTGGTTGCGGATGGAGACGATCTCGGCGCCCGGGAAGGTCTCCAGCACGGACCGCACGAAGGGATCCTGTTCGATCTGGGCGCGGACCTCGCGCTCCTCGCGCTTCTGCTTCTCCCAGAGGCTCTCGGCCCCGCCGCCGCCCTGGGCGACGATCAGCCAGCGCTCGCCGGTCCATTCCTTCAGCCGTCCGACCAGCCGCTGGGCGAGGTTGGCCGGCGCCCCGGGCGCGGGTTCGTACTCGATGGCCCCGGGCCGGAAGCTGATCGGACGGACGTAGCGCTCCACGTCCAGCTTCAGGGCCACGTCGCGGCGCCTGTCGATCAGCGCCAGCACGTCCTCGAAGCTCTGCAGGGTCGCCGCCGGCTCCGCCGCCGCGGCCTGCGGCATGGGCCGGCGCGCCACCGCGCTCGCGCCACCGCCGCCGCCGTGGGACGCGCCGCCGCCGCCCCCGCCGCCGGAGGGGCCCGCGCCGCCGCCCACCGGCTCGCCGGCCTGCAGCTTCTTCAGCGCCTCCTCCGGCCCCGGCAGGTCGGCGGCGTAGGCCATGCGGATGATCGCCATGTCCACCGCCGCCGCCGCGTCCGGGGCGCGCCGCACCTCCTCGTAGGCCTTCAGGATCAGCTGCCACATCCGCGACAGCACCCCGGCCGAGATCGAGGCGCCCACCGCGGCCAGCCGCGCGGCCTGTTCCTTGGGCATCACCAGCGCCTGCGGCCCGATCGCCTTGGCGACGCTCGCCCCGTGGCAGTGGTCCAGCAGGTCCAGCATCACCTGGTCGGGATTGGCCCCGTAGCCGTAGAGCTGGCGGAAGGTCTCGATCGCCGGGCCCGCCTCGCCCCGCATCACCTGCTCGAACAGGGCGATGGTCTGCGCCCGGTCGGCCAGGCCCAGCATGTCGCGGATGCTCTCGGCGGTGACCGTCTGGCCGGGCTCGGCCTGGACGATGGCCTGGTCCAGCATCGACTGCCCGTCGCGCACGCTGCCCTCGGCGGCCCGGGCGATCAGCATCAGCCCCTCGTGCTCGACCCGCGCGCCCTCGTTCTCGCAGATCATCTCGAGGTTCTTCAGCAGCACCTCCGGCTCCACCCGCCTGAGGTCGAACCGCTGTGTCCGCGACAGGATGGTCACCGGCACCTTGCGGATCTCGGTGGTGGCGAAGATGAACTTGGCGTGCGGCGGCGGCTCCTCCAGCGTCTTCAGGAGGGCGTTGAACGCCCCCGTCGACAGCATGTGGACCTCGTCGATGATGTAGACCTTGTAGCGCGCCTCGACCGGGGCGTAGCGCACGCCCTCGAGCAGCTCGCGCATGTCGGCCACGCCGGTGCGGGACGCGGCGTCCAGCTCCAGCACGTCCATGTGCCGGCCCTCGATGATCGAGCGGCAATGGCGGCCCTCGCCCCTGAAGTCGAGGGTCGGCTCGTGGATCTCGTCGGTCTCGTAGTTCAGCGCCCGGGCGAGCAGCCGCGCGGTGGTGGTCTTCCCCACCCCGCGCACCCCGGTCAACATGAAGGCGTGCGCGATCCGGCCCGTGGCGAAGGCGTTGCGCAGCGTGCGGACCATGGCCTCCTGGCCGTACAGGTCCTCGAACGTCCTCGGCCGGTACTTGCGCGCGATGACGGTGTAGGCGGCCGACTCCTCCGCGGGCGGCGCGGGCGGCGGCTTGGGCGCCTCGCCGAACATGTCGCCCGTGTTCGGGTCCCGCTCCGGCGGCAGGTCAGAATCGAGCGTCAGGTCTTCGTCCGCCATGCGGCCATCTAACGGGACCGCCCCGTCCCGGCAAAGTGGAAAGCCCCGGCAAAGTGGAAAGCCCCGGCTGGGGCCCTGTGAAGCGGGGAAAGGTGGAGACCGGACAACGACCCGCAGGTGATCTCGTTGTGGCTGCTGCCTTCCGGCCCTGACCAGGTTGGCGAGGCCTCCGCCCGTCGCCGATCTCCGCTGGGGCATATGGAGGAGAAGGCCCGCGGGGGCAAGGGGATAGGCCGGCGGCTAGAGCGGCGGCAGGCCCAGGGCCGCCCGGCCGAGCCAGGTCTTCAGGATGTGGCTGGTGGGCGACATGACGTGGGAGGCCTGGGCGTCGCGCATCAGCCGTCCGGCCTTGCCGTGAGCCTCATACCCGCGGCCGCCGAGCAGCGTCATGGCGGCGGTCGTGGCCGAGACGCAGGCCTCCGACACCTCGATCTTGGCGGCGAAGAGCGCCGCGTTGGCCTCCGGCGAGCCGGCGTCCCACAGCGCGGCGGCATGCGCCACCACCTGCCGGGCGCGGACGACCGTGCGCCACAGGTCGGCGACCTGTTCGACGAGCAGCGGCTGTTCGCTCAGCGTCTGGCCGGTATGGACGTGGACGCGGGTCTGCAGGTGCTCCACCGCCGTCCGCAGCGCGGCCTCCGCGACGCCCAGGTAGACGCCCGACATCGCCACGAGGAAGTAGGGCGCCACGACCTCGAAGACGTACCAGCTCTGGTCACCCTCGGCGCCGAGCAGGTTGCCGGGCGGGAGGGTGGCGCCGTTCAGGAACATCCGCGTCGAGGAGTTCCCGCGCATGCCGAACCCGGCCCAGGGCGGCCCCCAGTCCAGGCCGGGGGCGGTGCTGTCCACCAGCAGGCAGGTGAAGGTGCCGGGATCGATCTCATCCCCGTGCAGGACCGCCGAGACGACATAGGAGTCGGCCTGGCCGCCGTTGGTGACGAAGCTCTTCTCGCCGTGCAGGGCGAAGCCGCGGCCGGTCACGCGGAACGTGGTGCGCGGCTGGTAGAAGTGGGCCCCGCTGCCCGGCTCGCTCAGCGCCAGGCTGGTCACGTGGCGGCCCTGCGCGATGGGGGCGAGGTAGCGCTGCTCCTGGAAGGGCGTCGCCTTGGCCGCGATCACGGCGGTGGCCACGCAGTGCATGGCGTAGCACATGGCCGACGAGGAGCAGCCGATGGCCAGCTCCTCGGAGATCCGGGCAAGCGCCCGCAGGCCAAGCTCGTGACCGCCCAGCCGCCTGGGGACGTGCAGGCCCATCAGGCCGGCGTCGGCGATCGCCCGGAGCTGGTCGGAAGGCCAGATCGCCTCGGCGTCCGTCTGCTCCGCCCGCGGCGCGAGCACCTCGGCCGCCAGCCGGCGGGCCCGCAGGGCGAGGTCCTCGATGGGATCTTTCGGCACGGGCCGACACTCCTCCTGATCTCGGAGCGGCTCTGTTAGACGGCGCACGCCCATATGTCATCCGCCCCCGGTCCCCGCCGCGCCGCCCACCTCCGGCGGGCGCCCGCGAACGTCCCGGAAGGACCGCGATCGGCCTAGCCGCGCCGGCGCCTGGCCCTTATGGTGCAGGGTTATCCAAGGGATGGTCGTGGAACAGAGAATCGCAGAGCGCCTGGAAGCCCGCCTCGTGCGACAGGCGCCCCTTCCGCCGGCCACGGGCCCGTCCGCCGGCGCGCTGCGCGAGCGTCTGGAACGGCTGCTGCTCGACGTGGAAGACGAGATCGGGGGCGACATCCTGACCTCGATCCTGCTCGTCGACCGGGACGGAAAGCGCCTCTTGCACGGGGCGGGCCCCAGCCTTCCGCCCAGCTACAACCAGGCGATCGACGGCGTCGAGATCGGGCCCAACGTCGGCTCGTGCGGCACGGCGGCCTACCTTGGCCACCCGGTCTATGTGGTCGATATCGCCCTGAGCCCGTTGTGGGCCGATTTCCGGGATCTTGCCGCCGAGCACGGCCTGCGCGCCTGCTGGTCGACGCCCATCGAGAACGACCACGGGCGCATCGTCGGGACGTTCGCGGTCTACCACCGGACACCGCGCGGCCCCACGCCGGATGAGGTGGAGGCGATCGGCCTGGTGTCGCGCGTGGCCGCCAAGGCGATCGAGCGCCATCTTCCCCACGGCGCCTCGCCGCCCTGAGCCCCTCCTGGGGCTGCCGCCTTCGGCGCCCCCCTCACCGCGCCGCCCGCCCCGGCTCCACCAGGGTCGTCACCCAGCGCATCCGGCGGCAGCGCGGGCAGGGCCAGGCGACGTGGCGGGCCACCGCCGCGATCGGGGTCATCGAGCTGCCCAGCTTCTTCACCACCAGCCGCTCGGCGATCCGCGCCGGGTCGTAGGTCTTCGCCCAGGAACAGGCCGCGCAGTGCAGCCGCAGCCGCGAGCCCGGATGCGCCCGCCAGGACGCCAGCGGCGCGTGTGTGTTGACCGCCAGCACCTCCATTTCGTGGGCCGCCATGGTCCGCGCCTCAGTGCGCCCGGGCGGCGTAGAAGTCGGGATCGCCGGTGAAGTGGCGGGCCGCCTCCACCAGGGCCTGCTGGGCGGCGTAGAGCACCAGATAGTCCGGCCCGAACGGGCGGTAGCACATCTGCATCCGGATGAGGGCGTCGTGCAGCGGCCGCAGCTCCTCGAACGCTGCCTTCGGCTGGACCAGCCCCGTGTAACGCACCACCACCATGTGAACCTCCTGCACTCGTATAGAACAAACGCAGAACATCCTCGCTTCAGCGACTCCGCCCAGGCTGTATTTTCGTCCGTCGCTCAACCCTCGCTTGGCGCCTTCGAGCCATCCCGCTTGCAGGGAGGGCTTCTGAGACGCGATCCCCCTGGCCGTGATCGCCGTCACAGGTGGCGCGCGCGCGGATCAGCCACCCTCGAGGTCGACGTCGTCAGGCGTCCACGCAGTTACGGAGACCGCCATGAAGCCCACACTCCCGATCCTGTTGCTTCTCGCTACCGCCCCTTCGCTGGCGGCAGCCCAGCCGCTCGCGTCCGACCGCGGCGGCGTGCCGAAGGGGATGGTCGCCTTCTTCCAGCTGAATCAGTGTCCGAGGGGCTGGGAGGACATCCCGCCCAACTGGCAGGGCCGCTACTTGGTCGCCACAGTGGGCGCTGAGGCGCCTGGACAGGTGGTCGGCGAGGCGCTCGCTCCGCGGGAAAACCGCGCGGCCGGGGCGCACACCCACGCCGCCGGGACGGCCTTCGTGGGTGGGAACTGCACCGATGGCAAGTGCGCCGGCTGGAGCGAGACCGGCATCGAACGCCGCCCCCTGACCACGAACGCCGGCGCGGGGCTCAAAGCCGGCACGAACGCGCCCTACGTGGCCTTGCGGGCCTGCGTGCGGAACTGACGCCCGTCAGATCTCCACCATGTCGAAATCGGCCTTGGCCGTGCCGCACATGGGACAGACCCAGTCGTCCGGGATGTCCGCCCAGCGGGTCCCGGGCGCCAGGCCCTCGGCCGGGTCGCCGGCCGCCTCGTCGAAGATGTAGCCGCAGGTGCGGCACTGCCAGGTCTTGTACGGCGGCTCGGTCATGGGCGGTCTCCCGCCCCGAAGGCGAGGCGCAGGGTGGAAAGGCTGGTCTCGCGGATCGGGTCGAGGTCGGTCGCCGGGTCCACCAGGATCTGCATGGACAGGCCGAACAGCAGGCCGCCGATCATCAGGGCCGCGGCGGCCGGATCGACCTCGCGGCGGATGTCGCCCTCGGCCTGGCCCCGGCGCACCAGGGCCTCGAGCCGGCGCTCCACCCGTCCGTGCTCGGCCGCGAACGCCGCGCGCAGCTCGGTGGCGTCGGCCACCGCCGCCGACAGCAGCATGAAATAGGCTCGCGCCTCGTGCTCGTCGGCCAGGGCCCGCAGGTACAGGTCCACGAAGGCCAGCACCGCCTCGAGCCCCGGCCGGGCGTCGATGTCATGTTCGACGAGCGCGGCCTCCTGCTGCTCGTGCAGCCGCTCGATCACAGCCTCGATCAGCTGCTGCTTGGAGCCGAACCGCTGGGTGGCCAGGCCCCGGCTGTAGCCCGCCTCCCGGCCGATGGCCTCGAAGGTCGCGGCGCTCACGCCGTCGCGCGCCACCACGGCGATCGCCGCCGCCACCAGGCTGCGGCCGGACTCGTCGCGGCGCTCGGCCTGGGTTCGGCGGGCGGGCCTGGAAGACGCGAGCTGGTCCATGACGCTCCAGTTACTTGTTGGTCGCATAGTAACTAAGTGGTATCCGGTTCGGCAAGCGCCCCATCAGCGGGCGCATCATCGAGGAAGCGCCGTCATGATGATCCCGAAGGACCTGGCCGAAACCATCGTCGACCCGCGGGCCTACCAGGACCGCCGCCGCAGCGACGAGGCCTTCACCCGCCTGCGCGCCGAGGCGCCGCTGGCCGTCGCCCAGCCGGACGGCTTCGACCCCTTCTGGGTGGTCACCCGCTTCGACGACATCCAGGCGGTGGAGAAGCAGAACGAGCTGTTCCACAACGGCGACCGCTCCACCGTGGTCACCACCATCGAGGCCGACCGCAAGGTGCGCGCCATGATGGGCGGCTCACCCCACCTGGTCCGCTCCCTGGTCCAGATGGACAACCCCGACCACTTCGCCTACCGGCGCCTGACCCAGGCCTGGTTCCTGCCGCAGAACCTGCGCGGGCTCGAAGCCCGCATCCGGGAGATCGCCCGCGGCTTCGTGGACCGCATGGCGGAGCACGGCGGGCGCTGCGACTTCGCCCGCGACGTGGCCTTCCTCTATCCGCTGCACGTGATCATGGAGGTGATGGGCGTGCCCGAGGCCGACGAGCCCCGGATGCTGAAGCTCACCCAGGAACTGTTCGGCAGCGCCGACCCCGACGTGAACCGCTCGGGCCAGGCGCTCACCGACACCGACCAGGCGCTGGCCTCGCTGCAGGCCACGGTCATGGACTTCATGACCTACTTCAACGCCATGACCGAGGACCGCCGGGCCAACCCGCGCAACGATCTGGCCAGCGTCATCGCCAACGGCGCCATCGAGGGCCAGCCGCTCGGCCATCTGGAGGCGATGAGCTACTACATCATCGCCGCCACCGCCGGGCACGACACCACCTCCAACACCACCGCCGGCGGCCTGTGGGCGCTCTGCGAGCACCCAGACCAGTTGGCCAGGCTGAAGGCGGACCTGTCCCTGATCCCCGGCCACGTGGAAGAGTCCATCCGCTGGGAGACCCCGGTGAAGCACTTCATGCGCACGGCCACCGACGACACTGAGCTCGCCGGCCAGAAGATCGCCAAGGGCGACTGGCTGATGCTTTGCTACCCGTCCGGCAACCGCGACGAGGCGCACTTCACCGACCCGTTCCGCTACGACATCGCCCGCAGCCCCAACAAGCACGTCGCCTTCGGCTACGGCGCCCACGTCTGCCTCGGCCAGCACCTCGCCCGCATGGAGATGCGCATCCTCTGGGAGGAGCTGCTGCCCCGGCTGGAAAGCGTCGAGCTGGACGGCACGCCCACCCGCACCGCCGCCAGCTTCGTCTGCGGCCCGAAGTCGGTCCCCATCCGCTACAGAATGCACTAAGCCGTCCAGCAATCCCCCGGCCTTGGCGTGATCCCGGGCCGGATAGCCCGACGCGCGGGAACCGCTTAGAAGAAGCGCCATGGCTCTCGACGTCTTCCTCAACACCTTCGCCGGCAACCCGCTGGACCGCGCCAGCGACCGGCGCGGCGACGCCGAGTGGCTCGCCGCCCAGCTGGCCAGCCCCGACGCGCTCGGCCTCGCACTCTGGAACGGCAAGCCCCTCGTCGAGAAGGCCGGCGATCCGCGCGAAGACGGCGGCGACCTGCAGATCGCCTACCTTCCCACGCGGGTGGTGACCGAGCTCGCCGGCGGCATGGAGCGGCTGCTGTTCATGGGGCTGTGGAAGGAGACGGCGATCTTCGCCGTCGATCTCGGCGGCTCGACGGATCCCGCCGAGTCCACGCTGCAGGGCCTGGGCCGCTTCGAGGATCTGCGCGCCGTGGCCCTGCGCGTGCCGGCGCCGGAGGCCGCCATCCTGGCCACCGCCAAGGCGATGTTCGAGTGGCGCCGCCGGCACGACCACTGCGCCGCCTGCGGGGAGTCCACCCGGGTCGTGGACGGCGGCTGGAAACGCCAGTGTCCGTCGTGCGAGGCCGAACACTTCCCGCGTACGGACCCCGTGGTGATCATGCTGCCGTTCCACGGCGACCGCTGCATGCTGGGCCGCCAGGAGGCCTGGCCCAAGGGCATGTTCTCCGCGCTCGCCGGCTTCCTCGAGCCGGGCGAGAGCATCGAGGAGGCCTGCGCCCGCGAGCTCGCCGAGGAGGCGGGCCTGCGCGCGGTGCGGGTGCGCTACCACTCCAGCCAGCCCTGGCCCTATCCCTCGTCCCTCATGATCGGCCTGATCGCCGAGGTGGAGGACGACGAGGGCGCCCCCGACCAGACCGAGCTCTCCGAGGTCCGCTGGTTCACGCGCGACCAGGCCCGTGACCTCCTGGCCGGCAGGCTCGACGGCGTCGCCGCCCCCAACCGCCTCGCCATCGCCCACCAGCTCATCCGGGCCTGGGTGGAGGAGTAGTCAGCCCCGGCTGCGGAACGGGTCGGCCGGATAGACGCCGAGGATCTCGAACCGCTCGGAGAAGAACTTCAGCTCGTCGAAGGCGAGCGCCACGCCGCGGTCCTCGGGCCGGCCGTCCACCTCGGCGTAGAAGAAGGTCGCCGTGAACGCGCCGTTCTCCATGTAGCTCTCCAGCTTGGTCATGTTGACGCCGCTGGTCGCGAAGCCGCCCAGCGCCTTGTAGAGCGCGGCGGGGATGTTGCGGACGCGGAACACGAAGCTGGTCACGCAGGGGCTGGTGAAGGGCGGCGCCGGCGGGTTCGGATCGGCGGTCATCACCAGGAAGCGGGTGGTGTTGTTGTGCTCGTCCTCGATGTCCCGGGCGAGGATCTCCAGGCCGTAGATCTCGGCCGCCAGGGCCGGCGAGACCGCGGCCTTGGTCGGGTCGGGCCGCTCGGCGAGCAGCTTGGCGGCGCCGGCCGTGTCGCCGGTGGCCTCGGTCTTCAGCTTCAGCCGCCGGATGGTCTTGCGGCACTGGCCCAGCGCGATGGGCATGCTCATCGCGACCTTCACGTCCTCCAGCTTCACGCCGGGGTTGGCCATCAGCTGGAAGTGGATCGGCTTGAACCGCTCGCCGATGATCTTCAGGCCGGAGTTGGGCAGCAGATGGTGCACGTCGGCCACCCGGCCCGCGATGGAGTTCTCCACCGGGATCATGCCGAGTTGGCAGTCGCCCGACTTCACCGCCTCGAAGGCGTCCTCGAAGCTGGCGTGCGGCACGGCCTCGTAGGCCGGGAAGTGCTGGGCGCAGGCCTCGTGGGAGTTGGCGCCCAGCTCGCCCTGGAAGGCGATGCGTCCCTTGCTCATGAGGCTTCCTTCGCGAAATCGCGGGCCCGCTCCAGGTCGGAGGGGCTGTCGACGGAGATCGGCGCGTCGCGGGCGACGGCCGCCCAGATGGAGAGGCCGAGCTCCATGGCGCGCAGCTGCTCCAGCTTCTCGCGCCGCTCCAGTGGTGAGGGCCGGGCGGCGTTGAACGCCTCCAGCGCGGCGCGCCGGTAGCCGTAGATTCCGATGTGCCGCCAGACCGGACCGTCGCCGTAAAGGGTCGAGCGGGTGAAGTAGAGCGCCCGGCCGGTGCGGCCGTCGGCCTGCATGGCCAGCACCGCCTTGACCACGTCCGGGTTCGTCCGGTCCGCGGGCGAGGCCTCGGGCGCGACCACGGTGGCGATGTCGCAGGCCGGCTGGTCGGCCAGCAGCCGCGCGCAGGCCGCCACCACCGAAGGCTCCACGAACGGCATGTCGCCCTGCAGGTTGATGACCACGTCGTGGGCGCCGGCCGGGTCCAGCTCGGCCAGCGCGGCGAGGATCCGGTCCGAGCCGGACGGCAGCCCGGGGTCGGTCAGCACGGCCCGGCCGCCGGCCTGTTCCACCGCCTCCACGATCTCGGGATCGCCCGCCGCCACGGCCACCGGACCAGCCCCTGCGGCCTGGGCCCGGCGCAGCACGCGGACGACCATCGGCATGCCGCCGATATCCGCCAGGGGCTTCCCCGGCAGGCGGGTCGCGGCCATGCGCGCGGGGATGAGGATGATGGGGTTCATGGCGGAGCAGTGGAGGTTGCGCGAGCGGCGGTAGCGTGTAAGAGAGCCACGCGCAATAAGGGGCGGGATTCCCGCGCGTTTCGCCGGTGCGCGCGCCGGCCGTGGAGAGGGCCAACTTAGGGACTATGAGCGACCTCACCTTCAACAAGGTCGCCGGCGCGCTGCTGGCGACGGGCCTGGCCATCGTCGGCCTCCGCGAACTCTCCAACGGCGTGTTCGCCCCGCACGAAGTCGAAAAGCCGGGCTACCTGGTCGAGGTCGCAGCGGAAGAAGGCGCCGGCGGCGCGGCCGCCGAGGCTCCGATCGACTGGGGCACGGTCCTGCCGACCGCCGACGTCGCCGCGGGCGAAGCGGCCTTCGCCAAGTGCAAGTCCTGCCACACCGTCGACGCCGGCGGCGCCAACGGCACCGGCCCGAACCTGTTCGGCGTCGTCGGCCGCGCTCCGGCCGGCCACGGCGGCTTCGCCTACTCCGATCCCATGAAGGGCCTCGTCGCCACGGTTCCGCGCTGGGACGACGAGCACCTCTCTGAGTTCCTCGCCGCGCCGCAGAAGTACCTCCCCGGCACGAAGATGACCTTCGTCGGCCTCAAGAAGGCCGAGGACCGCATCAACATGATCGCCTACCTGCGGACCAAGGGCGGGACCCTGCCGATTCCGGCGCCCAACCCGGCCGCCGCTGCGGCCCCGGCCGAGGTCGACCCGAACGCCGCGCCGGCCGAAGGGGCCGCGGCCGAGGGCGAACCCACGGCGACCGGCTCGACGGCGACGCCGGCCACCACCTCGGGCGGCCCCGCCGGCCAGGGCGCGGGGGCGATCTCCCCGGGGGCGCCGAGCGAGCAGCGCGGCTCGAGCGCGGCCGCCCCGACCTCTTCGGGCAGCAGCCGCCAGTAGTCAGACGAGACGTCGGAAGGCGGTGGGCTCCCCATAGCCCCCGCCCGAGATTCTCGTGATCGCCGCCTCCAGCGGCTCGATCACCGTCGCCATGTGATGGCCGTTGGCGTGGACGATACGCTCCGCATCCACGCCGATGGCCACGTGGCCCTTCCAGAACACAAGGTCGCCGCGCCCGAACTCGCCGCGGGCGATCCCGCGCCCGAGCTTCTCCTGCTGGTCGGCGTCGCGCGGGCAGGCCAGGCCGCAGGCGAACAGCGCCTGCTGGACCAGGCCCGAGCAGTCGAGCCCCAGGCTCTCGCGCCCGCCCCACAGGTACGGCGCCCCCACGAACCGCTCCGCCACGCCCGCCCAGTCGGCCTCGAAAGCCCCGATCGGCGCCAGGTGCTCGGCCGTCATCCAGCCCGCGCCCGCCACCTTCGCCAGCCGCCCCTCCCGGGCCTCGACCCGCACGAGGGCGTTGAGCGAATAGGGTCCCAACGCCCGCGACTTGATGCTGGGCTCGGCGAAGGCGTAAGTGCGGATGGCTGCGACCCGGTGGGTCAGCGCGGGTCCCCGGGGGGCGAGCTTCGCCGCCTCCACGAAGCCCACGTAGCCGTCGCGGCGCGCTTGCCCGAAGACGAAGGCGCCCTCCTCCTCCAGCACCTCGAAGGTCTCGCCGAACAGCAGCTGGTCCATCTGCTCGGAGGCGGCGTCCGGCGCCCGGTGGATGCCGGCGGCGGGGACCGCGCAGGTCAACGGCCGGGGGTCCAGGTAGACCTCCGCCGCGACCAGGCCCTCCAGGCCCCGCGCCGCGATGCCGTCGCGGAGCAGGGTGACGCGGGGATCGAAACTCACGCGAAGCGCTCGCGGATCATGGCGTAGAGGCCGCGGATAGCCTGGGCCTCGCCGCCGGTCGGCCAGCCCGGCCGGTTGCGCGGGTTCCAGGCGAAGATGTCGAGGTGGACCCACGGTCCCTTCGGCGCGAACTTCTGCAGGAACAGCGCCGCCGTAACCGAGCCCGCCTGGGCCCAGCCGTCGGGATCGTTCTTCAGGTCGGCGACGTCGGAGTCGAGCGCGTCGGCGTAGGGGCTCCAGAGCGGCAGGCGCCACAGCGGATCGCCCACGGCCCTGGCGTGCCGTTCGATCTGGGCGGCGAGCTCCTCGTCGTCGGTGAAGAACGGCGGCAGCTGCGGGCCCAGCGCAATCCGCGCCGCCCCGGTGAGGGTCGCCAGGTCGAGGGTCAGCGCCGGCTCCAGCTCGGCGGCGCGGGTGAGCGCGTCGGCCAGGATCAGCCGGCCCTCCGCGTCGGTGTTGCCGACCTCCACCGTCAGGCCCTTGCGGGTCGCCAGCACGTCGCCCGGCCGCATGGCGTCGCCGGAGATGGCGTTCTCCACCGCCGGCACGAGCACGGCCAGGCGCACCGGCAGGTTGGCGGCCATGATCATGCGTCCGAGCGCCAGCGCGTGCGCCGCCCCGCCCATGTCCTTCTTCATCAGCCGCATGCCGGCCGACGGCTTGATGTCGAGGCCGCCGGTGTCGAAGACCACGCCCTTGCCGACGATGGCCACGAGCGGCCGGCCCGCTTCGCCCCAGCTGATCTCGATCATCCGCGGCGCGCGCTCGGGCACGGCCGCGCGGCCCACCGCATGGACCGCGGGATAGTTGGCCTCCAGCAGGCCGTCGCCTTCGATCACCGTGCAGTTCGCCCCATGCTGCTCGGCGATCTCCCGGGCAATGGTCTCGATCTGCAGGGGGCCCATGTCGTTGGCGGGCGTGTTGACCATGTCCCGCGCCAGGGCGCAGGCATGCGCCACCTGGCGCACCTCGGCCACGTCGACGCCCTCGGCGACCAGCCGGGCCCGCTCGTCCTTCTTCGCCTTGTAGCGGTCGAACCGGTAACTCCCGAGCGCGAAGGCGAGCGCCGCCTGGCCGCGATCGATCCCGTCCGGCGCCTGATCGATGCGGTAGGTCCCGCCCGGCAGCTTCGCCGGCAGACCACGGAAGGCCATGGCGTCGGGCGCGGCGCCCAGGCCGAACAGCACGGTGTGCAGGCCGCCGTCCTCGCCGGGGACCAGCAGGACCTGGCCGGCCTTGGCCTTGAACTCTGAGAAGGCGGCGAAGCCGCGCACGAAGGCCGGCGCCGCGTCGAGGACCGCGCCGAGCTCGGCCTCGGTGAGGGCCTGGATGGGGATGGCGGTCGCGGCCGCCTCGAGGATCACGTCGGACATGGCCGCCTCACCTAGGCGGAAGTCGCCGGCCGCCGCAACCGGTCAGGCGAGCACCTCGAGGCCCTTCATCAGCGGCGACGCCGGAAGGGCGGCGAGCGCGCCCACGCAGATGGCCACGCCGTAGGGCACGTTCTCCCCCGGCTCGGCCAGCCGGTTCAACCATGACGGACCCGACGAGACCAGCGGCCGCAGCCACACGGAGCGGATCGCCAGCAGCGACAGGGCGAGCGCGCCGCCGGCGATGCAGGTGACCAGCAGGAAGCTCGCCGCCGCCGACCAGCCCAGCCACAGGGCCGCGGCCGCGAACAGCTTGGCGTCCCCGCCGCCCAGCCAGCGCAGGGCGAACATGGCCATGCCGGCGACTAGGGCCAGGACGCCGAGGCCGGCGTGCAGCCCGATCGTCGGCAGCGGCAGGCCGATCGCAAGCGCCGCCGGCGGGAAGGCCGCCAGCAGGCCGAGCGAGATCCAGTTCGGGATGGTGTAGCTCACCGCATCGCGCAGGGCCGCCACGATCAGCAGGGCCGGAAAGATCAGCACCAGGGCGGCGGCGAGGAACTGGATCATCGGGACCTCCGTCGTGGCCAGCATCGGGCCTGGGGGTGAACGGAGCGTTGCCCACCCCCAATAGAAAAGGCCCCCGGCGCGGGGCGCCGGGGGCCTCTTTGTCTGATCAGGCGGAGCTTAGGACGCCGGAGCGGCCGGAAGCTTCGCGGCGACCGTGTCGAAGGTGCCCGAGAGCTTGGTGCCCATGGCGGTCAGGGCGGTGACGAGCACCACGGCGACCAGGGCGGCGATCAGGCCGTATTCGATGGCGGTGGCGCCGGATTCGTCCTTGATGAAGCGGGTCATGAACTTGGACATGGTGTGATCTCCCAACAATCTTGCAAGCAGTCTTCGCAGGGCTTCCAGCGATTGCCTGCTCGCCCTAAGTGCACGATCACTTTCCACGGCCGCGCTTAATCCGCCATGAAGACATGACGTTAATTTCTGTTGTTGGTTTACTTTCGTTTACTAAAGACGGATTCCACCTCACGCGCCGGCGCTGCTGCAGCCCCCGACCGGACGGGTGAGCCTCTCGCGGAACATCCCCCGCGATCGGAGGAGCCGAGATCACCTGAGCTTGGCGGATCACCAGCACATGCGCAGTGGAGCGCCGATTTCCGGATATGGCGAATGGATATTCACTATTACTGGCGCTTTACCACGATCCATTCTGATCACGGGTCTCCGACTTAAATCTTGATTAGCCGCACCGGTGTAAATTCGCCTCTTCAACAGAGGTTCGAGGTCGTGCGCTCATTCCACCATACTTGCCTGCGAGCGGCCGCTGCGCGCTTCGCGCGCGCCGAGCGCGGCGCGACGGCGGTGGAGTTCTCGCTGATCAGCATCCCGTTCCTGATGCTGATCTTCGGCGTCATCGAACTGGCCATGGTGTTCATGGTCACGACGACGCTCGAGACCGCCACCGAGCATGCCGCGCGCCAGATCCGCACCGGGTCGTTCCAGACCAGCGCCGCCAACACCAAGGCCGACTTCAAGGCCCTGGTCTGCAGTGGAATGACCTGGCTTGCGGATTCCTGCGCGGCGAACCTGCACATCGACGTGCGCACCTTCGGCAGCTTCGGCAGCCTGGCGACGACCCCGCCGCAGGCGGGCTCGACGTTCGACCCGGCCACCACCTGCTGGTCGCCGGGCCAACCCTCCGACATCGTGCTCGTGCGGACCTACTACCAGTGGCGGCTGTTCACCCCGCTGCTCGACCGGGCCCTGGAGAACATGGGCGGCGGCTCGGGCATGCGCCTGCTGTCCACAGCCACCGCATTCCGCAACGAGCCCTACAGCGACGATCCTCCGGGAGGCGCGGCATGCTGAGGTCCTTCGGCGCCGACCGGCGCGGGGTGGCGGCCATCGAGTTCGCCCTCATCGCCCCGGTCATGATCCTGCTCTACCTCGGCCTGGCCGAACTGACCCTGGCCATGATGGCCGAGCGGCGCGCAAGCCACGCCGCCTCGGTCGTCGCGGACCTCGTGGCCCAGTCCAGCCAGATGAACGCCACACAGATGACGGACGTCTTCCAGGTGGGCGACGCCATCCTCGCCCCCTTCCCCGCCTCGACGCTCAAGATGCGGGTCAGCAGCGTGAAGGCCGACGCGAACGCCGTGCCGAAGGTGGTCTGGAGCCGGGGCGACGGCATGACGGCCCTGGGGGCCGGGGCGACCGCCACCGCCGTGCCCGCCAACCTCCTGGCCTCGGGCGACAGCGTGGTCATGGCCGAGGTGAGCTACACTTGGGACTCGCCGCTCAAGAAGACGCTCCCGAACGCCCTCACCTTCCGGCAGACCTTCTTCCTGAAGCCCCGGAAGTCGCCGGAGGTGGTCTGGCTCGGCTAGCCGACCTGGGCGGTCGCCGCCACCTCGCGTCCGCCGCCGCGCACGAAGAACAGGGCCACAAGCCCCACGGCCAGCAACAGGTTGATGGTCGCGAAGCCGCCCTGCTGGGTGCCGGTCAGCCGGGTGCCGAGGTTCACCAGCGTCGGCGCCAGCCAGGCCGTCGCCACGCCCGACAGCGCATAGACGCCAAAGAAGGCGCCCGTCTGCTCCGCCGGCGTGATCCGCGTCAGCATCGTGCGGCTGGAGGCGTACTGGGCGGTGATGAAGACCGCATTCACGAAGCTGACGCCCACGAACACCAGGTCCGGCAGATGGCGGAACACCGGCCCGTTCCACAGTGGCGCGTGGGCCGCGGCGTCATAGGTCCAGAAGAACAGGATGCGGTCGGGCGCCATGCCGAGCAGGGCCACCAGGCCCAGGATGGTCATGGATATCTCGATCCGCAGCGCCGCCTTCGGCCCGAGCCCCGCGTCCATCCAGCGGGCCAGGAACCCGCCGAAGACCGCGAAGATGGAGAGCAGGATGCCGAAGGCCAGCATCTCCAGCGCGCCCCACTTCATCACCCCCACCGCATAGACCCCGGCGTAGATCAGGACGCCGTTCATCCCGTCGACGAAGAACATCCGCGACACCAGGTAGACGACCGCGTCGCGGTAGCGGCGCACGGTCTTCAGCATCCGCCCGAGCTCGGCCGCCCCGTCGGCCCAGGCCTTCCAGGTAGGGACCCCGGTCTTCGGCGCGTCGGGGGTGAAGAGGAAGAGCGGGATCGAGCCCAGAGCCAGCAGGGCGGCCGCCATCAGCGCCACCACCCTCTCCGGCTCATGCGTCGCCGGATCGAGGCCGAACAGCGGCGAAGCGGGCACAAAGGCCCAGTCGACCTTGCCCGGCAGGGCGAAGGCCCAGGCGGTGAAGGCCAGCGCGACCACGGAGAACAGGTTGCCGAGAGACAGGGCCAGGCCCGAGGCCTTGTGGGCGGCGCCCAGCCCCGCGGCGCGGATCAGCAGCGAATTGTGCAGCACCTCGGCGTAGACGAAGAGCACCCGGGCGCCGATCACCAGGAAAGCCAGGCTCGTCAGGCTCAGGGGCCCGCCCGGCTTCGCCCACCAGAGCGCCGCGATCATCGGGACCATCAGCCCGACCACTAGGCCCAGCCAGCCCTTCCGCGGCCCCAGCTTGTCGATGGAGGCCCCGAGGAAGGGGGCGGTGACCACGACGATCCAGCCGATGATCTGGTCCCAGCGGGAGATCATCTCCTGGCCCCGGACCGGGTCGCCCACCAGCACGGAGGCGACGTAGGGCATGAAGATGTAGATGGTGACGAGGATGATGAACGGATCGCGCCCGCCCTGGTGGATCGACCAGGCCAGCCCCCCGCGGTTCAGCCGGCCGTCGCCGCCCAGGGCGGCGATCACCGGCGGCTCCACGACGGCCGCCGGCCCATCGGCGTCGAGCGATCTGGAGTCGGTCACCTGTTCCCCCTTCGCCGCGTCTGAAGCGCGGCTTTGAAGGGAACGTTAGACGCCGTGGGGTCAGCCCGCCAGCTTCGCGTCCGCGGCGGCGAGAGCGGCGGCGGTGTCGACCTTTCGGCCCTGCGCCGTCAGAGCTTCGCAGAGGGCGGTCAGGCAGATGCGGACGTGCCAGGGCGTGGCCGAGGCGCCCATGAGGCCGATCCGCCAGATCTGACCCTTCAGCGGGCCAAGCCCGGCCCCGAGCTCCAGATCCCACTTCGCTAGCGCATGCGCCCGCACCGCGGCCTCGTCGATCCCGTCGGGAACCCGCACCGCGTTGAGCTGCGGGAGGCGGTGCGGCTCGGCCACGAGCAGCTCCAGTCCCGCGGCCTCGAGGCCCGCCACCAGCGCCTCGTGCATCCGGGCGTGGCGCACGAGGGCCGCCTGCTGACCCTCCTCGAACAGCATCACGAGGCTCTCGTGCAGGCCGTAGAGGGCGTTGATCGGGGCGGTGTGGTGATAGGTCCGGCCGCCCTCCCCGCCCCAGTAGCTCATCAGCAGGTTGAAGTCGCAGAGCCAGTTGCGGACCTTCTCCTTGCGTCCGCTGATCGCCGCCTGCGCGCGTTTCGAGAGCGCGATGGGAGAGAGGCCCGGCGGGGCGGAAAGGCACTTCTGGGTTCCGGAGTAGATCACGTCCGCGTCCCAGGCGGCGGCGTCGACGGTGATCCCGCCCAACGAGGTCACACAGTCCACGATGGAGAGCGCTCCGTGGCGCCGGGCGATCCCGCACAGGGTGGCCGCATCACTTCGCGCGCCGGTCGAGGTCTCCGCATGCACGAAGGCCAGGACCTTGGCCGGCGCCTCCGCAAGGGCCGCCTCCACGCGGGCCGGGTCCACCGGCTCGCCCCAGGCATGGTCGATGGTGACGACCTCGGCGCCGGCGCGTCCGGCCATGTCCGCCATGCGTCCGCCGAAGGCGCCGTTCACGGCGATCACCGCCCGGTCGCCGGGCTCCAGGAGGTTCATGATCGCCGCCTCCATCCCGGCGGTGCCGGGCGCGGGCAGCGGCACGCAGGCGTGGTCGGGGGCGTTGAACAGCCGCTGGAGGGCGGCCTTGATCTCCTCCATCAGCGCCTGGAACTCGGGATCCAGGTGGCCGATGGTCGGTCGGGCCAGCGCCTGCAGGACGCGGGGCGGGACGTCGGACGGGCCCGGCCCCATGAGGATCCGGCGGGGCGGCTGGAAGCTCTGCATCATCACTCCGTGAAACACGCCGAGGTGATTAGGCTCGACAAGGCCGCTGGGCAATTCTTGCGGCAGGCTTCTCCCAAGAGGTCTGTCCCTGAAGCGCCCGTCGCGGTTTGCGGAGGCCGCGGCGGGCGCGATCGCGTCCCGACGCCCGATTAGCCGAGGATCCGGTCGTGGATCCGCTCGCGCAGCGGCGCATCGAGCCCCAGCACCTCGTCCAGATAGCCGTCGAGCGAACCATGCTGCTCGCGCATGACGGCGAAGGCTGTCTGCATGTATTCGGGCGCCACGCTCATGGCGACGCGCACCGCGCCCAGCGTCGGGAGGCGGCCGGTCTCCTCCCGGATCATCTCCTGCAGCACCGGGGCGCGGGCCTCGATGCGTTCCGGATCGTTGGTCAGGAGATAGTCCTCGACGATGTCGTCGTCGTGGACGCCCGCCAGGTGATGCGTGAGGGCGCAGATGATGCCCGTCCGGTCCTTGCCCGCGGCGCAGTGAACCAGGATCGGTCCCTCGGTCTGGGCCACGGCCTCGAAGTACCGCCGGTAGAGGTCGATATGGCGCGCTTCGTGCGGCAGAGCCCGGTAGTAGGCCATCATGTAGTCGTGGAAGGAGCCCTCACTCAGGTCGGATTCCTTGAGGAACTCGTGCCAGGGGTCGGCGCGATCCTGGCCGATGTCGTTCTGCACCACCTGGGCCGAGAAGCCCTCCCACCGCCGGCAGGGATCGCGCTCGCGTTCGTTGGATCGCCTCAGGTCGACGATCACCGCAAGGCCCAGGCTCGCCAGCTTCTCGAGGTCGCCGTCGGTCGCCCGCGCCTGGTGCGCAGAGCGGTAGAGCCGGCCCCGCCTGAGCCGCCGCGTTCCCGCGGCGTAGTCCCCGAAGTCGCGGAAGTTGTCGATGCCCTCGAAGGCGATGCGGCGGCTGGTCATGGGCTCGGTCTAGCGGGCTTGGACGGCGGAATGAAGACGCAGAAGCGCCTCGCCTCGCCGATCATCACCGGAACGGCGGTTCGTCGAAGCTGCGCAGCTTCCGGGAGTGCAGCCGCGCGCCCTCCTGGCGGAGCAGGTCCACCGTGGCGATGCCGATCTGCAGGTGCTGGCCGATGGCCCGTTCATAGAAGGCGTTGGCCTGTCCCGGCAGCTTAATCTCGCCGTGCAGCGGCTTGTCCGAGACGCACAGCAGCGTCCCGTAGGGAACACGGAAGCGGTAACCCTGGGCGGCGATGGTGGCGCTCTCCATGTCGATCGCGACCGCCCGGCTCTGGTTGAACCGCAGCGCGCTGGAGGAGTAGCGGAGTTCCCAGTTGCGGTCGTCGGTGGTGACCACCGTGCCGGTCCGCAGGCGGCGCTTGAGAATCTCGCCGGTCTCTCCGGTGACGGTCTCGGCGGCGCGGTTGAGGGCGACCTGCACCTCGGCGATCGGCGGGATCGGAATCTCCGGCGGCAGCACGCCGTCCAGCACGTGGTCATCACGCAGGTAGGCATGCGCCAGGACGTAGTCGCCGATGGTCTGGGAGCCCCTCAGGCCGCCACAGTGGCCGATCATCAGCCAGGCCTGGGGTCGGAGCACCGCCAGATGGTCGCAGACGGTCTTTGCGTTGGAGGGGCCCACACCGATGTTGATCAGGCTGATCCCCGCCCGTCCCTCGGCCATCAGGTGGTAGCCGGGCATCTGGTGCTTGCGCCAGGCGGCCGCCGAGATGACCCCTTGCGGGTCCTGCGTGTCGCGCGTGACTCGCACGTGGCCCGCCGCCGACAGCGCCGTGTAGGGCGTGTCGCCCTTCAGCTGCTCCAGCGCCCAGCGGACGAACTCGTCCACATAGCGATGGTAGTTGGTGAACAGGATGAACTGCTGCACGTGCTCGGCCGGCGTGCCGAGATAGTGGGCGAGTCTGGCGAGGGAGAAGTCGGTGCGGAGGCCGTCGAACAGCGCCAGCGGTCGCGGCGCGTCCGGATGGACCATCCAGGCGCCGTCGGCGATCTCGTCCCCGATGTGGGCGAGCTCCGTCGTGGGGAAGTAGCGGGCGATCTCGGCCGCGCCGACGTCGGCCAGCTCCAGGTCCTGGGCTCCGTCCAGCACATAGGGGAAGGGGATCTCCTGGTGCGAGCGCCCGACCTCCACCTCGATGTCGAAGTCCTGCATCAGAAGGCCGAGCTGCTCGACGAGATACTCCCGATAGAGCCGCGGCCGGGTGACGGTCACGGCATAGCGTCCCGGGTTGCCGATGCGCGCGAAGGCCCGGCTGATCCGTGGATAGGCCAGGCCGGGAGGCCAGGTCAGGCGCAGCTCCGGATAGGCGTAGGCGCCGGTGGTCCGCGCGTCCGGCGTGGGCGGCGGGCCGCCGCCGAGGAATCGCTTCAGGTCGCTCCGCAGGGCCTCGACGCTCCTGCGGTATTCGTCTTCCAGCCGATCAACGATGCCGGCTGCATCCATTCTCGTCGTCATCCGAGGCCTTATAGACGGCCCCGCTGACGGTTGCGAGACGGTCCGCTCGCCCCGGGATGGACGCCGCCGCGCTTCCCGGCCACAAAGGCGCCGACGCAAAACTTCCCCGGGACCTCAATGAACCGCGTTTTCACCTACTTCATCGTCGGCTCCATGGTGCTCGGCGTTCTGGTCGGCTGGCTGCTCAACCAGACGCTCCCGGCGGAACAGGCGGCCACCGTGGCCGACAACCTGTCGATCCTCACCGACGTCTTCCTGCGGCTGATCAAGATGATCATCGCCCCCCTGGTGTTCTCGACCCTGGTCGCCGGCATCGCGCACATGGGCGACGCCTCGGAGATCGGCCGGGTCGGGGTGAAGGCCATCGGCTGGTTCATCCTGGCCTCGATCGTCTCGCTGACCCTGGGCCTGGTCATGGTCCACCTGCTGCAGCCCGGCACGGGCATGTCGCTGGCCCTGCCGGCGGCGGACGCCGGCTCGACGGTGGACGTGGCCAAGTTCAGCCTCAAGGAGTTCGTCACCCACCTGGTGCCCGCCTCCATCGTCGATGCGATGGCCCGCAACGAGATCCTGCAGATCGTCGTGTTCTCGGTGTTCGTCGGCACGGCCGTGTCGGCGATCGACGACCGGGCGCCGGCGGTGCTGGCGCTCGTCGAGCAGGTCGCCGCGATCATGCTGAAAGTGACGGGGTACGTCATGCGCACGGCCCCTGTGGCGATCTTCGCGGCCTTGGCGGCGACGATTGCGGTGCAGGGGGTGGGGGTGCTGGCGACGTATGCGAAGTTCGTCGGCGGGTTCTACCTGTCGCTGGGGCTCTTGTGGGCGCTGCTGGTGGCGGCGCTGGTGGCGATCGTGGGGACGCGGGGGCTGAAGCTGATGACCGCGATCCGCCAGCCGACGCTGCTGGCGTTCAGCGTGGCCTCGTCGGAGGCCGCCTATCCGCGGACCCTGGAGGAGCTGCAGAAGTGGGGCGTCAGCCGCAAGGTGGCGAGCTTCGTCCTGCCGCTGGGCTATTCGTTCAACCTGGACGGCTCGATGATGTACTGCACCTTCGCGGTGCTGTTCATCGCCCAGATCTACGGCATCGAGCTCTCTATCGCCCAGCAGATCACCATGCTGGCGCTGCTGATGGTGACGTCCAAGGGCATGGCCGGCGTGCCGCGCGCCTCGCTGGTGGTGATCGCCGCCACCCTCACCTACTTCGGCCTGCCCGAAGAGGGCCTGCTGCTGATCCTGGCCGTCGACCACCTGCTCGACATGGGCCGCTCGGCCACCAACGTGGTCGGCAACTCGGTGGCCAGCGCCGTGGTCGCCAAGTGGGAGAAGCAGATCGAGCCGCCGCCCGAGGAGGCGCAGCCCGTGCGGGCCTGACCTAGACCGCCGGCCGGGCCCGGTAGGCCGCCTCGTCCAGCTCGCCCTCCCAGCGGGCGACGGTGACGGCCACGGCCAGGTCGGCGGTGTTGTTGGGCACGGTCCGGGTCATGTCGAGCAGCCGGTCGAACGGCAGCACGAAGCCCACCACCAGGGCCGTCTGCTCCGGCGAGACACCGAGGGTGGAGAGCACCGCGGCGAGCATGAACAGCGAGGCCGACGGCACCGGCGCCGAGCCCACCGCCACCAACACCGTGGTCATGCCGGCCAGCAGCACCTGCGGCAGGGTCAGCTCGATCCCGAAGGCCTGCACCGCGAACATCGACAGGATGCCCAGGTAGAGCGCCGTGCCGTCCATCGAGACGGTCGTGCCGATCGGCAGGGCGGTGGAGGCCACGGTGTGGCTGACGCCCAGGTTCTCCTTCGCCACCCGCATCGCCACCGGCAGGGTGGCGGCCGAGGAGGAGGTGGTGAAGGCCACGATCACGGCGTCGGGGATGTCGCGGAAGAACGGGAAGACCGGCAGCCGGGCCACCAGCCTGAGCAGCAGCCCGTGCACGACCAGGGTCTGGATCAGGCAGCCGGTGAGGACCGCGCCGGCCAGCAGGGCCACGTGCTGGAACACCGAGAGGCCGACCGTCCCGGTCACCCAGGCGATCAGGGCGAAGACGCCGAAGGGCGCCGCCTCCATGACGATCTTCGTGACGAAGAGCATGAGCTGGACGCCGGCGTCGAACACCCGCCGCACGGGCTGCGCCGCCTCGCCCACCGCGATGATGGCGACGCCCAGCAGGATGGAGAAGAAGATCACCGCCAGCATGTCGCCGGCGGCGAGCGCGCCCAGCGGGTTGAGCGGCACGATGTTCATGAGCTGCTGGCCGACCGGGGGGGCCTCCGCCACCGGGCGCGCGGTGACACCGCTGAAGTCGATCCCGGCGCCCGGCCGGAACAGCGCGCCAAGCCCCTGGCCCAGGCCCACGGCCACGGCGGTGGTGCCGAGGTAGAGCAGCAGCGTCCGGCCGCCGATGGAGCCCAGCCGACGGGGGTCGCCCATGGCGGCCACGCCGGAGACGATGGAGACGAAGACCAGGGGCACCACCACCATGCGGATCAGGCGGATGAACAGGTCGCCCACCCACTTGATGGACTCCGCCGCGTCCCCCAGCACGACGCCGGCGACGACGCCGAGGACCAGGGCGCCCAGGATGCGCCTCCAAAGGGCCACGCCGAACCACCAGCGGCTGAGCCGTCCGCGGCGGGCCGCCGCAACCGGCGGGTCATCTTGGGCTGGGGCCATGCAAAGCTCCGTTATCCATGTCGCTTAACGCGGGGTTCGCCCCGTTGGACCACTATGCCGCCTTCGATCCCGAGGCGTCCCGCCCCTTGTCCGAGCATCCTGACATCCTGGCCGAGCTGACGGCCCGTGTGGCCGAGCTGGAAGCCGAGCGCGCCCGGACGCTGCGGCTCGCGCAGACCGATTCCCTGACCGGCCTGGTCAACCGGGGCGCCTTCACCGCCGCTCTGGCCGAGCGGCTGGAGGCGGCCCGGGCCGACGGCGAGGCCCTGGCCCTGTTCGTCATCGACCTCGACCGCTTCAAGCACTTGAACGACACGCTCGGCCACCACGCCGGTGACCTGCTGCTGGCCGAGATGGGGGCGCGGCTGCGCGCCGCCGCCGGACCGGGCGAGTTGGCCGCGCGGCTGGGCGGCGACGAGTTCGCCCTGATCGCTCCAGCCGCCGACGTGCCGAAGCGCGCCCACGAGCTGGTGAGCGCGCTCTCCCAGCCGCATTCGATCTACGGCCGGGCGGTGGCGCCGGGCGCCTCGGTGGGCGTGGCGGTGTTCCCCACCGACGCCGCAGACCTGGCCGACCTGCAGCGCTTCGCCGACCAGGCCCTGTACCGGGTGAAGACCCGCGGCGGACGCCGCTGGAGCGCATTCGACGCCGAACTGCGGGCCGAGAACGAGCGGCGCCGCACCCTGGAGGCGGAGCTGCGCCGGGCCATTCCCGCAGGCGAGATCGAGCCCTGGTTCCAGCCGGTGGTGGACGCCGCCGGCGGCCGCATCGTCGGCGTCGAGGTGCTGGCCCGCTGGCGTCATCCCGAGCAGGGCCTGCTGGCGCCCGGCGCCTTCGTGCCGGTCGCCGAGGAGCTGGGCCTGATCGGCCGCATCGACGAGGCGGTGTTCGAGGCCGCCTGCCGGCACGCCGCCCCCTGGGTGGCCGACGGCCTGATCGAGCACGTCTCGTGCAATGTCTCGCCACGAGACCTGATGGACCCGGCCTTCTCCCGCAAGCTGATCCGACGACTGGGCGAGACCGACCTGCCGGCCACCGCGCTGTCGGTGGAGATCACCGAGACCTTCCTGCTGCAGGACCTGGCGCTGTCGCGGCGCCACATCGAGCGGCTGGCGGCCAAGGGGGTGACCATCGCCCTCGACGACTTCGGCACCGGCTATTCCAACCTGCGCGCGCTCATGCACCTGCCGATCCAGACGGTGAAGCTGGACCGCAGCCTGATCAACGACGTGGCCAGCGACGCCCGCGTCTCGCGGCTGGTGGGCTCGATGCTGCACGCCGCCCGGGCGCTGGGCGTCTCCATCGTCGCCGAAGGGGTCGAGGACCCGGCGCAGGCCATCTTCCTGCGCGCCGCCGGCTGCGACCGGATGCAGGGCTACCTGTTCGCGAGGCCGATGCCGGCGGACGAGATGGACGCCCAGCTGCGGGCGGAGAACGCGGGCGGGGCCGAGATCCGGCCGCCGGCCCTGCCGCGGCGGGCGCGGGGGTGACACCCCGGGGCGGCGCTTAAACGCGGCGCTTCGAATCCCCATATCCAGCCCAGGGGCATGAGGCCCCAAGAGACCAAAGGACCGATGCGCAACCATCTTCGCACCTTCATGCTGCTGGCCGCCCTCACCGCCCTGTTCGTGGGCGCGGGCTACATGGTCGGCGGGACCACCGGGATGGCGATCGCCTTCCTGCTGGCGGCCGGCATGAACCTGGTCAGCTACTGGAACGCCGACAAGATCGTGCTCTCCATGTACCGGGCGAAGGAGGTGGACGAGAGCCACCCCGAGCCGCTGGTGCGCAACTACGTCACCGACACCCTGGAGCTGGCGGCCCGCGCCGGGCTGCCGCGGCCGAAGATCTACGTCATCGACCAGGACCAGCCCAACGCCTTCGCCACCGGCCGCGACCCGGCCCACGCCGCCGTCGCCGCGACGCGGGGGCTGCTGGGCATGCTGGACCGGCGCGAGATCCGCGGCGTGATGGCCCACGAGCTGGCGCACGTGAAGAACCGCGACACGCTGACGATGACGATCACGGCGACCATCGCCGGCGCCATCGGCATGCTGGCCAACTTCGCCTTCCTGTTCGGCGGCCGCGACGAGAACGGCCGGCCCACCGGCATGGTCGGCGCCCTGGCGCTGATGATCCTCGGCCCGATCGCCGCGGCCCTGGTGCAGATGGCGATCAGCCGCCACCGCGAGTACGAGGCCGACGCCGAAGGGGCGGCGATCTCCGGCGACCCGCACGCTCTGGCCTCCGCCCTGCAGAAGATCGAGGCCTACGCCAAGGGCGGCTACTTCAACCCCGACGCCGAGCGCAATCCGGCCACCGCGCACATGTTCATCATCAACCCGCTGGCCGGCGGGCGCGGCGACAACCTGTTCTCCACCCACCCGGCGACCCACAACCGGGTCAGCGCGCTGATGGCGCTGGTGGGCCAGGGCGGGGCTCGTCCGATCGTCTCCGGCGGCCCGCGCCGCCGGGCGGCGACCGCGGTGCCGGTGACCGAGACACGCAAGGGCCCCTGGGGGTCCTAGGGCGCCGCCGCCTCACTCCAGGACGCCGCGATCGCGCCAGGTCTGGCCGGGCAGGCGGCTGAGCCGGCCCAGGCGCCGCTTCACCGCGGCGATGCGGCGGGCGGCCCGACCGGCGGTGTCGGGCGTGCAGTCCATGGCGATCTCGACCATCCGCTCGGCGAGCTCCAGCTCGCGGTCCCGGCAGGCCTGCTCGATGGCGTCGGCGAATTCCGGGCGGGTGCGCATCCAGGCATAGAGGGTGGCGCGGCAGGGCATGTCGCGACGCAGGCCGAGGCCCGCCAGGGAGGCGCCCTGGCGGATCCGGAGGGCCACCGCCTCGATCAGCTCGGGCGTACAGCGGGCGCGGCGGCGACCGACCGCGAGCGCGACCTTCATCTCCCGGTCGAAGTCGGCGTTCTCGGCCCGCCAGCGGGTGATCACCGCGCGGCACGGGAACTGCGGGTCGGCGACGAGCGCGGGCTCCAGCCCGCCGCCGCGGCCGACCCTCACCAGGATGCGGTCGGCGAGGGCGGGATCGAAGCGGCGGAAGCGCGCGTGGTTGCGGCGGCTGCGGTCGGCCCGCCGGTCGCCATGCAGCCGGTGCAGCTCCTCGGCTACGTGGGACTGGGTCGCGCGCCAGTAGGCGAACACCCGGCGGCTGGGCATGTCCGGCGCGGCGAGAACGTGGTGCAGCTTCTCACCCGCCCGGACGCGGACGAGCACCGCCTCGGCTCGCGCCTCGTCGAACATGTAGCGGCGGCGCCAGGCGCCCTGGAGGCGAGCGACCCGGAGCTGCTCGGCGACGGCGGGGTCGGCGCGCGCCCAGAGCCGGACCGTGAAATAGCTGGGCATGTGGGGCGCGGCGCAGACGGACATCATCGTCTCGCCCGCGGCGACCCGCTCGAGCAGCTCGGCCCGCAGGGCCTGGGGGTTCGGGTAGGCGAAGGGCATGGCGCGAGGATAGCGCCGAGGCGGCCTGGACAACGAACATTTCGCAAACAAATCCGCCGCCGGGACGGCGCGCCTACGCGTTTCCCCCAGGTTGCCGAAGCTTGGCCCTAACGCCATCCTCAAGGTGGGGTACGCGGCTGGGGAGCCCGCATCATGAACACGGCTCTGTCCGAGCCGAAGACGCTCGGGTCCGACGATCCCGTGGGGCGGCTGCGCCTGCTCAGCCGGCTGACGGCGGCTTTCCTGCTGGACACCGTGGCGATCGTCCGCGGCGACGACGGCCATCTGATCGACACCCTGCTGCTCAGCGCCGCCACCCAGGCGAACATCGCCGACATCATCCGCCAGCCCGAGCTGCAGGCGGCCTTCGCCGACGCGGTCCCGCCGGACGAGATGCGCCGTCCGGTGAGCATCAATGCGCTCGCCGCCTCCCTGAGCATGCCCTTCGAGACGGTGCGCCGGCGGATCGCGGGCCTGGTCCGCGACGGTCACTGCGTCCTGGTGGAGGGAGGCGTGGTCGTGCCCAGCAAGGTGCTGTCGGACCCGCGCTACTACGCCGACGCCTTCCGCGGCTACGAGCGGCTGCGGGCCTTCTACTACCAGCTCGGCGACCAGCACCTGCTGGGGCCCCTGCCGGCGGCGGAGGCGGACCTGTCGCACGGCGTGTTCCCGATACGGGCGGTGTCGCGCATCGCCGGGGCCTATGTGCTGCGGGTGGTGGAGCTTCTCGCAACCTTCGGCAGCGTCCCCGACAGCATCATCACCATGGAGGTGTTCCGCTCGAACACCGAGCACCTGGCGCATTCGGCGCGCGGCGGACCGGGCTTCGACGACATGGTCGGCGACGAGCACCGCGCGCCGATCTCGGTCGGGGCGCTGGCGCGGCGCGTGGGGATGCCGCCGGAGACCGTCCGGCGTCACGCGGCGCGGCTCGAGGAGGTGGGCGTCCTCGTGCGCGTGGACGGTGGACTGATCGTGCCGTCGCGATTCCTGGCCCGGCCGCTGCTGCGGCGCAAGCTGGTCGCCAACGCCGGCAACCTGCAGCGGATGTTCGCCTCCCTGGCGCGGCTGGGCGTGCTCGAGGTGTGGGACAACCTGCCGGTGATCGAGGCCGAGGCGGCAGGGCGGGCGGCTTAGGCGGCCGCGGCGGCCGGACGGCGGCGCCGGCGCGGCAGGCGGACCTTCACCATCCAGAAGACCAGGGCGCCCAGGGCCGCGAACGGCGGGACGGCGAGGTGCGGACCGCGCAGGGCGGCGGGGATCTCGTCGGCCTGGCCGAAGAAGAATGAGCCGGCGGCGACGAACAGGGCCAGGCACATCCGCCACAGGTGGCGCGAGGTGCGCGCCGGGCCGGCGATCCCGCCGCGGCGGATGACGCGCAGGTCGGCCAGGACGGCGAAGGCGGCGAGGACCCCGAAGGCGTAGTAGATGGCGGGATCGAGGCCGGACGTCGGGTCGCCGTCCGCCAGCCCACCGGGCGTCGAGGCGATCAGGCCGCCGACGCCGAAGCCCGCCGCGGCCACGACCGCGGCCCAGAGCGTGGCCCACGGCTCCAGGCGCGAGGACGTCCCGGCCGGGCGGCGCACGACCGCCCAGGCGGTGACGACCAGGTAGAGGGTGAAGGCCGCGGCGATGACATTGAGCTTTTGGGCCCGCAGCGCCGCCACCACCAGGGCGAAGCCGGCCATGGCCAGCATGGCGGCGAAGAACACCCGGCCGGCCAGCCGGTGTGCGTCCCCGCCCTTCCGCACGGCCAGCGCCCAGAAGCCGGCGACGATGCCGACCGCGCCCCCGGCGATGTGCAGGACGATGGCGGGCAGCACGGGGAGCTCCTTCGGGCGATACGGAGCTCCAGGGTAGCCGTGGGGCGGGCGGCGGCCATGACGCGCGGCGACAAATGCCTGGCCGGAGGTTGCAGGGGACATGCGGGAAAGCTCTCCCCTACTCTCTCCCTCACCGCCTCCCGGGAGGAGGAGGTAGGCGGCGTATCGGGAAGCATCGCGAGATGCTTTCCAGGCATACCTCCCGGTGAGGCGGGAGCCTGCGGGTCATGTCCGCCGCTCCTACCCGCCCGCCACGCGCTGGCCGCCGCCGCCCGGCTGCGGGGCGAAAGGCAGGAATGGCGAGGGGCCGTAGATCCAGGCGTCGCGGATGAAGAAGCCGGTGTCGACGTCCGGGGCGCCCTCGGGGCCGAAGATCCAGCCCTGGCTGATCCAGAAGCCGGTGCTGACCGGCTGGCCGGCCTCGGCCACGTCCCAGATCCAGCCGTCATGGATCCAGAACCGGCCGCTCTGGGCGGGCTCCCGGCTGTAGATCCAGTCGTCGTCGATCCAAGCCGCGGCGAGCGCCACCGCCGGCTATTCCGCCGGGAGGGCGTTCTCGCTGCGCTTGGCCATCAGCGCGTCGAAGCTCGCCCAGACGCCCTCGTTGCCGTGCCACTGCCCCTTGGTGGCGGCCTTGGAGTATTCGGTGGCGCGGGCCTCGAAGAAGTTGGCGTGCTCGACGCCGGAGAGCATCGACTGCAGCCAGGGCAGCGGGTTCTCCTTCACGCCGTAGACTTCCGGCAGGTGGAGCTGGCGCAGACGCCAGTCGGCGATGAAGCGGATGTAGCTCTTGATGTCCTCGGGCGTCATGCCCTGGACCTCCCCGGCCTCGAAGGCCAGGTCGATGAACTTGTCCTCCAGGCCGACCACCGTCTTGCAGCAGTCGACGATATCGTCGGCCACGGCCTTGGTGACCACGCCGGTCTCCTTGTTGAAGGCATGGAACAGCTTGATCATGCCCTCGCAGTGCAGGCTCTCGTCGCGCACCGACCACGAGATGATCTGGCCCATCCCCTTCATCTTGTTGTGGCGCGGGAAGTTCATCAGCATGGCGAAGCTGGCGAACAGCTGCAGGCCCTCGGTGAAACCGCCGAACATGGCCAGCGTGCGGGCGATGTCGGCGTCGGTGTCGACCCCGAACTGCTGCATGTAGTCGTGCTTGTCGCGCATCGCCTGGTAGTCGAGGAAGGCCGTGAACTCGGCGTCGGGCATGCCGATCGTCTCGAGCAGCAGGGCGTAGGCGGCGATGTGGATCGTCTCCATGTTGGAGAACGCCGCCAGCATCATCTTCACCTCGGTGGGTTTGAAGACGCGGCTGTAGCGCTCCATGTAGTTGTCGTTCACCTCGACGTCCGACTGGGTGAAGAAGCGGAAGATCTGGGTGAGCAGGTTGCGTTCGCGGTCGTTGAGCTTGGAGGCCCAGTCCTTGAGGTCCTCGCCGAGCGGGATCTCCTCGGGGATCCAATGGACCTGCTGCTGCTTCTTCCAGAACTCGTAGGCCCACGGGTAGCGGAAGGGCTTGTAGGCGTAGGACGGCGTGAGCAGGCCCGGCAGGGCGCGGTTCTTGGACGTGGTCACTGGCGGCTTCCCCAACGCACGGATCGTGAGCGTGATGGATCTAAGGTGGCGCCGATTTCAGACAACATCTAGCGCCAAGTTGGCGCATCTGCCCAACATGTTGTGAAGAACCTGGGGATGGAACGATGAGCGACGGCTATGTGCTGTACGGGGCGCCGGGCTTCGGCTCGGTGATCGTCGAGGCGGCCCTGGTGCTGATGGGCCAGGCCTACGAGCGGGTGGACCTGGCGCACGGCCGGTGGCCGGCCGACGACGAGCGCTTCGTGGCCGTCAATCCGCTTAAGCAGGTCCCCGCCCTGGTGCTGCCCTCGGGCGAGCTGATGACCGAGAGCGCGGCGATCCTGCTGTGGCTCGCCGAGCAGCATCCGCAGGCGGGGCTCGCGCCGCCGCCGGGCGATCCGGGGCGCGGCCAGTTCCTGCGCTGGATGGTCTATCTGCCGGCCCAGATCTATTCGATGTTCTGGGTGCGCGACGCGCCCTCGCGCCTGGCCGATGGCGAGGCGGCCGAGGCGGTGATCAAGGCCCGCACGGCCGAGCGCATCGCCGAATGCTGGGCGCTGATGGACCGGCAGGTCTCGCCCGGGCGCTACATCGTCGGCGACGAGCTGAGCGTGCTGGACCTCTACGTCACGGTGATGTCCCGCTGGACGCCCCGCCGGCGGCGGTTCTACGAGGTCGCGCCCAAGATGGCGGAGGTGGTCAGGCGGGTGGACGCCGACCCGAGGCTCGCCGCCTTCTGGGCCGAGCGGATGCCGTTCGAGGACGGCTGGGAGGGGTAGCGGGCCCTAACGGCCCGGGCGGATGGCGAAGGTGAAGGCCGCGACGGTGTCGTCGGTGGTCTTCTGGCCGAAGATCATGTTCTCGCCGCGCACCTCGCGGTGGACGACGCCGAATGAGGTCTGCACCGAGCCCTTGCGCCAGCCGACGCCGACCTGCGCGTCGCCCACCAGCGACGAGGTGGGATCGGTGGTCCAGCCGGCCCGGTCCCAGCCCTCCTGGTTCCGCAGCATGTTGAGGCCGACGGCGCGGCCGGAGGCGGCGGCGAACAGGTACCAGCGGCCGCGGTCGCCGAAGGCGGCGCCGTCGCCCACGCCCATGTCCTTGAGCTGCTCGACGGCCCGCTCCTCGCGGGTCTTGGGCGCGGAGAGGCGGACCTCGGCCCCGGCCTCGGCCGAGCCGCCGCGGTTGCCGACGCCGACGCCGGCGTGGGGCGAGACGTCGAGCTCGAACTTGCCGGCCTCGAAGCTCATGGCGCGCGGCCAGCTGCGGACAAGCGAGACGTCGTAGTCGCGGGCGTCGAACTGGGCGCGGTCGAGGTTGAGCGGCAGGCCGCCGGGCGTGTCGAGCACGCCGCCGACGCTGACCCGCAGCGAATCCACGGGGCCGCCCTCGCGGCCGGGCAGCTTGACGGCGCTGGAGTTGAAGCGGCCGGGAACGCCGTCGAGGAAGGCGTCGCGCTCGGCGAAGGCGGCCTGGTTGAGGGCCTCGGCGGCGGATCCGGGAGCGAAGGAGCCAGAGACAAGCCCCTGGGCGCCCGCCTCGCCGGCGGCGCCGCACGCAAGAACGATGGCTGTGAAGGCCAGCCGCCGCATCCTCGTCATCTCCCAGCCCACGTCGTAGAGCGCGTGGTTCGAGCTCTACTGTTCCACGTTCAGGCTAAGCCGCAAACCGAAAAGTAGTTCCCAATGGCTAACGGAGACACGGTGAAATCGGGCTGGCAAGGGAATAGTTGACGTTAAAGAGGCCGCGGTCGCCCGCGGCCTCTTCGGTACACTCAAGGTTAAGGCGAAAGCTCGCGGCTTAACCTTTAGAGCTCAACTATTGGCAGGCGAGGCATTCCTCGTAGTCGGTCTTGCCCGTGTCCATCATCTCGACCACGGCCAGGCCCTCGCCGCCGGCGTGGGCGGCGCGCTGCACGGACTTGGAGCGCAGGTAGTAGAGGCTCTTGCAGCCCCGCTCCCACGCCTGCCAGTGCAGCATGTGCAGGTCCCACTTATCCACGTCGCCGGGCAGGAAGATGTTGACCGACTGGGACTGGCAGATGTCCGGCGTGCGGTCGGCGGCGAGCTCGACGACCCAGCGCTGGTCGATCTCGAAGGCTGTCTTGAACACGTCCTTCTCGTCCTGGCTGAGGAAGTCGAGGTGCTGCACCGAGCCCTCGTTCTCGAGGATCGAGTCCCACACCTGGGCGGTGTTCTGGCCCTTCTCGTCGAGGACGCGCTCCAGGTAGGGGTTCTTCACCGCGAAGGAGCCGGAGAGCGTCTTGTGGGTGTAGATGTTCGCCGGGATCGGCTCGATGCCGGCGGACGTGCCCCCGCAGATGATCGAGATCGAGGCGGTCGGCGCGATGGCCAGCTTGTGGGAGAACCGCTCCATGACGCCGCGCTCGGCGGCGTCCGGGCAGGGCCCGCGCTCGGCGGCGAGCGTGCGCGAGGCCGCGTCGCACTGGCGGCGCAGGGTCTTGAAGAGGCGCATGTTCCAGGACTTGGCCAGCGCGCTCTCGAAGGGGACGTTCTGCGCCTGCAGGAAGGAGTGGAAGCCCATCAGGCCCAGGCCGACCGAGCGCTCGCGCTTCGCCGCATAGACCGCGTTGGCCATCTCCGGCGGGGCGCGCTGGATGAAGTCCTCCAGCACGTTGTCGAGGAAGCGCATGACGTCCTCGACGAAGGTCGGGTGGTCGCGCCACTCCAGGAACTTCTCGGCGTTGACCGAGGACAGGCAGCAGACCGCGGTGCGCTCGGCGCCCAGGTGGTCGCGGCCGGTGTGGAGCATGATCTCCGAGCACAGGTTGGACTGGCGCACGCTGAGGCCCAGCTCGCGCTGGTGCTGCGGCATGGCCCGGTTCACGGTGTCGGAGAAGATCAGGTAGGGCTCGCCGGTCTGCAGGCGGATCTCGAGGATCTTCTGCCAGAGCGACCGGGCGTCGACCTCGCGGATCACCTCGCCGGTCTTGGGCGAGCGCAGGCCGAACATGGCCCCGTCGCGGACGGCCTCCATGAACTCGTCGGTGATCGACAGGCCGTGGTGGAGGTTCAGACTCTTGCGGTTGAAGTCGCCCGAGGGCTTCCGGATCTCCAGGAACTCCTCGATCTCCGGGTGGTGGATGTCGAGGTAGACCGCGGCCGAACCGCGGCGCAGCGAGCCCTGGGAGATGGCCAGGGTGAGCGAGTCCATCACGCGGATGAAGGGGATGATGCCGCTGGTCTGGCCCGCGCCCTTCACCTTCTCGCCGATGGAGCGCACGCCGCCCCAGTAGGTGCCGATGCCGCCGCCGTTGGAAGCCAGCGCCACGTTCTCGTTCCAGACGCCGACAATGCCCTCGAGATTGTCCGGCACGGCGTTCAGGAAGCAGGAGATCGGCAGGCCGCGGTCGGCGCCGCCGTTGGACAGCACGGGCGTGGCCGGCATGAACCAGAGGTTGGAGATGTAGTCGTAGATCCGCTGGGCGTGGTCGGCGTCGTCGGCGAAGGCCGTGGCGACGCGCGCGAACATGTCCTGGTAGCTTTCGCCCGGCAGCAGGTAGCGGTCCTCCAGCGTCGTCTTGCCGAAGTCGGTCAGCAGGACGTCGCGCGAGCGATCGACCTCGACCTTGCGGACGAGCTGCAGTTGCGGACGTTCCGGACGCGCCCCCGCGCGCTCCGCGCCCTCGGCAATCCCAACCTTCGCCGCTTCACTCATTTTTCCCGTACCCGTCCTGTAGGAACCCCGGCTCTCCGTCCGTCGCTCCCGCTGCCCCGCGCTATATGTTGTGTGCCAGGCACCTCAACCAGCCCACATATGGGGACACAGTGGCTAAGGAGTCGTCAATGAGGCGGCCCGTCCGCCCCCAGGCTTTTTTCGTAAACCAGTGGTTAACAGGCTAAGCACGCCCTCGGCAGATCAAGGCCTTGGCCATGACGCCGCAGGTCCTGCTCACGAGAGTGTGACCGGTCCGCTCAACCCTGCAATGGCCACACCAGCGAGATCAGCAGGGTCCCTGCAACCAGCACGAGCAGGCTGAGGGGCGCCCCCAGCCGCGGATAGTCGGCGAACCTGTAGCCGCCCGGCGCCATGACGAGGGTGTTGCACTGGTGGCCGATCGGCGTGAGGAAGTCGCAGGCCGCGCCGAGCGCCACCGCCATCAGGAACGGGTCGGGATTGAGCCCCAGGAGCCGGGCGAGCGCCGCCCCGATCGGAGCCACGATCAGCACCGTCGCGGCGTTGTTGAGGAAGGGCGTGGCGGCCATGGCCACCAGCATCACCGCACCCAGGGCGAACAGCGGCGCCTGGCCCTGGAAGGCGGTGGCGAGCCCGCCGGCGATCAGGTCCGCCCCGCCGGTGGCGCGAATCGCGTCGGAAATGGGGATCAGCGCCGCGATCAGCACCAGGACCGGACCGTCGAGGGCAGAATAGGCCTCGCGCATGCGGATCGCGCCCACCAGCACCATGGCCACCGCCGCGGCGAAGAAGGCCATGGCCACGGGGACCCAGCCCACCGCCACGGCGACCATGGCGGCCAGCAGGATCAGCGCCGGCGCCACGCGGTGGCGGATGCCGCCCAGCCTGACCTCGCGCTCGGCGAGCGGCAGCAGGCCAAGGGTCTTGAGCGCGCCCGGCAGGGTCCGCTCGCCGCCCTGCAGGACGATGATGTCGCCGGAGCGCAGGCGGACCGTGCGCAGTTCGCGGGTGGTGCGGTAGCCGGCGCGGCTGACCGCCAGCAGGTTCACCCCGTGCTGGCCGTAGAGGTCCTCCTGCCTGGCCGAACGGCCGACCAGCAGGGAATCGGGGCTGATCACCGCCTCCACGACCCGCACCTCCTCGGTGGGCTCGGCCATGGCCACGGGGCGGTCGGAGCGGGTGAGCTTCAGCTTCGCCCGCTGGATCAGACCGTCGAGGGCCTGCTGCTCGCCCTCCAGCAGGAGGACGTCGCCGGGCTGGAGGCGGCTGTTGGGGTGGGGGGCCGAGCGCCGCTTGCCGCCGCGCAGCAGGGCCATGACGGTCACGTCCCCCTGGGCCAGGGCCTGCAGGTGGCGCACGGTGCGCTTCTCGAGGCTCCAGTCCTCGGGGACCTCCACCTCGGTGAAGTAGGGGGCGGACTCCAGGGCCGCGTCCAAGGTCTCGGCGGGGGGACGCGAGACCGGCAGCAGGCGGTAGGCGAAGGACAGGAAGACCAGGCCGAGCGCCGTCACGCCCAGGCCGACGGGCGCGTAGTCGTACATCTGGAAGGGCTCGCCCAGGATCTGCTGGCGCACCTCGGAGACCAGGATGTTGGGCGAGGTGCCCACCAGGGTGACGGTTCCGCCGAGCAGGGAGCCGAACGCCATGGGCATGAGCAGGCAGGAGGGGGACGTGCCGGTCCGCCGGGCCACCTGCAGGGCGATGGGCATCATGATCGCCAGCGCGCCGACGTTCTTGGTGACCATGGAGAGCAGGGTCACCGCGCCCACGAACAGCGGCACCTGGGTGCGGGCGCTGGTTAGGAAGGGCAGCACGGGCCGCAGGATCGATTCCACGATGCCGGAGCGGGCGAAGGCGGCGCTGACCACCAGCGCGCAGGCGATGATCACCGTCACGTCGTTGGCGAAGCCGGAGAAGGCGTCCTCGGCCGGCACCACGCCGATGGCGACGCCCAGCAGCAGCGCGGTCAGCGCGACCACGTCGTAGCGCCAGCGGCCCCAGATGAAGCACGCGATCGTCAGCCCGATCAGCCCGAAGGCGAGGCCTTGCTGCAAGGTCATTGGCATCCCTCACGCCGGCGTCGGACGGCGCTCCGGACGCTACAACGCTCAAGAAGCTGTGATGGGTGCGGGACGGTCCGCTCCCGCCAATGCTGCCGCATTGGGGGAGGCGAGGAAACGCGCCGCCTACTGCCCCTTGGCCGTGGCCTCGCGCTCGCGCTCCTGGACGCGGGCGCCGGCGAGGATGTTGGGGAGGGAATAGTTCCCCTCGTGGCAGGCGTATTCGTAGATGGGTCCGGGCGCGGTGCGCCACGGCATCTCGGCGCGCCAGACCTGGGTGAAGGTGTCGGGGTCGTCCACCGCGAACTCGTAGAGCATCCCGTCCGTCGCGGTGCGGGTGAAGCGCTCGGTGAGCTTCGCCCTGGGGCCGTAGGCGAAGCCGCCGCCCAGGCTGCCGATGAAGTGCTGGGGCCGCAGGTTGGCGGTTTCCACGACCAGGGTCTCGCCCTCCCACCAGCCGACGGAATCGCCCAACCAGGAGCTGACCGCGGCGGGCGGATGCCGGCGGTCGGCCAGCCGGACGATGCGCACGTCGTGGTTCATCTCGATGTGGATGGCGACGTGGTCGCGGGTCTGGACGATCCGGTAGTGGCCGTTGAAGCCGGAGTTCATCATCGGCGGCCCCTCGGTGGAGCCGATCGCGGTGATGCAGCGCTCGTCCGTGGGCCGGTATTCGTAGCTGTCGTAGCCGCGGTCGCGGCCGATCTCGCGACTGGCCTTCCGGCCCGCCTCCGTGAACGGCAGGCGACCGTCCGCGGGCTCGACGATCCAGGACGAGCGGGGCTTGCCGTCGATGCGGCCCGCCTTGAGCTGCATCTCGATGAAGTCGGAGTTGTCGACCTCCTTCACCTCCGGCGGCGCGGGCAGGGTCGGGTCGATCGGCTCGCCGCTGACCAGCGGGCCCACGTACTTCAGGAAGCCGGCCTCCAGCATGGCCGCCTCTTCCTCGGTGAGGACCAGGTTCTTGAAGCCCTGCGGCCGCTGCAGGAAGGTCACCGCGGTGTTGGTCCAGATCCCCTGCAGGTCCGGCTGGCCGTGGGGGGTGCGCGGCGCCCTGTAGGGCGCGGCCTGGGCGGCGGCGGCGAGCGAGAGGCCGAGGGCGAGGCCGGCGAGGAGAGCTCGGAACATGGGTCGAGCCTGCCGCCAGACCGGCCGCGCCGGCCATGGCGGCCGGCGCCAATCGCTTGACCCCGGGTTGCAGCGCCGGTCAGGCGTCCAGGTTCAGGAGGGCCGGGTCGCCGCCCTGGGCGGCGATGTTGACGCTGACGGCGCGCTCGACCGCGTAGCGCAGGAGGGCGTGGGGCCCCCCGGCCTTGGGGCCGGTGCCGGACAGGCCCTCGCCGCCGAACGGCTGGACGCCCACCACCGCGCCGATCATCGAGCGGTTGACGTAGACGTTGCCGGCCGGAACCGCTTGCTGCACGGCCTCGGCGAAGGACTCCAGCCGGCTGTGCACGCCGAGGGTGAGGCCGTAGCGGGCGGCGGCCACGGGGGCCGCGGCGCGGGCAAGGTCGGCGGGATCGTAGCGGACCACGTGCAGGATCGGGCCGAACACCTCCTTGCCGAGGAAACCGGGGTCCGGGATCTCCGCCAGGGTGGGCGCGAAGAAGTGGCCGCCCTCCGGCACGGCGATGCGGTGCAGGACCTTCGCCTCCCGCCGCAGGCGCTCCACATGGGCCTCCAGCATGGCGCGGGCCTCGGCGTCGATGACCGGGCCCACGTCGGTGCGCGGGTCGGCCGGATCGCCGACCACCAGGGTGTCCATGGCCCCGATCAGGCCCTCGATGAGCTGGTCGGCGGTGTCGTGCGGCAGGAACAGCAGGCGGAGCGCCGAGCAGCGCTGGCCGGCCGAGCCGTAGCCGGAGAGGAGGACGTCATCGAGCACCTGTTCGCGCAGCGCCGTGGTGTCGACGAACATGGCGTTCAGCCCGCCGGTCTCGGCGATGAACGGGACGATCGGCCCCTGGCGGGCGGCGAGCGTGCGGTTGATCGCCCAGGCGGTGTCGGTGCCGCCGGTGAAGGCGACGCCGTCGCAGCCCTCGTGGGCCACGAGGGCCTGGCCGATGGTCGCGCCGTCGCCCGGCAGGAGGTGCAGCAGGTCGGGGTCGAGGCCCGCGGCGTGGAACAGCTTCACCGCTTCCGAGGCGATGATCGGCGTCTGCTCGGCGGGCTTGGCGAGAACCGCATTGCCGGCGGCGAGCGCCGCGGCGATCTGGCCGGTGAAGATGGCCAGCGGGAAGTTCCAAGGGCTGATGCAGGCGAAGACGCCGCGGCCGCGCAGCTGCAGGCGGTTGGTCTCGCCCACCGGGCCCTTCAGCGTCTCGGCATGGGCGAACTGCTTCTCGGCGAGGCTCGCGTAGTAGCGGCAGAAGTCGGCGGCCTCGCGGACCTCGGCGATACCGTCCGCCAGCGTCTTGCCGGCCTCCCGGGCGCAGATGGCGATCAGGCGGTCGCGGTTGGCCTCCAGCGCGTCGCCCATGGCGCGGAGCACCCTGGCCCGGCGCTCCCCGCCCTGGGCGTCCCAGGCGGGCTGGGCCTTACGGGCGGCGGCGTAGGCGGCGTCCACGTCGGCCGGGATGGCGTCGCCCGCCCGCCCGATGGTCGTGGAGAGCTGGGCCGGCGAAACCCGCGCCGCGGCGCCCACGGTCGTCCGGCCGCCGACGATCGGCCCGCCTTCCAGCGGCGGCAGGGCGGCCACGGCGGCGATGAGCCGCTCGCGGTCGGCGGCGATGGAGAGATCGAGGCCGGTCGAGTTGCGGCGGGACGGACCGTAGAGGTCGACGGGCAGCGGGATGCGCGGGTGCGGCGCGCCGCCGGTCGCCTCCACGGCGGTGACCGGATCGGAGACCACCTTGGCGACGGGGGTCCGCTCGTCCAGCAGGGCGTGGACGAAGGAGGTGTTGGCGCCGTTCTCGAGCAGCCGGCGGACCAGGTAGGGCAGCAGGTCCTCGTGGCTGCCCACCGGAGCATAGACCCTGAGCGGGAAGTCGCCGTAGCGCTCGTGGGCGGCGGCGTAGAGCGCCTCGCCCATGCCGTGCAGGCGCTGGAACTCGCAGGTCAGCCCGGCCTGCCGCGCCATCTGGCGGACGGCCGCCAGCGAATGGGCGTTGTGGGTGGCGAACTGGCCGTAGAGGTGCGGCGCGGCGGCCAGCAGGGCCCGGGCGCACGCCAGGTAGGACAGGTCGGTGGCGGCCTTGGTGGTGTAGACCGGGTAGCCGGGCAGGCCGGCCACCTGGGCGCGCTTGATCTCGCTGTCCCAGTAGGCGCCCTTCACCAGCCGGACCATGAGGCGCCGCCCGCTGGACCGCGCGATGCCGGCCACGGCCTCGATCACCTTGGGACTGCGCTTCTGGTAGGCCTGGACGGCGAGGCCGAGGCCCTTCCATGAGCCGAGGGAGGGCTCGTTGGCGAGCCGCTCCAGGAGCTCCAGCGAGATCACCAGCCGGTCGGCCTCCTCGGCGTCGAGGGTGAAGTTGATGTCGGCCTCCGCCGCCTGGGCGGCCAGCCGGACCACGCGCGGATAGAGGTCGGCGAACACCCGGTCGCGCTGGCGGGCGTCGTAGCGGGGCGACAGCGCCGAGAGCTTCACCGATATGCCGTGGCCGGCCTCGGGTCCCTGCCCCTTGGCGGACTTCGCGACCACGGCGATGGCGGCGGCGTAGGCGGCCTCGTAGCGGTCGGCGTCGGCGTCGGTGCGGGCGCCCTCCCCCAGCATGTCGAAGGAGCAGACGAAGCCTTCCTGGGCGGAGCGCCGGATCGCCTTTTCGATGGTGGCGCCCAGGACGAACTGCTCGCCCATGATGCGCACCGCGGCGCCGACGGCGCGGCGGATCACCGGCTCGCCCAGGCGGCCGGCCAGGCGCTTGATGAAGCCGGGCAGGTCCTTGCGGGCCTCGTCGTCCGGGTCGATCAGCTTGCCGGTGAGCATCAGGCTCCAGGTGGAGGCGTTCACCAGGAGCGAATCCGAGCGGCCGGCGTGGCTGGCCCAGTCGGCGGAGGCGATCTTCTCGGCGATCAGCCGGTCGCGGGTCTCCTCGTCGGGCGTGCGCAGCAGGGCCTCGGCCAGGCACATCAGCGCCAGGCCCTCGCGGGTGGAGAGGCTGAACTCCTGCAGGAAGCTCTCGACCACGCCCTGGCGGTTGGCGGCGCGGCGGGCGGCGCGGACCAGGGCCTCGGCCTCGTCGCGGACGGCGCCGCGCTCCTCGAAGCTCAGCGGCCTGGACTCCAGGGCCGCGGCGACGGCCGCACGCTCGTCGGTGAACTTCAGATCGTCCAGGTGATCGAACGGCACGGGCAGGCTCCTGCGCTGGAACGTCCGGGATAACGCTGTATCAGCCGAATGTGCTACGTCACTTTCTCCGAACCGCCGGAGAAACGCGGGGAAACAGAGCGAATGGCGAACGATCTACGGCTGGACGACACCGACCGCCGGCTCCTGCGGACCCTGCAGTCGGACGGGCGCATCAGCAACGCCGAACTGGCCGAGCGGTGCAACCTGTCGCCGTCGTCGTGCTCGGACCGGGTGCGGCGGCTGCGCGAGGCGGGCTACATCAAGAGCTTCGCCGCCCTGCTGGACCCCGAGAAGGTCGGCCGCGGCGTGCTGATCTTCGTGGAGGTGGTGCTGGACCGCACCACGCCGGAGGTGTTCGACACCTTCGCCGCCGCCGCGCGCCGGTCGCCCGACGTGCTGGAGTGCCACATGGTGGCCGGCGGCTTCGACTATCTGATCAAGGCCCGCGTGGCCGACCTGCCGGCCTGGCGCACCTTCCTGGAGGAGGTGCTGGTGCGGATCCCCGGCGTCCGGGAGACGCGGACCTATGCGGTGCTCGAGGAGGTGAAGTCCACGACCCAGCTGCCGGTGTAGGGCCCAAACGCAAGGAGCCCGGCCTTTCGGCCGGGCTCCCGCTAGCGTTCCGACTTCACCGTCGGCGATCGAGATCAGGGATTGATGTCGATCGTGGAACGACGGTTCAGCGGTTCCTTGACGCCGTCGCCGGTGGCGACCGCAGGCATGGTCTCACCCTTCCAGTCGACGGAGAGCGAGGTCTGCGTCACGCCGGCCGAGACCAGCGCGTCGGCCACCGCCTTGGCGCGGCGTTCCGACAGGCGGACGTTGTAGGCCTGCGAACCGGAGGTGTCGGCGTGGCCGACGACCACGACGCGGGTGGCGTTGCCGCCGCGGGCGTAGTTCGCAGCTTCCGTGACCACCGTCTGGGCTTCCGGCGTCAGGATGTACTGATCGAACGGGAAGTAGACGATGAACTGCCGGGCTTCGAACGCCGGGGCCGGAGGCGGCGGCGGCGGAGCGGCGAAGGAGTACCGCAGGCCGAGCGTCACCGACTGGTCGCGGTATTCGCCGCTGAACACGCCGGGTTGCAGGGTGTTGGTGCCGGTGGAGGCGAAGTCGAGCTCCGAACCGCCGAGGTAGCGGTAGGTCAGGTCGACGTTCAGGCGGTCCGTGGCGCGCCAGGCGAGGCCGGCGAGCACCTGCCAGGCGAAGGCGGTGTCGTCGTCATCGATGGCGAGGTTCTGGAACGCCGGGCCGGTGGCGGCCGTGAACGGCGGCGTGCCGGGGATGTTCGAGAACTGGCCCAGGACTTCCATGGACGTGTGGTTCACGCCCAGGCCCGCGCCGACGAACGGGTTGATCGTCGCGCCCGGGGCGAAGTCGTAGATGATGTTGCCCATCACGGTCCAGGTCGACATGTCGCCGTCCGGGGAGCCGCAGACCGGCGACGCCGCGGTGCGGGTCACGCCGGGGGTGCAGAGGCCGACGACCGCGTTGGTCGTGCCGCCGCGGACCGACTCGATGTCGCCGCCGCGGTAGCCGAGCTCGAGCTCGACACGCCAGTTGTCGTTCAGTTGATAGCCGAGGCGGGCGAAGCCGGCCCAGTCATCTTCCTGATTGAAGTCCCAAACATAGGGAGAGCCGTTCGGGGCGTTGGCGGAGGAGGTGCCTTCGATGCCCTCGGGCCAGTGGTAGCCGAGGTCGACGGCGCCGTACCAGCCGACTTGCGCAGCAGCCCCGGTCGCGGTGAAGACCGCAGCCAGAGCGGCCCCTGCCAGGAGTTTCAACTTCATAATCAGAGCCCTCTCGTTGCCCTCAGTGCTGCGGCGAAACGCCTCAGCATCGTTATATCAAGGCCGGATGGTTGCGTAAGTGTCGCCGGAGCCACACTCAGACCGCAATTTCCCCTGCCAGACGAACCTAAGCCAGGACGTATACGACGTTCCCCTCAGTGATCAACTTCGGGTGGAGACCCGGGGCCTCCATCTGACGGCAGAGCGAGAGGCCTGGCGACCCCCGGACTGCCGAAACCTTCGCCCTAGACCTAGCAGATCCTTGCCGGCGCGGCGATTGCGCCAGGTCAAAGTTCCGCGAAGTCCTTGGAATAACTTGTAAAGTCGATACCTCGCCGCAGGAAGGCGCGATGCGGACGCCAGCGGCGGCGCAGGCCTGTTCCCCGGAGGTCTTCGGCGATCTCGGCGTCATCCCCAGCCCAACTGCGCGCTCGCACCCCTGCGGCGTCGCCCCCTCAACGTCCATGGCTGCGCTTGGTTCCTTCCGAGGCGCCCGCACGCGGACGATTTTATTCCGCCCTTTTTCCGGCGCCGATCAGGCGCCGTCCGCCTTGCGGCGCGCGCGGGTCCGGCCGCCCAGCGCCTCGGGCCGGTTGAGCTCGGCGCGGAAGGCGTCGCGGCGCTCGTGGATCGAGGCGATGACCAAGCCCATGGGGACGCCGATCTCGACCAGCAGGGCCTCGGAGAGCTGCAGGCTGGCCTCGACGGTCTCCGGCACCGCGTCGGTGGCGCCGAGATCGTAGAGCCGCTTGGCGTGGCGGGCGTCGCGGGCGCGGGCGACGATGGTCAGGCCCGGCCGCAGGCCGCGGGCGGTGGCGACGATGGCCTCCGCGCCGTCCGGATTGTCCATGGTGACAACCAGGGCGGGGGCGTCGGAGAGTCCGCAGCGCTGCAGGAACTCCGGCCGCGAGGCGTCGCCGAAGAAGATGGTCTCGCCGGCGCGGCGGGCCTGCTCGACGATTCGCGGATCGCTCTCGGCGGCCACCCAGGGGATGTCGTGGTTGCGCAGCATCTCGCCCACCAGCCGGCCGACCCGGCCGTAGCCGGCGATCAGCACGCGGGGCTCGGCGTCGGCGACCGGGTCCGGCTCGGGCGGGGGCTCGGCGGGGGTGAGCTGCCGGCCGCCGAGCTTCAGCCCCGCGGCGGCGAGCAGCGGTATGGCGAACATGGAGAGCGTCACGGTGACCAGCACGCTCTCGCCCAGGGTGCGGTCCACCAGGCCTTGCCCCATGGCCTCGGAGAGGATGACGAAGGCGAACTCGCCGCCCGCCGCCAGCAGCAGGGCCGCCTCGGCGGCGCGGCGGCTCTCCAGGCCGAACAGGCGGGCGAGGCCGAACACCACCGCGCCGTTGACCAGGATCAGCCCCGCCGCTGCGCCGATGATCGGCAAGGGCTGCTCGAGCAGCAGCGGCACGTTCAGGCGGATCCCGACGGAAACGAAGAACAGGCCGAGCAGCAGGCCCTTGAACGGCTCGATGGTGACCTCGACCTCGTGGCGGTACTCGGTCTCGGCGAGCAGCAGGCCGGCGATGAAGGCGCCCAGCGCCATGGAGAGGCCGGTGAGCTCGCTGACCAGGCCGGCCCCGATCACCACCAGCAGGCAGGCGGCCACGAACAGCTCCTCGCTCTTGGCCTTGGCCACCGAGCGCAGCATGGGCCGCAGCAGCAGGCGACCGAACACCAGCAGGATCAGGACGCCGAGCGCCCCGGTGGCGAAGGAGACGAAGAGGTCGGAAGGCGAGGCCTCGCCCGCGCGGCGGCCGAACAGGGCGAGCGCCACGAGGATGGGCGCCACCGCCAGGTCCTGGAACAGCAGCACGGAGAAGGTCGCCCGGCCGGCCAGCGCGTGCTGGCGCTTCTGCTCGGTGAGGATCGGCATGACGATGGCGGTGGAGGACAGCGCCAGCGCCGCCCCGATGGCGATGGCCGCCTCCGTGGGCGCTCCGGCCAGGCTGGCGACGAAGGCGAGCGCGGCGACGCAGACGGCCACCTGCAGGGCCCCCAGGCCGAAGACGTACTTCCGCATCCGGCGCAGGCGCTCCCAGGAGAGCTCCAGGCCGATCATGAACAGCAGGAAGACCACGCCGAACTCGGCGAGCTGGGCCACCTGGTCGGGGTTGTCGATTGTCAGGGCGGAGAGCCAGCCGAAGTCGTCGGCGAGCGCGCCCAGGCCGTAGGGACCGAGCAGCACGCCCGCGCCGAGGAAGCCCAGGATGGGGCTGATCCGCCAGCGGCGGAACAGCGGCACGACGATCCCGGCCGTGGCCAGGAACAGCACCACATCCTTGTAGGCGCCCGCCTCGACCTGGCCTTCCATCCGCCCTCCGATTCACCCGCGGCGCGACTATGGCGCACGCCCGGCCATTGAGGAATCTCCCAGGCGGCGTATGACGCCTGCCCGGAACGAAAGCCGCGGAAAGGCCATCGATGCGCGCCCTGCTGACCGTCCTGGCCCTCGCGGCCGCCGCCGTCCCCGCGCACGCCGCGGCCCCCACCGTGGAAGCCAGCCAGGCCTGGAGCCGGCCGGCCGTGGCCGGCGGGACCGGCGCGGGCTTCCTGACGCTGACCAACCGCGGCAAGGCGCCGGACGCCCTGACCGGCGCGGAGAGCCCGGTGGCGCGCAAGGTGGAGGTCCACCGCACGACCATGGCGGGCGGCGTGATGAAGATGGCCAGAGTCGAGCGCCTGGCCATCCCGGCGGGCGGCAAGGTGACCCTCGCGCCGGGCGGCCACCACCTGATGCTGTTCGGCCTGACCCGGGCGCTGAACGCCGGCGACCGGGTCCCGGCGACCCTGAGCTTCGCCAGCGGCGCGAAGGTGACGGTCGAGTTCGTCGTGGGTACGGGCGCAACCGCGCCGGCCATGGACCACAGTCACCACTGACTGTGACGCCGCCCGTCTCCAAGGGACGGGAAAACCTGACGAAAATGTAACGAGTGTGACGGGCCGGGACCGGGGCATGGTCCCGGCCACGATCCTCCAGCGAACGAGCTCATCCGCATGAAGACCCTCTGGCTCGGCGCCGCCGCGGCGGCCGCCCTCCTCGCCGCGCAGCCCGCGGCGGCGCAGCAGCCCGCGACCCAGACCGCCCAGGCCAACGCCGCGGCCCGCGACCTCTCCAAGGCCCCGCGCATGGGGACCTGGGGCTTCGACCTCTCCGGCCGCGACATGGCCGTGACGCCGGGCCACTCCTTCTTCCGCTGGGCGAACGGGACCTATCTCGACCGGCTGGAAATCCCGGCCGACCGCTCCACCTACGGCGCCTTCAACGCCCTTGACGAGCTCTCCCGCGACCGCATGCGGGCGGTGGCCGAGAAGGCCGCCGCCGACCGCGCCGCCAACGGCCCCTCGGCCCAGGTGGGCGCGCTCTACCGCAGCTTCATGGACGAGGCGCGGGTGGACGCGCAGGGCGCCAAGCCGCTGGCCGGCGACCTCGCCCAGATCCGCGCGGCGAAGACCCGCGCCGACATCGCCCGGCTGATGGGCGAGTCCATGCACGACTTCGGCGGCTCCTTCTTCTCCGGCGCCATCTACGACGACGCCAAGGACCCGATGAACTACACGGTCTACCTGGGCCAGGCGGGCCTGGGGCTGCCGGACCGCGACTACTACCTGGTCGATCGGTTCGCGCCGCAGAAGCAGGCCTACGAGGCCTATGTGACGAAGATGCTGACGCTTGCCGGCTGGCCGAACGCGGCGGCCAACGCCAAGGCGATCGTCGCGCTGGAGACCGAGATCGCCAAGGTCTCCTGGACCCGCGCCGAGCGGCGCGACGACGACAAGACCTACAACCCCTTCGAGGTCGACAAGCTGGCGGCCTATGCGCCGGGCTTCGACTGGGCGGCCTTCATGCAGGGCATGCACCTGCCGGCCCAGAAGCGGGTGGTGGTGAGCGAGAACACCGCCTTCCCGAAGATCGCGGCCATCTACGCCCAGGCGCCGGTGGACACGCTCAAGGCCTGGATGGCCTTCCACCTGGCCGACAACGCCGCCCCCTACCTCTCAACGGCCTTCGACGAGGCGCACTTCGACTTCCGCTCCAAGACGCTCTCCGGCCAGCCGCAGCAGCAGCCCCGCTGGAAGCGCGGCGTGAACCTGGTGGACAACCAGGTCGGCGAGGCGCTGGGCAAGCTCTACGTCGACGCCTACTTCCCGCCGGAGAGCAAGGCCAAGATGGACGCCCTGGTGGGCGACATCAAAACCGCCATGAAGGGCCGGATCGAGAAGCTGGCCTGGATGGGTCCGGAGACCAAGGCCAAGGCGCTCGACAAGCTCGCCAAGTTCACCGTGAAGATCGGCTATCCGGACCACTGGCGGGACTACTCCGCCCTGCAGATCCGCGACGACGACCTCTACGGCAACGTCAAGCGGGCCGTGGCCTTCGACTGGGACTTCCGCGCCCGTCGCATCGGCCAGCCGGTGGACCGCGCCGAGTGGGGCATGACGCCGCCGACCATCAACGCCTACTACTCCTCGACCAAGAACGAGATCGTCTTCCCGGCCGCAATCCTGCAGCCGCCGTTCTTCGACCCGGAAGGCGATCCGGCGATCAACTACGGCGGCATCGGCGGGGTGATCGGCCACGAGATCACCCACGGCTTCGACGACCAGGGCCGCAAGTCCGACGGCGACGGCCGGCTGACCGACTGGTGGACCGCCGAGGACGCGGCCAAGTTCAACGCCGAGGCGGTGAAGCTGGGCAAGCAGTACGCGGCGGTGGAGATCCTGCCGGGCGCCCACATCAACGGCGACCTGACCATGGGCGAGAACATCGCCGACCTGGGCGGGCTGCTGCTGGGGCTGGACGCCTACCGCATCTCCCTGGACGGCAAGCCGTCGCCGGTGCTGGACGGCCTGACGGGCGAGCAGCGGGTGTTCCTGGGCTGGGCGCAGGTGTGGCGCGGCAAGTACCGTGACGACCGGATGAAGCAGCTCCTGGTCTCCGACCCGCACGCCCCGCCGCAGGCCCGCGTGGACCTGCCGGTGCGCAACATCGACGCCTTCTACGAGGCGTTCGGCGTGAAGCCGGGCGACCCGATGTACGTGGCGCCGGAAGCCCGCGTGCGGATCTGGTGAGATAGGTCCCTTCTCCCCTCGGGGGAGACGGGGCCCCGGAGGGGTCGGATGAGGGGGCCCGGCGTCGCCGCGAGGCCCTTCTTCTTGCTGGTCAGAGGGCTTTGCGCCCCCCCTCTTCCGCGAGGGGAGATATATTTGACGGCGACGTCAAAAACAGGCCTTGGCGAAAAAATTTGGCCCGCTGCGGGGGATAATCGCAGCGGGCCATTTTTTGAGCAGTCGCTCGAAAGAGCGGGCGTTTCCTCCCCGAAACGCCGGAGACCTCAGGACTGAGCGCCTTCATGTCTCTCGCGTAATGAAAGAACGGCAAATTCCTGCCTGAGTCAACGGGCTGCTGACGGTTTGCCTGCAAAGGTTGATCAGAAATTCGCGACCAAACCAAAATTTACACCGTTTTTTGACGCGAACGTCAAAGAACCTGTTTGGCCAGCGCCTGATAGGGCGCGCAGTCCACATCGAACACGAAATCCGGCCGGGCGGCGGTGATCGGCCCGAGGCCCGCTTCGGTGAGCGCGGTGGCCGCGTCGGCGATTCCCGAGACCTCCACCAGCAGGCCGTTCGGCCGGCGGGAGGCGCCGGCGGCGACCAGCCGATCAACCACGGCGGCCTCGGCCCCATCCCCCATGGCCGGCCAGATCAGGGTGGCCGAGCGCAGGGCGGCGGCGCGGGCCTCGACGATCCTGAGCAGGCGTTCGGCGGCGGCGAGCTGGTCGCGGCTCCAGGTCGTCCGCAGGCTGGCGGCGAGCTGGGCCTGGCTCTTCAGGATCACGCCGTCGGCCAGGGTCTTCAGCCCATTGGCCTGCAGGGTCGCCCCGGTGGTCGTGATGTCCACCACCAGCTCGGCGGCGCCGGAGGCCGGCGCGCCCTCGGTCGCCCCGCCCGACTCGACGATCCGGTAGTCGGCCACCCCGTGGCGGGCGAAGAAGGCGCGGGTCTGGGCCAGGTACTTGGTGGCCACCCTCATCCGTCGGCCGGTGCGGGCGAGGTAGTCGTGGGCCACCTCCTCCAGGTCGGCCATGGTCTCCACGTCGAGCCAGCTCTTGGGCGCGGCGACCACGAGATCGGCGCGGCCGAAACCCAGGGCGCGGAGCAGCAGGACGCGCCCGTCCAGCTCCCCCTTCTCGCGCAGCAGGTCCTCGCCGGTGACGCCCAGGTGGACCTCACCGGAATCCAGCGCGTCGGCGATATCGCCGGCCGACAGCAGGCGCACCTGGGCGCCGGCCAGGCCCTTCAGTTCGCCGAGGTAGCCGCGCGCCCCGCCCACCGCCTGAAGCGGTACGCCGGAATCGGCCAGCCAAGCCTCGACCTGTTCCTTAAGCCGTCCCTTGGACGGAACGGCGACGATCAGCGGCCCGCTCATTGCTCGCCCCCGGAGAAGGCCCGCCAGGGCCGGACCATGCAGCCCACCGCGCGGGCCTCGGCCGGCCCGCCGAGGCGCGCCAGCAGCCCGTCGTAGCGGCCGCCCACGGCCACCGGCCGATCGGCGCCGAGCGCCTCGCTGCGCACCTCGAAGGTGAGGCCGTCGTAGTACTCGAAGGCGTGGCCGAGCGCGGGCGCGAAACGCAGGCGCCCTGCCGGGACGGCGGCCTCGAGGACCGCGAGCCGCTCGCGCCAGGTCTCCAGCGCCGCGTCGAGCGCGCCGGGCTTGCGGCCAGCCAGCTCGCGCACGCGCGCGAGGCCCGCCGCGGGCGCGTCGGAGATGGCCATGAAGCCGCGGATGGCGGCGGCCTGGGCTTCGGTGAGCGCCGGCGCCCGCGCGGCCTCGGCCTTGCGGACCAGGCGCGCGGCGATCTCGGCCGGCCCGCGGCCGCCCACCGGCTCGACGCCGGCCAAGGCCCAGACCTCTTCCAGCAGGGTCGCGGCCTGGGCTTCGGTAAGGCCGGCCAGCATGCCGGCAAGCTGCGAGCCCTCCCCGCCCGCGGGCGCGGCGCCGGTGCGGGCCAGCTCCGCCTGCAGCAGTCGCGGACGCCCGGCCACGCGCTTCAGCCGCGCGGCGACGCCGGCCGGCAGGGCCAGGGTTTCGATGAAGGGGCCGAGCAGGCCCACGTCGCCCAGCCAGAGCGAAAGGTCGCCGCGTCCGCCCGCCTCGGCCGCCCGCCAGGCCAGGGTCGCGGCCTCCACGTCGGCCGCGAGCGTCGCAGAGCCGGCCGGAGCGAACAGCTCCAGCCCCACCTGCAGGAACTCCTCCGGCCGGTCGGCGTCGGGCGAGGCGCGGAAGGCGGCGCCCTCGTAGAGGTAGCGGCCCTCGGGGGCGGCGCGCTCCAGGTGGCGGCGCGCGATGGCGACGGTGAAGTCGGGCCGCAGGCAGGACTCCGTCCCTCCCTCCGACTGCACGACGAACAGCCGGGCGCGCATGGCCTCACCGGCCAGGTCGAGGAGCAGGCCCAGGGGCTGCAGCAGGGGCGCGTCGACACGCTCCGCGCCCGCGCCGGCCAGGGGCGCGCGGATGGCGGCGAGCGCGTCCGCCGGAACGGGCGGCTCGGTCCTCACGACGCCTGGTCCAGGATCTTGCGCACCGTGGCGACCAGGTCAGCGCGGGGGACCGTCTGCTGGCCGGGGCGCTGCTCGCGCCACTCCGCGTTGTCGGTCACCTTGGCGGACAGTGCGCGGCCGAGGTCGAGGTCCTTGATGGTCACCGTGCCGGCGGCCAGTTCGTCCTCGCCGACGATGACCGCGGCGGGCGAAAGCCTGCGGTCGGCGTACTTCATCTGGGCCTTCATGCCGGACTGGCCGAGGTAGACCTCGGCGGCGACGCCCGCCGAGCGCAGCTCCTCGGCGACCTTGAAGTAGTCGGCCATGCGGGCCTGGTCGAAGGCGATGACCACCACCGGCCCGCGCACCTGGGCGGCGAGGTCGCGGCCGGCGGCGCGCAGGGCCGCCGTCAGGCGCGAGACGCCGAAGGAGAAGCCGGTGGCGGGCGTGCGCTCGCCGGTGAAGCGGGCCACCAGGTCGTCGTAGCGGCCGCCGCCGCCGACCGAGCCGAAGCGCACGGGCTGCCCCTTCTCGTCGGTGGTGGAGAGCAGGAGCTCGGCCTCGAAGACGGCGCCGGTGTAGTACTCCAGGCCGCGCACGACGGTGGGGTCGATGCGGGCGGCGTCCTGGGCGACGCCCATGGAGGTGAGCGCCGCGTCGATCTGCTCGAGCTCGCGCAGGGCCTCCTCCCCCTTCTCGCCCAGGCCGAGGTTGGCCAGGGCGGCGACCACGTCGGCGCGGGAGAGGTCCGACGAGCCGGCGGCGGCCAGGAAGCTCTCCACCGCGACGATGGCCGTGGACGCCAGCTCGGCGCCCTTGGTGTAGTCGCCGGACTCGTCGAGGCGGCCCTTGCCCAGCAGCTCGCGGACGCCCTCCAGCCCCAGGCGGTCGTACTTGTCCATGGCCCGCAGCGCCGTGAGCCGCTGCTTCGGGTCGGCCACCCCATGGGCGTCGAACAGGCCGTCGAGGAGCTTGCGGTTGTTGATCTTCAGCACCGCCGAGCCGGCCGGCAGGCCCGCGGCCTGCAGCCCCTCCACCGCCATGGCGATGATCTCGGCGTCGGCCTCCGGCCGGGCGGAGCCCACCGTGTCGGCGTCGCACTGGGTGAACTCGCGGAAGCGTCCCGGGCCCGGCTTCTCGTTGCGCCAGACGGGCCCGTAGGCATAGCGGCGGAACGGCTTTGGCAGGGTCTCCCAGCTCTGGGCGGCGAAGCGGGCGAGCGGGGCGGTGAGGTCGTAGCGCAGCGCCATCCACTGCTCGTCGTCGTCCTGCAGGGCGAAGACGCCTTCGTTGGGACGGTCGGCGTCGGGCAGGAACTTGCCCAGCGCGTCGGCGTACTCGAACGCCCCGGTCTCCAGCCGCTCGAAGCCGTAGCGCTCGTAGATCTCCGAGACGGCGTCGAGGATGGCGCGCTCGGCGGCGAGGTCGCGGGCGCGGCGGTCGACGAAGCCGCGCGGGACGCGGGCCTCGGGGCGGGTGCTCTCGGTCATGCCTGCGCGCTTAGCGGCTGCGGCGTCCGGGCTCAAGGAAGGGTTGGAAGGCAGGTCGTCCATCGGTCGGGTCCTCGTGAGGGGCGACGGACGGGCTGGTCTTTCGAAGAGCCAAGCCCCGTCCGCGTGTGGCGGGGCTCGGATCGGGCGCGTCTTAGGCCAAGCGCTCCCAAGCCGATCCCGCGGGGGTCGGATGGTGGTGGTGGCCGTGATGGTGCGCGACTTGGCTCATCGGGCGGGGGCTATAGCCGAGATGTGTGAACAAGGCGAGTCAGCCGCGCAGCCGCGCGATCAGGGCGGCGGTGGAGGGGTCGTGGGCCCCGGCCGCGCCGCCCTCCAGCTCGGCCAGGACGCGGCTGGCCAGGGTCTTTCCGAGCTCCACGCCCCACTGGTCGAAGCTGTTGATGCCCCACAGCACGCCCTCGACGAAGGTCTTGTGCTCGTAGAGGGCGATGACGGCGCCGAGCGCCTGGGGGGTCAGCCGGTCCAGCAGGATGAAGCTGGACGGCCGGTCGCCGGGGAAGGTGCGCTGGGGCGCCAGGACGGCGATCTCGTCCTCGGGGAGGCCGGCGGCGGCGAGCTCGGCGCGGACCTCGGCTTCCGTGCGGCCGACCATCAGGGCCTCGGCCTGGGCGACGGCGTTGGCGAGCAGCTTCCTCTGGGCGGCGGGGTCGCCTTCCGAGGCCTCGCGGACGGCGACGATGTCCACCGGGATGACGTCGGTCCCCTGGTGCAGGAGCTGGAAGAAGGCGTGCTGCACATTGGAGCCGGCGTCGCCGAAGACGGCGGCGGCCGTGCCGTGACCGACGCGGCGGCCGTCGGCCGTGACCCGCTTGCCGTTGGACTCCATCTCGAGCTGCTGGAGGAAGTTGGGCAGCAGCCGAAGCCGCTGGGCGTAGGGGACGACCGCGCGGACCGGGCGGCCGAGGCCGTTGCGGTTGAAGACGTGGGCGAGCGCCAGCAGCACCGGGGCGTTGGCCGCGAGCGGAGCGGACCGGAAGTGGTCGTCCATGGCCGCGCCGCCGGCCAGGAAGGCGTCGAAGACCTCGGGCCCGAGCGCGATCGCACAGGAGAGGCCCACCGCCGACCACACCGAATAGCGGCCGCCGACCCAGTCCCAGAAGCCGAACACCTGGTCGTCGGCGACGCCGAAGGCGCGGGTCTTCTCCAGCGCCGTGGAGACGGCCACGAGGTGGGCGTCGCCGGCCTCGCCCAGCGCGGCGCGCAGCCAGGCGCGGGCGGTCTGCGCGTTCGTCATGGTCTCCTGGGTGGTGAAGGTCTTGGAGACCACCACCACCAGGGTCTCGGCGGGATCGAGGCCGGCCAGGGCCTGGGCGATCTCGGCCGGGTCGACGTTGGCGGCGAAGCGCAGCTCGATGGCCGGCTCCACGGGCCGCAGCGCCTCCCAGACGAGCCGCGGGCCGAAGTCGGAGCCGCCGATGCCGATGTGCAGCAGGGCGCGGAACGGGCGGCCCGTGGCGCCCTTCAGCGCGCCGGACCGGACCCGCTCGGCGAAGGCGCGCATGCGGCCGCGGACCGCCTCCACCTCCGCGGAAACCGGCTCGCCCTGGGCCTTGAAGCCCGCGCCGCCGGGGGCGCGGAGCGCCATGTGCAGGGCCGCGCGGCCTTCGGAGCGGTTCACCGTCTCGCCCGCGAACAGGCGGTCGCGGGCGGGCTCGACGCCGCACACGCGGGCGAGGTCGAGGGCCCCTTCGAGATCGGCCAGCGACCAGGGCTGCTTGGAGAGATCGAGGGTCAGGCCGGCGGCGGCCAGCGTCAGGCGCCCGAGCCGCTGGGGCTCCTCCTGGAACAGGCCTGCGATGCGGCGCACGCGGGCGCGCTCGGCGGCGGCATGGAGGGCCGCCCACGCGGCGTCGGTCTCGGACAAGCTCACAGCCCCTGGATCATCCCCGGCCGGTCAGTCGGCCGACGCGTACTTAACGCCGCAGCCGTACGGACGGGTCACGGCCTGGGCCACGGGACGGCCGGCCCTGAGGTCGGCGAGGGCTGCGGCGACATGGTTCTTCGCGCCCTTCAGGCTCTCCGGCTCGGAGGAGGGCCGGTCGTCGATGCCGCCCATGTAGGCGAGGCGGCCCGTGCGATCGACGACGAACATGTGCGGCGTGGTCTTCGCATCGTAGGCCCGTCCCATGCGTCCCTCGGGGTCGAGCAGGACGGCGGCGGGCGAGGCTTTCACCTTCGCCTTCCAGAGTTTCGCCTGGGCGGCGGTGAGGTGGCCCTGCATCTCCGGCGCCGAGGAGACCACCGTCAGCCAGACGACGCCGTCCCTGGCGGCCTGGCGCTGCAGGCGTTGCATGGCGCCGGAGTTGTAGTGCTTGCCGACGTAGGGACAGCCGTTGTTGGTCCACTCCAGGACCACGGTCCGCCCCTTGAACTCCGCGAGCGTGCGGGTGCGGCCGTCGGCGTCCACGGCGGAGAAGGCGGGCGCGGGCTGGCCGAGCTGGGGCTGGGCGGCGGCGGGCGCGGCCAGGATCGCGGCGAGCGCGAAGCCTAGGACGGCGCGGCGGCGAAGCGGCATCGGCGGGGCTCCCTCGTGGCGGCGGTCAGCGACCGCGGGCGGCGGCCTCCAGCGCGCGGACCACCACCCCTTCGGTCAGGATGTTGGGCAGGATAACGCGGTCGCCGCCGCCCGCGCCATACACGAGGTAGAGCGGCACGCCGGCCCGGCCGTGGCGGGCGAGCTCGGCGGCGATGGCGGCGTCCTTCCGGGTCCAGTCGGCCTTGAGGTAGGCGACGCCGGTGTCGGCCATGGCCCTGGCGACCTTGGGGCTGGAGAGGGCGACGCGCTCGTTCACCTGGCAGCTCACGCACCAGGCGGCGGTGAAGTTGACGAATACCGGCCGGCCTTCGGCGCGCAGGGCGGCGAGCCGCTCCGAGCTGTAGGCCTCGTAGGGCACGGCGGCGGAGGCGCTCGCGGCGCCCGGCGCGGCGGCCGGCGCATAGTCGTCCCAGAGCGCGACCGCCACGGCGAGGATCAGAAGGGCCGCGGCGAGCCCGCCCTCGATCGCCACGCCGCGCCCGCCGAGACGGCCGCGCTGCGCCCGGCCCGCCAGCCAGAGCGCGGCGGCGAAGACCACGGCGGCGGCCAGGATGCGGGCGAGGCCGGCGGCGTCCACCTGCTGGGCCAGCACCCAGACGAGCCAGGCCGCCGCACCGTACATCGGGAACGCCAGGGCCTTCTTGAACACGTCCATCCAGGTCCCGGGCCTGGGCAGGCGGGCCAGCAGGGCGGGGGCGAAGGACACCGCCACGAACGGCAGGGCGAAGCCGATCCCCAGCGCCAGGAAGACCGCCAGCGCCGCGGCCGGCGGCTGGGTGAGGCCCCAGCCGAGCGCCGGGGCCATGAAGGGCGCCGTGCAGGGGGCGGCGACCACGACGGCGAGCACGCCGGTGAAGAAGGCGCCGGTGAGCCCGCGGCGCGACGCGAGGCCCGCGCCCGCACCCTGCAGGGAGCCGCCCACCTCGAACACGCCGGACAGGTTCAGGGCCACGGCGAGCATCAGCAGGGCCAGGCCCGCCACCACCGGCGGCGACTGCAGCTGGAACCCCCAGCCGACGGCGGAGCCCGCGGCCTGCAGGGCGATCAGCGCGCTGGCCAGCGCCAGGAAGGTCACCAGCACGCCGGCGCCGAAGGCCAGGCCCTGGCGGCGGGCGGCGGCCTGCTCGTGGGCGTGCCCGGCCAGGGAGGCGGCCTTCATGGCCAGCACCGGGAAGACGCAGGGCATCAGGTTGAGCACGAGGCCGCCCAGCAGGGCGAACAGCGCCGCCATGGGCAGGCCGAGCCCGCCGCCCGCCCCGCCGGCTGCCTTGACGGGCGGCGGACCGAGGCCCGAGGCGCCCGCCGGCAACGGGCCGGCCGTGGCGGAGACCTCGTAGGCGCGGTCGCCGAGCGACAGCACACCGGCCAGCGCCCCGGGCCCAGCGCCGGACTGGAAGTCGTAGCCGGGTGTGAGGGTCAGGGTCAGGCCATAGGGGCCCCGCTCGATCGGCTGGGGTTTGGCGTGGTCGATGACCGTGGAGGCGAAGGGGAAGAAATAGGCGTCGGCGACGTCGGCGCCCTTCAGGGCCGCGCCGGTCACCGCCAGCGCCACCAGGGCGCCGCGCTTCTCGAAGGCGGCGGCGAGGCCGGCGGGCTTCGGCGCGGACGCCAGCGCCTGGCCGATGGCCGGGCCCCACTTCGGATCGGCGGCGGCGGGGGCGGCGACCACCGGCACGGCGAGCTGGAGCTCCGCCTCCTCGGGGATGCAGATCTCCTCGCAGACCAGGAAATAGGCCTTGCCCCGGAGCGTGGCCGTCGACCCCGGCTGCGCGTTGGCCGGCGCGGTGAGCGCCATGGGCAGCAGGACCTCGCCCTCGTAGCCGTAGTTGACCAGCGGACCGACCGGCAGGCGGTGCGGGGTCGGCCAGACGAACTCGCCGGCGGTCCAGCCAGGCGGCAGGGTCCAGTCGATGCGGGTGGCCTCGCCGGAATCGCCGGCGTTGCGCCAATAGGTGTGCCAGCCGTCGTCGATCTTCTGGCGAAGCGCCACGTGGATGGTCTGGCCGGGCGCAACACCCTGAGCCTGGGCGACCAGCTCGGCCTCGACATGGCCGGTGTCGACGGGCTGGGCGGCGGCCGGCGCGACGAAGGCCAGCGCCATCAGGAGGCCCGCGAGGAAACGCATCATCCGTCTGTCCGCCCCATACGACTCGCCCGCTATATGGCGCGGCGGCGCGGCCAGCGCAAAGCGGGCTCGACTTCGCCGGCGCCGCAGCCCCATCATCATCGAATCCCGTTCCCCGTTCCGGAGCCCCGCCCAGTGCCCGCAGCCTTCGACGACATCCAGATCGGCCAGGTGGTCCCGCTCGGCGCAGCGGCCGTGGACCCCGAGGCGCTGGAGGCGTTCGTGGGCGCGTTCACGCCCGGCTGGACGCTGGACCGCGGCGCGCCGGACTCCATGGTCTACGCGATCTGGGCCCGCCTGGATGCGGTGGCCAGCACCGACTGGCCGCAGATCAAGCGGCTGGGGGTCGACGCGCTGCGCTGGATGCGCAACCCGCCGGCCGGCGAGCTGCTGCGCGGCCGCATGACCGTGATGGCCAAGGACCCGGTGGGCGAGGGCAAGGGCATCGTCATCTGCCAGCACGACCTGCTCGACGAGGCCGGGCGGCTGGTCTTCTCGTGCCTGACGCGGAGCGTCTTCGTACGGTAGGCGGAGACGAAGAAGGGGCCTCCGGCGGCGCCGGGAGCCCCCTCATCCGGTCTCAGGCGTTGGCGGCGACCGGCTCCTGCGGCGCGCGGGCCATGGCGAGCGCGATCAGGCGGTCCCAGCCGACCAGCGACAGCATGTGGGCGTAGATCTGCGACAGGGCGCCGTTGTCGCGGAGCTCGACCAGCTTCTCGGTGGGCAGCTTGTTGAGCTTGTCCTCGGAGACGCCGAAGTAGTCGGCGATCTTCTGAGGCTCGCCGGGCGTGCCGTCCGGGTTCATCGGCGTGAAGTTGGCGGTCTTCTGCTCGAACAGGTCGAGGTCCTTCAGGATCTGCACGAAGGACAGGGTGCGCTGCCGCTCGATCTCGAAGTTGTTGCAGAACTCGATGCAGTTCTTCGTGTACTCGCTCGGCTGGCCGTTCTCGAAGAACGGCATGTCGCCGCCTTCGACGATGAACTCGGCCTTGCGGTCGACGCAGAGCACCATCTGGTTGTTCGCCGAGTCGTTGGCGAAGACGAACGGATAGCGGCGCACATAGGCCGGGATGTAGACGCCCGGCTCGAACATGCCGTTGTCGCGGACGAACATGTTCTCGCCGGCGTTCAGGCCCATGACCGCGATCGGCAGCTTCTCGTCGCCGACGAAGATGATCGGGCCGGTGACGGCGGCCAGCGGGAACTCGCCCACGGTCAGCGGGATGGCGTGGCCGACCTTGGCGAAGGTGAACGGGCCGTCCATGCGCTTCACGCCCAGCTTGCCGTGCAGCTCGGGGGTGAGCGGCTCGGGCTGGGAGTAGAAGAGGACGTTGCCGGTGATCTGGCCGAGGCCGGGCTGGGTCGTGGTGGTCATGGAAGCCTTCGAAATCTTGGGACGCAGCGGAGCCCCGCGCGCACGAGGTCGCCGCTTCTAGCCCATCGACAACCGAGCGGCAAATGCCCCGGCCGCGCGGCGCTTGCGGAGCCGCGCCCGTGGGTCTTCAATCCGCCCATTGATAAAGGGAGGGATATTTCATGCCGATCTATTACCCGGACATCCTGGAGCAGAAGACCGAGCCCAGGACCTTCAGCTACGGCGACAAGGACGTGATGCTGTATGCGCTCGGCATCGGCATGGGCCGCGATCCCCTGGACGCCCACGAGCTCGATTTCACCTACGAGAAGAACCTGAAGGTGGTCCCCACCGCCGCCACCGTGCTGGCCGCGGCCGGCGGCCGCCAGGGCCGCTCGCCGCCGCAGGTGCCGGAGGGCCGCCGGGTCAGCGAGATCAACTTCCTGATGGTGGTTCACGGCGAGCAGAAGGTGGAGTTGCACCAGCCCCTGCCGGTCTCCGGGACCTTCACCGCCGAAAGCCGCACGGTCGGCGCCTACGACAAGGGCAAGGACAAGGGCGCGGTGATCGTCAACGAGACCGTCTGGAAGGACGAGAACGGCGAGAAGGTCGCCACCCTCACCGGCTCCACCTTCGCCCGCGGCGACGGCGGATTCGGCGGCCCGACGGAGGGCGCGCCCGAGCCGCACCAGGTCCCCTCGCGCAAGCCCGACCTGTCGGTGGACATCGACACGCGGCCCGACCAGGCCCTGCTCTACCGGCTGAACGGCGACCGCAACCCGCTTCACTCCGATCCGGACGTGGCCAGGCGCGCGGGCTTCCCCGTGCCGATCCTGCACGGGCTGTGCACCTACGGCATCACCTGCCGCGCGGTCCTGCAGGCCATCACCGGCTACGACCCGAACCAGATCCTCAGTCACCAGGCGAGGTTCTCCGCGCCCGTCTTCCCCGGCGACACCATCACCGTGGACCTGTGGCGCGACGGGACGGTGATTTCCTTCGAGGCGCGGGTTAAGGACCGGAACGCCACCGTCATCAAGAACGGCAAGACCGTCCTTCGCGCCTAGGAAGCTTCGTTGATCCGCAACCTGACCCTCTGCGCGGCGCTCGTCGCGCTCGCCGCCTGCGCCACCGACGCGCCCTCCCCGCCCGCCGCCGTGGATGCGGCGCGGGCGGGACCTGTGCCCACCAGGCTCACCGGCTACCTGCCGGCAGGCGCCCTGGACGGCAAGGCGATCCTGCCTGCGCCGGCCGCGCCGGATTCCGCCCAGGGCCGGGCCGAGCGGGCGATGTACGACGAGACCCGCGCGCTGGAGGGCACGCCGCGCTGGAAGGCGGCGATCGAGGACAACGAGATCTGGCAGGGCGGGGCGCTGAAGCGGTTCTCCTGCGCGCTCGGCAAGGAGCTCAGCGAGGCCCGCACGCCGACCGCCTGGCGCATCCTGCACCGCATCGAGCTGGACGTCCGCGACGTCGGCACGCCGGCCAAGGACCACTACGGGCGGCTGCGGCCGGCGGTCGGCAACGACAAGCCCATCTGCATCGCCCGCGCCGAGTGGATGAAGACCAACGCCTCCTACCCGTCCGGCCACGCCATGGTCGGCTGGACCTGGGGGCTGCTGCTCACCGAACTGGCGCCCGAGCGGGCCGACCGGCTGCTGGTGGCCGGCCGCGAGATGGGCGAGAGCCGGGCGATCTGCGGCGTCCACTACATGAGCGACATCGAGGCGGGCCGCACCCTGGCGTCCGGCATGGTCGCGCGCCTGCACGCCGAGCCTGCGTTCAACGCCGACATGGCCATGGCGCGGACGGAGATCGCCCGCGCCCCGGCGGCGTCGGGCTGCGACGGCTAGCCAGGCCGCGCGATGGCGTAGACCACGTGGCGGCGCAGGGGGTGGTCCGCGGCGAGCCTGGGGTGGTCGAAGTCGCGGGACGGATCGGGGGTCATGCCGATGCGGCGCATCACGGCCTGCGAGCGCAGGTTCGTGACGCCGGTGAAGGCCACCACCTCCGGTATGGGCAGCCGGGCGAAGGCCCAGGCGAGCGCGGCCGACGCGCCCTCGGTGACCAGCCCCTGCCCCCAGAAGTCGTAGGCCAGCCGCCAGCCCGTCTCGATGGCGGGGCCGAGCGGCAGGGCGTCCGCCCGCACCACCTGCAGGCCGATGGCGCCCACCAGCCGACGCTCGGCCTTCAGCTCGGCGGCCCAGAAGCCGAAGCCGTGCTCGACGATGTGGCCATTGATGCGGTCGATCAGGCCGTCGCTCTGCTGGCGGGTCAGCGGTCCACCCAGCCAGTCGGCGACACGGCGGTCGGCGTTGAGCGCCCCGAACGGCTCGCGGTCCTCCTCGATGCGGAAGGGCCGCAGGATGAGCCGCTCGGTCTCGATCACCCCATCGTCCCTCAGGCCGGCCGCGCGTTGGCCAGCGCGCCGTAGAGGTCGGTGCGCCGGTCGCGGAAGAAGCCCCAGGCGGCGCGGTGCGTGGCCAGGAAGTCGAGGTCGAACTCGGCGACCAGCGCCCCCTCGTCCTCGCGGCCGAAGGCGGCCACCAGGTCGCCCCGGTGATCGGCGATGAAGGACGAGCCGTAGAACTGCTGGCCGCCGTTCGGATAGTTCTCCCAGGGCTCGAAACCGGTGCGGTTGGCGCCGACCACGGGGATGACGTTCGAGACGGCGTGGCCCTGCATGGCGCGCCGCCAGGGGGCGGCGGTGTCCAGCGTCGGGTCGTGAGGCTCCGAGCCGATGGCGGTGGGATAGAGCAGGACCTCGGCGCCCATCAGGGTCATGGCCCGGGCGCATTCGGGGTACCACTGGTCCCAGCAGATGCCGACGCCGACGCGGCCGAACTTCGTGTCCCAGACCTTGAAGCCGGTGTCGCCGGGCCGGAAGTAGTACTTCTCCATGTAGCCCGGCCCGTCGGGGATGTGGCTCTTGCGGTAGACGCCCATGGGCGAGCCGTCCGCGTCCACCATGACGAGGCTGTTGAAGTAGTGCGGCCCCTCGCGCTCGTAGATCGAGATCGGCAGGACGACGCCCAGTTCCTTGGCGAGCGGCGCGAGCTCGGTGACGCAGGGGTGTTCGCGCCAGGGCTTCGCGGTGGCGAACCAGCGCTCCTCCTGGGCGACGCAGAAGTAGGGACCCTGGAACAGCTCGGACGGCAGGATCACCTGCGCGCCCCTGTCCGCCGCCTCACGAATGAAGTCGGCGGTCTTGGCGATATTGGCCCGCAGGTCGTCGCCGTAGGAGGTCTGGATGGCGGCGACCGTCATCTTGCGCGTCATCAGGCGGGCTCCTGCTGGGTGATGCAGTGGAACGAGCCGCCGCCGGTGAGGATGGCCATGGACGGCAGGCCGATCACCTGGCGGTCGGGGAACAGGGTCTCCAGCGCCTGGACGGCGAGCTCGCCGGGGCGCGGCTCGTAGATGGGCACGAGCACCGCCTTGTTGGCGATCAGGAAGTTCATGTGGCTGGCCGGGATCGCGCGGCCCTCGTCGCCCTCGACCCAGCCGGGCGAGGGGATGCGCATCACCTTGATGGCGCGGCCGGCGGCGTCGGTCGCCTGCGACAGGCGCCGGGCGGCGTCGTCATAGGCCTCGGCGTTCGGGTCCCCCCGACCCCAGGCGACCGGCACGGCGACGACGCCCGGCGCCACGAAGCGGGCGAGGTTGTCCACGTGGCCGTCGGTGTGGTCGTTCTGCAGGCCCTCGCCCAGCCAGATGACCTTCTTCGCGCCCAGCGCCTCGGCGAAGGCGGCCTCGGCGACCTCTTCCGTCCAGCCTGAGTTGCGGTTGGGGTTGAGCACGCACTGGCCGGTGGTCAGCACCGTGCCCTCGCCGTCGTGGTCGACGGCGCCCCCCTCCAGGATGAAGGGGAAGGCCCGGAGCGGGGTCTTCGAGGCCGTGGCGATCTGCCGGGCCACGGTGTCGTCGTGCTCCAGCTCGTACTTGCCGCCCCAGCCGTTGAAGCGGAAGCCGCGCGCCTCGAGACCCTCTGCGCCGAAGCCGAAGATCGGGCCGGTGTCGCGCAGCCAGATGTCGCCGAAGGCCCCCGGCACAATCTCGACATTCGCCACGTCCCCCAGCATCCGGCGCGCGGCGGCCTCGCCGTCGGGATGGCCGGTCATCAGGCGCACGGTCTCGCTCCCGGGACCCGCGAGCGCGCGGGCAAGGTCGGCCACCTCAGCCTGCGCGGCGTCGAGGTCGGTCTCCCAGAGGTCCGCGTGGCTCGGGAAGCCCAGCCACATGGCCCGGTGGGGCGCCCACTCGGCAGGTACGGTGAAGCTCATCCAGCCCTCTCGAAACGAAGCCGGGCGCAGATGGCCCCGGTCGCCCCCCGCGTCAAGCATCCGCGACATTCCGCGTGCGGCGGGGCGCAAAGAAGAAGGGCGGCTGCATCGCTGCAGCCGCCCCCAACTCAGTCCAGTCCGGGCCGTAAGGCTCAGAACTTGTACTTGGCGCCGAACTTGACCTGCCACAGCGACTGGTCGCGGCGGAAGGCGCGCTGCGGCTCCTGGAAGGCGCCGCCGGCGCCGGTGCCGGTGTAGAGGTAGCGGGCGCCCGGCGCGCCGCAGCCGACCGCGGCGGTGGACGTGGCCGCGATGCAGCTCACGTTCGCCACCGGGACCATGCGCGAGAAGTCGTACTGCTCGAGCACGCCCCAGTCGTCGTTCAGCAGGTTGCCGAGGTTCTCGACGTCCATGAACACCTCCAGCTTCGCCCCGTTCGGGAAGAAGGCCGGCAGCTCCTGGCTGATCCGGAAGTCGATGGTGGTCACGTCCGCCTGACGGAAGGCGTTCCGCGGCGCGATCTCGCCGGCATACTTCGAGAGGCCCGAGTTCTCCAGGAAGGTCTGGAAGCGCGCCACGTCGAAGCCGGCGCCGTAGACGACCCGCGGGTCGTTGGCGGTCGGCACGTAGAGCAGGGCGTTCGAGGTCGCCTGGCGGCCCGAGTAGCTCGAGGTGTAGTAGCCGAAGTCGTTGTCGAAGTTGCCGGTCCGGCTGTTGGCGAAGGTGTAGCTGAACGGCAGGCCCGAGCGGTGCTGGGCGAACATCGTGAACGAGGTCTCGTTGTCGCCGAAGAACTTCTTCGCATAGGCCAGGTTCAGCGCGTGACGGTGACGGACCTCGTAGTCGGAGGTCGCCGCCGGCGGACGCTGCGGGTCGGAGCTGGCGAACCGGGTGAAGCTCGACGAAGCGATCGAGCTGGTCATCGGGTTGGCGTCTTCGGCTTCCGTATAGGTGTAGGTGTAACGGAAGCTCAGGCCGTCGAACCAGCCGTCACGCCAGTCCTTGGCCGCGGTGAAGGCCACCGAGTCCGACCCGCCCTTGTCGATGTTGCGCAGGATGAAGTCGCCCTGGTTGCCCGTCAGGTCGCCGACCGTGGTGCGGCCGTAGACCGGACGGCCGTCCGGCGCCACGCCCGTCTGGATGGCGCGGGCGTCGTACCAGTAGAGGGCGTTCTCGTTGAACGACTTCAGGAAATCGACCTGCGCCAGCCAGCCGTCGCCCAGGCCGAAGCCGGTGAAGTCGAACTCGTAGCCGACCTGCAGGTTGGCCTTCCAGGTGGTGGGGATCTGGAACGCCGGAGACAGCGCGTTCACGTCGCCGCCGCGCGGGGTGAAGGTGCAGCCCGCCGGCGCCGAGGTCAGGCTGACGTTGGTGAACGGCGCCGCCGGGCAGACCGCGTTGGTCTGGCTGACGCCCGTGTTCGAGAAGGAGTTCGAGATCCAGACGTTCAGGCCGGTGGCCGAGAACCGGCCGAAGCCGCCGGAGATGTTCAGGCGGTCCATCGGCTCGTAGTTGAACGAGACGCGGGGCAGGAACACCGACTCGCCGTCGAGGCTCTTGGTGTTGGCGAACGCCTGACGCGACAGGAAGGCGGTGTTCAGGATCGGCGCGTCGTCGGTCGAGTACCAGTCGTAGCGGAAGCCCACCGACACATCGAGGTTGTCCAGGATCTGCAGGCGGTCCTCGGCGTACAGCGAGGACAGGCGGAAGCCGAAGTCGGCGGCGCCGGCGCGGGCCGTGCCGAGGGTGGCCGGAACCGTGCCCGACGACGGATCGATGCCGCCGGTGAGCGAGAAGGCCGAGGCGCGGCGGGCCAGGTAGTCGGCGTAGCTGTTGAAGGTGTAGCTGCCGAGCGAGCGGGCGACGAACACGTTGAAGATGTCGTTCTTCTCGGTGCGGGCGCCGAACAGGAAGTCGTGCGCCCCCAGGCGGTAGCGGGCGATCGCCTCGAGGGTGTCGACCTTCACGTTCAGATAGTTGTCGTGACGGTTGATGTCGGCGCCGAAGCGGATCTCCGGCGTGCCGCCGCCCGGCTGGACGCCCGGCAGGTCCGCGGCGCGCACGATGACCTCACCGACGGAGAGGCCGCCCAGCGGGATCTGGGTGGTGTCGGTCTCCTTGGACGACCAGCGCAGCTCGGTGGAGAAGTCGTCGGTCCAGTCCGAGTTCACCTGCACCTGATAGGCGATCAGCTCCTCGGTCTTGTTGTACTGGCGCGACTCCAGGCCGATGGCCGGCTGGGTCGTGCTGTTGCCCTGGGCGAAGGTGTCGGACACCGAGCCGTTGAACGAGTTGCCCTTGGTGTTCTGGTAGGTGAACGAGGCGCGGTGGTTGTCGGTGATGTTCCAGTCGATCTTGCCGAGCCACTTCTCGTCCTCGACCGGGAAGGCGCCGGTCACGGCGCTGCCGGGGTCGTAGCCGTAGATCCGCTGGGTGTCGGCCCGGAAGGTGTCGATCGCCTGCTGGGTGATGCGCGGGATCTCGATGGCGGCGCCGGAGCCGGCCGGACCCTCGTCGAAGCCGAGGACGCCCTCGAACTTCTCGTAGGAGCCGAAGAAGAACAGGCGGTCGCGGAGGATCGGGCCGCCGAGAGTGAAGCCGTAGACCTTCTCCTCGAAGGGCGCGCCGAAGTTCACGCCCTCGATGGAGTCACCGCGCAGGTCCTGGTCGGTGTACTCGTAAAAGGCCGTGCCGGAGAAGGTGTTGCCGCCCGACTTGGTGACGGCGTTGATCTGGCCGCCCGTGAAGCCGTTGTTGATCACGCTGTAGGGTGCGACCGAGACGTTCACCGCCGCGATGGCGTCCAGCGAGATCGGCGAGCGCTGGGTCGGGTAGCCGTTGTTGTTCAGGCCGAAGTCGTCGTTCTGGCGCACGCCGTCGACGGTCAGCTGGTTGAAGCGGGTGTTCGTGCCCGCGAAGGACAGGGCGTCCTGGTTCGTCGGGTCGATCGAGGCGAACGGGTCGATCCGCGCCACGTCCTTCAGGTCGCGGCTGATCGACGGCAGGTTCTCGATGTCGCTCGAGGTGAAGTTGGAGCTGGGGCCGCCCTGGTTGGACGCCGCGGCGGCGGCGGTGACCACCACCTCGGCCACTTCGGCGCCGGTGGAATAGAGCAGGACGTCGACGTTGGCGGGCTCGCCCACGCCGATGGCGGCGACGTTGGTCGTGCCGGCGTCATAGTTGGCCGCCGTGGCGCGCACGCGGTAGGGACCGCCCGGACGCAGGCCGCGGACCGAATAGAAGCCGCTGGCGTCGGTCACCGACGTCGAGCTGGAGCCGGTCGGCACGTGGGTGACGGTGACGGTCGCGTTGGCGACGGCGACGCCGTTCTCGTCGGTGATCTGACCGCGGACGGCGCCGGTGGTGGCCTGGGCGTAGACGGCGGTGGAGGCGGCCGAGGCAAGCGCCACTACAGCCGCGCCGCACGCGAGGCGTTGAGTGATGTTCATGAGGTATCCCCTTTTCCCAACCATCGGGCCCGTCGCCCCACGACGACCCCTTTGAGTCTTAATTCGGCCCTATAGCGCGGAATCGGCCGCTGTGGGTGACGCTTTTGTTACGGTGACAACGCGTCGCGCAAGTCGCTCGAAACCGTGGCGCCGAAGCTATACACACGCCGCCTGCGCGGGGCGCATGCGAGCGAGGAGCCGATGGCCGAAGGAGCACGGACGGGCGGGGACTGGCGGGCGGCGGTCATGCTGGTGGCCGGGCTCACCGCCGCGCGCCTGGTCGCCCTCTTCGCCACGCCGCTGGAGCTCTATCCCGACGAGGCCCAGTACTGGCTTTGGTCGCGCACGCTGGACTTCGGCTACTACTCCAAGCCGCCGATGATCGCCTGGACGATCTGGGCCACCACCGCCCTGGGCGGGGACACGGAGGCCTGGGTGCGGCTGGGCGCGCCGCTGTTCCAGGCGGGCGCGGCGCTGCTGGTCTTCGCCATCGCCCGGCGGCTTTATGACAGCCGGATCGCGCTGGCGGCGACGGCGCTTTATGCGCTGGCGCCGGCCATCCAGCTCTCGGCCGGGGTGATCGCCACCGATGCCCCCCTGCTGTTCTTCCTTGGACTGACGATCCTCGCCTATGTGGCGCTGCAGGGCGCGCAGGGCCGGCCGCGCCTGATGCTGGCGGCCGGCGTCGGCGCGGCGCTCGGGCTGGCCTTCCTGTCCAAGTATGCGGCCGTGTACGGAGCGATCGGGATCGCCCTGCACCTGGCGCTCTCGCGGGAGGCGCGCCGCGCCTGGTCGCCGGCGACGGCCGGGCTGGCGGTGCTGGCCTTCCTGGCGGTGATGGCTCCGAACCTGGTCTGGAACGCCCAGCACGGCTTCGCCACCGTCCAGCACACCGCCGCCAACGCCGCCTGGGGCGGGCGCAAGCTGTTCAACTTCGCTGAGCTCGGGGAATTCATCCTCACTCAGTTCGGGGTGTTCGGGCCGATCCCGTTCGTCGCCCTGATCGTGGGCGTGGTCCTGGCCGTGCGGCGCCGGCGGCTGCAGCCGGCCGACCTGCTGCTGCTGTGCTTCACCCTGCCGCCGCTCCTGATCGTCACCGGCCAGGCCTTCGTGAGCCGGGCCAACGCCAACTGGTCGGGGGCGGCCTACCTGCCCGGCGCGATCCTGGTGGCCGCCTGGCTGATGCGTTGGCGGGCGAAGGGCTGGCTGACGGCGGCGGTTGTGCTGCAGGCGGGCCTGGCGGCCCTGTTCCTGGCCTTCACCGTCTCGCCGGCGCTGGCCGAGCGGATGGGCGCGGCCAACAGCTTCAAGCGGGCCAAGGGCTGGGACGAGACCACCCGGCTGGTGCTGGAGCGGGCGGCGGTGGAGGAGCCGGCGGGCCTCACCGCCATCGCCGTCAACAGCCGCTTCCTCTACTACGCCATGCGTTACTACGGCCGCGAGTGGTTCGCCGACCCGGCCGCGCCGCCGCTGCGCGCCTGGCTGCTGGCCGACACGCCGCAGAACCAGGCCGAGACCAGCGCGCCGCTGACCCCCGCCGAGGGCCGCCGCGTGCTGGCCGTGGCGCTGGAGGGGAACTGGCGGGCCGAGATGGAAGGCGACTTCGCCAGTGTCTCCGGCGGCGAGATCGCAAACGTCCGGCTGGACGCCAGGCGCAAGCGGCGCGTCGAGATGTTCGTCGGCGAGGGCTTCGCCCCGAAGCCGCGGGATCAGGCTACCGGCCGCCCCAGATCACCTTGAGGTGGCGGTCGCGGCCGCAGCCGATGCGGTAGGCCTCGTACCGGCGCGGGTTCTTCTTCGCGAAGTCCTGGTGATAGGCCTCCGCCGGCCAGAAGGTCGCCGCCGGCCGCACCTGGGTGGCGATGGCGGCGCCGAGCTGCTTCTGCACCTGGACCTTGATGGCCTCGGCGGTCTGCCGCTCCTGCGGGCTCGAGACGAAGACGGCCGTGCGGTAGGAGGGGCCCTTGTCGCAGATCTGGCCGTTGGGATCGGTCGGGTCGATGTTGTGGAAGAAGTGGTCGACCAGCTTCGCATAGCTGGTCTTCGAAGGGTCGTAGGTGACCCTCACCGCCTCCATGTGGCCCTGGTGGGCCTCGTAGGTCGGATTCTTCGAGGCGCCGCCGGAATAGCCGGAGACGGCGGCGACCACGCCGGGCGCGGCCTCGAAGAACTTCTCCACCGACCAGAAGCAGCCGCCGGCGAACACCGCGGTCCTCAGGTTGGACTGGGCCGGGGCGGCGGACGCCAGGGCCAGGGTCGAGGCGGCGATGGCCGCGAATAGGGGCGCCTTCATGGACGGAAAGTCTGTCACTCGCGAGGGGTCAGGTCACGAGGATACGTAGGCGTCCGGCCGGCGGATGCGAGCTAGGCCGCCGCCTTCGCCGCCACCTCGAACGGGGCTTCGGTCTTGGCCTTCACCTCCTCCACCGTCACGCCGGGGGCGAGCTCGAGGAGGGTCAGCGGGGCCTTGCCGCGGGCGACGTCGAAGACGCCGAGGTCGGTGACCACCAGGTCCACCACCCCCTTGCCGGTGAGCGGCAGGGAGCAGGCGTTGACCAGCTTGGGCGCGCCGGACTTCTCCACGTGCTCCATGACCACGACCACGCGCTTGACGCCGGCCACCAGGTCCATGGCCCCGCCCATGCCCTTCACCATCTTGCCCGGCACCATCCAGTTGGCGAGGTCGCCGTTGGCGGCCACCTGCATGGCGCCCAGGATCGAGAGGTCGATGTGGCCGCCGCGGATCATGGCGAAGCTGTCGGCCGAGCTGAAGTAGGACGAGGACGGCAGGGCGGTGATCGTCTGCTTGCCGGCGTTGATCAGGTCCGGGTCGGCCTCGCCCTCGTAGGGGAACGGCCCCATGCCCAGCATGCCGTTCTCCGACTGCAGGGTCACGCTCATGCCGGCCGGGATGTAGTTGGCCACCAGGGTCGGGATGCCGATGCCGAGGTTCACGTAGAAGCCGTCGCGCAGCTCGCTCGCCGCGCGAGCCGCCATCTGGTCGCGGTTCCAGGCCATTCTAGACTTCCTCTCCGGCGGCGGCGCCCTCGGTCTCGCGGGTGCGCACGGTGAGCTGCTCGATCCGCTTCTCGAAACGGGGACCCTTCAGGATCCGGTCGACGTAGATCCCCGGGGTGTGGATGTGGTCGGGATCGATGGACCCCACCTCGACCAGCTCCTCGACCTCGGCGACGGTCACCTTGCCGGCGGTGGCCATCATCGGATTGAAGTTCCGCGCGGTCTTCCGGTAGACGAGGTTGCCCTCGGCGTCGCCCTTCCAGGCCTTGACGATGGAGAGGTCGGCGACGAGGCCGCGCTCCATCACATACTCCTCGCCGTCGAAAACCCGGACCTCCTTGCCGTCGGCCACCAGGGTGCCGACGCCGGTCCTGGTGAAGAAGGCCGGGATGCCCGCGCCGCCGGCCCGGATGCGCTCGGCGAGCGTGCCCTGCGGGTTGAACTCCAGCTCCAGCTTTCCGGAGAGGTAGAGCTCGGCGAACAGCTTGTTCTCGCCCACGTAGGACGAGATCATCTTGCGGATCTGCCCGCCGGCCAGCAGCACGCCGAGCCCGAAGTCGTCGACGCCGCAGTTGTTGGAGACGACGGTCAGGTCCTTCACGCCCGTGTCGCGGATCGCCGCGATCAGGTTCTCCGGGATCCCGCAGAGGCCGAAGCCGCCCGCCATGATGGTCATGCCGTCGAAGAGAAGGCCCGACAGGGCGTCCTTCGCGGTTGTCTGCACCTTGTTCGCCATGCCTGCCCTTTACGCTGCGGACGGCGGATTGAGAACCGCTCGCGCACAGAAATTCACCGACTGATGAAACGTGGCCACACGCACCCGCGCGCCGGCCGAAAAAACCGCGTGCACGCGGCGGCGTTGCGGGGTCCATTGCCGGCCATGCGCGCGCCTGCCCCGGACGACCTGCGATGAACGGCCAGCCCCTGCTGATCCAGGCGCTCGTCTACCTGACGGCTGGCGTGATCTCGGTGCCGATCGCCAAGCGGCTGGGGCTGGGCTCGGTGCTGGGGTACCTGCTGGCGGGCGTCGTGGTGGGGCCGTTCGCCCTCGACCTCGTCGGCGAGTCCGAGGACGTGATGCGCTTCGCCGAGTTCGGCGTGGTCATCCTCCTGTTCCTGATCGGGCTGGAGGTCCGCCCGGCGCTGCTGTGGCGTATGCGGACCAACATCTTCGGCCTGGGCCTTGGCCAGATGGTGGCGACCGCCCTGCTCCTCAGCGCCGGGGCCTGGGCCCTGGGCCTCGACTGGCGGGTGGCGCTCGCCGCCGGCGCGATCCTGGCCATGTCCTCCACCGCCATCGTCCTGCAGAGCCTGGAGGAACGCGGCCTGAGGCAGGGCCCGGTGGGCGAGGCGAGCTTCGGCGTCCTGCTGTTCCAGGATCTCGCGGTGATCCCGATGTTCGCCCTGCTGCCGCTGCTGGCCACGGGCGCCGCCCACGGCGGCGGCGAGGCGGGCGGCCACGGCGGCATGCTGCTGGAGGGCCTGCCGGCCTGGGTGCGACCGCTGGCGGTGATCGCCGCCGTCGCCGTGGTGGTGATCGTCGGCCGCTACCTGACCCTGCCGCTGTTCAGGTTCATCGCCGCGGCGAGGCTGCGGGAGATCTTCACCGCGTCGGCCCTGCTGCTGGTGGTGGCGGTGGCGGCGCTGATGGAGCTGGTGGGCCTGTCGCCGGCGCTGGGCGCCTTCCTGGCCGGCGTCGTGCTGGCCGAGAGCGAGTTCCGGCGCGAGCTGGAGACCGACATCGAGCCGTTCCGCGGTCTGCTGCTCGGCCTGTTCTTCATCACCGTCGGCGCGGGCCTGGACCTGGCGCTGGTGGCGTCCCAGCCGCTGCTGATCCTGGCGCTGGTGATCGGGCTGATGACGATCAACACGCTGGCCATGTACGGCGTCGCCCGGGTGTTCCGCGTGCCGCACCGCACGGCGCTCACCACCGGGGTGATCCTGGCGCAGAGCGGGGAGTTCGCCTTCGTCCTGCTGGGCTTCGCGGTGGGGGCCGGCGTCCTGGGCCTGGAGCTGTCGCGCCTGCTGACGGCGGTGGTGGCGGTCTCCATGGCGGCCACGCCACTGGTCTTCGCCGCCTACGAACGGCTGCTGCTGAACCGCCAGGCTCCCCGTCCCGAGCCCGAGCGCCTGCCCTTCGACGAGGGGGACCCGGACGTGATCGTCGCGGGCTTCGGGCGGTTCGGCCAGATCGCCACGCGCCTGCTGATGGCCAACGGCTTCAACGTGGTGCTGCTGGACAACTCCATCGAGTCCATCGACCTGGTTCGCCGCTTCGGCTGGCGGGTGCACTATGGCGACGCGAGCCGCCTGGACCTGCTGCGCACCGCCGGCGCCGACAAGGCCCGGCTGCTGATCATCGCCATCGACGACCGCGACAAGGCCAAGGAGCTGGTGGAGCTGGCCAAGGAGAGCTTCCCGCACCTGTCGGTGCTGGCCCGCGCCTACGACCGGCCGCACGCCTACGAGCTGCTGGCCGCCGGCGCCGACGGCGTGGAGCGGGAGATGTACGAAAGCGCCCTCAACTTCGGCCGCCGCGCGCTCGTGCACCTGGGCATGGGCGAGCGCCGCGCGCTGAAGGCGGCGGTGGTGTTCCGCGAACACGACGCCGCCCTCTTCAAGAAGCTGCAGCCGGCCTATGGCGAGGAGGAGCGCTACATCATGGCCACGCGCGCCTCGCGGGAGACCTTCGAGAAGCTGATCCGCGCCGAGATGGCGCGCATCACCGACGAGGACGAGGACGAGACGGAGGGCGCCGGCGAATCGCCGCGCCGGGTGGAGGCCGGCGGCGGGCGGGTGTAGAAGGCGGCGCATGAGCCAAGCCCCTGCCCTCCAGGATCGCATCGAGCCCGTTTCCTACGCGCTCTTCTCCCAGGACTTCGAAGCCTTCACCCAGACGCTGGGCGACAGCTACGCCCGCTGGGGCTTCGCGGTGATCTCCGACCACGGCCTGGAGCAGGCCCGGATCGACGCGGCGCTCGAGCAGATGAAGGCCTTCTTCGCCCTGCCGGAAGAGGTGAAGCTGAAGTACAAGCTGCCGGTCGCCGGCCAGCGCGGCTACACGCCCTTCGGCATCGAGACCGCCAAGGGCCACACCCACTACGACCTCAAGGAATTCTGGCACGTGGGCCGCGACCTGCCGCCGGGCCACCCGTTCCGCGACCACATGCCGGACAACGTCTGGCCCGACGCCGAGCTGCCGCAGTTCCGCGAGAAGGTGAGCTGGCTCTATCAGGCGCTGGACGCCATGGGCCTGAAGGTGCTGGAGGCGATCAGCGTCTACCTCGGCCTCGACCGCCAGTTCTTCGACGACAAGGTCGACCTCGGCAATTCGATCCTGCGCCTGCTGCACTATCCGCCGGTGCCGCAGGACGGGCCGCACATCCGCGCGGGGGCGCACGAGGACATCAACGTCATCACCCTGCTGCTCGGCGCCGAGGAGGCGGGGCTGGAGGTGAAGGACCACGATGGCCGCTGGATCGCGATCAACCCGCCGCCGGGGGCGCTGGTCTGCAACATCGGCGATATGCTGCAGCGGCTGACCAACCACCGCCTGCCGTCGACCACTCACCGGGTGGTGAACCCGGCGCCGGAGCGCCGCGGCTTCCCGCGCTACTCCACGCCGTTCTTCCTGCACTTCAATTCGGACTACCTGATCCGCACCCTGCCCAACTGCGTGGACGCCGCCCATCCGGACCGCTACCCGGCGCCGATCACCGCCGACGACTACCTCCAGGAGCGGCTGCGCGAGATCAAGCTGGCCTAGACCCGGGGCGAGTGGGGGTCGCGACGTCTGGGGAAGACGCCGCAACCCCCGGCCCGCGCAGGCCACCTCCCCGCGAACGGGGAGATCCTCCTATTTCGTGATCCGCAGGTTGGTGATGGCCGCGGCGATGGCGTCGAAGGCTGCGCCGAGCTGGTTGACGTTGGCCACGTCGAAGAACTTGTCCGGCGCCGAGGCGCAGTTCTGCAGCAGGCTCGACGAGCCGCTCGAGACCTCGACCCGCACCGTGTAGACCTCGATCTTGCGGGCCTTCATGGCCGTGCACAGCGCCGAGAGCCGGTTGTTCATGGCGGTCGTGCGCGTGGACGTGCCGGACGAGCCGGTGACGCCGTTCAGCATGCCCTGCCAGATGAAGCCCAGACCGCCGTAGTAGGAGTCGTTGTTCGTCCCGGAGTCGTAGAGGGTGTTCTCGCCGTCGGTCATCAGGATGACGATCTTGCGCAGGTGCGGCGTACCGTAGGGGGCTCCGTCCGCCAGCGGGGCGTTCGGCGTCAGCGCGTGCCAGCCCCACACCATGCCCAGCGGGATATTGGTCTCGCCGATGGCCGTCATGTTGTCGATGGCGGTCTTGATCGTGGATGTGTTGGTGGTCAGCCGGATCATCGGCTGCAGGGTGCAGCCGGCATTCGGGCCATGGGTGTAGGTCATCCCGAGGTCGGTGGTGAAATTGCCGCTCCGCCGCCAGTTGGCGCCGACGGCGTACTTGGCCGAGCGCCGCTCCTTCACCAGCCAGTTGGTGCTCGAGCCGCCGTCGGTCAGGTAATCGTTGATCCTGGCCGTGCCCGAAACGTCCGGCTCGTCCGGCCAGAAGTAGGGCACGAACAGGGAGGCGGGCGTGGAGGTGTCCGGCGCGGCCTCGCTGATGTCGAACGGCTGGCGGCGCGACTCCACGCACCCGGCCCAGGGCTGGCCGATGTTCTGCATCATGGTCAGCCGGTCGGTCTGGACGTCGAAGATGTCCATGTTGCTGCCGTTCGGCCAGTGCTGGCGGCCGCGCGGGTCGATCCAGTCGGGCACGCCCGGACCCGTGTGGCTGGCCGGGTTCCAGTTGGTCAGGCTCGTGGTCCCCTGCACGCGGACGGTGTTGGAGAACGGCACGAGCGCGAGCTTGATCGGCTCCGGCTCGGCGCTCATGGCCGCGGCCTGGGCAAGCTTGTCGACCAGCTTCTTGGCCTCGGTCTTCAGGGTCGCGAGCTTGGGGCTGTTGTTGAGGACCATGGAGCCGGTGTTGTCGAGCACCAGGGCGATCTCCAGGCGGTCGATGGCGCGCTGCACCTCGGTGTCGACGCTGACCGGATCGTGCTCCCAGAGCGCCGGGGCGAGCGCCTGCAGGCGCACGGACGCCTGGGCCACCACCTTGGTCCCGGACAGGGTGAAGCTGGAGGACTCCAGAACCGCGCCGTCCATGAGCTGCAGGTTGGCGGCGAGCGCCTTGTCGCCGATGGCGTCGATGTCGGCGCTGGTCTGGGCGTTGGAGCGGGCCGCGTAGAGGGCCGCGGCGTCCAGCGCATCCTGCAGCTTTCCGCGCTGCTCGGTGGCCATGTAGACGTCGAACACGCCCAGCCCCATGGGGATGAGCACCGCAATCGCGAGCGCGAAGATCACCGCCGCCACGCCGCGTTCGTCATGCGCCCCGGCCTTCAGCCGGGCGAGCACGCCGGTCAGGCGGTCACGAGCCTTGATGTCCATCGGGAGCCCCGATCCTTTGGCCACAAACGCCGGGAGGATCGCCGAAACAGCGTAAAGGAATGGGGCTAGAGGGACGGTAAATCCCTGTTCAGCATGAAGAAACGGGAAGGACGACGCACCCGCCGCCCTTCCCGGATGTCAGCTTACCAGCCGCACTTCTCGCCGCGGTTCTGCTTCGTCAGCCACGCGTTGAGCGGCTGGAAGTAGTCCGCCACGGCGCTGGCGTCAGTGCGGGTCTCGCCGGTGAAGGTCTTGAGCGTCTCGGGCCAGGGCTGCGACTGGCCGAGCTCCATCATGGCGTTGAACCGCTGGCCCATCTCCTTCTGGCCATAGACCGAGCAGCGGTGCAGCGGACCCTTCCAGCCGGACTGCTTGCAGGCGGCGCGGTGGAACTGGAACTGGTAGATGTGGGCCAGGAAGTAGCGCGTGTACGGCGTGTTGCCCGGCACATGGTACTTGGCGCCCGGATCGAAGGCGTCGGCCGGGCGCTGGCCCGGCGGGACGAGGCCCTGGTACTGCAGGCGCAGCTTCCACCACGCGTCGTTGTACTCGTCCGGGCTCACCTCGCCGGAGAACACCTGCCAGCGCCAGCGGTCGACCAGCAGGCCGAACGGCAGGAAGGCGATCTTGTCGAGCGCCATCTTCAGGAGGAACGGGATGTCCTCCTCCGTGCCCGGCACCTTCTCCAGGAGGCCGATCTGGTTGAGGTAGGTGGGCGTCGAGGCCGACAGCGACGCGAAGTCGCCGATCGCCTCGTGGAAGCCGTCGTTGGCCGAGCCACGGAACAGCACCGGCTGATCCTTGTAGGCGCGCTGGTAGTAGTTGTGCCCGAGCTCGTGGTGGATGGTGGAGAAGTCCTCCGCATTCACCTTGGTGCACATCTTGATGCGGATGTCGTCCTTGTCGTCGAGATCCCAGGCCGAGGCGTGGCAGACGACCTCCCGGTCCTGCGGCCGGACGATCAGCGAACGTTCCCAGAAGGTCTCCGGCAGGGGCTCGAAGCCGAGGGACGAGTAGAAGGCCTCGCCGGTCTTGACCATCTTCACCGGGGTGTAGCCCTTCTCCACCAGCAGCTTGTCGAGGCTGTAGCTGGAGGTGATGCCCTTCGGCTGGACCACGTCGTAGATCTTGCCCCACTGCTGGGCCCACATATTGCCCAGGAGGTCGGCGCGGATCGGGCCCGAGCGCGCCTGCACGGCGTCGCCGTACTGCTCGTTGAGCCGGGCGCGGACGTAGCAGTGCAGGTTCTTGTAGAAGGGCTCGACCTGCTTCCACAGCCGGTCGGTCTCGGCGGCGAATTCGTCGGGCTCCATGTCGTAGTTGGAGCGCCAGAGCGCGCCGGTGTCCTTGTAGCCCAGGCCCACCGCGCCCTCGTTCGAGAGGGCCACGAAGCGGGCGTAGTCCGGCTTCATCGCCGGCGAGACGGAGCGCCAGCCTTCCCAGACCTGGCGCAGCTCGGCCGGGTTGCGGGACGTGGCGAGCACATCCTCGGCGTCGTTCAGGGTGATCTGCTTGCCCTGGAACTCGAACTTGCCGGTGGAATAGGTGGAATCCAGCTTGGTCAGCAGGTTCGACAGCTCCTCGGCCGCGCCGGGGCGGTTGGGGGCCGGCGAGACGAGGTAGAGCTTGAGCAGCTTCAGCTTGCGGGCGGTGACGGGGTCGGCCTGCACGCCGTTGAAGCGGGCGGCCTCCATGGCCAGCCGGGTGGCGAGCTCGTTCTGCTCGGCGCCGGCCTTGGCCTCCAGCCACTGGGTGTCGGCGGTGATGAAGTTGGCCCGCACCCAGGCGGCGCGCGCGGCGAAGGCGTTGGCCTTCTCGAGCTGGGCCTCGGCGTCCTCGACGAAGGCCTTGGCCTCGGCGGCGGTGGGGGCGGCCGCCGGCCGCTGGGCCACGGCGGGCCCGGAGCCGAGAAGGAGGGCGACCGCGGAGGCCGCCAACAGCTTGGATCTCATCGCTTATCCTTGAGCGTTTCACCGGCGCCGTCTGGCGGGCGCCGCAGGTGGCGCGGATGGGAAGCCTCCCCCCGCGCCCGCGTCAAGGGTCAGCCGAGCCGTTGCAGGTCGTCGACGCTGGCGGTGGTGACGTTCAGGTCGGTCACAAGTCCGTTGGCGATCGAATAGACCCATCCATGCACCGACAGCGCCTGGCCGCGGCCCCAGGCGTCCTGGATGAAGACGTCGGAGGCGACGTTCCTCACCTGGCGGATGACGTTGAGCTCCACCAGCCGGTCCCAGCGGGCGCGGTCGTCGGTGATCGCCTCCAGCTCGTGGCGGTGGTCGTGATGCACGTCGCGGATCGGGTGCAGCCAGTGGTCGACGAGGCCCCGGCGCTGGCCGTCGACCGCGGCGGCGACGCCCCCGCAGCCGTAGTGGCCGACCACCAGGATGTGCTTCACCTTCAGCACCTCGACGGCGAATTGCAGCACCGAGAGATAGTTGGCGTCCTGCGGCGGAGCGAGGTTGGCGACGTTGCGGTGGACGAACAGCTCGCCCGGGTCGAGGTCGACGATCTCGTTGGCCGGCACCCGGCTGTCGGAGCAGCCGATCCAGAGGTACTCCGGCGCCTGCTGGCCCTCGAGACGTTTGAAGAAGCCGGGGTCGGCGGAGATCTTGCGTTCCGCCCAGCGGCGGTTGTTGGCCTTGAGGTCCTCGAGCATGGCCGCGCCCTTAAGCCGAGCGGCGTTCGGCGGCAAGCCCGTCGGCGATCACGCCGGCGTGGCGTCGGGCTGGCGGTCGGGATGGGCGGCGGCGAAGGCCGGGTGCTCCGCGGCGCGGGCGGCGACGGCGGCGATGGCCGGATAGGGGTCCATGGCCACGCCGTAGCGATGGGCCGAATAGACCTGGGGGATCAGGCAGCAGTCGGCGAGCGTGGGCGTCGCGCCGAAGGCGAAGCCGGCCCCGTGCCGGGCCACCATCGGCTCCAGGGCGCGGAAGCCGTCGTTGATCCAGCGCTGTGACCAGGCCTCGCGGCCGGCGTCGTCGACGCCCAGCGAGGTGAGCTGCTGCTGGATGCGCAGGTTGTTGAGCGGGTGGATGTCGCAGGCGACGATCCCGGCCATGGCCCGGACCACGGCCCGGTCGTAGGCGTCGGCGGGCAGGAGCGGCGGGACCGGATGGACCTCCTCCAGCCATTCCAGAATGGCGAGGCTCTGGGTGAGCGTGTGGCCGTCCTCGGTGACGAGGCTGGGGACCAGCTCCTGGGCGTTGAGCGCCCGGTACTCGTCGGAGTGCTGCCCCCCCTTCACGAGATGCACGGGGGCGTAGTCGTAGGCCAGGCCCTTGAGGTTCAGGCCGATGCGGACCCGGTAGGGCGCGGTCGCGCGCCAGTAGCTGTGCAGGACAAGCGGCATCAGACCACCTGGAAGGCGAGCTTGCCGACGCCCTCCACCTCGCCCTCGACCCGGTCGCCGCGGACCAGCGGGCCGACGCCTTCCGGCGTGCCGGTGTAGATCAGGTCGCCCGGCGCGAGCTTCCACAGCTTCGAGGCTTCCGAGACGATCTCGGGCACGTTCCAGATCATGTCGGCGACGGTGGCGTCCTGGCGCACCTGGCCGTTGACGGAGAGCGCGATGCGGCCCTGCGGCGGCGGGCCCTGCCACCGGCGGATCGCCGAGATCGGAGCCGAGGCGTCGAAGCCCTTGGCGCTGTCCCAGGGCTGGCCCTTGTCCCGGGCCGCGGCCTGCAGGTCGCGGCGGGTGAGGTCGACGCCGACGGCATAGCCATAGATCAGGTCCAGCGCCTGGTCGGGGGCGACGTCGGCCCCGCCCCTGCCGATCGCCACCACCAGCTCGATCTCGTGATGCAGGTTGCCGGTGCGCTGCGGATAGGCCGGATCGGTCCCGGGCGGGACGACGGCGTCGGCGGGCTTGGCGAAGAAGAACGGCGGGTCGCGATCGTCGCCGCCCATCTCGCGCCGGTGGGCGGCGTAGTTGCGCCCGACGCAGAGGATGCGGCGGACCGGAAAGGCCGCGGTCTCGCCCTCCACGGGCACGGTCGGTACGGCGGGCGGATCGAGGACGTAGGCGCTCATGACCCTAGCGCTTAGCTCCCGGGGCCGCGGTTGGGAAGCCGCGCGCCGACGCCGCGCCTTTCCGCAGAATACTTAGGTATCGTAGGGTCAAGATTGACAAGGCCGGGCCCGCACGGCTCCACCTTGGCCGATCCCCCCTGTCGCAGCCGTTCCGAGAGCCCATGTCCGCATCCTCCGCCGCCCCAGGCCCGCTGGCCGACCTCGTCGTCATCGAGATGGGCACCCTGATCGCCGGCCCCTTCTGCGGCCAGATCCTCGGCGACTTCGGCGCGGACGTGATCAAGATCGAGGACCCCAGGACGGGCGACCCGATGCGCCAGTGGGGCCGCAGCCTGCCGAAGGGCCTGTCGCCCTGGTGGCCGGTGATCGGGCGCAACAAGAAGTCGGTGGGCCTAGACCTGCGCACGCCGGACGGGCAGGCGCTGGCGCGCGAGCTGATCCGCGGCGCCGACGTCGTTATCGAGAACTTCCGCCCGGGCGCCATGGAGAAGTGGGGCCTGTCCTACGAGAGCCTGGCGGCCGAGAACCCGAAGCTGGTGATGGCCCGGGTCTCGGGCTTCGGCCAGACGGGGCCCTATTCGCAGCGGGCCGGCTACGGCCTGATCGGCGAGGCCATGGGCGGCCTGCGCTACGTCACCGGAGAGCCGGACCGGCCGCCGGCGCGGGCGGGCATCTCCATCGGCGACAGCTTGGCGGCCATGCACGCGGTGATGGGGATCATGATGGCCCTGCACCACCGCGAGCGCACGGGCCGGGGCCAGGTGATCGACGCGGCGCTCTACGAGAGCGTGCTGGCGGTGATGGAGAACCTGGTCACCGAGTACGACCTCACCGGCTACGTCCGCGAGCGCTCCGGTTCGGTGCTGCCCGGCATCGCGCCCTCCAACGCCTATCCTTGCGCGGGCGGCGACATGATCCTGATCGGCGGCAACGGCGACAACGTCTACGCCCGGCTGACGGAGGCCATGGGCCGGCCGGACCTGAAGACCGACCCCAAGTTCGTGGACCACGCCAGCCGGGGGAAGAACCAAGCGGAGCTGGACGCGATCATCGCCCAATGGACCAGCGGCTGGGCGCTTCCCGACCTCCTGAAGCTCATGGAGGAGAAGGGCATCCCGGCGAGCCGCGTGTTCCGCGCCCCCGACATGCTGGAGGACCCGCAGTTCGCCGCCCGCGAGGCGATCATCGAGACCGAGCATCCGGTGTTCGGCAGGATCAAGATGCAGAACGCCTTCCCGAAACTGTCGGCCACCCCGGGGCGGGTGCGCTGGCCGGGCCCTGCGCTGGGCGAGCATACCGACGCGGTGCTGCGCGAGCGGGCCGGCTGTTCGGACGAACGCTTGGCGTCGCTCCGGGCGAAGGGCGTCATCTGACGCGCTCCGCTCGGGCGTTGGAGGTTGGGTCGCTTGTTTCCGGGCGATGTCCCTAGGCCGCCGGTCCGGCCCCTGCGGGTTCCGCAGGTCCCCCAAGCCGTTGATTTAAAGCCCAGCTTGCCGCTTGACGAGGCGGCGCCTTGTCTCAGGGGTGCGTCAGCTTGACCGCAGGAGCTCGGCGACGGCCGCGGCCACCTGGGTGACGTCGTACGGCTTGCGGATCACCGGCGCGTCGAAGCCCCCCGGGGCCCCGCCGTTCTCGCCATAGCCGGTGGCGAAGACGAAGGGCACCTTGCGCCGGGCGAGGGCCTCGGCCACCGGCATCACCGAGCGGCCGTTCAGGTTGGCGTCGAGCACGGCCGCGTCGATCGGCCGGTCGAGGAGCGCCATGGCCTCCTCCAGCTCGTAGGCCGGGCCGATCACCTCGGCTCCGGCTTCCGAGAGGCCGGTCTCCAGCTCCAGCGCCAGCAGCACCGCGTCCTCGACGATCAGCACCCGCGAGCCCCTCAGGTCCGCAGGCCCGCTGGAGGCCATGACGGTCTCCACCGTGCGGGCGACCGGCGCCTCCGGCACGGTTTCCGGCCGCGGGGCCACGGCCTGCAGACCGGCCCGCAGCCGCGCGTGGAGGCCGGCCGGGCGGTACTCCACGGCGGTTTCGCCGTTCAGTTCGCGGCCGGTGACCTGTTCCAGCAGCGTCGTGCCGAAGCCCTGGCGGGCGGGGGCGAACACCCGCGGGCCCCCGCTCTCGGTCCAGTGCAGCTCGAAGCCGCCGTCGGCCAGGCGCGACCAGCGGACGTCCACATGGCCGGTGTCCGCCGACAGCGCGCCGAACTTCACCGCATTGGTGGCCAGTTCGTGCAGGGCCAGGGACAGGGCGTTGGCGGCGCGGGGTGTCAGGAACAGTTCCGGCCCGTCCCAGCTCGTCTGGCCGGGCGCCAGCGCGCCCAGTTCGGCGGCCACCAGGTGGTCGACGGCGGCGCCGCGCCAGCGGGCGGCCGTGAGCAGTTCGTTGGCCGAACCCATCGCCTTGAGCCGGCCGCCGAAGTTGGAGAGGAAGCTCTCCAGGGAGGTGGTGCGCTTGGCGGTCTGCTGGGCCAGGGCCTGGACGGCAGCCAGGACGTTCTTCACCCGGTGGTCGAGCTCGGCCATCAGCGTCTGGCGCTGCTCCTCCTCCAGCTTGCGCTCTGAGACGTCCTGCACGATGCCGGTGACCCGCGCCGGCTCGCCCTCTGCGGTCTTCGTGACCACGCCGGCCAGGCGGATCCAGACGACCCTGCCGTCGTCGGCGCGGATCTGCCGGAACTCCGCTTCGTACGGGCCGCCGGTGTCGACGTTCCGGGCCCGCTGGGCGCGGAAGGCCTCCAGGTCGTCGGGATGGACGTAGCGGTCCAGCGCCTCGCCCCGCTCGGCGGCCATCTCGCCGGCCGGAAGGCCCACGATGGCGGCCATCCGCTCGGAGACCACGAAGACGTCGCGGTCCAGGTCCCACTCGAATTCGCCCAGGCCGGCCGCTTCCAGTGCGAGTTCCAGACGGTCGCGGTTCACTCTGGCGTCGTTCCCTTGGCCCATGCCCGTCTGACGAGCATAGGACCGCCCGCGGCGGCGCGCGACAGGAACCGTGCGTTTCCCACAGCGTTTGCTGACCGGGGGAAGCGAAGAAGCTCCGCCTTTGCCCCGCAAGGCGGAACCGTTTAGCATGTCCGGCGTTCACGTCAGCGCTTCCCCGCGCTTGCCCGGGGCCCTTCTTCGGAGACATCGACATGCCCGCGAACGCCGTTGACTATGCCGACGAGACCACCACGAACGGGGCTGGCGGCGACAGCAGCAAGCGCCTGGCCGCCGAAGCGCAACGCACCTTCGCCGAGGCCCGCGCCAAGATCGAACAGGTCGTGCAGGAAGGCCTGGAGCAGCTGCGCGCCCAGAGCCGCACCTACGCCGACACCGCCGGGCAGCAGATCGACGTCGCCCAGCAGTACGTGACCGAGCGCGTGAAGGAACGCCCGCTGGCCGCCACGGGCGCCGCCCTCGGCGTCGGCGTCCTGATCGGCCTGCTGCTCTCCTCGGGCCGCCGTTGAACTTCAAGCGCGCGCTGACACTGCTGGCCGCCGTCGCCGCCATCGCGGCGGCGGCGGTCGTGTGCGTGGTCGCGGCCTCGTTCGCGCTCTACGCCTTCGCCAAGCTCTACGTGGGCGCGGCCGGCGCGGCGGCCATCGTGGCCGGCGTGTTCGCGCTCTTCGCCCTGATCGTCGCCTCCATCATCACCCGCAAGGCCAAGCCGAAGCCGCAGGCGCCCGAGCAGGCGGGCATGGCCGGCCGGCTGATCGAGCTCGCCCGCGAGCGGCCGATCGTGGCCGCGGGCGCCACCGTCGGCGCGGCCATCCTGCTGGCCCGCAACCCAAAGATCGTCACCACCATCCTGAGCGCCGCCATCGCCGGACGCGCCGCCTCCTCCAAGCCGACCGACCGCCGTCGCTAGCCGACGCGGGAACAGCAGCGCTTCGCGGCCGTTGAACTGAGCGAGCTGTTTCGCTCAGGCCCCTAGGTCGCGCGGCAAGGCGCGGAAGGAGAACGGCAATGCTCGGATGGGCTCTGACTTTCCTGGCGGTCGCACTGATCGCTGCGGTGCTTGGCTTCACCTCGATCGCGGGCGCCGCGATGGGGATCGCAAAGATCCTGTTCTACGTGTTCCTGGTGCTCTTCCTGGTGTCGGTCGTCATGCACTTCGTACGCGGACGAGGCGTACCCTAGACACCTTCAGACCGGTCGCCGATCCAGCGACCAGGTCCGATAGGGCTCGTAGTGCGAGCCCCCCCAAGCCAGGGCGGCGACACGGATCGCCGCCCCTTCTATTTCCACCACATTGAAGCCCGGCGGCACGCCGCGCTCGCGCACCGACAGGGTGCCGGCGCCCACCGCATAGGTCTTCCCGTCGCCGAACGGATACGGCCAGGTGAAGGGCGCGTGGATGTGGCCCGAGAGCACCAGGTCGACGCGGGCCTCGGCGAAGGCGCGCGCCGCCGCCGCCCCGCCCCAGACCCTGGCGGTCATCGGCCCGCCGATCATCTCCATCAGCGGGTGGTGGCAGACGAGGATGCGGAAGCACTCCGGCGGCGCCTCGCTGAACCAGTCGGCGGCCTCGCGCACCTGGCGGGGGCCGATCTGTCCCTTGGACCAGTTGAGGCGGGGCTGGGCGCCGCGGGCGGTGTTGACGCCGCGCACCGCGAAGCCGCCGCCCAGATGGCTCTGCGCCCGGGCCGGGCCGATCGCCCGCTCGAAACGGTTGAACGGCGTGAAGATCCGCTCGGCCACGGCGATGTACGGCGCGTCGTGATTGCCGGGAGTAACCAGCTTGGGGCCCTTCACCGAGGCCAGCCACTCCGCGGCGGCCTCGAACTCGACCTTCTCACCGTAGCGGGTGAGGTCCCCGGAGACGATCACCAGGTCGAACTGGCCGCTGTTCACATGGTCGGCCGCGGCCGCCACGGCGGCCTGGTTCTCGCCGCCGAAGTGGATGTCAGAAAGGTGGGCGAAGCGGATCGTCACGGCTCAGACGTCCTTGGGGATCGCCAGCACGCGGACGAGCTCCGGCTGGTAGCGGACCTCGGCCAGGGACTTCAGCCGCACGGACTCGCCATCGAGGATCGCGGGGATGCCATGGGCGGCCCAGACGCGGGCGACGCTGCAGCGCTCCGAGACCACATTGGGGTCGTCGCGCCAGTCGCCGGTCAGGGCGTGGAAGCCCAGGCGGAAGGCGTCCAGGGCGCCGTTAAGGTCCAGGGCCGCGGCTTCGAGGACCTGTTCGTCAGAGCCCAGCGCGCGGGAGGCGAGCGGACACATGAAGGTCAGGGCCTCGGCCTTCTCCCGCGAGCCGCCGTCGATGATGTAGCGGAGCCGGCCAGAGAAGGCGCGGCGCATGGCGCGGCGGGCGCGCAACAGGGCGAGCCTCTTCTGGCCGAAGCGGGCCGCCTCGCGGGCCGGGGCCCACAGGGCCGGCGAGCCGAGGATGGCGGCCACCAGGAAGAAGCGGCCCTCGACCTCGCCGCCGCCGAGCATCCGCTCCTCGCCCTGGGCCAGGGCGATGGAGAGCGCGTCCTGCCAGGGCCGGACGCCGTAGATGGCATGGGGCAGCATGTTCATGGTGCCGCCCGGCAGCGGGGCGATCATCGGTCCCTTGGGGCCGCACATCTCCGCCGCTGCGCGCGCGGTGCCGTCGCCGGCCAGGACCACCAGCAGGTCGGGGGCGGCGTCCACCGCTGCGCGCAGGCAGTCCGTGAGTTCGTCGGGCGGCGGGGCGCACACGTGGGCGTCCACGCCGAAGTCGGCGAAGATCTTCTCGATCTCCTGCGGAGCATCCTCGCTGACGCTGCCGGAGGCGACGTTGGCGATGGCCTCGACGCGGCGGATGCGCGTCACGCCCCCCTCCTCCTCAAGTTCTTGTCCGTCAGCTGGCCGTGTCGACCGCTTCGGCGGTCTCGGTCCGGGTCTCGGTCTTGGCCGACTGTCCGGCGTCGCGCAAGGCCTGGCCGGCGTCCGCGGCGGCGTCGCGCACGGCGGGCTCGGCCCGGTTGGCGGCCACCGACAGGTTCTGGTCGACCACGCCGCCAGCCCGGGTGAACGAGCCGTTGAAGGCCGCGAGCGCCATGAGCGCCAGGCCAACCGCCGCGGCGATGAAGGTGAAGGTCATCAGCACGGGGTGGCGCTTGCGCGCCGACCGCTCATCACGGCGGCCCCGTTCGTAGGCTTCTCGCAGGTCGGCCTTGAGATCGTCCGCCTGCGCGTCTCGGCGTTCGCCAACCATGGGAAGGCTCCTGATGGGGTTTCCTGCCGCGCCTAACGACCTCCGCAGGGGACGGGTTCCGGCGGAACTGCTACGCTTGAAGGTGCGTTAGGGGCGGTAGGGGACAAGCAAGGAGAGCCCAAGACATGCTCAAGCCATTGATCGCCCTCGCCGGGGCCGGCGTGCTGGCAGCCGCCTGCACCAGCACCGGCAATGTGGAAGGTAATGCGGCCGGCGGCGCCGCCCTGGGCGCGCTCGCGGGCGCGGCCATCGGTGCGGTCTCCGGCGACGTGGGCGTCGGCACGGGCGCCGCCGTGGGCGCCGGCGTCGGCGCGGTCGCGGGCGCGGTGAAGGGTTGCCGCGAGGACGGCGGCTGCGGCGCGGCTCCGGCCAACCGCCAGCAATATTACGACGAGCGCGCCGGGCGCTATTACTACTACGACCCCGCGACCGGCCGTTACTACTGGTCCGACGGCACGCCCCGCTACTAGGGCGCCGCGGACATTCGGAACGGCAAGGGCGGTCGGTGATCCGGCCGCCCTTTGTCGTGCGGGAACGGAACGGGCAGACGGGAGGGCCGAGGACATGACGATGGCGAGGGTGGCCGCGGTGGCGGCGATGGCGGCAGGGCTTGCGGGCTGCGCCACGATCGACCGGGCGCGCGAGCGCTTCGTGCGGATCCCCGACCGCTGCGCGGACCAGACGGTGCAGATCTATTTCGAGCCCGGCGCCGTCGAGGTCACCGACGAGGGCCGTGCGGTGATCCGCCAGGCCGCCGACGAGGCCCGGGGCTGCACGGTGGGCCGGGTCGAGGTCACCGGCCTGTCCGACGCGGCCGGCGCGAGCGACGCCAACCTCGAGCTCTCCAAGCGCCGGGCCCAATCGGTGACGGCGGCTCTGGCCTCCGCCGGGCTGCCCGCGGCGGAGTTCCGCGTGGCCGCGGCCGGCGAGACCGGGGCGGCCACCGCCGACGGCAGCACCACGCCGCTCCGCCGCCGCGCCGACGTCGTCCTGCGCATGAGCCGAGACTAGGCCGGGACCGCCCGCGGCTCCCGGAGCGCGGGCGCGTGGCGCACAAAGAAGAGGCGGGTCCCTTGGGACCCGCCTGGAGTGTGCATCATCGAGAAAAGGGGTGCGGAGACGGCAGACTGGCATGATCGCCAGTCTCAAGTCGGGGGGGGCGTCGCCGCCTCCGCACACCTAGAAACACACTTCCCGGAAAGCCGTTCCGGCAGTTGCGAAAAAAATTTGGAAAAATCTGCGCGCGCGGCCAGGCCGCGTCGGACGCGGCGGCTCTCCCTCGCAAACCTTATCCACAGGCGTTGAAATCGCAAGGATTTTTTCGAAGCTTGGCCGTTGCTGGGCGCGGGCGGGAACGGCGGCTTGGCCGGTGCGTTAGGCCCTTGGTGGGCGGAAACGGGCCCGCCGGGGTCCGCGAGGGAACGCCCGACCATGCGCAATTCGTTCGCGACGCGGGGCGGCTTCACCCTGATGAAGACGCCCAGCCACCGCCAGCAGGTGACCCGTCGCCGGCTGATGGTCGTCTGCGCGGTGCTGGGGTTGGCCCTGGCCAGCGGGATGATCGGATCCCTGACCGCCCGGACCGAGTTGGAGCCCGCCAGGGCGTACATCGGTCCGTCCAGCTATTTCCCGTCTGAGTAAGGAGCTCCGCCATGGCGCTTTCCACGCGCTATTCAAACCGAACCACGCTCGGCGCGACCCGGGCCCGCCAAGGGCGTTTCGGCCGCCACGTGGTCTGGGTGCTGCTGTTCGGCACCATTCTCGCGGCGCTCGGCCTCTTCGCCGCCTGGACCTGGAAGTCCGGTGACCTGGCGTCCACGGAACCGAACAACGCCCGCGAGGCGGCCGACGCGCGCGCCTTCAACGCACCCGAGCCCGCCGCCATCAACACCCCGCCGCCGCAGGCCACCCAGCCGGGCAGCGCCCAGGGCGAGCCGCCGCCGGCCCCCGTCGGCCAGTAGGCGCCCAGACCCTGGTATCCAGCGGCCGCCCTTCCCGGGCGGCCGTATTTTTTTTGGCCGGAGGGCGACGGCGCGCAAAAGGAAAGGGGCGCCGCAAGCGACGCCCCTGAACCCCACCGTCTATTATGCTTTGTCCGCTCAGGCGGCCTGCTTGGAGGCCTTGCGCGGATGGAAGAACAGGGCCTGCCCGATCGCCGCCTTCACCGTCTCCGGCTGGAAGGGCTTGGTGATCAGGAAGGTGGGCTCCGGGCGCTCGCCGGTCAGCAGGCGTTCCGGGAAGGCGGTGATGAAGATCACCGGCACGTCGTAGCGGGCCAGGATGTCCTTCACCGCGTCGATGCCCGACGAGCCGTCGGCCAGCTGGATGTCGGCGAGCACCAGGCCCGGGGTCTTGCGGGTGACGGCGTCGACGGCCTCGGTACGGGTGGCGGCGATGTCCACCACCGTGTGGCCGAGCTCCTTCACAAGCGCCTCGATATCGGCGGCGATGACCGGCTCGTCCTCGATGATCAGCACGTCGGTGGCGAGCTCGGCGTCGATCTCGGCCTGGGCCTCGGCGATCAGCTTCTCCACCTCGGCGAAGTCGGTGCCCAGAATCTGGGCGGCTTCCGAAGGCGTGAAGCCTTCCAGGGCGGTGAGCAGGAAGGCCTGGCGCGAGCGCGGCGCGATGCGCATCAGGCGGCGCGTCGTGTCGTCGGCGCCGACGTCATCCTCGGCCGGCCCCTCGAGCTGGGCGCCGGAGGTGCACCAGATGGCGTGGAACACATGATAGAGCGCGACGCGCGGCGTCAGATTGGCCTCGAGCACGCGCTCGCCGGCGGCCAGAGCCTCCAGCGCCACGCGCACGTAGTGGTCGCCCGTCGTCTGATCTCCGGTCAGGGCGCGGGCGTATCGGCGCACGTACGGCAGGTGCGGCGCCAGGCGGGCAAGAAGACTCAAGGGTGACCCCTCCCGTGGTAGACATCGGAGCGTGGCAGCCGAGATCGGGAGGCATTCCCCCAACCGCAGCCCCATCATGGTGCAAAAACGCCACCGATGGGAACCGGTTCCCAAGCGGCGCGGTTTTCCGCATCTTGTTCCGACGGATCGTGGAACCTGCGGCGGAGTCGGACGTTGAGCGGCGACGAGGATGCAAAGAGGGGGCGGCCGTCGCGCGAGCGGGGCGCCGATGCCATGATCGAACAACGGCCTTCAGAAGAACGACGCAAGTCGTCCGCAGCCCTGGACGAAGCCCGCCTGCGCCAGCAGGCGATCGGCGTCCGCCTGCGTCAGATGTTTGACGAGATCGTCAACGAGGACGTCCCCGACGAATTCCTCGAGATCCTCCGGCGCGCGGACAGTCGTTCGGAGAACGGCTGATGGACGGCGACATCCAGAAGCCGGCGCCGAAGCCGGCGCGCACCGGCGCCGAGGACGAGGCGTTCAAGCGCGAGCTCGTGCAGCTCATCCCGCACCTGCGCGCCTTCGCCCGCACCCTGTGCGGTGATCCCGCCGCGGCCGACGACCTGGCGCAGGACGCCATGATGAAGGCGTGGGACGCCCGGGCGAGTTTCCAGATGGGCACGAACATGAAGGCCTGGACCTTCATGATCCTGCGCAACCAGTTCTATTCCGAGAAGCGCCGGTCCTGGCGCCAGAGCCAGCTCGACCAGGAGGCCGCCGAGCGGACCCTGGTGGCGGTGGACGACCCGGAAGCCCCGGTGGCGCTCGACGAGCTGCGGCAGGGCCTGGCCATGCTCCCCCCCGAGCAGCGCGAGGCGCTGATCCTGGTGGGGGCCGGCGGCTTTGCGTACGAGGAGGCCGCCGACATCTGCAACTGCGCGGTCGGCACGGTGAAGAGCCGCGTGAGCCGCGCCCGGCGCGCGCTCCACGCCATCCTCGACGCAGGCGCCTACGACCGTGACGGGGCCTCCGCTGGCGACGCCATGCGGTCTATCCTGGCCGATGCGGAGCGGCTAAGCACCGTCCGGTGAGGACGGTTATTCGGGCCATGACGGGCCTGCCCTGGGGATCGCTGAGCACCATCCGGGTCCGCCTGACCGCGGCCCTGGCGGCTGCGCTGCTGCCGGTCCTGCTGCTGGGCGTCGTCCAGGCGGCCATCGCCTACAACCGCGAGGGCGTGGAGCTGAGGGAGAACCTCGGCTTCGCCGCCCAGCGCAGCGCCGCCTCGGCCCGCGCGCGGATGGAGGCGGGCGAGATCCTGCTGCAGACCCTCGCGCCGGGCTCCGTCGGCTTCCAGTGCGCCCAGCGCCTAGAGCAGGCCACGCGGCGCATTCCCGGCTATCTGAACCTCGTCCGCTTCGCGCCCAACGGACAGGTGGCCTGCGCCGCCCGCGGCGTGGCCAGCGACCCGCAGCGCGCCGGCCGGGACTGGTTCCAGCGGCTGGCGGCCGGGGACGCCCTGGTGATCACGCCCGCGCCCGGCGCGGCCGCCGAGCCCGCGGTCATCGCGGCGATCCGCGCCAGCCGGCCGGACGGCGGCTTCGACGGCGCCTTCGCCGCCTTCATCGCGCTGTCCAGCCTGCGGCCCTCCGTGGAGGATCCCGCCCTGCCGCGGGAGGCGGAGGTGGCGCTGATCGACCAGACCGGGCGCACCATCAGCGCCACCAATCCCCAGGCCCTGTCGGGCCTGCCGCGCGACTGGCGCGGCCGGGCCAAGGCCCAGGGCTCGGTGGTCTGGTACGGCGACGACACCGAGGGCAGGCGGCGGATCTATTCGGCCGCGCCGGTGGTGGGCGAGCAGGTGTTCGTCGTCCTCTCGGCCCGCTCCCCCGGCCTGCTGTCCTGGGCCCGGCTCAACCCCCTCACGGGGATCCTCTTCCCGCTCCTGACCTTCGTCCTGGCGCTGACCGCGGTGACGGCGGTGACAGAGCGGGTGGTGGTGCGCTGGATCGCCTATCTGCAGCGCATCGCGGCCCTCTATGCGCGCGGCAGGCTGAGCGTGCGGCCCGTGCAGGCCGAGCAGATGCCGCCGGAGATCCGCGACCTGGCCGAGACGCTGGAGGACATGGCCGACGCCATTGTCGGCCGCGACGCCTCGCTCCGCGACTCGCTCGCCCAGAAGGACGCGCTGATGCGCGAGATCCACCACCGGGTGAAGAACAACCTGCAGGTCATCTCGTCCCTGCTGAACATGCAGCAGCGGGCGCTGACCGACCCGGCCGCGCGGGCGGCGATGAGCGATACCCGGCAGCGGATCACCGCGCTCGCCCTGATCTACCGCGCGCTCTACCAAGGGCCGGACCTGAAGCGGGTGGACCTGCGGCCGTTCCTCGAGGAGCTGACCGCGCAGCTGGTGGCCGGCGAGATGCTGCACGGCCCGCCGGTGCGCACCGAGCTGAAGGTGGACGCCCTGGTCATCGACCCGGACCGGCTGGCGCCGCTGGCGCTGTTCGCGGTTGAGGCGATCACCAACGCCCAGAAACACGCCTTCGCCGCGCGCGGCGGCACGCTGAGCCTGCACTTCACGGTGCGCGGGGCGGAGGCTGAGCTGGAGATCTCCGACGACGGCGAAGCGCCGGACGACGCCCTCACCGCCTCGGGCGTCGGGCGCACCCTGATGACCGCCTTCGCCCGCCAGCTGCGCGGCCGCGCCGAACTGGTGCGCAATCCGCAAGGGGGCATCACCGCTCGCCTGATCTTCCCGACCCTGGGCGCAGAGACGCCTTCTCCCGTCACCGCGGGGAACCAGGCTGCGGCCTAGGTCGTTTGGCCGGAGCAGAGTTAGAGACTCCCCGGGAGATAATCCAAAATGCGCAAGATCGTTGTGATGGCGGCCGTGGCCGCCAGCATGTTCGTCGCGGCCTGCAACACCGTCTCCGGCGCCGGCCGGGACGTGGAGGCGGCCGGTGAGGCCGTCAGCAGCGCGGCGGAAGACGCCAAGAACTAGAGGTCGATCCGACCTGAAGACGGAGAGCCCCGTCGCCCTCGGGCGGCGGGGCTTTCTGTTGTCTAGGCCGCGGCGCGGGCGTCGGGGGATGCGGCGTAGACGCCCGGCAGGCCGGCCATGGGGCTGAAGCCGCCCAGGTCCGCGGCCTCGCCCGCCCCAAGGACCAGGCAGCCGCCTTCGCGCACGGCCGCGGCGAGGCCCGCGAGCACGCGGGCCTGGGCGGCGCCGGTGAGCGAGCCCAGGAGGTGGCGGCAGAGGACCACGTCGAACTGGCCCAGGCGGGTGAGATCCTCCAGCAGGTTCACACGCCGCCAGCGCACCATCTGGCGGATCCGCGGAGAGAGCACGAAGGCTTCCTCGTGCTTCTCGAAGTGCCGCACCAGGAGGCGGGCGGGCAGGCCGCGCTGGACCTCGAACTGGGTGTAGAGGCCGCTCTGGGCCTTCTCCAGCATCCGCTCGGAGACGTCGGAGGCGAAGAGATCCACCCGGGCGCCGGCGATCGGCGCGTCGGCCAGCATCATGGCCAGGGAATAGATCTCCTGGCCGGAGCCGCAGGCGGCGCTCCAGACCCGGATCGGCTCGCCGTCGTGGCGGCGCGCGAGCTTCGGCAGCACCTGGTCGCGCAGCAGGGCGAAGACGGCGGGATCCCGGAAGAAGGCGGTCTCCGGCAGGGCCATGGCTTCGACCACGGCCCAGACCAGGCGCTCCTCCTCGCGGTCACGCACGGCCTGCAGCAGGTCGGCCACCGAGCCGAAGCCCTCGCGCCGGGCCACGGGGCCGAGACGGCTTTCGATCAGGTAGTCCTTGCCGGGATCCACGGCGAGGCCGGCGCGGTCGGCGCACAGCCGGGCCACCAGGGCGCGCTCGCCGGGGGTCACGCGACCACTCCCGCGGCGGCCAGCTTGTAGGCCATGATCTCCCCGTCGAAGGGCTTCATGATGTATTCGTCGGCGCCGCTGTCGATCGCTTCGCGGATGCGGTCGATCTCGTTCTCGACCGAGCAGAAGACGACGCGCGGGGCCTGGCCGCCGGGCTCCAGGCGCAGCCGGCGAAGGAAGTCCATGCCGCCCATCACCGGCATCTGCCAGTCCACGAGGACGGCGTCGGGCATGACCACGCGGCACCACGCGAGCGCCTCGGCGCCGTCGGCCGCCTCGGCGACCTCGAACCCGAGCTCCTCAAGGATGCGGCGCGCGACCTTGCGGATCACGCGGCTGTCGTCGACGACGAGGCAGGTCTTCAAGGTTCGTCGGCCCTTCCCTTCGGCTCTACTTGTCGCGCGACAGGGTTAAGGGAGCGTGAGGCTCAGCTCGGAACGGTGGCGGCGAAGGTCACCTGCTCCTCATTGACGTCGACGAACACGCGGCCGCCGGCGTCGGCCAGGAAGAGGTGGACGTAGTAGGCCTGCGCCCAGTGGCCGTGCAGGCCCTCCCCCAGCGGCGCGCCCTGCAGGCCCGCCAGCACCTCCGGCCGCAGCCGGGCGCGCGGGCCGACCGCCTCGATGGCGATGGCGATGGATGCGCCTTCCTGGACCGCGCGGACCCGGGCCACGCCGCCGGTGGGCAGGGCGGCGCCGGCCATCTGGGCGAGGTTGAGCAGGGCGCGCGCTGCGGGCTTGTTCACCGCCGGGGCCTCCACCGCCCAGTCCAGCTCGGCGCGCATGTGACCGAAGACGCCCCGGGCCAGCTTCTCCAGCTCGCGCACGTCGAAGGTCTCGGCCGAGGCCGAGGCGCCGAAGGCGACCCGGGTGAAGGAGAGCAGGTCGGCGAGCTTGCGGGCCGAGCTGGCGATCAGGTTCATCGCCTCCTCGCGCATGTCCTGGGCGGAGGGGTCCTCCAGGAGGTCCAGCCCCGAGACGATGGCCGACGCCGGGCTGATAAAGTCGTGGCACATGCGCGCGGCGATGTAGGCGGTCAGCTCCGCCGTGCGCACAGGCGCCGGGGCGGCGGCGGGGAAATCCGGAGTCTCGCTCATGGCGGGCGACCTTGAGGTGATTTGAGCCTTTGGAAAACGGCCCGGCCCCCATAAGAGAGCCCGCCATGGAGCCGTTTTCCGATCCTTTTCTGGAGCCGGGGGTCCTGGTGCGGCATCCGGTCCACGACGACTGGGGCCTGGGCCAGGTGCAGTCGGTGGCGGGACGCAAGGTGACGGTGAACTTCGAGCACGCCGGCAAGCAGGTGATCGACGCCGCGGTGGTGAGGCTGGAATTCGTGGGCGACGATCCGAGGGGTTAGCGGGTGAGCGAGACGTCAAACGAGGTGGGCGAGGCGCTCGCCGAGATCTGCGAGGCCGCCGCCGCCCTGATCCTGCCCCTGTGGCGGTCGGGCCTGACGGTGGTGCACAAGGCCGACGAGAGCCCGGTGACCGAGGCCGACCGGCGCGGCGAGGCGCTGATCCTGGAGCAGCTGGCCCGGCGCTTCCCCGGCGTGCCGGTGGTCTCCGAGGAGGACGCCAGCGAGTTCGGCGCGCCCGAGGCCATCGGCCCGCGCTTCTTCCTGGTGGATCCCCTGGACGGCACCAAGGCGTTCGTGCGCGGCGACCCCCACTTCACCGTCAACATCGGCCTGATCGAGGACGGCCGGCCGGTGGCGGGCGCGGTGGTCGCGCCGCCCACGGGCGAGGCCTGGTACACGGCCGGCGGGCGGGCGATGAAGCGGATCCAGGGCGGCGCGGCCCAGCCGGTGCGGGTGCGCCCCTGGCCGCAGGGCGAGGCGGTCTGCCTGATCAGCCACACCATGAAGGAAGAGACCATCCAGGCGCTGGCCGACCGCTACGGCTTCGACCGGCGCGAGGCGATGGACTCCTCGATCAAGCTATGCCGCATCGCCGAGGGCGCGGCGGACATCTACCCCCGGCACGGACCGACCATGGAATGGGACATCGCCGCGGGCCATGCCGTGCTGGCGGCGGCCGGCGGGCGGCTGACCACGCCCGAGGGCGAGCCGTTCCTCTATGGCAAGGCGAGCGAAGGCTTCCGCAACGGCTGGTTCGTCGCCCGCGGAGCCTAGGGCCGGCTCAGATGTGCTTGATGATGTTCCACTCGTCCGAGGACGGGCCGGAGACCGTGGCCGACCAGGCCTCCGGTTGCTGCGCCACCGCCTGCGACGGCGGGCCCACCACGAAATAGCTGGCGAAGCCCACGAGGAAGGCGATCGCCGCCAGCCAGGCGAAGGGCTTCAGGACGTCGAAGGCGCCGCGCGTCGGCATCGTGGATTCCCCAGGCTCGAACCGGCCTCGTTCTGGGGAACACCGAAGGCACGCCTTGGTTGCCGCTTGTTTTTGAGAATAGCTCGCATTAGCACTCCAGGAACGGCTTGGGCCGAGCTTGGGGACCTCCGATGACGCGCACGCTGAACGCACGCCTCCGCCGCCTGTGGCTGGACGTGCACCTGTGGATCGGCGTGGGCCTGCTGGTGGCGCTGATCCCGCTCAGCGTGACCGGCTCGGCGCTGGTCTGGCACGACGCGCTCGACCGGATGCTCTACGCCGACCGCTATGCGGTGAGCGGCCCGGAGGCGCGGCTGGCGCCCGCCGACTACGCCCGCGCCGCGGAGGCCGCCTTCGCGGGCAAGGCCCGGCTGACCCAGGTGCGTCTGCCACAGGAGCCGGGCGACCCGGTGGTGGCGGTGGGCCGGCTCGAGGGCCCGGCGGGTCCCGGCGGCCGGCCGCGCACCCTGAACGCCTGGATCGACCCGCCGACCGGCAAGGTGCTGGCCACGGGCGAGACGGCCAAGAGCGTCACCCAGGTGCTGCACCGCCTTCACGGCAGCCTGATGATCCCGCAGGTCGGCCGCAAGGTGGTGGGCTGGCTGGGTTGGGCGATGTTCGTGAGCTGCGCCACCGGTCTGTGGCTGTGGTGGCCGCGGCACGGCGGCTTCACCAAGGGCCTGCGGTGGCGTCGCGGGCCGTCCACCCTCTTCAACCTGCACCACATGGTGGGGTTCTGGGTCTGCATCCCGCTGGCGGTGCTGTCGCTGACCGGCGTCTACATCTCCTTCCCGCAGACCAGCCGCGCGCTGTTCGGCGTGGCCCAGCCACAGCGTCCCGGCGGCCCCGGCGGCGGCGCGCCCGGCCGTTTCGCCCCGCCCGTTCCGCAGACGCAGACCAGCCTCGAGCAGGCGGTGGCGGTCGCGGCGGCCAGCAGCCCGGGGGCGCAGGTGGTCAGCGTCAGCGTCCCCACCCGCGGCCAGGAGCCGGTCTGGCGCGTGCAGATGAAGGCGCCGGGCGCGGACCGGCCGGCGACCGTGCAGGTGGTGGACGCCACCGGCCAGGTAAAGGCCGCGCGGGGTCCCGGCGGCGGCGAGGGGGGGCCTGACCCGCTGTCGCGTTGGATGCGCAGGATTCACGACGGCGCCGACACCGGCATCGTCTGGCAGACCATCATCTTCCTGGGCGGCATCGCGCCGGCGGTGCTGGGCGTCACGGGCGTGGTCATGTGGCTGCGCCGCCGCGGCCGCGGCCTCGCCCAGACCCGCCGCCTGGCCGAGGCCTGACCGCCAACTTGCGAATGATTCTCATTGCCATTGTGGCGGCAGCTAAATAGGAGTGCGTCGCAATAGCAAATAAACGGGGGCTAGCAGGTGGAACAGTCGAAAAAGCCGGGTGTCAGATCCTATGCGCGGCGCGCCTGGGCGCCCGCCGCGGTGGCGGGCCTTGCGGGCCTCGGCCTCGTCCAGCCGGCGCTGGCGGCTGATGCGGCCGCGACCGAAGCCCCGGAGATCGCCGGCGTCGAGGTGCGCGGCACGAAGGCCGGGGCGGAGCCGGAGTCGCCGAAGTACACCGCGCCGCTGATCGACACCCCGCGCAGCGTCACGGTCATCCCGCGCACCATCATCGAGCAGACCGCCGCCACCTCGCTGCAGGACATCCTTCGCACCTCGCCGGGGATCACCTTCGGCGCCGGCGAGGGCGGCCAGCCGCTGGCGGACCGGCCGTTCATCCGCGGCCAGGCCTCGGGCAACAACATCTTCGTCGACGGCGTGCGCGACACCGGCGGCCAGATGCGCGAGGTGTTCAACATCGAGCAGGTCGAGGTCATCAAGGGCGCCGACTCCGCCTACAGCGGCCGCGGCTCCGGTGGCGGCAGCATCAACCTGACCAGCAAGCGCCCGCACCTCGACACCTTCGTCAACGGCTCGGCCGGGATGGGCACGGACGGCTACCTGCGCGGAACCGTGGACGGCAACTACAGGCTGGGCGAGACCTCGGCGCTGCGGGTCAACCTGATGGCCACGGAGGGCGAGGCCCCCGGCCGCGACTCCGTCGACTTCAACCGCTGGGGCGTGGCGCTCGCGGCCGCCCACGGCCTTGGCGCCCAGACCCGGGCGACGGCGCTCTACTACCACGTCGAGACGGACGACATGCCCGACTACGGCGTACCGCTGTTCACCAAGCTGCCGGGCGTGCCGCGCACGGAAAGCGGCGTGCTCGACGTGCCGCGCAGCTCGTTCTACGGCCTGGCGGCGCGCGACTACCAGAAGACCAAGGCCGACATCGGCACCCTGATCGCCGAGCACGACGTCAATGACGCGCTGACGGTGCGCAACGTCTTCCGCTACGCCAGGACGCTCAACGACTACATCGTCACCAACCCTGGCGACGGCGGCGTCGCCCAGTTCGTGGCCGGCGAGTGGTGGATGAAGCGCGGGACCAAGTCGCGCTGGAATCCGACGACCACGGTCGCCAATGTCACCGACGTCTACGGGACCTTCACCACCGGCCCGATCCGCCACAGCTACGACGTCGGCCTCGAGCTCAGCCGCGAGACCAACAAGAACGCCGCCTATGTGATCTACACCCAGGCGGGAAGCCCCTGCCCCGCCGGTTTCACCGCCAACGCCACAGCGGCGGGGATCGGCGACTGCGCCAGGGTGTTCGCGCCGAACCCGGCCGATCCCTGGCAGGGGAGCGCCGTGCGCCCGACGCCGTCCCGGAACGTCACCGAGACGCTGGGGATCTATGTCTTCGACACCCTGGCGTTCGGCGACAGCTGGCTGCTGAACCTGGGCCTTCGGTACGACGACTATTCGGTCCACGGCACGGACGCGTCCATCACCAGCGCCGGCGGCGTCGTCACCAACACCGTGCTCACCCCCCGCTCCGGCGACTGGGAGTTCACCAACTACCAGGTGGGCCTGATCTACAAGCCGGCGGAGAACGGCAGCCTCTACGTCTCCTACGGCACCTCCTCGACGCCCCCGACCATCAGCGGCGGAGACCAGAACACCACGGGCGCGGGCTCCGGCAACCTGGCCAACGTCCTGCTGGACCCCGAGGAGGTCACGAGCATCGAGGCCGGTGTGAAGTGGGCCTTCCTCAACGACCGGCTCTCCGCCTCGGCCGCCTATTTCGACCTGAAGCGCGAGAACGCCCAGATCCAGATCGCCAGCGGTATCTATGCCCAGGCCGGCGAGGCCCGCGCCAAGGGCGTGGAGCTGGCGGTGACCGGCGCGGTGAACCGCGACTGGCAGGTGTTCGGCGGCTACACCTACATGGACACCGAACTGGTCCGGGGCGCCTTCAACGTCGTCAATGTGGGCGATCCGCTGGCCAACAGCCCGAAGCACAGCTTCAGCCTGTTCAGCACCTACGACCTGACGGACGCGTTCACCTTCGGCGGCGGCGCCTATTACGTGTCCAAGAGCTTCGGCGGCAACCAGGGCGGCGCGGGCGGCGGGACGAACCGGATCTACGCCCCGGCCTACTGGCGGTTCGACCTGTTCGCCGCCTACCGGCTGCGGGACAACGTCGACCTGCAGCTCAACGTCCAGAACGTCGCGGACGAGGAATACATCGCCCGCACCAACGGCGTGCACCACGCCGACTACGGGCCCGCCCGGCAGGCGATCCTGACGCTGAACGTCCGCTATTGATCCTCCCCGGCGGACCGACGGCGGCCCCGCCCCCACGGGCGGGGCCTTTCCGCCGCGGGCGCACGCCACGTAAGCTCGGCCGGCCCGAGCAGGACCCCAGGCCATGATGCTGCATATCCCCGAGGTGCTGACCAAGGCGCAGGTCGCCGAGCTTCGCCGCGGCCTGGACGCGGCCCAGTGGGTGGACGGCAATGTCACCTCCGGCTCCCAGTCCGCTCTGGCCAAGCGCAACGAGCAGCTTCCCGAGAGCTCGCCGGCGGCGCGCGAGGCCGGGGAACGGATCCTCGACGCGCTGGAGCGGAGCCCGCTGTTCGTTTCGGCGGCCCTGCCGCAGATCGTCTTCCCGCCGCTGTTCAACCGCTACGCCGGCGGCCAGGCTTTCGGCCTGCACATCGACAACGCCATCCGCCAGACCCGCGGCGGCGAGACCCGTATCCGCAGCGACCTGTCGGCGACCCTGTTCCTGACCGAACCCGAGGACTACGACGGCGGCGAGCTGCTGGTGGAGGACACCTACGGCGCCCACGAGGTGAAGCTGCCGGCCGGCGACCTGATCCTCTACCCCGCATCAAGCGTGCACCAGGTGACGCCCGTCACCCGCGGCGCTCGCGTGTCGAGCTTCTTCTGGATCCAGAGCATGGTGCGCGACGAGGGTCAGCGGACACTGCTGTTCCAGATGGACGTGGCGATCCAGCAGCTGGCTGGCCGGGTCGGGCTGGACGCGCCCGAGCTGATCTCCCTCACCGGGGCCTACCACAACCTGCTTCGGATGTGGGCCGAACTCTAGGTATGGCGGCCCCTACCCCCGCGATCGAAATGGGGTCATAAGGCCCGCCGACAGCCAGGAGGAGCCCCCCATGCCGCTCGACGCCGCGCCGCAGAAGACCTACCGCTGGGACGATCCCCTGGACATGGCCTCCCGCCTCTCCGAGGAGGAGCGGATGATCTGGGAGGCGGCCCGCGACTACGCCCGCGAGAAGCTGCTGCCCCGCGTCGTCTCGGCCTTCGCCGACGAGCGGTTCGACCGCGAGATCATGACCGAGATGGGCGAGCTGGGCTTCCTCGGCCCGACGCTGCCGGAGGAGTACGGCTGCGCCGGCGTGAACCATGTGGCCTACGGCCTGATCGCCCGCGAGATCGAGGCCATCGATAGCGGCTACCGCTCGGCGATGAGCGTGCAGTCTTCGCTGGTCATGTACCCGATCTACGCCTTCGGCTCGGAAGAGCAGAAGCGGAAGCTCCTGCCGGGCATGGCGAAGGGCGAGATCATCGGCTGCTTCGGCCTCACCGAGCCGGACGGGGGCTCCGATCCCGCCTCCATGCGCACGGTCGCGAAGAAGGTGGATGGCGGCTACGTCCTCAACGGCGCGAAGATGTGGATCACCAACTCGCCGATCAGCGACGTGGCCCTGGTGTGGGCCAAGCTCGACGGCGTGATCCGCGGCTTCCTGGTGGAGCGCGGGGCGGACGGTTTCGAGACGCCGAAGATCCTCAACAAGCTGTCGCTGCGGGCCTCGGTCACCGGCGAGATCGCGCTGAACGACGTCTTCGTGCCGGAAGACATGATGCTGCCGGGCGTGTCGGGCCTGCGCGGGCCGTTCTCCTGCCTGAACAAGGCCCGCTACGGCATCGCCTGGGGCGCCATGGGGGCGGCGGAGTTCTGCTTCCACGCCGCGCGCGACTACGTTTCCAGCCGCAGCCTGTTCGGCCGCACGCTGGCCTCGCGCCAGCTGGTGCAGAAGAAGCTGGCCGACATGTCCACCGAGATCGCGCTCGGTTTCGAAGGCGCGCTGGCGCTCGGCCGGCTGATCGACGAGGGGGCCTGGGTCCCGGAGGCGATCTCCATGCTGAAGCGCAACAACTGCGGCAAGGCGCTGGATATCGCGCGCGTCGCCCGCGACATGCACGGCGGCAACGGCATCTCCGGCGAGTACCACGTGATGCGGCACGCGGCGAACCTGGAGACGGTGAACACCTACGAGGGCGCCCACGACGTGCACGCCCTGATCCTGGGCCGGGCGATCACCGGCGAGAACGCGTTCTAAAACGCCGCACCGGGGCCAAACGATACGTTTACCAGGCTAAGCGTAGACTTCCCCGATTGAGGGGAACGCATGGCCGGAGAGAGCGCGACAGGCGCCGCCGACAAGGATGAGATGGTCCGCTGGCTGTTCGAGAACAGCGGCGATCTCATGCACGCGGCCGCGCCGGGCGGCATCCTGAAGCTGGTGAACCCGGCGTGGGAGCGCGTGCTCGGCTGGCGTGAGGACGAGGTCCTCGGCCGCTTCGTCGGCGAGTTCATTCATCCCGACGACCTGCCCGACGTACGCGCCCGCGTGCGCGCCATGGCCCCGGGGGATGTGCGCGAGAGCCAGGTCCGGCTGCGCCGTAAGGACGGCGGCTGGATCTGGATGAGCTCGCGCAGTCAGAAGATGCCGGACGGCTCACTGATCGTGACCATGCGCGACGCCACGGCCGACCGGGCGCGGCAGGCCGAACTCGAAGAGGCCCGCCGGACTCGCAAGCTGCTGGGCGCCTCGGCGGGCATCGGCGTGTGGACCTACGAGCCGCACGAGGGTCGCAGCCACTGGTCGGACGAACTCGTCGCCCTGACCGGCTTCACACCCGAGGAATACGAGACCCCCGAGGCCTTCGCCGCCCGACTGCATCCGGATGAGCGCGAGGAGATCCAGGCGATCATGGACCGCGGCGTCCGCGAGGGGACCCCGGCCCAGTTCGAACACCGCCTGAAGCTCAAGGACCGCTGGGTCACCGTCCGCGTGACCTTCCACACCGACCCCCGGCCCGGCGGCGTGCACGCGCTGAAGGGCCTGTCGCAGGACATCACCGAACTGGCCGAGGCCCGCGACGCCGCCCGCCTGGGCGAGCAGCGCATGCGCCACGCCCGCCGCGACGCCCTGGAGAATGCCAAGCGGCTGAAGCTCGCCCTCGAAGCGGCCGAGGCCGGCGTCTACGAGATCGACCACGTCAACAAGACCTTCTGGTGCTCGCCGGAGTTCAAGAAGCTCACCGGCAAGGGCCGCCGCTCGACCTATGAGGAGGCGACCCAGCTCCGCTATCCGGGCTTCCATCCCGACGACCTCGACCATGTGAGGGAATCCTTCCGCGCCCTGCATTCCGGCAAGAAGGGCTCCGGCGAGGCCTTCGAGGCCCGCATCGTCCGCGAGGACGGCGAGGAGCGCTGGGTGCGGGTTGTGCACCACCTGAAGGTCGGCCGCGGCGGCCGCTGGCTGAAGGCGGTGGGCCTGGTCCACGACTTCGACGCCCGCAAGCGCCAGGAGCTGGCCCTGATCGAGGCGCAGCGCGCGGCGGAAGCCGCGGGCGAGGCCAAGGCCGCCTTCCTGGCCAACATGAGCCACGAGATCCGCACCCCGATGAACGGGGTGATGGGCGTCCTGCAACTGCTGCGGCACGAGAACCTCAGTGAGGACGGGCGCACCATGCTCGAGGAGGCGCTGAACTGCGGCCACATGCTGGCCGAGCTCCTCAACGACGTGCTGGACTTCTCCAAGATCGAGGCCGGCCGGCTGGAGCTGGCCTGCGAGCCCATCGACCCGGCGGCCCTGGTGGATGGCGTGGCCCGGCTCTTGAAGCCGCAGGCCCAGGCCAAGGGCCTGACCCTCACCGTCGAGACCGACCCGTCCATGGGTTGGGTCTGCTCCGACCCGGTGCGCCTGCGCCAGGCGCTGTTCAACCTGGTGGGCAACGCCGTGAAGTTCACCGAGCGCGGCGGGGTGACCGTGCGCTGCGCCGCGCCCGCGCCCGGCCGGCTGCGGCTGGAGGTGCGCGACACCGGCGTGGGCATCCCCGCCGACGCCCAGCCGCGCATCTTCCAGCGCTTCGACCAGGGCGACGCCTCGACCACGCGGAAGTTCGGCGGCACGGGGCTGGGCCTGGCGATCACCAAGCGGCTGGCCGAGATGATGGGCGGCGACGTGGGCTTCACCTCGGTCGAGGGCGAGGGCTCCACCTTCTGGCTGGAGGTGGCCGCCGAGGCCGCCGAGGTCCGGGCGCCCGAGGCCGAGGCCGTGCAGCCGGTCCTCGAGGGCCTGCGCATCCTGGTGGTCGAGGACAACGCCACCAACCGGATGATCGCAACCAAGATGTTGGAGCACCTGGGCGCCTCGGTGGAGACCGCGCCGGACGGATACCTGGGCGTCGAGGCGGCCGAGCGCGGCGGCTTCGACCTGATCCTCATGGACGTGCAGATGCCGGGCATCGACGGCCTGGAGGCGGTGCGCCGCATCCGCGCCCTCGGCGGGCCCGCGGCCCGGACGCCGGTGGTGGCCCTGACCGCCAACGTGCTGTCGCACCAGCGGCAGACCTACCTCGACGCGGGCATGGACGGGGTGGTGGGCAAGCCCATCTCGCCGGCCGCCCTGATCGCCGAGATCGCCCGCCTCAGCGCCGCGCCCGAAGCCTGCGCGGATCCCGCCTCCGCGGTGGCCTGAGCGGCCGGCGCCCTCTAGGGCGTCTCGGGCGGAAGCTCCTCCTCGGGCTCCGGGGCGTCGGGGGGCGGGACGTCCAGCTCTTCGGGCGGCGCGAGGACCGGCGGCGCGAGATCCGCGGGTCCGGACGGGAGTCCGCCTTCGGGTCCCGGCGGCTCGCCCTCGAGGGGCGGCAGCTCCAGGGGCTCCGGATCGATCGCCTCCAGATCCACCGTTTGCTGGCTGGGCTCCGCGTGCAGGGGCTCCCGGAAGTCCTGCCGCGAGGCAGCGAAGCCCGTGAACTCGCGGAAGATCCGCGCCGGGATCGTGCCGCCGGTGACGCGGCGCATCGGCGTGTTGTCGTCATTGCCGACCCACACCCCCACCACGAGGTCGCCGGTGAAGCCCACGAACCAGGCGTCGCGGTAGTCCTGGCTGGTCCCGGTCTTGCCGTAGACCGGCACGGGCAGGCTGGCTGCCGCGCCGGTGCCGCGGGTGACCACCTCGCGCAGCATCAGGAGCAGGGCGTCGCGCTGCCGGGCGTCCAGCGCGCGGGGCCGCGGCGGACGGCCGAACGGACCGTAGACCGGCTCGGCCGCCAGCCCGCGCGGGATCACCGGGGTGCGTCCGGCCGCCACCGCAGCGTACGCTGAGGTCAGCTCCAGGAGCGACATCAGCGGGGTGCCGAGCGCGATGGTCGGGTCGTTGGGGATGTCGGCGCGGACGCCCAGATCCCGGGCCGCGCGGATGACGTTCTGGCGGCCCACCTGCTCCGACAGCCGCACCGCGGCGACGTTGGAGGATCGGGCGAAGGCGTCGCGCAGGGGCACCGGCCGGCCGGCGTACTCGCCCTCGTGGTTCTGCGGCGTCCAGTCCCCGAGCTTCAGCGGCGCGTCGAGGATGGCGCTGTCGGGGGTCATGCCGCGGCGCAGGGCGGCCAGGTAGACGAACAGCTTGAAGGCCGAGCCCGGCTGGCGCATCGCCTGGGTGGCGCGGTTGAACTGGCTCTCCTGGTAGTCGCGGCCGCCGACCATGGCGACGACGCGGCCGTCGGTGCGCATGGCCACCAGCGCCGCCTGGGTGGCGCGCTGTCCGCGGGCGCCGGCGAGCGCCCGGCGCACCGCGCGCTGGGCCTGGGCCTGCAGCACCGAATCCAGCGTGGTCTGGACCTGCACCTCGCCGTAGGCGCGGTCGAAGGCGCGCTTGGTCTCCGCCGAGATCCAGTCGGCGAAGTAGGAGCCCACCGGCAGGCTGCTGCGCCCTTCGCGCAGGCGCACGCGGCGCGCCTGACGCGCCTGGGCGGCGGTGATCATGCCCTGATCGACCATGGCGGCGAGCACCACGCGCTGACGCTGCTGCGAGGCCTCGAAGTCCTCGGTCGGCGCGAGCCGCGACGGCGCCTTCACCACGCCGGCCAGCATGGCCGCCTCGCCGACGGTGAGCTGCTCGGGGGTCTTGTCGAAGAAGTGCCGGGCCGCGGCGCGCAGGCCGAAGACGCCGTCCCCGAAATAGACGGAGGACAGGTAGCGGGAGAGGATCTCCGCCTTCGACAGCCGCGCCTCCAGGTAGAGGGCGATCAGCGCCTCCTGCGCCTTTCGGCGGAAGGTCTGGCGGTTGTTGAGGAAGGCGTTCTTGGCGAGCTGCTGGGTGATGGTCGAGCCGCCTTGGCGGATTTCCCCCTCCTCGGCGTTGGTCACCGCGGCGCGGGCGATCGAGCGCAGATCGAGGCCGAGGTGCGAGTAGAAGCGCCGGTCCTCGATGGCGACGAAGGCTTCGGACACGTGGTCGGGAAGCTTCTCCACCTCGACCGGAGCCTCCTTGTAGGACCCCCGGCGGGCGAACGGCTTGCCGTCGGCGGTGACCAGCACCAGCGTCGGGTTCTCGAGCGGCTCCAGGGCGCGGCCGACCGGCAGCGCCCAGCTCAGCCACAGGAAGACCAGCAGCAGGAGGCCGACGGCGCCCAGCGCCGCCTGGACCGGCCGGCGACGCCAGAGCGAGGCCGGCTCCTCCGGAGGCGGCGGCGGTGGCGCGGGGGGAGCCGGGACGTACTTCAGCTCGCCCCCGGCCACGTCGGTCATGTCCTGCAATGCGCTCTCCGGGATGCCCCTCCTGAAACGGCGGCAGCCTGCGCTGGTTCGCCGCCCGGCGCCATTCTCTCGCGCCGCCTTCCAAGCGTTCGGCGAGCGGTGCTACAGCTTGCCCCAAACCGGGGGAGAACAGCATGGCGGAGCTCGCCGCAGGAGAGACCGAGGGCCAGAAGAAGCAGACGTCGTTGAAGACGGTAGTGGCCGCCTCGGCCGCCGGGACCGCCTTCGAATGGTATGACTTCTTCGTCTTCGGAAGCCTGATCCAGGTGATCTCCCGGACCTTCTTCTCCGGCCTCAACGAGACCGCCGGCTATGTGGCGGCGCTGGCGCTGTTCGGCGCGGGCTTCCTGTTCCGGCCGCTCGGCGCGCTGGTGTTCGGCCGGATCGGCGACCGGGCGGGGCGCAAGGGCGCCTTCCTGGTGACCGTGGCGCTGATGGGCGGAGCCACCTTCGCCATCGGGCTCCTGCCGACCTACGCCCAGGTCGGCCTGCTGGCTCCGGCCTTGCTGGTGCTGATGCGGATCATCCAGGGCTTCGCGCTGGGCGGCGAATACGGCGGGGCGGCGATCTACGTCGCAGAGCATGCGCCGACGAACGCCCGGGGCCGCTCCACGAGCTGGGTGCAGACCTCGGCGGCGCTGGGGCTGTTCGGCGCCCTGGTGGTGATCCTCGTCACGCGCCTCGCGGTCGGCCAGCTGTTCGGGCCCGAGGCCTTCGACGCCTGGGGCTGGCGGATCCCCTTCCTGTTCTCGGCGGGGCTGCTGGCGATCTCCATCTGGATGCGGCTGAAGCTCTCGGAGAGCCCGGCCTTCGCCAAGATGAAGGAGGAGGGCGAGCACTCGAAGGCCCCCTTCAAGGAATCCTTCGGCGAGTGGCGGAACCTGAAGATCGTGCTGCTGGCCCTGGTGGCGATCATGTTCGCGCAGGGGGCCGTCTGGTACACCGCCTTCTTCTACGCCCAGACCTTCATGGAGCGGTTCCTGAAGGTGGCGCCCGAGACCATCAACGCGCTGATGCTCAGCGCCACGGCGGCGAGCGCCCTGCTCTACGTCTTCTTCGGCTGGCTGTCGGACAAGCTCGGCCGAAAGATGGTGATGCTGTTCGGCATGACCCTCATGCTCGTGGCCTATTTCCCGGGCTTCCACATGCTGTCCCAGACCCTGAACCCGGCGCTGGCCGAGGCCGAGGCGAGGACGCCGGTTGTCGTGGTGGCCGATCCCGCCGACTGCACCCTGCAGTTCGACCCCGTCGGCAAGGCGCAGTTCGTCACCTCCTGCGACATCGCCAAGAGCACGCTCGCCAACGCCGGTGTCTCCTACAGCAACCAGCCGGGCGTGCCCGGCGCGCCGGCGCAGGTGCGGATCGGGAACAATGTCATCCCCTCGGCCGACGCCACCGGCCAGCCGCCGGAGGTCACCAAGGCGCTGAAGGCCTCGGTGGAGCGGCGGATCAAGCAGGGCCTGGCGCAGGCCGGCTATCCCGAGACCGCCGACCCGGCGCGGATGAACCTCGCTGGCGCGTTCGGGGTGCTGATGATCTTCGTGGTCGCGGCGACGGCGCTCTACGGCCCGATCGCGGCCTGCCTGGTGGAACTGTTCCCGACCCGCATCCGCTACACGGCGCTGTCATTGCCCTACCACATCGGCACCGGCTGGGTGGGCGGCTTCGTGCCCTTCACCGCCTTCGCCATCGTGGCGGCGGTGGGGGATATCTATTCCGGGCTATGGTACCCGTTCGCCTTCACGGCGATCAGCGTGGTGACCTGCCTCTTCCTGCTGCCCGAGACACGGGGCCGACCGCTGGACCAGTAGGGAGCCTCCGCGGTTCAGCCCTCCACGATCGGCAGGACCTCGATGGTCACGCCGGCGGCGGCGAAATCCTCGGCGGGGAGGTGGCCGGCGTGCAGGCGCACGACCCGCATCCCCTCCTCCACGAAGCCGCGCAGGCGTTCGGGCGAGAGCGCCGCGGGCGCCATGCGCTCGGCGTCGCGGCGAGCCAGCGAGACCACATTGGGGTCAACGCCCGGGTCGCAGACCAGCACGTCGGCGGCGGCCAGCGCGCGGCTGGCCTTCAGGCTGAGGTGCTCGGCTGGCCCGCGGGCGTCCAGCACCTGGACCACGCCGAAGCTCGGGGCGTCCTCCTCCAGCGCCTCGCGCAGGCGCCGCGCGGCGGCCACCATGTCCCCGGACATCGCCGCCTGGGCCGCGGGTCCGGTAAGCGCGGCGCGCAGGAAGGCGCGGCGCCGGTGCGGCTCGGGCAGGGCGCGGCGCACCTCGTCCTGCAGCGTGCGGAACAGGGCCGCGACCCGGCCGGCGCCTTCCGGCACCCGGGCCTCGATGTCGTGGCGCAGCAGGGTGGCCAGCATGGGCGAGGCGCCGCCGGTGCCGACCGCCGCCACCACCTCGCCGCGGTCGATGACCGCCGGCGTGGTGAAGTCGCAGAGCGCCGGGCGGTCGACGACGTTGACCGGCACATGGGCCTTGCGCGCGGCCGCGGCGGCGGCCTCGGCGAAGGCGTCGTCGGGACTGGCCACGAAGGCCAGCGCCGCCCCCTGGTAGGAAAGCGGGCTGAGCGCGTCCTGGGCGGCGAGTCGCCGGACGGTGGCGGGCGAGCCCTCGAACAGGCGGGCCTTGGCCTCCGCGCCTTCGCCCTCCCCGGCGATGACCACCGTCCGGCCGGCGAGGGGGAAGAAGGCGGGGAAGGCGTCCATCCCGCTACTTCAGGGTCTTGAGGTAGGCGATGATGGCCTGGCGGCTGTCGTCGGCTGGCACCGCGATCATCATCTTCGTCCCCGGGGCGAACTGGGTCGGCGCCTTGAGGAAGTCGTCCAGGTTCTGGTCGGTCCAGGTCCCGCCCTTGGCCTTCAGGGCCTCCGAATAGACGAAGCCCTCCTTGGCGGCGATCTTGCCGCCGGCGACGCCGGTGAGCGACGGACCCATCGGGGTTCCCCCGTGGCACATCTTGCACTGCATGTTGAACAGCTGCTCGCCGTCGGCGGCGAGGGCGGGACCGGCGGCGAGCGCAAGGGCGGCGACGGCGAGGACGGAACGAAGCAAACGGTCTCTCCTGGACGGGTGTGCGCGGCGTGTCCCGGGCATAGCTAGCGGATCGGTCCGGACACGCAAGGCGGGCGGCTTACCGGGATGGGTGAACGGCGATAGGATGATCAAACCACATGCGTCAGAGGGGACTCCATGGCGACCACGCTCGATGTGAACGGCCGGGCCGTGCAGGTGCAGGCCGCGCCGGACACGCCCCTTCTGTGGGTGCTGCGCGATGAACTGGGGCTGACCGGGACCAAGTACGGCTGCGGCGTGGCCCAGTGCGGGGCCTGCACGGTGCTGGCCGACGGCCAGCCGGTGCGCGCCTGCGTCGCGCCGGTCTCGGCCTTCGCCGGCGCCAAGATCGCGACCATCGAGAGTCTGGGCGGGCAGCACCCGCTGCAGCAGGCCTGGGTGCGTCACGATGTGCCGCAGTGCGGCTACTGCCAGTCGGGCCAGATCATGAGCGCGGTGGCCCTGCTGACCGCCACGCCGCAGCCGTCGGACGACGACATCGACGCGGCCATGGACGGGAACATCTGCCGCTGCGGGACCTACCAGCGCATCCGCGCGGCCATCAAGGACGCGGCCGGCATGGCCCAGGCCGCGCCCCCGCCGGTGGCGGTGACCCCCGCCCCGCTCGCCGTGCCGCCGCCGAAGGCCTGAGGACGCCCGCCATGAACAAGCCCCTCAAGGATCTCACCCGCCGCGACGCCCTGGCCGTGGGCGCGGCGCTCACCGGCGGCGCCCTGGTCGTTGGCTGCTCGCCCGCCGACCTCATGAGCATCGGCGCGAAGAAGGACTTCGGCGCCTTCGGCCCCTTCGTGAAGATCGCCGCGGACGGCTGGGTGACGGTGGTCTCCAAGCACATCGAGTTCGGCCAGGGCAACCATGCGGGTCTCGCGGCCATCGTGGCCGAGGAACTGGGCGCGGACTGGGCCAAGGTGCGGGTCGAGCAGGCGCCGGCCAACGCCAAGGTCTACGCCAACTCGATGATGGGCGTGCAGGGGACCGGCGGGTCGTCGGCGATCCCGAACTCCTGGACCCAGCTGCGCACCGCCGGGGCCTCGGCGCGGGCAATGTTCGTGCAGGCCGCCGCCGACCGCTGGAACGTGCCGGCGGCCGAGGTGACCGTGCAGGACGGCGTCGTGCGGCACGCGGGGTCGAACCGCCAGGCCGCGTTCGGCGAACTGCTGGAGGACGCCGCGCGGGTGACGCCGCCGCAGAGCCCGCCGCTGAAGGATCCCAGGACCTTCACCCTGATCGGCACCGACCGGGTTCGGCGCAAGGATTCCCAGGCGAAGAGCGACGGCACGGCGCGGTTCACCCACGACGTGCGCCTGGAGAACATGCTGGTGGCCATGGTCGCCCACCCGCCGCGCTTCGGGGCCAAGGTGTCGTCCTTCGACGGCGCGGCGGCGCGCAAGGTCGCGGGCGTGGTGGACGTCTTCCAGATCCCCTCCGGCGTGGCGGTGGTGGCCAACAACACCTGGGCCGCCCGCCAGGGCCGGGACGCCCTGAAGGTCACCTGGGACGAGGCGAAGGCCGAGAAGCGCGGCTCGGAGCAGATCACCGCCCTGTTCCGCGACATCGCGGCGGGGAAGACGACGCCCGAGAAGACAACCTGGGCGGCGTTCGATTCCAAGGGCGACGCGGCGCAGGCGGCAGGCGGGACCGCGGCGCTGGAGACCACCTACGACTTCCCCTACCTGGCGCACGCGGCCATGGAGCCGATGGACTGCGTGGCCATCGTCAACGGCAACCGCTGCAAGCTGATCCACGGATCCCAGGGACCGACCCTGGACCAGATGAACGCGGCCAAGATCGTGCTCAACGCGCCAGGGGCCATCGAGGTGGAGACCCTGTTCGCCGGCGGCTCCTTCGGACGGCGGACCACCTTCCAGTCGGACTATGTCGTCGAGGCGGTGCACATCGCCAAGAAGGTCGGCAAGGGGCGCCCGGTGAAGCTGGTCTGGACCCGCGAGGACGACATGCAGGCCGGCTACTATCGGCCGATCGTGCATCACGCCGTGCGGATCACCACCGACGCGGACGGATATCCGGCCACCTGGCGGCACCGGATCGTCACCCAGTCGATCATGAAGGGCTCGCCGATGGGGACGCCCAAGCTGGACGAGACGGCCGTGGAGGGGACCAAGGGATCGCCCTACCTGAAGGTGACGCCGGTGGTGGACGCCCAGCTGATCACGCCGGATGTCGGCGTGCCGGTGCTGTGGTGGCGCTCGGTGGGCGCGACCCACACCGCCTTCGTCATGGAGCACACGATCGACCAGCTGGCGCGCAGGGCCGGCAGGGATCCGGTGGACTACCGCCGGGCGCTCTATGTGAAGGCCGGGGCCAACCGGCACCTGGCCGTGCTGAACCTGGCCGCCGAGAAGGCCGGCTGGACCACGCCTCCTCCTGCGGGGTGGACGCGCGGCGTGGCGGTTCACGAGAGCTTCGGCTCGGTCGTCGCCCAGGTGGCCGAAGTGCAGATGGTCGACGGCGAGCCACGGGTCGGCCGGGTGGTCACCGCCATCGACTGCGGCATCGCCATCTCGCCCAACCAGGTGGCGGCCCAGATGGAGGGCGGAACCTGCTACGGCCTCTCGGCGGCGCTCTACGGCGCGATCACCCTGAAGGAGGGCCGGGTCGAGCAGACGAACTTCGACGGCTACCGGGTGCTTCGCAATTCCGAGGCGCCGACCGTGGAGACCCACATCGTCCCCTCGCCCAATCCGCCGAGCGGCGTGGGCGAGCCCGGCACGCCGGTGATCGCCGCGGCGGTGGCCAACGCCCTGCTGGCCATGAACGGCCAGCCGACCACGTCGCTGCCGTTCGTGAGGGCGGTCTAGCCCGGCAGGTCCTCCGCCCGGTCGACGTCGAACAGCACCCCGTCGTCGGGCGACTCCACCAGGGCCAGGCGGTCACCGAGGCCCTCCAGCACGCTGCGGGCGCCGGCGTCGCCGGTGAGCGCCAGGACCTGCGGGAACAGCTCCGCCGCGAGCAGCACCGGATTGCCGCGGCGGCCCTGGAAGACCGGAGCTGCGGCCAGGGCGCCGGCCTGCAGCGCCTCGGCCATCGGCTGGAGAATGTCGCGCGGCACCCTGGGCATGTCGCCAAGGAAGACGAAGGCGCCCAGGGTCTCGGCCGGCAGGCTGGCGATCCCCATGCGCAGGGAATGCGCCATGCCCTGAGCGTAGTCGGCGGCGTGGACCATGCGCAGCCGGTCGTGCTGGCCGAAGCGGTCGGCGAGGCGGATGGCGGCGTGGGCCACGGCCTCCTCCTCGGCGCCCGTCACCACCGTCACGCTACGGGTCGGCGCGGCGAAGGCGGCGGCCAGCGCCCCGTCCAGCAGGACCCCCGCCATGTAGGGCGCGAGCAGCTTGCCGCCGCCGAATCGCGAGCCCGCGCCGGCCGCCAGGACAACCGCTTCGAAGCCTTCTGTCGGTCCCGCCCCTGTCGCCAACCGTCGTTCCCCTCTATCTTCGAAAGCCCATGACGCCCTACGACGCCACATCCCGGCAAGACCCCGCAGGCCTGACGGACGGTTTCGGCCGCCCCGTGACCTACTTGCGCGTCTCCGTGACGGATCGATGCGACCTCCGCTGCGTCTACTGCATGGCCGAGCACATGACCTTCCTGCCGAAGGCCGAGGTGCTGACGCTCGAGGAGCTGGACCGCATCGCATCGGCCTTCGTGGGCCTGGGGACGCGCAAGCTCAGGATCACCGGCGGCGAGCCCCTGGTGCGCAAGGGCGTGATGGACCTGATCACGGGGCTGGGGCGGCACCTGAAGTCCGGCGCGCTGGAGGAGCTGACGCTCACCACCAACGGCACCCAGCTCACCAGCTTCGCGGGCCGGTTGGCGGACGCCGGCGTGAAGCGGATCAACGTCTCGCTCGACACCCTGAAGCCCGAACTGTTCCGCCGGCTGACCCGCGGCGGGGACCTCGCCAAGGTGGTCGCCGGCATCGAGGCCGCCCAGGCGGCGGGCCTGCGGGTGAAGATCAATGCCGTGGCGCTGAAGGACGACAACGCGGCCGAGCTTGCCGACCTGATCCGCTGGGCGCACGGCCGCGGCTGCGACATGACCCTGATCGAGACCATGCCCCTGGGCGAGGTCGATGCAGACCGCACCGACCAGTATCTCTCGCTCAAGGCGGTGCGCGCGGATCTGGAGAGCTTCTGGACGCTCACCGACCTGCCCCTCTCCACCGGAGGACCGGCGCGTTACGTCGAGGTGGCCGAGACGGGCGGGCGGCTGGGCTTCATTACCCCGCTCAGCCACAACTTCTGCGAATCCTGCAACCGGGTGCGGCTGACCTGCACCGGGACCCTGCACACGTGCCTGGGCCAGGACGACGCCACCGACCTGCGCGCGGTGCTGCGCGCCGGAGGCTCCGACGCCGACCTGGTGGACGCCATCCGGCTGGCGGTGGACGGCAAGCCGAAGGGCCACGACTTCCAGATCGCCCGAGCCGCCGCCCCGGCCGTCGCCCGCCACATGTCCACCACGGGAGGCTGAGGCGTGGCCAGGGTGCTGCTGTTCGGACGCCTGAGCGACCTAGCCGGCTGGCGGGAGCGGGAGATCGAGGCCGCCTCCATCGAAGGCCTCAGGGCAAGGCTCGCCACGGAGGACGCGCGGCTGGGCGAGGCGCTGTCCGGTCCCGGCGTCCAGGTGGCGCTGGACCAGGCCATCGTACGCGGCGACCGGCCGCTGGGCGCCGGCGCCGAGGTCGCCTTCCTGCCGCCGATGAGCGGCGGATGATCACCCTCTCCGACCAGCCTTTCGAGCCGGGCGAGCTGCTCTCCGAGTTCGCCAGGGGCCGCGCCGAGGTGGGCGCCCTGGCCACCTTCACCGGCCTCGCTCGCGCCGAGGAAGGCGCCACCGACCTCCTGGAGCTGGAAGCCTATCCGGGCTTCACCGAGCGGGAGATCGGCAGGATCGCCGATGAGGCCCGGACGCGCTTCGGCCTGCTGGACCTGCGCATCCTCCACCGCGTGGGGAAGATCGCGCCCGGCGAGCCGATCGTCTTCGTGGCCACCGCCTCGCGCCACCGCCGGCAGGCCTTCGAGGCCTGCGACTTCCTGATGGACTACTTGAAGAGCCGCGCCCCCTTCTGGAAGAAGGAGCACGGCCCCGGCGGCGCCCGCTGGATCGAGCCGCGCGCGGAAGACCACGCCGACGTCGCCCGCTGGGAGCAGGAGACCTGACCATGAACGCCCCCGTGCTGTCCCCCGGCGGACGCATCGACGCCAACCGCCCCTTCAAGGCCGTGCGGATCGCGGTCCTGACCATCTCGGACACCCGCGACGAGGAGAGCGACACCTCCGGCCACCTGCTGGCCGAGCGGGTGACCGGCGCCGGCCACGAACTGGTCGGCAAGGCGATCGTGCGCGACGACGTCGAGGAGATCCGCCGGCAGGTGAACGCCTGGGTGGACGAGGGGGCGGAGGCCATCGTCACCACCGGCGGCACCGGCATCACCGGCCGCGACGTGACGCCCGAGGCGGTGCGGCCGCTGTTCGACAAGGAGCTCGACGGCTTCTCGGTGGTCTTCCACCTGATCAGCTACCAGTCGGTGGGCCTCTCCACCCTGCAGTCGCGGGCGCTCGCCGGCATCGTGCGGGGCTGCTTCGTCTTCTGCCTGCCGGGCTCCAACGGGGCGGTGCGGGACGGCTGGGACAAGGTGATCGCCGCCCAGCTCGACAGCCGCCACGGTCCCTGCAACATGGTCGAGCTGATGCCCCGGCTGCTGGAGCAGTGAGCAGGCTCACTCACATCGACGACACCGGCCGGGCCCGGATGGTGGACGTCTCGGACAAGGCCGCGACCACACGCGAGGCGGTGGCCGAGGGCTTCCTGAGGATGCGCCCGGAGACCCTGGCGCTGGCCCTTTCCGGCGAGGGCAGAAAGGGCGACGTCCGCGCCGTGGCCGAGATCGCCGGCGTCATGGCCGCCAAGAAGACCTCGGACCTGATCCCCATGTGCCACCCGCTGGCCATCTCGAAGGCCGAGGTGCGGGTGGAGCCGGGCGAGGGCGGGCTTGCCGTCACCGCCCGGGTCAAGACCACCGGCCAGACCGGGGTGGAGATGGAGGCGCTGACCGCCGCCGCCGTGGCCCTGCTGACCCTCTACGACATGCTCAAGGCCGCCGAGAAGGGCATGGTCATCGAGACCGTCCGCCTGGTCGAGAAGACCGGCGGCAAGTCGGGCGACTGGCGGGCCTAGCGCCTCCCGCGTCCTACCGCGCCGCGTGGGTGGTGTGACCGGCCGCGCCCTTGTGGTGCTTGCAGGTCACATTGGGGTTGAACTGGGCGAAGACGCCGTTGGGGTTCTCGCGGTGCACCCAGACGTGGCGGTCGTAGTGGGGCTGGAACATGTGGGCCTCGTCGATCGCGGTCTTCGGATCATCGGCCATGGCGTCCCACTTCACGCCCTGGAAGGTCGGCGGGCCGTCGTGGCCGGCGGCGTGCCAGGCCTTCTGGAAGACGAGGTTCTCCACCGCCACCAGGGCCATGGAGCCGTCGGCCTGCGGCTCGTAGATCAGGATCGAGGGTTTGCGGAAGTCGGTGTGCAGCCCATTGCCGTCGACCCGCGGGTTCGGCGGCGCGGTGACGCCCACCAGGTCCGGCCGGAAGTAGTGCACGCCCATGGCGCCGAGTTCGGCGGGACGGCCCATCATGTCGGCGGTGTCGCACATGTCGAAGGGGTCGCGGATGTAGCCCTCGGCGAGGGCGACGTTCACATCGCGATAGCGGGCGGTGGCCTCGCGGACCTCCTCCAGCGTGGGCTCCTTCTCCCCCCGGGGTTGGGCGACGGCGACGGCGGCCATGGCCGCGGCGGCAAGGGTCAGGCCGAGCACGGCCTTGGACGCGAGCTTCATCAGGCTCTCCATTGAGTTACGTTCGATTTTCGACTGGAGCCCGTGGCCGCGGCGCGCCGCGACATGGGCAAGACCCGGCCCCCGCCGGGAAGGCGTGGGGAATAGCCGCGCCGAACCCCGTTCGCCAATCGCCGGTATTGCACAGCTGTGCTGCAGCTATGCAGTATGCGGCATGGACTGGAACGACCTGCGCTATGTGCTGGCGGTGGCGCGCGCGGGCTCGGCCCTGCGCGGGGCCGAGCTCATGGGCGTCAACCAGACCACGGTGCTGCGCCGGCTGGACGCCATCGAGGACCGGCTGGGCGCAGCCCTGTTCGAGCGCCGGAGAACCGGTCAGACCCTCACCGCCGCCGGCCGCCGCGCCGTGGAAGCCGCCGAGCGGATGGAGGCCGAGGCCGAGGCGCTGCGCACCGCGCTCGCCGCCCAGAGCCGCGAGCTCGCCGGCTCGGTGCGGGTGACCGCCAGCGAGACCCTCGCCAACCGGCTGGTGACACCGTGCCTGCGCGCCTTTCGCGAGCGCCATCCGGGGATCTCGGTGGAGGTGGTGGCGAGCGACGCACGGCTGGACGTGGCCCGCGGCGAGGCCGACGTGGCGCTCCGGGCCGGCTTCTCGCCGGAGGGCGCGGGCATCGTCGCCCGCCGCCTGCCGGACACCGACTGGACGATCTACTGCAGCCGGGCCTACGCGTCCGAGCGCGGCGCACCGGCCAACCGGGCGCAGATCCCCGGCCACGACATCGTCGGCATGGAGGGCCGGATGTCGGTCCTGCCCGGCTGGCGCTGGCTGGAGGCCTCGGCCCCCGACGCCCCGGTCCGCTGCCGCAGCAACAGCCTGGTGAACCTGGTCTGGAACCTGAAGGCGGGTCTCGGCCTCGGCGCCCTGCCGGTCCTGATCGGCGACGCGGAGCCGGAACTGATGCGCTGCTTCCCGCCGCCGCCGGAGCTCCGGGCGGAGCTGTGGCTGATCGTCCGCGAGGAGCTGAAGGCCCAGCCCCACGTGCGCGCCTTCACCGACTTCCTGGCTGCGCATGTGAAGACGACGCTGGCCGAACCGCAGTCGGCCTGAGACCGGCGGTTGAACCCGGGGCAGGCTTCATGTTGATGGAGCCCATGACCACGCGCCGCCTGCTTGCCGTCGAAGACGCCCGGGCGCGGATGCTCGCCGAGATCGAGCCGCTGCGCCCCGAGGTCGTGCCCCTGGCCCGCGCCGTCGGCCGGGCGCTGGCCGAGGAGGTGCGCGCCGTCCGCGACCAGCCGCCGTTCGCCGCCTCGGCCATGGACGGCTGGGCGGTGCGGGCCTGCGACTGCCCCGGCCCGCTGCGGATCGTGGGCGAAAGCGCCGCCGGGCATGGCTACGACGCGCCGGTCGCCGCCGGCGAGGCGGTGCGGATCTTCACCGGAGCGGCCCTACCCGCGGGCTGCGACGCCGTGGTGATTCAGGAGGACGCCGAGCGGGACGGCAACACGGTGCGCGTGCCCGCCGCCGAGCCGGGCCGGCACGTCCGCCCGGCGGGCGGCGACTTCCACGCCGGCCAGCCCCTGCTGGAGCCGGGCGTGCGGATCGATCCCTGGCGGCTGTCGCTCGCCGCTTCGGCCGGGCGCTCGCAGCTCTCCGTCCACGGCCGCCCGCGGGTGACGGTGCTCTCCACCGGCGAGGAGATCGTCGAGGCGCCCGCCAAGCCCGGCCGCTTCCAGATCTATGATTCCGGCTCGCCGGCCCTGACCGCCATGATCGCCGGCTGGGGCGCGGAGGCGACCCGCGGCAAGCCGGTGGCCGACGAGCTGGACGCGGTGATCGAGGCGCTGCGGAGCGCCGACGCCGATCTCGTGGTGACACTGGGCGGCGCCTCGGTGGGCGACCACGACCTGGTCCGCGCCGCCGGCCTCGCCCTCGGGCTGGAGATGAAGGTGGAGAGCGTCGCGATCCGGCCCGGCAAGCCCACCTTCTTCGGCGTGCTGGGCGACGGGCGGCGCATGCTGGGGCTTCCCGGCAATCCGGCCTCGGCCTTCGTCTGCGCCGAGCTGTTCCTGAGGCCGATCCTCGCCCGCTACCAGGGCGCGCCGGCCGAGCCCGTAACGATCTCCGCCCGGCTGGAGGAGGCCCTGCCCGCCAACGGCCCGCGGGAGCACTGGATGCGGGCGAAGCTGGCCTATGCCGACGGAGGCGTGACCGTGCGCCCGTTCCGCGATCAGGACTCTTCGCTGGTGAGCGTGTTCGCCGTGGCCGACGCGCTGCTGCGCCGGGCTCCGGGGGCTGCGGCGGCGGCGGCGGGCGAGGCCGTCGAGGTGCTGCCGCTGGCCCGCGCATAGCGCAACGCCATGATCTCGCCGATCACCGAGACGGCGACCTCGAAGGGCGCCTTGCCCCCGATGTCGAGCCCGATGGGCGCATGCAGGCGGGCGAGCGCGCCCTCCGCGATCCCCGCCGCGCGCAGCCGGGCGAGCCGCTCGGGCAGGCGCGCGCGGGCGCCCAGCAGGCCCACATAGGCCGCCTGCGACGGCAGCGCCGCACGTAGCGCCGCCTGGTCGGTCTCCAGGTCGTGGGTGGCGACCGCGACCGAGGTCCAGGGATCGAGGCCCAGCGCCTCGAGCGCCTCGGCCGGTTCCTCGCGGCGGTAGGCGACGCCGGCGAGAGGCGGCGGCGTCTCCGGGCCCTTCGGCCGGATCAGGGTGGTCTCGAAGCCGGAGCGGGCGCCCAGCTCGGCGATCGCGAGGGCCGTGGGATCTCCCCCCACCACCGCCAGCCGCGGTGGGGGCTCGTGTTCGCGGACCACGGCCGCCTCGGGCCAGGGCTCCAGCTCGGGCCCGCAGGCGCGCGTGTAGCCGTCGCTGACCCAGGTCACCGGCCGGCGCTCGGCCTCGGCCGCCAGAAGGGCGGCGAGCGCCGGATCGTCCGGGGGCACGCGCTCCACGAAGATCTCGATGCGCGCGCCGCAGAGCAGGCGGATGTCCGGCCAGGGGCTGCCCTCGCCATAGACAAGGGTGCGCGGCGCGCCGTCCGCCAGGCAGGCGTGGGCGTGGTCGGCGACGTCGCTTTCCACGCAGCCGCCGGAGAAATAGCCGGCGACGATCCCGTCGGCGAAGACCATCTGGGTCCCCACGGGCCGGGGGCCGCCGCCCTCCACCCCGATCAGGGTGGCGAGCGCCAGCGGACGGCTGGCCTCACGCGCTCGCCGCAACGCCGGGCGCACGTCCTCCGCCAGGCCGAACAGCGGCCAGTCCGGCAGCGGCTCCCGGCTCACGCCTTAACCCCTGGGCAAGGTTGTGTAGACGGCTTCGTAAGCATCTCGCGTCAACATGGCGGCTCATAGGGACCTTACCAAGCCTTACGCCTCCATGATGTCTCCGATCACCAAGCTCGGCCTCGGCACGGGCCAGTTCGGCCTCGACCAGCCGGCCTTCCGCGGCCGGCCGCGGGACGCGGAGGCGCGCGACATCCTGGCGATCGCCGCGAGGTCCGGGATCGGGGTGCTCGAGGTGGGCCGCTGCCCGCCGTCGGCCGAGCTGACCATCGGCCAGATCACGCCCAAGCCCAATCCGTTCAAGCTGACCATCACCACGGTGCGTCCGGACCGCGGGCCGGATCTCGCCGAGGCCGAGCTGCGCGCGCAGATGCAGCGCCTGGGTTGCGATCGGGTGGACACCATCCTGGCCCCCTCGGCCACGGACCTCTTCTCGCCGAACGGCCCGCTGCTTTGGGACCGGCTGAAGGCGCTGAAGGACGCCGGCGTCTGCCGCAAGATCGGCGTCTCGGTCTATGCGTCCGACGACCCGGTCGGGCTGACCAAGCGGTTCAAGCCGGACGTGGTGCAGGCGCCGACCTCGCTCCTCGACCAGCGCCTGCTGATCGACGGGACGCTCGCCACCCTGGCCGAGATGGGGGTCGAGGTGCAGCTGCGCTCGATCTTCCTGAACGGCCTCCTGTTCCTGCCGCCCGACCGGGCGCCGAGCCATCTGAAGGCCGCCGCCGGCCGCATCTCGCGGGCCCGCCGGCTGATCGCCGAGGGCCGATCGGACCCGCTGCAGGCGGCCCTCGGCTTCGCGTTGTCGCGTCCCGAAGCCGCCACCGTCCTGGTGGGCGTCGCCTCGGCGGCCGAGATGAGCGCCGTGGTCGCCGCCGCCATGAGCCCGCCGCCGGACCTCGATTGGGACGAGATGGCGATCAACGACCCGGTCGCCCTAGACCCCCGCGCCTGGGCCGCCGCCTAGGTTCCCTGCCCTTCAGAGCACGATCCCGCGGGACGGACGTTTCGGCGCCTTCTGATAGCGCTAACAAAATCGTTGCGGGGCTGAGAAGCCCGTGTTCTGCTTGCCGACGGACCGCCCGCCCAGATGGGCGGCCAGGGGCGGAACTATGACCACGGCGCAGCTCAGCGTAGCGTTCTTCCTGCAGGTGGCGCTGATCCTCGCCGCCTGCCGCGTGGCCGGGTGGGCGGTGAACCGCTGGCTGGGCCAGCCACAGGTGGTGGGCGAGATGCTCGCCGGCGTCCTGCTAGGACCCTCCCTGTTCGGCCAGCTGGCGCCGGGGCTGCAGGCCGCAGTGTTTCCGGCCGAGTCCCGCGACGTGCTCTATGTGGGCGGGCAGCTCGGCATCGGCCTCTACATGTTCATCATCGGCCTGGGCTTCCGCCGGGACCAGTTCCGCGAGAGCGCCCGAAGCGCCGCGGCGGTGTCCCTGGCCGGCATGGCGGCGCCCTTCCTGGTGGCCGCTCTCCTGGCTCCCTGGCTGATGGACCTCCGCCTGTTCGGGGCGGGCGTCGACGCCCTGCAGGCCTGGCTGTTCATCGGCGCGGCGATCTCGATCACCGCCTTTCCCATGCTGGCGCGCATCCTCCACGAGCGGGGGGTGACCGGCACGCCGCTGGGCTCCATGTCCCTGGCCGCCGGGGCGATCGGCGACGCAGGGGCCTGGTGCGTGCTGGCCGTGGTGCTGGCGACCCTGGGCGACGGGCCGGACACGGCGGTGAAGGCCATCGCTGGCGGCCTCCTCTTCACCGCCTTCATGCTGACGGCCGCGCCGCGGCTGCTCGCCCCGCTCGGCCGGATCGTGGCGCGTGAGGGCCGGCTCGGACCCGGCGTGCTGGGCGTGGTCATGGTGCTCTTCATGCTGAGCGCCTTCGCCATGGACTATGTGGGCCTTCACGCGGTGTTCGGCGGCTTCATCCTGGGCGTGGCCATGCCGCGCGGGCGTCTGGCGGAGGAGCTGACCCGGCTGCTGGAGCCGTTCGCCGTGGTGGTCCTGCTGCCGCTGTTCTTCACCTTCTCCGGCCTCAGCACCCGGCTCGGCCTCGTCGACAGCCCGGCCCTGGCCGGGGTGGCGGCGGTGATCCTGGCCGGATCGGTGGCGGCCAAGGCGCTCGCCTGCTGGGCCGCGGCCCGGCTCACGGGCCAGGACAACCCCACGGCCATGGCCATCGGCGCCCTGATGAACGCCCGCGGGATGATGGAGCTGATCCTGGTCAACATCGCCCTGCAGCGCGGACTGATCGGGCCGGAGCTGTTCTCCATGCTGGTGCTGATGGCGATCGTGACCACCTTCATGGCCACGCCGCTGTTCGAGCTGGTCTATGGCCGCCGGGCCCGCGAGCGGGGCGAGCTCGGCGTCCTCGGCGGGGCCGAGGCCGCCGAACGCCCGACCGTGGGCGCCGTCGCGTCTAGTTCCTGAGGCGGATTCCCAGAGAGAGCGCCCGCCCCGGCTCGCCGTAGCCGAAGCTTTCGGCATAGCGCTCATCGGCGAGGTTCTCGACGCGGGCGGTGAGGGTCACCTGCCGGGTCAGCTCGAAGGCGCCGGCGAGGTCGGCCACGGCGAAGCCTTTACGGACGACCCGGGTGAAGCCGTCGCGGGCGGTGTCGGTCTGGCTGGACTCCGCGCGGACGGTGAAGGCGCCGGACAGCCGCCCGTCGCTCCAGATCAGGCTGGCGGCGCCGGCGTGGTCGGGCACGCGGATCAGGCTGGCGTCCGTCGTGCGGTCCACCGCGTCGGTCCAGGCGTAGGCGAGACGGACCCGGAAGGCCTCGGTCAGCTGAGCGTCGGCCTCGGCCTCCAGGCCCGTGGAGCGCGTGCGGGCGATGTTGACGTAGCGCAGGCCCTGGTAGGCGATCTGGTCCTTCACGCCGAGCCGGTAGGCGGTGATCGCGGCGCTGGCCCGCTCGGCCCGCCAGCCCAGGCGCAGGTCGTAGCCGGTCGCCTTTTCCGGGACGAGCGCCACGGGCGGGGCGAAGCAGAAGTCGCAGGCGAACTGGCTGATGGTCGGGATCTTGAAACCCTGCCCGGCTGCGCCGGTGAGGGTGAAGCCGCCGCCCAGCGCCCAGGCGGCGGAGAGGCGGCCGGTGGTCCTGCCCTTGAACCGGTCGGGCTCGTCATGGCGCAGGCTGGCGGTGAGGGTGACAGGGGCGAGTTCCCGGCGAACCACCGCGAAGGCCGAGGTGACCGACAGGTCCTCGGTGATGCGGCCGGAGAGGTCGGCCTCGGTGGCCTGCCGCTCGGCGCCCACGACGAGCCCCTCGCGCTCGGCGGTCCAGCGCAGCACCTGGCGGTCGGCCTCGAAGCGGGCCGGGAAGTCGGTCAGGTTCCTGCGGGTGAGGTCGTAGGCCGAGAGGCTGAGCGTGTGGCCGAAGCCCAGCGCCTCGAAGCGGCCGCGGACGAAGCCGGACCAGGCGCGGCTGGTGTTGCGGTGGGGGGTGTCGCCCAGTTCGAAGGCGGGCGCGGGGAAGCCGTCGATATCGATGTCGCTGTCGGTGTAGCGCACCCGCGCGTCGAGGGCGGCGGTGTCGGAGAGTGTCAGCCGGCCGCCGAGGTTGGCGGTGACGGTCCCGAAGCCGTCGGCCTCTGCGCCGCCGGCCGCCTTGGAGACGCCGTCGGTGCGCAGGGCGGCGACCGAGCCGTTCAGGGCGTAGCGCTCCTGCGCGACCCCGGCGCCGGCGAAGGCGCGGGCGGTCTCCAGGCTGCCGGCCTCGGCGTCCAGGCGCCAGCCGTCGAGCTCACGGGTGGTGAGCGCCACCACGCCGCCGATCGCCTCGGATCCCCAGAGCGAGCTCTGCGGGCCCGACAGCACCTCGATCCGTTCCAGGTCGGCGGTCTGCAGGGAGGCCGGGTCGTAGGCGCCGTTGGGGTCGGCCGGGTCGCCGGCCGGGACGCCGTCGATCAGCACCAGGGTCTTGTCCGGCCCCGCGCCGCGGATGCGGATCGCGCCGACGCCGCCGAAGGCGCCGGTCCGGGCGATGGCGACGCCGGGCAGGGTCGCCAGGACCTCGGCGGCGAACGGGGTCTGGCGGGCCTCAAGCTCGGCGCGGTCGACGACGCGGGCGCCGGTGACCAGGTCGACGTCGGTGGCCAGCCGGGTGGCGGTGACGACGACCTCGTCGACCGCGGCCTCCTCGGCGAGGACGGACGTGGAGAGGGCGGCCACGGCCGCGGCGGTGGTGGATAGCAGGGTCTTGCGCATCAGGCGCCTCCGTCGTTTCAGCGATGTCGCTGCGACGGAGGGCTCGCGCCTTCCCGCGCCGACGGCCTGGACCCGGGCCACGGACGAGCGACGGAAGACGGCAGGTCTCCTGGCTTGCGGGTCAGGGGCGCCGCGCCCTCGCCTTCCCGGTTTCCCAGTGGCGTCCTCCGCACACGGAGGAACGGACGCGGGCCTCGCCGCTCACAGTTGCGGGCACAGCCGGGGATTCGGGCCGAGACCGGCCCTGCACCCCTGTTCCCTCTTGGCCCCCTGTCGACGGGGGACCGCCTTCACGCGCGGATTACTGGCTCAGCCCGCGGAGTCGGGCAAGCCCTAGACGAGCGCCCGCTTGTACATGGCCGAGAGCTCGGCCCAGGCCTTCTCGGCGGCGGCCGGGTCGTAGACCTGCGAGCCCGGCACGCACCAGCCGTGGTCGGCCGGATAGACCTCGACGGTGGCCTTCTTGCCGGCGTCGGCGAAGGCCTTCTTCAGCACCTCCTTGTCGTTCGGCGCGCGGGCGTCGTCGTTCTTCGCCACGGCCACGAGGTACTCGGCGTTGGTCTTGGGGATCAGCAGGTGCGGGCTGGACGGCTGGTCGGTGACGAGACCCCCGCCGTGGAAGCTGCCGACCGCGCCGATGCGGTTCGGGACCGCCGCGGCGGTGCGGAACGACAGCGGCCCGCCCATGCAGTAGCCCTGCACGCCGACCTTCGCCTTCCTGTTGGTCTGCTTCTGGGCGTCGAGGAAGGCGACATAGGCCACCGAGTCCTTGTCGATGCCCTCGTTGGTCATGGCCTGGCGGTACCCCATCAGGGTCCGCCGGGTCTCGGGATCGCCGAAGTTGATGTCGCCCGGCATCACCGGCGCGGTGTGCGAGCGGTAGAAGGGGTTCACCACCAGCACGACATAGCCCTGGGACGCGAGCCTCCGGCCCATCTCCCGCTTCACCGGGCGCAGGCCCATTATGTCCGGCCACAGGAGCACGCCCGGCCAGGTCCCGCGGCCCTCGGGGTAGAAGAGGGCGCTGTCCGACACCCCGTCGGGGGTGTTCACCTGGACGTCCTTCTCCACGACCTTGGCCTGGGCCCCGGCGGCGCTGGCGGCGGCCAGGCCCGCGGCGGCCACGGTCCACAGGGCCAGCCCGCGGCGGGACACGGTGGGGTCGGTCACCAGGCCGGGGTGGATGTCGTCGTCACACATGGGGGCGTCCTCCGCGCTTCTTCAGTTGGCGGCAGGAACGGTGACCAATGTTGCGGGCGTATGTCGAGGGGGCGCCGAGGGGAAGAGAAGGAAACCACCAAGACCGCCAAGATCGCCAAGGGGTCCGTGTTCAACGCGTCCTTCCTCCATTTGTGGGAGAAACGGGAATCGCGCGCTGGAGGCGCGCAATCGACAGCGAGCCGAAGCCATGCCGGGTACGCTCGGTCGGCTCGGCCTCTTGGCGTCCATGGTGTCCTTGGCGGTGAAAGAAAAAGGGCGGCCCCAATGAGCCGCCCTTTCCTGTTTCCTGACCCGCCGGCGCGCTACTTCCACGCCCCGTAGGGGTCCTTGAAGCTCTTGCCGAGGGCGTCGGCGACGGCGGGGTGGGTGACCTCCCCCTTCAGCACGTTGAGGCCCTTGGCGAGGTGGGTGTTCTTCTTCAGCGCGTCGAGGCCCTGGTCGGCGAGCTGCAGGCCGAACGGCAGGGTGGCGTGGACGAGCGCCTCGGAAGAGGTGCGCGGCGCGGCGCCCGGCATGTTGGCCACGCAGTAGTGGACCACGCCGTCGACCGTGTAGGTCGGGTCGTTGTGGGTGGTCGGCCGGCTGGTCTCGAAGCAGCCGCCCTGGTCGATGGAGACGTCCACCAGCACCGAGCCGGGCTTCATCTTCGACAGGTGCTCGCGGCGCACCAGCTTGGGCGCGCTGGCCCCGGCGGTCAGCACCGCGCCGATCACCACGTCGGCCCGCAGCACCTCGTCCTCCACCGCGTCCTGGGTGGAGTAGCGGGTCAGGATGCGGCCCTGGAACATGTCGTCGAGCTGGCGCATGCGCGGGATCGAGCGCTCGAGGATCACCACCTCGGCGCCGAGGCCGGCGGCCATGCGCGCGGCGTTCATGCCGACCACGCCGCCGCCCAGCACCGCCACGCGGGCCGGGGGCACGCCCGGCACGCCGGAGATCAGGAGGCCCATGCCGCCGTTGTGCTTCAAGAGCGTCTCGCCGGCCGAGAAGACGGCGATGCGGCCGGCCACCTCGGACATGGGCGCGAGCAGCGGCAGGCCGCCGGCGGCGTCCGTCACCGTCTCGTAGGCGATGGCCGCGCAGCCGGACTTCAGAAGGCCGTCCGCCTGGGCCGGGTCGGGCGCCAGGTGCAGGTAGGTGAAGAGGATGTGGCGGTCGGTGAGGCGGGCCCACTCGACGGCCTGCGGCTCCTTCACCTTCACGATCATCTCGGCCTCGCCGAACACCGCGTCGGCGGTGGGCAGGATGGTCGCGCCGGCCCGGGCGTAGGCCTCGTCGGCGTAGCCCGCCCCGGCCCCGGCGCCTTGCTCCACCACCACCTCGTGGCCGTGGGAGACATATTCGCGGACCGCGGTCGGCGTCAGGCCGACACGGTATTCGTCCGGCTTGATCTCGCGGGGCACACCAACGCGCATGAAAGCCTCCCTCGGGGCGTGTTTTTGCTCGGTAGGCGCGGTTTGGGGGGAGGAAGGTGCGGAGTCAAGGGAGGTGGGGGTGGCCCTAAAGCGCGGCCACCGCCGATCGCACGTAGCCGACGATGTCCAAAACGCAGCGCCACTGAATCCGACGGTGCGTGCCGTACAGATACACAAATGGCTGAATGAAGGTTGGAGAAATGCCGATCTGCTCGATCGGCCCTCCGTCTAGCCTCTCCACATCGAAGTGAACCCGCTCGGCGTGAACGATCTTGTTGCACGCTTCACGCAAGCTTAGCGGCTCAACCTCTTCTGCATCGATGTTGACGCGAAGCTCTCCACAGGGCTCGCATCGATCTAATACGTCTCCATCGCGATCATCAATGACTCTCAGTGCTATCGCAGAACTCAGTAGCGCCCGAGTGATCTCATCGTCCGCAAAGTCTGAACTCAAACCAAGCAACGGCTGCGCCCAGCCATCAGCAAAAAACTCGTGCTCAGTCACTCGCGCGTACTCGCGGTCCGCCAGAAAGACCAATAGGAGCCGCCAGAGATCACGCCGAACCGGCTGGGTGTCGAACAAGTGTCCGGCGCGAAAGTGGCTCGCGCGCTCATACTCAGCCATCAGCGCGTCCCATTATTTCCTTCTTAAGCGTCAACCGCCTGTCGAATAATCGACGGACGCTACACCCTCACCTTCGAGCCGCGTAGAAGCGCAGTTTGGCGCCTAAGGGCATGGCGGCCAGTCTGCCTGCGGGATCCGGTCTGTCCAGGACGGCCCGGAGGGCCGCCGCGGGGCGGCCGGGCCGGAGGCCCGGTCCTTGACTGACCGGAGCCCGCAGGCTCGCATCTGACCATGGACCTTAAGGGCGGGTGGCATTTCTCCGGGGGAGAATGCGCTCCGGCGCCTGCTTTGGACGGCTAGCGCCACAGATCCGGACCGCGCGGCCTCCTGCGGTGGTAGTCCTCGGGCTTGAGGTCGTTGCAGTAGCCGGAGGCGTCGGTGGTGAGCGCCGCCCCATCGGTCACGGCCAGCCGTTCGTCCATCCGCCGAAGGACAGCCTTCTCGGCCGCGGTTTCCGAGAGCGCCAGCGCCTGAGCGGCCAGGGCGCGGAATTCGACGATCTGCTCCGGTGCGATCGCGCCCGGACAGGGCCGGCCGCCGCCGCTCCCGGAGGTATGCCACCTGAAGACGAGATGATCGGCGGACGTGAAGTAGCTGACGCCCAGGGTCTGGGCGCAGTTTCGATCGCTGCTCAGGTTTACGTCCGCCCAATCCTCGCTCGCCATCCAGCGGGCGCACCCGCTGGGCAGGGGACGCCGCCAGCGCCAGGTCGTCCCGGACTTGAAGTCAAACTCGGCGTTAGCGCCCTTGGGGACCGCGGGAGGACGGGCGATGACGGGCGCCGCCACCGGGACCACGGCCGGCAGGATCACCAAGGGGCCGACGATCGGCCACGTCAGCGCGCCCACGGCGACGACAAGCAGCGCGACAGCCAAGCCCCGTTTCACGGCGCGCGTCCCCCCAACCTAGCTTGACAGTAGGCCGCCGGGACGATGCGGCAAGGTCCGCGCCGTGAAGACCCAGCTTGGGTTCCGGCTTTCGCCGGGATGAGCAGGAGGCGGGGCGCGGGGTGGCGCTTAAGATCCATGGCGGCGAGGATGCCTGCGGGATCCGGTCCGTCCAGGACGGCCCGGAGGGCCGCCGCGGGGCGGCCGGGCCGGAGGCCCGATCCTTGACTGACCGGAGCCCGCAGGCTCGCATCTGACCATGGACCTTAAGGGCGG
>NZ_DAISJG010000002.1:186480-207418 GCF_036821595.1 Phenylobacterium sp.
GCGGCATTCTCCGGGGAGAATGCGCCGCCGTGGCGGGAGCGGACTTCCGCCTTCGGCGGCGCCGGAGCGCACGATCAGGCGGTCCGTCAGCTAGCGGTCATCAACATCGAGTGCTTCCAGCCGATACGGCTTGTTGCCGTGCCTGAGGAAGGTGTGGGTCGCGTGGACGACCACAGCCACGACCAGGGCCAGGATGACCAGCAGGCCGACGGCGAGCCACGGCCTGGGCACGTCGAACGCGCTTCCCACCAATCCGAGGAACGGGACAGCAAAGAGGAGGGGAAGCGCGCGGCGCCTGACGCGCCGGTGCGTCCAGCTGACGTTCGTTCGTTTCGCCTCGCGCACCATGTCTTCGTGATAGGTGCGGAGCCATGTCCGCAGGTCGCCGCCCATGGGTCCCTCGATCGGCGGCACGTTACACGCCCCGTTGCCGCTGCCCACCCATAGCTGACGTCCGGGATGTCCTGCTGTGCAGGTGCGCAGCCGAACCTCCGCTTGGGTCCCGGCTTTCGCCGGGATGAGCGGGGGTGGGTGTGTCGCGGCGCCCCCTCCACCCCTCCTAGGCCGCGACCCCCTCGTGGGAGCGGTCGAAGGCGCGCCTGTAGGCGTCGCGGGCGGTGGTGCGGGCGAGGTAGGCCTGTTCGGCGTCGCTGAGGGCGAAGCCGGCGTGGTTCGCGGCCAGCCGGAGCGCGTAGCTGACCGAGATGTCGGCGGCGGTGAACCGGTCGCCGGCCATGTAGGGCGCGCTTGCGAGCTGCCGGCGCACGAGCAGCAGCCGGCGCTCGACGCACTCGCGGGCCCAGCGGGCGCCCCAGTTGTCCCGCTCGGCCTCCGGCGCGATGAAGCCGCTGACCAGCGGGACCATGATCAGGGTCGCGAGGCCCGCCTCGCCCAGGTGGAGGAACTGCTGGTAGGCGGGGAAGGCCGGATCGTCGGGCGCCGGCTGCAGCGGCGTGGGGCCGTAGCGGCCCATCAGGTACTCTAGGATCGCCACGGACTCGACCATGGTGATGTCGCCGTCCTGGATCGCGGGCAGGAAGTCGCCCGGATTGACGGCGAGCCAGGCGGGATCCTTCTCCGCCGACAGCATGTCCACCTGCCGCACGCGGTAGGGCAGGCCCATCTCCTCCAGCAGCCAGACGACCCGCAGCGACCTGGACGTCTGCCCGCCCCATACCGTGATCATCGCGCCGGTTCTCCCTCCGCTCCTGGTTACAGGACGCACGGCGCCCGGAACATCCGACACTGGCGGACGGCGCCGTCTATCGCCGGCGCGGCGGCGCGGTGTGGCGCTTGGGAACATGGACCCCAAGGGCGGGAGGGGAGGTGTCGGCGGGCCCGCGCCGGCGTTGACAGCGCAGGGGGTGGCGCTCACCGTCGGACTACAGGCGTAAAAATCACGCGAGGCGGCGCATGCTCCATCCTCTGGCCTGCCGGTGCGGCGCGGTGCGGGGGAGCGTCGACACGGCCGCGCCGCACGAGCGGATCACCTGCTACTGCGCCGACTGCCAGGCCTATGCGCAGTTCCTGGGCCGGCCCGACGCGGACCTGGACGCGCGCGGCGGCACGAACGCCCTGCTGACGGTCCCGAGCGCGATCCGGATCGATTCCGGCGCGCAGCGGCTGGCCTGCGTGCGCATGACGCGGCGGGGGCCGCTGCGCTGGTACGCGGCCTGCTGCAACACGCCGGTCGCCAACACCGGCCCCTCGCACAAGGCAGCCTACGCCTCGCTGCTGGCGCCGTCGCTGGGCGGGGCGGGGCCGGCGCTCGACGCCGCGTTCGGGCCCGCGCGGCTGTTCGGCTTCGTCCGCCACGCGAGGGGTGAGCCGAAGCCGCCGCAGACCCCGTTAGCGGGCGTGCTGCTGCGCGTGGTGGCGCGGAGCCTGAAGGCGCGGCTGGACGGCAGCTACCGGAAGACGCCGTTCTTCGACGTGGCGACCGGCAGGCCGGTGGCGGAACCGAAGGTCCTGGCGCCGGAAGAGCGGGCGCGGCTGGTGGCGGCGGCGGTCGGAGCCTAGGCGCCCGCCGCCGAGAGCGCCTGGTCGAGGTCGGCGATGATGTCGTCGATGTGCTCCAGCCCGACCGACAGCCGAACGTAGCCGGGCGAGACGCCGGTGGCGAGCTGGGCCTCGGCGTCGAGCTGGGAGTGGGTGGTGGACGCCGGGTGGATCGCCAGGCTGCGGACGTCGCCGATGTTGGCCACGTGGTAGAACAGCTTCAGCCCGTCGATGAACCGGCGGCCCGCCTCGACGCCGCCGGCCAGCTCGAAGCCCAGGAGCCCGCCGTGGCCGCCGGCCAGATAGCGGTCGGCCCGCGCCCGGGCTTCGCCGGACTGCTGGCTGGGGTGGATGACCCGGGTGACGCCCGGGCGCGCCGCCAGCCAGGCGGCGACGGCGGCGGCGTTCTGGCAGTGGCGGGGCATGCGCAGCGGCAAGGTCTCCACCCCCTGCAGGATCTGGAAGGCGTTGAACGGCGAGATCGCCGAGCCCAGGTCGCGCAGCAGCACGGTGCGCGCCCGCAGGATGTAGGCGATCGGCCCCATCGGCTTGACCGCCTCGGTCCACACCGCGCCGTGGTAGGATGGGTCGGGGCTGTTCAGCGCCGGCTGGCGCTCGCCCGCGGCTTCCCAGTCGAACTTGCCCCCGTCGACGATCAGGCCGCCGATCGAGGTGCCGTGGCCGCCCAGGTACTTGGTCGCCGAGTAGACGACGATCGCCGCCCCGTGGTCGAGCGGCCGGCACAGCAGGGGGGCGGCGGTGTTGTCCATGATCAGCGGCACGCCGTGCCGGCGCCCGATGGCCGCCACCTCGGCGATCGGGAAGACCTCCAGCCGCGGGTTCGGCAGGGTCTCGGCGTAGTAGGCGCGGGTCCGGGCGTCGGTGGCGCGCTGGAAGCTCTCCGGGTCGTCGGGGTCGGCGAACCGCACCTCGATCCCCTGGTTGCGCAGGGTGTTGGCGAACAGGTTCCAGGTGCCGCCGTAGAGGGCGGTGGAGCTGACCACGTTGTCGCCGGCGCTGGCGAGGTTCTGCAGCGCCATGGCCGAGGCCGCCTGGCCGGACGCGAGGCCGAGCGCCGCCACGCCGCCCTCGAGCGCGGCCACCCGCTGCTCCAGCACGTCGGTCGTGGGGTTCATGATCCGGGTGTAGATGTTGCCGGCCTCCTGCAGGGCGAACAGGGCCGAGGCGTGGGCGGTGTCGCGGAACTGGTAGGAGGTGGTCTGGTGGATCGGCACGGCGACGGAGCCGGTGGTGGGGTCGGCCCGCCAGCCGGCGTGCAGGGCCAGGGTCTCGGGATGCAGCGGCTTGGGGCTCATGGGACGTCGCTCCGGCTGGGGTTAGGCGCGCTCCGAGTAACCAGACCGGCCGCCCGGAGGGAAGCGCGACGCGACGTCAAGCCCGCCCCCGGCGTCCGGCCGGCGCAGGCGCAGCGGGCGGAAGCTCTGCTATAGAACCCTGAAACGGGACTTCGGGGGAGGAACGGATGGACCGGCGCAGGCTGGCGGCGTGGGCGCTGGGCGCGGCCCTGCTGGGCGGGGTGAGCTATGTGGCCTCGTGGGAAATGGACCTGCCGCGCGCCTGGTCGGTGGCCTGGAAGGGCACGGGGGTGGGCTTCCTGACCCTCTATGCGGCGCTGATGGCCCGGCGGTTCGACGGCTGGCTGCTGACCGCGGTGATGGGGCTGGGCTTCCTGGGCGACGTGCTGCTGGACGGACAGGACATGACGGCCGGCGGCGTGGCCTTCCTGGCCGGGCACCTGCTGGCCGTGTGGCTCTACCTGAAGAACCGGCGGGCGGGGCTGAGCCGCCCGGACTGGGCGTTCGCCGGGCTGCTGGTCCCGGCCGTGGCGGCGGCGGCCTGGGCCCTGCCGGACGACCGGGCCGCGGCCGTCGGCATCGGGATCTATGCGGCGGGCGGGGCGCTGATGGCCGGGGCGGCCTGGCTGAGCCGGTTCCCGCGCCACCTGACGGCGCTGGGCACCCTGATGTTCGTGGTCTCCGACCTGCTGATCTTCGCCCGAATCGGGCCGCTGGCCGGACAGGCCTGGGTCGGCTTCGGGGTGTGGAGCCTCTATTTCGCCGGCCAGGCGCTGGTCTGCGTCAGCGTCGCCCGGGCGCTGGCGGGCGAGGCGGCGGGGCGGCGGGGCCCGGTCAGCGCGGCGGCGTGAGCGGCAGCTTGTCGAGCAGGTCGGCGCGGGCGAGGCGGCGGGCGAGGTCGTCCAGGGCGGCGGCCTCCGGCGTCTCGGCGCGGGCCAGCGCCGCCACCGCCTCGGCGAGCCGGCGGTCGTAGCGCACCGGCAGCAGGCTGTCGGCGCCCTGGTGGTCCGGGCCGGTCTCGTTGGGCCGGCGCGGGGTGAGCAGGACCAGCAGGTTGTGGCGCAGGCGTCGGTCGACCCGCCGGGCCGCGAACAGGCCGGCGACCGGCAGGCGGCCGACCAGCGGGATCTCGCTGGCCGTGCGGTCGTCCTCGCGCTCGGTCAGGCCGGAGAGCACCAGGGTCTCGCCGAAGCGGATGCGGACGTTGGCGGCGACCGAGTTGCTGGTGGTCTGGATGCCCTGGTCGAGCTGGGCGTCGAGCTGGTCCTCCAGGTAGGAGCGGCCGGCGGCGACCGCCAGCAGCATCTCGTCGTCGGACAGGAAGGTGGGGGTGACCGCCAGGGAGACGCCGATGGTCTTCTCCTCCAGCGAGCTGGCGTACTGGCTGGCCAGCGGCACCGAGATGGTCGAGCCGGAGAAGAACAGCGACGGCGTGCGGTCGAGCGCCACCAGGGACGGGCGGGCGAGCACGTCGGCGCGGGAGGTGGTGTCGTCGAGGATGTCGAGCAGGTAGCTGATCCCGCCGTCGGGCAGGGAGAGGGTCAGGTAGTTGTTGTTCTGGGTCGGCGTTCCGGCCGGGCGCTCCTCGGCCACCCGGATGCGGCCGCGGGCGACGAGCTGCAGGGCGGAGAGCAGGTTGACGCCGCGGGCCGCCGAGCTCTCGTCCACCTGGCGCACGATCACCGCCTCGATCACCGCCATGGCCGGCCGCGGGGTGTCCGCGCAGGGCCCGGGCAGGGCCGACAGCGGCTGCGGCGTCAGCGACGACCCGCCGGCGCCGGAGCCGGTCGCGTAGGCCGAGGCGGACGACGAGGCGTAGACGCTGCTCGCGCTGGCCTGGGCGGCGCGCTGGGCGGCGGCCAGGCGCGCGCCCTGGCGCCAGGCGGCGACGTCGCGGGCGACGGAGGCGGCGCGGGCGGGATCGAGGCCGCGCAGGCGGTCCATGAGGGCGGCGGCGTCGGGGGCGTCAAGCGCGCCGGCGACGGTGGCCGCCGCGGCGGTCTCCGGCAGGCCGGGGGATAGGGCCGCGGCCTTCCGGCCGGCCCAGAGGGCCACGGCGAGGTCGCCGCTGCGCAGGGCGGCGAGGGCGAGGTCGGCGAAGCCCGAGGCGTCGCCGCCTTCCAGGGAGACGTACTCCGCCAGCGTCTGCTGGGCGAGGCCGGCGCGGCCGACCTGGGCGTAGAGCCGGCCGAGCTCCAGGCGGGCGGCGGAGAGGCTGGGGTCGAGCTGCAGGGCGAACTCGTAGGCCGCCGCGGCCGGGCGCCAGTCGGCGGTGTCGCGGGCCCGGAAGTCGCGGCTGAGCAGGCGGGCGTGGCGCAGGTGGGCCTGGGCGTCCTGCGGCCGGGCGCGGAGTTCGGCGACGAGGGCGGCGCGCCCGCGGCTCCCGCCGTCGGAGCCGTCGTCGAGGGCGCCCCGGGCGGCGGCCGGCCCCGCGGCGGCGGCGGACGCGGCCAGGATCAGCGCCAGCCTTGCGGCCAGGCCTCGGCGCGCGCGCCCCGCAATTCCAACCATTCGCCCGCCTCGGCCCCCGATGAGGGGGAATAGCGGCCCGGGCGCCGGCGGATTGTCAAGCTTGCCGGCGGAACCCTCCGGGTGGGATGAGGGCTTCCAAGGGCGGAGGCGGACGGCTTGGCGATCTTCGTGGCGACGCTGGAGGGATACGAGCCGGACGACCCCGCGCGGCTGACCGTGCTGGCGTTCGTGGCCGCTGAGGACGAGGCCGGGGCTCAGGCCCAGGCGCTGGCCGCCCTGGCCGAGCGGGGCTGGACGGAGGTCGCCTCGCTGCGGGCCGGCGAGGTCACCGACGAGGCGGCCGTGCCGGACGACTTCGCCACGGCCATGGACAGCGCCCGGCGCTGGGGGCTCGGGCTGATCATCTACGAGCCGGAGTGAGGGATCAGAGCACGCAGTCGGTGAGGCCCTCGCGGCGCACGGCGCGGGCGTTGCGGTTGATGGCGCCGGAGCGGCGCTGGACGTAGGGACCGGGCTTTGCCGCGCGCCAGGACAGCGGCTTGGGGACGATGGCGGCGAGCCGCGCGGCCTGGGCCGGGGTGAGGTCCTTCGCCGAGACGCCGAAGTTCTTCCGGGCGGCGGCCTCGGCGCCGTAGACGCCCGGGCCCCACTCGATGGAGTTGAGGTAGACCTCCATGATCCGCCGCTTGCCCCAGCCGAGCTCGATCAGGACGGTGAAGTAGGTCTCCAGGCCCTTCCGGACCCAGTCGCGGCGCGGCCAGAGGAAGACGTTCTTGGCGGTCTGCTGGCTGATGGTGGAGCCGCCGCGGACCTTCTTGCCGCGGGCGTTGTATTCGATGGCCTTCTCGATGGCCTCGAGGTCGAAGCCCATGTGGCGGCAGAAGCGGGCGTCCTCGGCGGCGATGACGGCGCGAACCACGGCCGGCGAGATGTCCTCCAGCGGCATCCAGGTGCGGGAGAAGCCGCGGCCCTCGACCACCCGCTGGACCATCAGGAAGGTGATCGGCGGGGGCGCGAAGCGGTAGAGGGCGACGGTCAGGACCGGGCCGATCCAGCCGACCACCAGGACGAGGATCAGGAGGGCGCTGAACAGGCGTCTCAACGGGGTCTCGTCCTTGCCATGACGTTGCGGAGCCTGTGTTAGGACCGGCGAGTAGGATGCTCGTCAAGGACGGTTAAGGAAGCCATGAACGTCTCAGAGGCGGTGGAGAAGCGCGTCTCGGTCCGGGCGTTCCGGCCGGACCCGGTGCCCGGCGCGGTGGTGCGCGAGATCCTGGAGCGGGCGGCCAAGGCTCCGTCCGGCGGCAACCTGCAGCCCTGGCGGGTCTATGCGCTCTCGGGCGCGCCGCTCGCCGAACTGAAGGCCAAGGTGGCGGCCAACCCGTTCGGCGAGGAGCCGGAGTACGACGTCTATCCGCCGAACCTGTGGGACCCGTTCCGCACGCGCAGGTTCCAGAACGGCGAGGACCTCTACGCGACGATCGGCATCCCCCGCGAGGACAAGCCCGCCAGGCTCCGGCAGCTGGCCAAGAACGGCGAGTTCTTCGGGGCGCCGGTGGGGATCTTCTTCTGCCTCGACCGCAAGCTCGGCCCCCCGCAGTGGGCGGACCTCGGCATGTACATGCAGACGGTGATGCTGCTGGCCGCCGAGCGCGGGCTGGACACCTGCGCCCAGGAGTACTGGGCGCGCTATCCGAAGACGGTGGCCGAGCAGGTGGGCCTGCCGGACGACCACATGCTGTTCTCCGGCATGGCGCTCGGCTACCGCGACGCGGACGCGCCGATCAACACGCTGAAGGCCGCCCGCGACCCGTTCGAGGCCTGGGGCGAGCTGCAGGGTTTCGACTGAAGGCCCTTGCGCGGGATCAAGGCGGCGTCACCATGAGCCGCTAGGAGGAGACCATGTCCGAGCATCCCAATGTGGGGCGGGCGGCGCTGGGCGCGGTCCTGGCGGTCGCCGGGTCCCTCCTCCTCACCGGCCTGTTCCTGGTCTCCAACAGCTCCGATCCGGCCATGGAGCAGCTGATGTTCCGGATCGGCCTGGCGCTGGCGGGCCTGCTCTCGGCGCTCGGCCAGGGGCTGGTGTTCTTCGGGATCTGGCTGCTGTGGAGCGCGGCGCGGGGCCGCTAGAGCTCCGCAACGCCGGCGTTTCCGTCCTCGTCGCCCCAGGCGACCCGCTTCGCGTCGGCGGTGATGGCGAGGGCGGTGACGGGCGAGCCCTTCTCGGCCTTGAGGGTCTGGATCTTCTGCCCGGCTAGGTCGCAGGCCTTCACCCGGCCGTCGTCGAGGCCCCAGGCGACCCACTGGCCCGAGGGCTGGCCGGCGACGATGGTGGAGAGCGCGCTCTCCTCGTAGCCGACTTCCGCCGCCTGCTTGCCCATCGGCCCCGTCGAGCCGGCGAAGGGCCAGACCACGACGCCGTTGGCGCCGGAGGTGGCCATCAGCGCCCCTTTGGCCAGGAAGGACAGGCTCTTCACCTTGGCCGGGTAGCCGCCCATGCGCATGTTCGTCTCGTCGGCGACCCGCCAGCCGTGGAGCTGGTTGTCCTGCATCGACGAGATCAGGAACTTGCCGTCCGGCGAGAAGGCGCACGCCACGTGGCTGCCGGCCCACTTCAGGATCGCCGGCTTCTGGTCGGCGATGCGGGCGTACCACAGCCAGGCGCCGCCATAGGTGGCGCAGGCGATGCGGCGGCCCTTGGGATCAAAGGCGATGGCGGCGACCGACTTCTCGTGCTGGAAGGCGCGGGTAAACGCCGGGTCGGAGGTGTCGCGCACGTGCAGCTCGCGGCCGGCGGCGAAGGCGATCAGCTTCGACTCGGCGCTGGCGGCGACGGATTCGATCCAGCGGCCGGGGACCTTGGCCAGTTCCTCGGCGCCGTCCGGCCGCGACCAGACCAGCCGGCCGTCGTCGCCGCCGGTGACCAGGCCTTCCCCCGAGGGGTGGACCGCGGCGCACAGGACGGCGCCGTCGTGGGCCTGGACGGTCTGGCCGTCCTCGAACCTCACCGTGCCGTCGCCGAGGGCGAAGACGGCGCGGCCGGCCTTGTCGAACAGGGCGGCGGTGACATAGGCGTCGAAGGCGTGGATGCTCATGGCGCCCTCACCTAGAGCGCCGGGAGCCCGCGCGGAAGGCCCATCCCGCGCGGTGAACGCGGTTCTCCGCTTCGGGCTTTACAATCCGATAACGCCTTGCCAAAGGTCACCGGACTCTAAGACGGGCGCCAAGACCGCCCCAGGGAAGGATAATACGCATGGGCGCAAAGCTGGGCGGTGGGGGCGGCAACCGTTTCGACCTCGGCCAGAACAGCGACATCAACGTCACGCCCTTCGTGGACGTGATGCTGGTGCTCCTCATCATCTTCATGGTGTCGATCCCCGCCGCGACGGTGTCGATCAAGCTCGACCTGCCGCCGGCGATCCCGCCGCCCCCGGGCACGGTCGTGAAGGAGCCGGTGCTGGTGAACATCCAGCAGGGCGGCGCCCTCTACATCGGCGAGCGGCCGACCAACCTCGACGGCTTGCCGTCGGACCTGGCCGCGGTGCTCCGCGTCGAGGACCCGACCACGGCCCCGACCGAGCAGCGGGTCTACATCCGCGCCGACCGGACCGTCCGCTACGGCGACTTCATGGCGGTGATGAACACCCTGCAGGGCAACGGCTTCTACCAGGTCGCCCTGATCAACGAAGAGATCTAGGTCCTTCGGAGACGAAATTCAGAGCCCCGTCCGGGAAACCGGGCGGGGCTTTTTCGTGGGCGGACGCGGGGGCCTGCCCTCCCCCACGTCACCACACCGTCAGCCGACCGTCGGACGACGGCAACACTACATCTGTAATATTTTACTTGCGTAGTTTCGGATTCGGCGGTCAGATCAGGCCAGACTCGCGTCCCAGCGCGGGCCCAGGACTCCACCTCCGGGAGTTGGGGGCCGGCCGTCACCGACCCGTCGGCCGGTCCCCGCCTTTTCCTTCTTCCTCGCCCTCCGTCGTCATCCCGCGGTCAGCCGAAGGCTGGTGCGGGTGACCCAAGCCGAGCCGGGGAATCCGGGACCTCCGCCTGGGTCCCCCGGATCGTGCTGCGCACGACCGTGGGATGACGACGATCAGGGGCCCTCCGAAAGATGTCGGAGGCGCAGCGCGGTCGCGCCGGGAGCGCTACGCCACCGTGCTCTCGAAGCCGGCCTTCAGCGCCGCCTCGTCGAGGTTGCGGCCGATGAAGACCAGGCGGGAGTAGCGGGGTTCGTCCTCGCGCCAGGGACGCTGGAAGTCGCCCTCGAGGATCATGTGCACGGCCTGGAAGACCAGGCGGCGGTCGTCGCCGGCGACGTCGAGGATCCCCTTGGCGCGCAGGATGTCCGGCCCCTGGGTCTGCAGGACGTTGTTGAGCCAGGCGGTGACCTTGTTCCCGTTCAGCGGCCTGTCGCTGGTCAGCGAGATCCCGCGGATGCCGCTCTCGGCCACGTGGTCGTGGATGTGGTCGTGACCATGGTCATGGTGGGCGTGATCGTGGCCGTGGTGATGGTCATGGTCGTGGTGGTCGTGGCCGCAGTGCTCGTCGTGCACGTGGCCGGGTTCGCCGTGGCCGGGGTTGAGGAAGTCCGGCTCCAGCTCGGTGATGCGCGCCAGGTCGAAGGAGCCGCGGCCCAGCACCTGCTCCAGCGGCACGTTGGAGCGCTGCGCCCGGTGGATGGGGGCCAGGGGATTCAGCGTGCGGATCGCGCGCTCCACCTCGGCCAGCTCGGCCTCGGAGACGAGGTCGGTCTTGTTGAGGATGATCTGGTCGGCGAAGGCGATCTGCTCCGCCGCCTCCTTCGAATCCTTCAGCCGCAGCGGCAGGTGCTTGGCGTCGACGACCGTGGTCACGCTGTCGAGCTGGGTCTTGGCGCGGACGTCCTCGTCCACGAAGAAGGTCTGGGCCACCGGGCCGGGGTCGGCGAGGCCGGTGGTCTCGACGATGATCGCGTCGAAGCCGCCCTTCCGCTTCATGAGCCCCTGGACCACCCGGATCAGGTCGCCGCGCACGGTGCAGCAGACGCAGCCGTTGTTCATCTCGAAGACCTCTTCGTCGGCCCCGACGATCAGGTCGTTGTCGATGCCTACCTCGCCGAACTCGTTGACGATCACGGCGTACTTCCTGCCGTGCTCCTCCGAGAGGATGCGGTTGAGCAGGGTGGTCTTGCCGGCGCCGAGGTAGCCGGTCAGCACGGTCACGGGAGTCTTGTCGGTCATGACCCGCCATGTAGCGACGCGGCGCGCGGTTATGAAGTGGCGTTCTGCAACGCCGGTGTTATATCGTAACACCTGATGACCGCCGCCGATCCCCCGCGGGCCCCCGACGCCCTGCCCGACGCGCTCGACGCCTTCCGGGAGGACCGCACCTACCTGGGCGCGGACCACCGCCGCAACGAGCGCCGCACCTGGATCGTCACGGCGATCTGCGCGGTGACCTTCCTGGCCCTGCTGGCCGGCGGCCTGATGACCCGCTCCATGGCGCTGATGGCGGCGGGCCTGCACATGGGCGCCCATGTGGCGGCCCTGCTGGTGGCGGCCGGCGCCTACGCCTTCGCGCGACGGCGCGCCGAGGACCGGGCGTTCAGCTTCGGCACCGGCAAGGTGGGCTATCTGGCCGGCTTCGCGAACGCCGTGGTGCTGGCCATCACCGCCGTGCTGATCCTGGTGGAAAGCGCCGGCCGGGTGCTGAACCCGCAGGCGGTGGACTACCACGGAGCCCTGCCGATCGCGCTCGGCGGCCTGGGGGTGACCCTGGTCTGCATCTGGCTGCTCCGGCCCACCAAGGCCCACGCCGCCCGCCACGACACCGACGGCGACCTGAACCTCTCGGCCGTGCACCTTCACCTGAGCGCCGACGCTGCGGTCTCGGTGTTCGCCGTGGCCGCGATCCTGGCCGGGGACCGGCTGGGGCTGGAGTTCCTCGACACCCTGGCCGGGCTGGTGGCGGCGGGCCTCGTCGCCCAATTCGCGTTCGCCCTCATGCGCAAGGCGGGCAGGCCGCTGCTGGACATCAACCCCTCCCCCCTCCTGACTCGGGAGGTGCGCGACCGGCTGTCGGCGCAGGGCGAGACGGTGGTGGACCTGCACCTCTGGCGCCTGGGTCCCGGCCACCACGCGGTGATCGCGGTGATCGCCGCCGAGCATCCCGAGCCTGTCGAGGCCTACCACGCGCGGCTGAAGGGGCTGGCGGGGCTGAGCCACGTGACCCTGGAGGTGCGCGGCGGGGACGGGGTGTGCGGGCACGCGCACTGAGCCGTGTGGGATAGCGTGACCGTGACTACGGCCACGTTTGACGCGGCCGTGCGTTTGGGCCCTGATGAAGGCGATGTTTGGCAAGCTTGCGGCCCCGGTGCGGGCCAGACCCCGGGCGATCGCCGCCGCCGGCCTGCTGGTCGCCGCCGCGGCGGCAGCGGGGGGCTGGGCGGGCGTCCAGCAGAGCGCGCCGGACGTGGCGCTCACCGCCGCGCGCCGCATCGCCGTGGAGTTCGAGCCCGCCCCCCCCCCGCCGCCGGCGGGCCTGCAGTCGCGGCTCGAGGCCCTGGCCGAGGCCTATGGCGAGGACGTGGGCATCGCCGTCACCGACGTCGAGGCCGGCTGGACCGCCCAGGTGGACGGCGAGGGCCTCTATCCGCAGCAGAGCGTGTCGAAGCTGTGGGTGGCGGTGGCGACCCTGGAGGCCATCGACCGCGGCACCACCACGCTCGACAGGATGGTGCTGCTGGGTCCCGACGACCGCAGCGTCTTCTACCAGCCGCTCGGGCGCAGGATCCGCAACGACGGCATACCGATCAGCATCGAGGCCCTTCTGCGCTGGGCGATCACCGAGAGCGACAACTCGGCCAACGACAAGCTGATGCGCGAGCTGGGCGGCGCCGATGCGGTGACCACCATCCTGGCCGACAAGGGGCTGGGCGACCTCCGGGTCGGGGCCTACGAGCGTGACCTGCAGGCGATGATCGCCGGCATGAGCTGGCGGCCCGAGTACGGGATCGACTGGAACTTCCAGCACGCCCGCGCGGCCCTGCCCGACGGCGTGCGCGACGCGGCCATGGACGCCTACCTGGCCAACCCGGCCGACGGCGCGTCGCCGGTGGCGATCGCCCATGCGCTGGCGGCGCTGAAGAAGGGCGAGTTGCTGTCGCCGGCGTCCACCGAGGTGCTGGTGGGCCTGCTGCACGACACCCGCACGGGGCCACGGCGGCTGAAGGCGGGCCTGCCGACCGGCTTCACGCTGGGCCACAAGACCGGCACCGGCCAGGACTGGCGCGGGGCCTCTGTGGGCATCAACGACGTCGGCCTGATCACCGCGCCGGACGGCCGGACCTATGCGGTCGCGGTGATGATGCGCCGGACGAGCAAGCCCGTGGGGGCGAGGCTCGCCTTCCACCAGGCCGTGAGCCGCGCGGTCGCCGAGCACTGGCTGGCCAGCCGCGACCTCCCCGCCGACCGCCGCATCGCCGCCGCGGCCGGGACGGTGGAGACGGGGCTGTAGGCCGAGCCATCGCCATCACACGGTCAGCCGCAGGCTGATCCGGGTGACCCAAGCCGCGTTGGCGATCCGGCGCGGCCGCTTGGGTCCCGCCGGATCGTGCTGCGCACGACCGTGGGATGACGCAAGCGGGGACGCTCAGCTCCCCGCGCCGTTGCGGGGTTTCTGGATGCCCTTGACGAGGCGCAGCTCGATGGGGACGCCGGCGAGGTCCTTGCCGGTCCAGGTGACGCCGATGTCGCCCTGGTCGGGAAAGTGGGTGCAGTAGGAGATCGGCGCCGGGAACGGCCGGGACTGCTTCAGGCAGACCTTCTCCCCCTTCAGGCTCCACTTGCCCGAGGACGGCTTGCCGCGGCGGCCGACGGCCTCGTAGCTGCCGTCCGGACTGAGCCAGATGCGCTGGTGCTTGCCGTCCGGATAGGTGGCCAGCACGGTGTTGCCGAACGCCGCGGCGACGTCCCTGAGGTCGGCCGCCTGGGCGTTGAGGGCGGAAAAGGCCACCCATCCGCCCAGGGCCACGCGGGCCAGCAGCCGGGCGGTTCCGGCGTTCTTTCTCGTTCGCATGACCGCGTTCAACACAATGACAAACCTCGGGTTCCAACGGCTCCGGCTGGACTCCTGACCTTCGGCGGGTGAACTGGAGATGACAGGCGCTTACGGAGCAAGGCCCCCATGAACGACGACAATCCCATTTCGGCCGAGGCCGAGCGGGCGGGCATGCTGCAGGCCCTGCACGCCCTGATCGTGGGCACGCTCTCGACCCTGCGGCGCAAGGGTGTGCTGACGTCGGAGGACCTCGACCAGCTGTTCGAGGCGGGGCTGACGGCCTTCGAGCGCGGCGAGCAGGACGAGACCCGGCAGGCCGCGCGACTGACGCTGGAGATCCTGGCCCGCTCCCTGCGGGACCCGCCGGCCGCCTGAGGTGTTCTGGAGAGGACAGGAGACCTCGACCATGACCCACCTCGACAGCGCGACACCCCGGCCGCGTGGCTCCACCACCGCCCAGCTGAGCGACGACATCCAGAGCGGGCGCACCGGCGACAAGGTGGCGGGCTTCGACCCGGCCGCCTCGCCGCTGGGCACCGACGACGAGGCGGCGGGCACGCCGCCGTCGCCGGAGACGGTGCACGCCACGCGCGCCGCGGAGCAGGCCGGCCGTCCGTCCAGCGCCACCAAGAACGCCGCCACGCCGGACCTGCAGCCGGACGCCCGCCTGGGCGGCCAGAAGGGCATGATGGTCGCCGCGGTGGCCGGGGTCGGCGCCGCGGCCCTGCTGGGCCTCGTCCTCATCGCGGCGCTTTGAACCGACGGGCCCTCCTCACCCAGCTCGGGCTGCTCGCCGCCGGCGGGGCCGGGGTCTGGCTGCTGCGCGAGCGGCTGGCCTGGCCCGCGCCGGAGGTGCTGTTCGCCGGCGGGGGGGAGACCACCGGCTGGATCGCCCTGCCGGAGCCGGGCGGGCTCGTGGAGCTGGCGGCGCGGGTCGGCGGGCGCGAGATCCGGGCGGTGCTGGATTCCGGGGCCCAGTACTCGGCCATCGACACCGGCCTGGCGACCGAGCTCGCCCTGCCGCAGGCCTCGCCCGTGCCCATGCTTGCCTTCGGGGTGAGCGGTCAGCCCAGCGTCACCCGCTCCGTCCGGCTGGACCTGGACCTGGGGGCCATGCGGCTCTCGGGCCTGCGGGCCGCGACGCTCGACCTGCATCCGCTGTCGCGGCTGACCCGGCGGCCGTTCTCCATGCTGCTCGGCCGCGACCTGCTCAGGGCCGTGGTCGCCGACATCGACTTCCCCCGCGCGCGGGCCGCGTTCTGGCGCACGGGCGCGTGGGCTCCGGGCGCGGACTGGCGGGCGGCGACCGTCCGGGCCGGGACCTCCGCGGCGCTGATGGCCGAGGTGCAGGTGGAGGCCGCCGCCCCGATCGACGTCATGGTCGACACCGGCGCCACGGGGGCGCTGGCGCTGTCGGAGAAGGCGGCGACCGCGGCGGGCCTGCTGGCCGGGCGGGAGGTGCGCAGCGGCCGCTCGGTGACGCTGGGCGGGGTCAGCCAGGACCGGATGGTGCAGGCCCGGCAGGTGCGCTTCGCCGGCCACGCGTTCGAGGGCCTGGACGTGCAGATCTTCGCCCCGGCCGTGCAGGGGCCGATCCCCGACGGCCTGCTGGGGCTGGGCATCCTCAGCCGCTTCCGGGTGGCGCTGGACCACGCCCGGGGACGGATGTTCCTGATGGGACCCTACGACATCGCGCCCCGCCGGACGCGGCGCGTGCGGATCACGCCGACGCCGGGGATGGCGGCGGAGGACTAGTCGCCCTTGCCGCCCTTGCCGTGGCCCTCGCCCTTGCCGTTGCCGCCCTTGCCGCGTCCGTTGTCGTCGCCGCCGTGGCCCTTGCCGCCGCCATGGCCCTTGGGGCCGTCGTCGTGGCGCTTCCCGCCGCCGCCGCGGCCCTCGCCGCCGCGGGGACGCCAGTCGCGATTGTCGGCCACGGCGACCGGACGGGCCTCGCGGACGTTGTGGTCGACGTCATGGCCGCGCCCGCGGCCGCGGTGGTCGTCGCGGCCGTGGCGGTCGGGCTCCAGGCGGGGGGCCGGACCGTAGGCGACGCGGGCGGCGCGGTCGTCCTCGCGGATCGCCTTGCGCCATTCCTTCTCGTCCTTGCGCCAGGCCTTGTCCTGCGCCTTCGCCCATTTGCGCTCGACCTTCTCCGCCTCGCGTGCGCGGCGCAGGCGCTCGGCCTCGAAGGCGCGCAGCTCGCGCTGACCGCTCGAGACACGGTAGGCCCGCCAGGGCTCGACCCGGTCGGCCGCGGCCATCCAGGGCTGCCAGGCGGTGCGCAGCAGGGGCGCGCGGTCCTCCCAGCGGTCATACCAGACGGGATCGGCGGCCAGGGCGTACCGCGGCTCGGCATAGTAGGTCCGACGCAGGTCGTGGCCGCGGTTCAGGTAGGCCCCGGCGACACCCGCCAGCGGGTAGAGCTGGTCGTTCCCCAGCAGCGCGCCGGCGGCGGTGAAAACGGCGGCGAGCGTCCCGTCGTCGCCGTAGGCGTAGCCGTAGCGCGGGTCGCGGACGAAGTAGGGGTAAGCCTCGCCGGGCTCGTAATAGTAGAACCGGTAGCCGTCATCGAGCGGCTCGGCGAACATCAGCTCGTCGCCGGCGGTCTGCCAGGCCCAGGGCTCCACCTCGCCATACTGGAAGCCGTAGTCCGGCGGCGCCTGCCAGGCGGCGCGGTCGTAGGCGTAGGCCCGCTCGGCGAGCGCATAGCCGTCGTAGACGTCGCCCACAGGGCGGATCGGCGCGGCCTCGGCCGGGTCCAGCGGCCCCAGCGCGTAGGGATAGCCGGCCAGCTCCGCGCCGGGGGCGGCGGCGTAGGCGACCGCCGGCTCGCCCCGGGCGAGCAGCGGGCGGTTGTCCAGCTTGCAGGCGGAAAGGCCGAGCGCGAGGCCGGTCGTGGCCATCAGCGCCAGGGTGGTGCGGGGGGAAGGCATGGTGGTTCGAACCGCGGTTGCGCGCCGCGAGGCGCAGACGTGTCCCTCTGAAGTGTCGTCGGGAGAACACGTCAGTCCGCGGTCAGGTTGCGCCGGCGGCGCTCCTCCCCCGCAGACGGGGGAAGATATCCAGGCGCTCAGTTGGCCGGGGTGGTGCGTTCCCAGCGGCCGGGGGCGCCGGGGTAGACGACGGGGCTCTCGTGGCCGTCGCGGCCGACGGCGCTGACGCCGAAGAACCAGTCGTCGATGTTGACCCCGGTGAGCTTCGTCTCGCCGGTCGGGGCCACGGTGCGGCTGTAGCGCCAGGTCGGATCGGTGGTGGCGCGCCACCACACCCGATAGGCGACGGCGTCCGGCGCGGGCGTCCACTTCACCGTGGTGTCGGCCGAGACCGCGCCTGCGATCTCCACGTCCTTCGGCGGGGCCGGCGCGGCGGCGAGCGCGGCAAGGCCCAGGACGTTCAGCCGGGTGACCTTGGCGAGATATGGGAAGTCCACCCCGTCGATCGTGTCGCCGTAGCGGATTCCCTTCTCGGTGCGCAGGTCCTGGTGCTGGCGGTGATAGTGCTCCTTGGCCTCGGTGATGCGCACGGCCGGGAAGCCGGCCTCCAGCATCCGCACCTGGTCGCCGCCGCGGCCGAAGCGGTCGGTGCGGTAGACCATGACCACGTCGAGGTCGGCCAGGTAGCGGTCGGCGAGGCCGTCGAGATAGCGGGCGAGCTGGCGCGACGGGCTGTCGACCTCGCCGCCGTTGTAGCGCCGGCGGTTGGCCTCCTCGGGCGTCTCGACCGCCTTGGTGCCTTCGGAGAAGACGCGGACGTGGGTGTTGTCCCGCGCCCCGCCGATTCCCTCGGTGTTGCCGATGATGTCGTTGTTGAGGTCGGCGACTACGCGCCAGCCCTGGGCGGCGGCGTAATCGGCCAGGATCTTGCCGCCGTGCAGGCCCTGCTCCTCGCCGGAAAGCGCCGCGTAGACGATGGTCGCGGGGAATTTATGCTTGGAGAGCACCCGGGCCGCCTCGATCACCGCGGCGACGCCCGAGGCGTCGTCGTTGGCGCCGGGGGCGTCGGACTTGAAGTCCATGACGTCGGTGACGCGGCTGTCCAGGTGGCCGGAGATGATCACCACCCGGCCGGGGTCGGCGGTCCCGCGCTGGATGGCCAGGACGTTCATGATCTCCGTGGGCTCGGGCACCCGTGGCGGGGCGGTGACCACGGCCGAGGGCGTCTCGACGGCAAGGCAGCCGCCGCAATCCTTCGAGATCGCGCCGAACTCGGCGGCCACCCAGCGGCGGGCGGCGCCGATGCCGCGCCGGTCCGACTTCGTCTCCGAGAGCGTGTGGCGGGTGCCGAAGGACACCATCTTCGCGATGTCGGCGCGCAGCCGATCGGGGCTGACCTGGGCGGGCAGCTCGGCCAGCAGCGGCGGCTCGGCGGGGACGGGCTGGGCGTGGGCCGCGGCGGCGATGGCGGCGCAGAGGCCGGCGAGGACGAGGGTGCGCATGGCCCGCACCCTAGCCGGAAATCGGCGGCGGGCCAGAGCTAGGGCGCTTGGCGAAACGGCGTTATGCTGGCGCTCCTGATGCCGGTCGTTTTCGGAGGCTCCGAATGGATACCGCCAGTCATCTCCGCCAGGATCCCGAGTTGGTCGCGCACGAGCGCACCTACAAGGCGTTCAACGTGCTCCTGCGATGGTGCAGCGTCCTGCTGGCCGCGACCATCATCTGGCTGACCGTCTGGTTCGCCACGCCGGGCGGCTTCCTCGGCGGGACGGTCACCGCCCTGATCGTGTTCGCGCTCGGCTGGTGGTTCGTCATCCGTCACGAGGAGAAGCAGCCTCTCGACGTCTGGGTCGAAGGGCGCTGAACCGAGTGTCGGCGTTGCGCCGGGCCTCGATCGAGCGGCTGGTGGTGGCCAGCACGGCCGCGCCCAGCAGGGCCGAGGCCAGCGAGCCGGCCAGCACGCCGAGCTTCACCTCGTCCTGCAGGAGCGGATCGTTGGGGAAGGCCAGCAGGCCGATGAACAGGCTCATGGTGAAGCCGATGCCGCAGAGCACGCTCACGCCATAGACCTGCCGCCAGGTGGCGTCCTCGGGACAATCGGCCAGGCGCAGCTTCACCGTCGCCCAGGTGAAGGCGAAGATGCCGACCTGCTTGCCGACGAACAGGCCGCCGGCGACGCCGAGGGCGACCGGGGTCATCAGCAGGGCCAGGACGTCCACGCCCACCAGGGTCACCCCGGCGTTGGCGAAGCCGAAGATCGGGATGATGGCGAAGCCGACCAACGGGTGCAGGCCGTGCTCCAGCCGGTGCAGCGGCGACTTCGCGTCGTCCGGCGCGGCCGGCGCCGGGATCAGGGGCACGGTGAAGGCGAGCGCCACGCCGGCCAGGGTGGCGTGCACCCCCGACTGCAGGACGCAGGCCCAGAGGACAGCACCCAGCGCCAGGTAGGGCCAGAGCGCCATGACCCGGAACCGGTTCAGCGCCACGAGCACGGCGAGGATCGCCGCCGCCGCGCCCAGCCAGGGCAGCGACAGCCCCTCGGAGTAGAAGAGGGCGATGATCGCCACCGCGCCTAGGTCGTCGATGATGGCCAGCGCCGTGACGAAGATCTTCAGCGAGACGGGCACCCGCTTGCCCAGCAACGCCAGCACGCCGAGCGTGAAGGCGATGTCGGTGGCCGCCGGGGCGGCCCAGCCGTGCAGTGTCTGCGGATTGCCCCAGTTGAACGCCACATAGACCGCCGCGGGCACGGCCATGCCGCCCACCGCCGCCAGCCCCGGCAGGACCCGCCGGCTCCAGGTGGAGAGCTGGCCGTCGATCAGTTCGCGCTTCACCTCCAGCCCGACGAGCAGGAAGAACAGGGCCATCAGGCCGTCGTTGATCCAGTGCAGCACGCTCAGGGGGCCGACGTAGGCGTGCAGGAAACCGAAGTAGGCCCCGGCCGCTGCGCTGTTGGCGACCAAGAGGCCCAGGGCGGCGGCGCCCATCAGGAACAGGCCGGCGAAGGCCTCGCCCTTCAGGAAGGCCCGCATCGCCGAGCGGCGGCGACGGCGGTGGCGGGCCCGGATCTCGGCAGGACTCAAGGCGGCTCCTCGGACTGGCGGGCGGGGCGAGTTCCCCAAACGGGGGCCGGCCACGCCAGGTTCTGCTGACATGTGGCGGGGCCGCGGCTCACGGCCGAGGTAGCGGCCGGGCGCAGGAGCGTAAAGTCAAGAAACCTGGAGGAGAAGCCCTGCCGGCCGCTCCGGTCGATGCAACCGAACCGAGGCTGCGCCATTCCGAATGGCGTCGCCAAGGAAGATCCGCCATGCCGCCGGTCAATGTGCTCTACGCCTTCTACTGCTCGGGCGAGGACGGCCGGCCGGTCGGTTTCCAGGCCCACGAGCTCGCCTCGGACCACCTCGCCCTGCAGGCGGCCGGCGCCCTGCTGCAGCGCACCCCCGACGTGCACCAGATCGCGGTCTGGTCCGGCGTGCGCCCCGTGCTGACCCTCACCCGCCCCGATCCGCCGCCCCTGCCGTTCGAGGTCTGACCCGCCGAGGCGCGGAGGCCCCTCAGAAGATCCCCATCGCCAGGCCCGCGGCCAGCGCCTGGCCGAGGTCCTCGCAGCGGGCGAGGTCGGGGGCCTGGAGGGTCTTCTCGGCCCAGATCGCAGGGCCGTCCTGGGCGTGGGTGATCACCACGATCGGCTCGGCGGCGGGCTTCAGCCGCCAGCCGGTGGCGATGCGGGAAACCTGGCGGACCACGCCCTGGCCGTCCGAGCCCGCGCAGACCAGCAGCGCGTAGGGCCGGCCCGACACCCGGTCGAGGGCCTCGTAGTAGGTGCGGTCGAAGAACTCCTTCATCTCCCCGGACATCGAGGCGAGGTTCTCCGGGCCGGCGAAGACGTAGCCGTCGGCGCCGAGCACGTCGTCGGCCCGGGCCTCCGCGGCCCGCACCAGCCGCACGGCGACGCCGGCCTCGGCCTGCGCCCCGCGCGCGGCCGCCTCGGCCATCTGCCGCGAGCCGCCGGTGCGGGAATGCCAGACGATCAGCAGGGTTTTCATGGGCCGCGAATAGAGCGCGGGTCGCGGCCGAGGGCCAGCGGGCCGTCGGCGAATGGCTTCCTAGAGGGGCCGGGCCTGGGCGAGGGCGCGGGCGGCGAATGGCTTCCTAGAGGGGCCGGGCCTGGGC
>NZ_DAISJG010000003.1:0-161275 GCF_036821595.1 Phenylobacterium sp.
CGGCCGACCCACTCGCGCCATTCGGGCCACTGGCGGGTGCGGCCGTCGGCCGTGGTCCAGGCGGCGCCCTCGTCGGCGTTGAACACCAGGGCGTCCTTCAGGCCGCCCTCGCGGTAGGCCTGCAGCTTGACGCCCTTGCCGCGGGGCATCTCGGGGAGCTCGGCGGCGGGGAAGATCAGGATCTTGCCGTTGTCGCCGACCACGGCCAGGTGGTCGCCTGTGAGCGGGAGCGAGACCTGGGCGACGTTCCTGCCGTTGGCGGAGGCGACGTTGAGCACCTGCTTGCCGGCGCGGCGGAAGGCGATGGCCTCCTCCTCCGGCATGATGAAGCCGTAGCCCTCCTTCGAGGCCAGGACCCGCTTGGCGCCCGGGCGGTGCACGAAGACGTCCACGAGGCCGACCTTGTCGTCGAGGTCGATCATCAGGCGGAGCGGCTCGCCGTGGCCGCGGGCGCCGGGGAGCTTGTCGCAGCCCAGGGTGAAGAAGCGGCCGTCGGAGGCGAAGATCAGCAGCTTGTCGGTGGTCTCGGCCGGGACCAGGAACTGGAGCCTGTCGCCCTCCTTGAACTTCAGCTCGGAGGGGTCGTCCACGCGGCCCTTGGCGGCGCGGATCCAGCCGCGCTCGGAGAGGATGACGGTGATCGGCTCGCGCACGATCATCGCCTCAAGGGCGGCCTCGGTGTCGATCTCGGGGGCGTCGGCGAAGATCGAGCGGCGGCGGTTGAGGTCGCCGAGCTGGGCCTTGACGGCCTTGAGGCCGGCGGCGACCAGCTTCCACTGCTTCGCGTCGCTGGCCAGCATGGCCTGGATGCCGTCGCGCTCCTCGGAGAGCTCGGCGTGCTCGCGACGGAGCTCCATCTCCTCCAGCCTGGCGAGCTGGCGCAGGCGGGTGTTGAGGATCGCCTCGGCCTGCAGCTCGGTAAGCTCGAAGGTCTCGATCAGCTTCGCCTTCGGCTCGTCCTCGTAGCGGACGATGCGGATCACCTCGTCGAGGTTGAGGTAGGCGATGACCAGGCCGTCGAGGATGTGCAGCCGGGCCTCGATCTTGGCCAGGCGGTTGCGGGCCCGGCGGACCAGCACCTCGCGGCGGTGGTCGAGGAAGGCGCGCAGGGCCTGGCGCAGGTTCATCACGCCGGGCGTGCCGCGGGCGTCGAGGACGTTGAGGTTGACGCTGAAGCGGGTCTCCAGGTCGGAGAGCCGGAACAGGCTCTCCATGAGGACCTCGGGCTCGACGTTGCGGCTCTTGGGCTCCAGCACCAGGCGGACGTCCTCGGCGGACTCGTCGCGCACGTCGCCCAGCAGCGGGGCCTTCTTGGTCTCGATCAGGCCGGCGAGCTGCTCGACCAGGTCGGCCTTCTTCACCTGGTAGGGCACTTCCGTGACGACGATCTGGTAGGCGCCCTTGCCGAGGTCTTCGCGCGCCCACCTCGCCCGCACGCGGACCCCGCCGCGGCCGGTGTCGTAGGTCTCCAGCAGCGACTGGCGGGGTTCCACGATGACCCCGCCGGTCGGGAAGTCCGGGCCCTGGACGTGGGCCATCAGGGCCTCGGTGGAGGCGTCGGGCTGGTCGAGCAGCAGGAGGCAGGCGTCGATCAGCTCGCCGGCGTTGTGCGGCGGGATCGAGGTGGCCATGCCCACCGCGATGCCGGTGGCGCCGTTGGCCAGGAGGTTCGGGAAGCCGGTGGGCAGGACGACCGGCTCGGTGTCGGCGCCGTCGTAGGTCGGCTTGAAGTCGACCGCGTCCTCGTCGATGCCGTCCAGCAGCAGCATGGCCGCCGTGGTCAGCTTGGCCTCGGTGTAGCGCATGGCGGCGGGGTTATCGCCGTCGATGTTGCCGAAGTTGCCCTGGCCGTCGACCAGCGGATAGCGCTGGGCGAAGGACTGGGCCATGCGGACCAGGGTGTCGTAGATCGACTGGTCGCCGTGCGGGTGGTAGCCGCCCATCACCTCGCCGACCACCTTGGCGCACTTGCGCGCGGCGGCCTCGGGGTTCAGCCGCATCTCGCGCATGGCGTAGAGCACGCGCCGCTGCACGGGCTTCAGCCCGTCGCGCACGTCCGGCAGCGCGCGGTCGGTGATGACGCTGAGCGCATAGGCCAGGTAGCGGCGGGACAGCGCCTCGGACAGCGGCTCGTGGATGATCCGCGGATCGTCGGGCGTGGCCGGGGTGTCGTCTTCGGGCGGCGGGACGTCGAGGGGCATGGACTTCTGTCGCAGAGAATCACGGGACGGATAGACGCTCAGTCATAGCGGCCCCCCGCGCGCGCGTCCCTGCGGCGCGGCGGACCTTCCACATCATTTGAACGGCAGCGGCGCGAGGTCGGGCTCCACCCAGGCGCGGCGGGCCGCGACGCTGAACAGGCGGGGCTTCGTCCAGTGGGCCAGCAGCCAGCCGGAACGGCCGCAGGGGCCGGCGAGGAGCCCGGCCAGGGCCTCGCTGCGGGTGCGGCCCTGCAGCGCGGCCGCGGCGGCGCGGAGCGAGGCCTGGGTGATGGTCTCGTGGTAGCCCTCGGTGTCTGTGTTGGCGACGCCGGTGGCGGCGTTGTAGGCGCGGATCAGGCCCGGCATCTCGGCGGGCGCGTCGCGGCCCGGCTCGGCCAGCAGCCAGACGGCGGCGGCGAAGTGGGCGGCGTGGGTCCATTCCGCCTTGGGCAGGGTGCGGTCGGCCATGGCCCGGCCGATGCGGTCGATCTCGTCCTCGGTGAACATGGGCGACGCCTAGCAGAACATCGGTCGCTTGACAGCGACGATTACGGGCGTAAACGTTGCGGACGATTACGGATGTAAACGTCATGAAGATCAGCGGCGCGGAAAGCATGGTGATGGAGGCGCTGTGGCGGCGGGCGCCGCGCAGCGCCGAGGACGTGGCCGCCGAGGTGGCCGCCCCGCAGGGCTGGACCGAGGCCACGGTGAAGACCCTGATCAACCGGCTCCTGAAGAAGAAGGCGGTGGAGGCGGAGCGCGACGGCCGCCGCTACCTCTACCGGCCGAGGCTGGCCCGGGAGGCCTGGCTGGCGGCCGAGAGCGAGACGGTGGTCGACCGCCTGTTCGGCGGGCGCGTGGCCCCGCTGGTCAGCCACTTCTCGAAGAGCGGCAAGCTGACGCCCGAGGACGTGGCCGAGCTGAAGCGGCTGATCGCGGAGATCGAGGAATGACCAGCGAGATCCTGGGCGGCCTCCTGCGGGCCAATGTGCTGGCGGCGATCGCCGTGGTCCTGGTGGCCCTCCTGCGGCGGCCGGTTCGGCGGGCGTTCGGGGCGCGGGTGGCCTACGGGCTCTGGGTCCTGCCGCTGCTGGCGAGCGCCGCCGCCCTGATCCCGCAGCCGGCGGCGGAGGCCCTGCCCTTCGTCGGCGAGGCGGCGGGCGCGGCGGGCCGGGCCATGGCCGCGGCGGCGGCGACGGACCGCGGCGACGGGGTCGTGCTGTCGCTGTGGCTGGCCGGCGTGGCGGCGAGCGCGGCCTGGACCTGGCGGCTGCAGCGCCGGTTCGTCGACTCGCTGGGCCGGCTGGAGCCGGTCGCCGGGACGCCGCGTGTCTGGCGCGCGGCCAGCGCCGGGGCAGGCCCCGCGGTGGTCGGCGCGATCCGGCCGCGGATCGTCACCCCGTCCGACTTCGAGACCCGCTTCGACGCCGCCGAGCGCGAGGTGATCCTGGCGCACGAGGCCGCGCACCTGCGGACCGGCGACGCCTGGGTGAACGCCCTCCTGGCGACGCTGACCTGCCTCTGCTGGTTCAACCCGCTGGTCCACTGGGGCGCGCGGGCGCTGCGGGTCGACCAGGAACTGGCCTGCGACGCCGCGGTGGTCGCGCGCTTCCCGCAGGCCCGGAGGCTCTACGGCGCGCTGCTCTTGAAGACGCAGCTCGGAACCCAGCCCCTGCCGGTCGGCTGCCACTGGCTCGGCGCGCAACATCCCCTGAAGGAGCGGATCGTCATGCTGAAATCCCCCCTGCCCGCCCGGAGCCGCAAGCGCCTGGGCCTCGCCGTCGTCGCCACCCTCGCCGCGCTCTGCGCCGGCGCGGCGTGGGCCACGGGGGCGACGCGCACGCAGATCGGCGATCCCGACTGGGTCCAGCGGCCGACGCCGGAGGACGTGAAGGCCTTCTATCCGGCCAGGGCCGTGGCCGAGAAGGTCGAGGGCCGCGTGGTGCTCGACTGCCGGGTGACCGGCGCCGGGCGGCTCGAGGGCTGTGCCGTGGCCATGGAGGACCCTGCCGCCTACGGCTTCGGCGAGGCGGCGCTGGAGATGGCCGAGCGGTTCCAGATGACCACCCGGAGCCGCAGCGGCGCGCCGACCGCCGGCGCGGACGTGCGCATCCCGATCCTGTTCCGGCTGCCCCAGGCCGGCTGAGACGCCGCTAGAGCCGCCCCGCCTCCTCCAGCCGGTCGACCAGCCACAGGCGGGCCGGCGGCAGGGGGCGGTTGAGCGGGCTGAAGATGAAGGCCTCGAGGAAATGGGCGGTGAGGTCGAGGCCGGCCTTCACGTCCCCGGCCTCGAGCCTCGCCTGGGCGCTCAGCAGGAAGGGCGGCAGGGTCAGCAGGCGGTCGCGGTAGGGCTCGCCGGCGGCGCGGCTGACCGCCCGGCCGGTGCGCGGGCTGACCCAGACGAGGTCGTCCGTGGCGCCAGTGGCGGCGCACTTGGAGAAGTCCAGGCCGAAGCCCAGCTCCTCCAGCAGGCCCGCCTCGAAGCGCACGAAGACGGCCGGCCAGATCTCCGGATGGACGAGCGCGCGGGAGAGCGCCTCGAAGGCCAGGTAGGCGCCCGGGTGCGGCTCGCGCTCCGGCAGGGCGCCGGCGGCCACGGCGGCGGCGGCCGAGAGGCCGGCGAGGGCCAGCTTGTCGTCGAACAGCGCCGCGGGTCCCTCCCCGGCCGGCTCCAGGCTCGCCGAGCCGAGCTGGTCGGCGACCCGGGCGCGGTAGCGGGCGGTGACCGGCGCCCCGGCCTGCAGGAAGGGCTTCATCTTCCGCGACCCGCCGCCGGCCACGTGGGCGGCGTACTTGCCGTGCCGCTCGGTGAGCAACTCGACGATCGCCCCGGACTCCCCGTGGGCCCGGGCGGTCAGCACGAAGGCGGCGTCCTCGAATTCCATCAGGCCAGACTTACCACCCGCTCATCCCCGCGAAAGCGGGGATGAGCGGTTGAGAGATGCCTCAGACGTCGAAGTCGAGGCCCACGTCGCCGTAGAATTCGCGCTTGTCGGCCCAGCGTTCGTCGACCTGGACGTGCAGGAAGAGGTGGACCGGGCGGTCGAGGATGGCGGTGAGCTCCTCGCGGGCCTTCTGGCCGATCCACTTCAGGGTCTGGCCGTTCTTGCCGAGGATGATCGGCCTCTGGCTCTCGCGCTCGACGTAGATGGTCTGCTCGATGCGGAGCGAACCGTCCTTGCGGTCCTCGAACTTGGTGGTCTCCACGGCGGCCGAATAGGGCAGCTCCTCGTGGACGCGGAGGTAGAGCTTCTCGCGGGTGATCTCGGCGGCCAGCAGGCGGGCCGGCAGGTCGGCGGTCTGGTCCTCCGGGTAGAACCAGGGGTTCTCCGGCATGAGGGCGGCCAGCCGGTCGCGGAGGTCCTCGACGCCGGAGCCGGAGGTCGCCGAGATCATGAAGACCTCGTCGTAGACCCCGGTCTCGAACAGCTTCTGGGACAGCGCCAAGAGGTTCTCGCGCTTGACCTGGTCGATCTTGTTGAGCGCCAGGATCGCCTTGCGGCCGGACTTCTTCAGCCCCTCGACGATGGACTCCACGTCCTGGGCGGCCTTGCGGTCGGCGCCCTTGGCGCCCGGCTCGCCGGCGGCGATCTCGGCGGCGGCGTCCACCAGGTGGACGATGACGTCGGCGTCCTCGGCCCCGCCCCAGGCGGCGCGGACCATGGCCCGGTCGAGCCGGCGCCTGGGCTGGAAGATGCCGGGGGTGTCGACGAGCACGATCTGGGCGTCGCCGGCCATGGCCACGCCGCGGACCGGGAAGCGGGTGGTCTGCACCTTCTGGGTGACGATGGAGACCTTGGCGCCCACCAGGCGGTTGGTGAGGGTGGACTTGCCCGCATTGGGCGCGCCGATGATGGCGCAGAAGCCGGCGCGGCTCATTCGTCGTCTACCTGTGGCTCGGGGCCTTCCCGACGCAGCAACATCTGCTGGGCGGCGGCCTTCTCGGCGTCCTGGCGGGAGCGGCCCTGCGCCTGTTCGGGCGGATAGCCTTCCACCTCTACCGAAACGGTGAAGGAGGGCGCGTGATCCGGGCCCTCGCGGGAAATGATCTCATAGGCGGGCAGCGGCAGGCCCTGGCCCTGCGCCCATTCCTGGAGCTGGGTCTTGGGATCCTTGGAGCGCGGCTCGTCCAGGCGGGCGAACTCCTCCTGCCAGAACTTCAGGAAGAAGGCCCGGGCGCACTCCAGCCCGCCGTCGACGTAGAGGGCGGCGATCAGGGCCTCGCAGGCGTCGCCGAGCACGGCGTCGGACTTGCGGGCGCCGACCTTGGTGGCCGAGGCGCTCATGCGCAGGGCCTCGGGCAGGCCCGCCCGCTTCGCCGCCCGGGCGCAGGCGTGGTAGTTCACGAGGGAGGCCAGGAGCCGGCTCATCTCGCCCTCGCGGGCGTCGGGATCGAGCGCCATCAGCCGCTCGGCGGCGCAGAGGTTCAGCACCCGGTCGCCCAGGAACTCCAGCCGCTCGTTGTGACGGACGGTCCTGGCCCCGTCGCCGACGCTGGCGTGGGTCAGCGCCCGCTCCAGGAGGTCGCGGTCGTGGAAGACATAGCCGATGCGCCGTTCGAGTTCGGCGACGGCGGCCTCTCGCGAATTCATGCGCCTACTTCAGGGAGTGGAAGAAGCGGCTGGGCCGGGCGTCCATCACCCAGGTCCAGGGCTTGAAGATCGAGGCGCCCGCCCGCCACGACAGCAGGACGATCTGCGCCTTGCCGACCAGGTTCTCGGCCGGGACGAAGCCCACGCCGCCGACCGCGGCCGACACCCGACTGTCCATCGAGTTGTCGCGGTTGTCGCCCATCATGAAGTAGTGGCCCTCGGGCACGACATAGACCTCGGTGTCGTCGAGGTCGTGCTCGGGCCCGAAGTCCTCGGTGAGGAAGGCGCGGCCGCCCGGCAGGACCTCGCGGTAACGCGTCACGTCGCGCTCGCCGCCGTACTCGGAGACCTGGCGGGTCGTGCCGAGGTTCTCGCGCCGCACCTGCTCGCCGTTGAGGTAGAGCAGGCCGTCGCGCATCTGGACGCGGTCGCCCGGCAGGCCGACCAGGCGCTTGACGTAGTCGGTGTGGCCGTCGCGCGGCAGCTTGAACACGACCACGTCGCCGCGCTGCGGGGCGCTCGCCATGATCCGGCCCTCGAACACCGGGGGGCTGAACGGGATCGAGTGGCGGGAATAGCCGTACGAATACTTGGAGACGATGATGTAGTCGCCCTCGTAGAGGTTGGGCTGCATCGAGGCCGACGGGATGGTGAAGGGCTGGAAGAACAGCACCCGCAGGAAGAGGGCGATGGCGAGCGCGTAGACCACCGTCTTGACGATCTCGACGATCTCGTTGACGGCGCCGGACTTCTCAGGGCTGTGCGCGGCCTGCACGTTCTCGCTCATGGTGGTCCTTGGCATAGGGCCCGGCGAAACGGGCGTGGGCGTGCAGTTACGCGCTGGGCGCCCTCGGGGCAAGGTCGGGAGACGCGGCGGGAGGGGTCCACGAACCACACGAACGCGCGCTCAATCATGAAACCACGGATGGCACGGATTCCACGGATGGCGTCGGCGCGGACTGGGCGAGGCCCGCGAGGTGGTGAAGGGATTCGCGCGCCTCCGGCGCGCAAGGACATCCGGGCTCCGCGCCTCCCATCCGTGTGATGCGTGAAATCCGTGGTTCTTCCTCGTTCGCGGCTGGTCCGGATCAGCCGAGCGGCTTGGCGATGCGGTCGAGGTTGAGGTTGAGCCAGGTCCAGGGCTTGAGGATCGAGGCGCCGGGCTTCCAGGAGACCAGGACGATGCGGGCGCGGCCGACGAGGTTCTCGGACGGCAGATACCCTACCCCGCCGGCCGCCACCGGGACCCGGCTGTCCATGGAGTTGTCGCGGTTGTCGCCCATCATGAAGTAGTGGCCCTCGGGCACCACGTAGAGGTCGGTGTCGTCGAGGCCGCCGTCGGGGCCGTAGTCCTGGGTCAGGTAGCTGCGGCCGCCCGGCAGGGTCTCGCGGAAGATCTCGCCCATGGCGCGGGGGTCGGTGGCGGCGCCCGGCGCGGGCGTGCGCGGCACGCGCTCGCCGTTCAGCCACAGCTCGCTGTTCCGCACCTGGATGCGGTCGCCCGGCAGCCCGATCAGGCGCTTGACCAGGTCGGTGCGGTTGTCGAGCGGGGTCTTGAAGACGATGACGTCGCCGCGCTCGGGCGCGCGGGCCAGCAGCCGGCCCTCGAACAGCGGCGGGCTGAACGGGGCGGAATGGCGGGAGTAGCCGTAGCTCCACTTGGTGACCACGATGTAGTCGCCCTCGTAGAGGTTGGGCTCCATCGAGGCCGAGGGGATGGTGTAGGGCTGGACCAGGAAGATCCTGAGCACCAGCGCGATCAGCAGCGCCCAGAACAGGGTCTTGATGATCTCCCAGACCTCGTTCGCGCCCTCGCCCGCCTTCGTCCTGCCTCGAGCCAAACCACCGATCCTCTTTACGGGCGGCGCAGCGGCCGCGATGCAGAATCTGCTCTACGACAGACTAGGGGCCGGCGCCCATGAACTCTCGCTCATTTGGCGACGCGCCGCCCGCGTCCGCACAATCGACAAAGCCCGCGAGCGTGGCCATATCGCGGCGATGAGCCGCCCTGCCCTGCCGCCGCTGCACGCCCTCCTCGCGCTCGCGGTGGTGGCGGTGTGGGGCACCAACTTCGTGGTCATCCGCTGGGGCCTGGACGACCTGCCGCCGCTGACCTTCGCGGCGCTCAGGTTCACCTTCGCCGTCCTGCCGGCGGTGTTCTTCCTGAAGCGCCCGGCCGTGCCCTGGTGGAACCTGGCGGCCTACGGCCTGCTGATCGGGGCCGGCCAGTTCGGCGTGCTCTACATCGCCATGACGCAGTGGATCTCGCCGGGGCTGGCCTCGCTGGTGGTGCAGACCCAGGCCTTCTTCACCATCGGCTTCGCCATGCTGCTGGCGGGGGAGCGGGTGAAGACGTTCCAGCTCGTGGCGCTGGGGCTGGCGGCGGCGGGGCTGGCCTGGCTGATGATCCACACCGACGCCGACGCCCGGCCGCTGGGCATCGCCATGGTGCTGTTCGCGGCGCTGTCCTGGGCGGCGGGCAACACGGTGGCGCGGACGGCCGGGCCGGTGAACATGCTGGCCTATGTGGTCTGGTCGAGCGTCTTCGCCGCCCCGCCGCTGATCGTGCTGGCGGTGACGGTGGAGGGCTGGCCGGCGGTGAGCGGGGCGATCGCGAAGGCCGACGCCGGCGCCTGGGCCGCGGTGCTCTGGCAGTCGGTGGGCAACACCATCTTCGGCTACAGCGCCTGGTCCTGGCTGCTGGCGCGCCACCCGACGGCCACGGTGGCCCCGCTGTCGCTGCTGGTGCCGGTGTTCGGCATGGGCGCCTCGGCGGTGCTGCTGGCCGAGCCCCTGACCGCGACCAAGCTGACGGCGGCGGGCCTGGTGCTGGGGGGCCTGGCGCTCAACACCCTGTGGCCGGCGTGGACCCGCCGGGCGGCGGCGGCGCAGGAGCCGGCCTGACGCGCCGGTGGAACCCACGTCGCGGATGTGAATGCCGGCGGCCGCCGCACGCGGTAAGCCGCCGCCCATGCTGTCTCCCGAGTTCTGCATGGCCAAGGCCGAGGAGTGCGAGCTGAACGCCGCCGAGGCCGACGGGCCGGTGATGGCGCGTGAGTGGCTGTGGATGGCCAGCGAGTGGCGGCTGAGCGCCGAGCTCGACCCGTCAGGCCCCGGCGCCGGCGAGGACGCCCCGGACGTGGCGCACCAGCTCAAGGGGTAGGAAGGGCTTGGGCAGAACGGTGGAGCCCGGCACGCCCCGCCGCGGCACGTCGGCGGCGGCGTCGCCGGTGACATAGACCACGGCCAGGTCGGGCCAGACGGCCCGGGCGCGGTGGGCGAAGTCGAAGCCCCACCCCCGGACGCCCACGTTCACGTCGCTGACCAGGAGCCGGTAGCCGTCCGCGTCGGCCAGGGCCGCATTCCCCTCCTCGGGCGACATGCAGTCGGTGACGACGAAGCCCGCGTCCAGCAGGGCCTCGGCGAGCAGGATGCAGATCGCCGCCTCATCCTCCACGAGCAGGATCCGGGTCATCCGCCGGCCGGGACGGCGGCGGACGGGGCCGCGCCGTCGCGGGCGCGGAAATCCAGGATGAACAGGGTCCGGTCCGCGTCGTCGGTGACGACGACGCTCCACGCGCCGGTGGACCAGAAGTGCGCCGGGTCGTCCTCCATGAGCCGGCCGGCCATCCGCACCGCCTCGCGGCGCGCGGACTCCAGGCCGGGCAGCTCCGTACCCTCGGGGTCCGGGATGGACCGGCCGTCCTCGACGTTGAAATGGTAGCGGGGCACACGGAACTCCGGAGGCAGGACCAGGGGGAGCACACGCGGTCTCTCGGTCCCAGGCACCCAGAAGGTCGCCGCCCGGAATATTGATCCATGTAAACCTTCGGATCCTGCCGGCCAAGCGGAGCCGGGGGCTTTTACGCGGCCTCGGCGCGGCGCAGGTGCAGGTAGTTGGCGTCGAAGTCCGCGAACGCCATGAGGCCCGGCTCGTCGAGCACCGAGACGACGCCGCCCCGCCACTCCAGGTAACCCGCCGCGCGGAGTTGCTGGACGACGCGGTTCACGTGCACGGGGGTCAGGCCGACGGAGTCGGCGAGCTCCGCCTGGGTCAGCGGCATATCAAAGCGGCTGCCCGGCGCCAAGTCCACGGCGCGCAGGCGCAGGAGCAGCTCGCAGAACAGGTGGGCGACCTGCTGGTCGGCCGAGCGGCGGCCCATGCCCACCAGCCATTCGCGCAGCACCGCCTCGTCCACCAGGGTGGCCCACCACAGCGCCCGCGAGAGGGTTGGGCTGGCGCTGGAGAGCCGCTCCACCGCCTCGGGCGGAATGGCGCAGATGGTGGAGCCGGTGACGGCGCAGATGCCGTGGTCCATCTCGCCCAGGATGGTCACGTGCAGGTCGCAGAAGTCGCCCGGCACGAGCCAGGCCAGGATCTGGCGGCCGCCGTCGGGCAGCATCTTGTAGCGGCAGGCGAAGCCGTCCAGCACCGCATGGACATGGCGGGGGCGCTCGCCCTCGGCGATCACGTCCTCGCGCGCGGCGTAGTCGCGGATCTGGACGCAGGCGTTGGCGAGCGCCTGTTCGTCGCTGCACGACAGCGGCGCGCCGTGCCGCAACTTGCGGACCAGGGGCGTGATCATGGGCCTCACTTATCCCGCGAAACTTAATCTATGTAAGTCGCGGTCGGGGGCGACAACGGGTAACAGTGTCGGGAGGTCCACAAACCAGCTCCCTCCCGGCGTTAGGACGTCCGGCCTCGCGGAGCTCCCGTGACTTCCCCCGACACCCTCTCGGAACTCCGGTTCCTGATCGCCAAGCTTCGCACCATCGCGGAGCTTCCCTCCTCCGCCGAACAGGCCCTGCTGGCGCTCCCCTTCCGGGTGCGCACCTTCGCGGAGAACACCGACATCGTGCGGCAGGGGGACCGGCCGATGGAGTGCGCCCTGCTGCTCGACGGCTTCACCTGCCGCTACAAGCTGCTGGGCGAGGGCCAGCGGCAGATCATGTCGTTCCACATCCCCGGGGACATCCCCGACCTGCAGAGCCTGCACCTGCCGGTGATCGACCACAGCCTGCTGGCCCTGACGCCCACCAAGCTGGCCTTCATCCCGCACCTGGCGCTGAACGACCTGACGCGGACCTATCCGGAGATCACCGTCGCCTTCTGGCGCGACACCCTGATCGACGCGGCGGTGTTCCGCGAATGGCTGGCCGGCGTCGGCCGCCGCACCGCCCACCAGCGGATCGCCCACGTCATCTGCGAGGTCTACACCCGGATGCGGGCCATCGGCCTGACCGACGAGGGCCGCTTCCCCCTTCCGGTGACCCAGGCGGAACTCGGCGACTCCGTGGGGCTTTCCACAGTTCACGTGAACCGGGTCCTGCAGGACCTGCGGCGCGACGGCCTCATTTCGTCCAAGGGACGCTTCGTGGTGATCGAGGACTGGGAACAGCTGAAGGCCGCGGGCGACTTCGACGCCGGCTACCTGCACCTCAAGGACGCCCGCGTCACGTGAGGCTCAGGCTCGAACCCGCCCTGGTCGCAAGCGGCGAGGACGGCGACGGCCGCCTCGTCTACCGCGGGGACTACCTCGTGGCGGTGCTGGTGCGCCTGTCCGACGTCCAGGGCGGGCTCGCCGGCCGGTGGTTCCTGGAGAAGGGGTTCGGGCCCCTGGAGACCCCCGCCCCGCCGGTGTTCGCCGACCTGGGCGAGGCCGAGGCCTGGATGAACGCCCGTCTGGCGGACAGGCACCTGGGACGCTACTGGCCCTGAGCGCTCCGCAAGCGGAACATTAACCCAGTTAATTCGGGATCGGCGCGGCCCGTGGTCTCCCAAGGGGGATGGCCGGGCGATTCCTCGCAAACCTCGAAAACCATGTGGCTTTGACGGATGCGGACCGGGCGGCGGTGGCCGCCGTGCTGGGCCCGCCGCGCGCGTTCAAGGCCGGCGCCGACCTGGTGGAGGACGGCGACGACGGACCGGACGTGGTGCTGGTGCTGCTGTCCGGCCAGGCGTTCCGCCACCAGACCCTGCCCGACGGGCGGCGGCAGATCCTGTCCTTCCACGCGCCGGGCGACGTGCTCGACCTGCCGCGGCTGTTCATGGGCGTGGACTACAGCGTCGGCGCGCTGAGCGCCGGCGAGGCGGCGCCCGCCCCGCGGGCCGCCCTGCTGCAGGTGATGGCCGACCACCCGCGGGTGGCGCAGGCGCTGTGGAAGCTCAGCCTGGTGGAGGCGGCGGTCTACCGCGCCTGGCTGGTGGGGGTCGGCCGGCGCACGGCCTATGCGCGGATCGCCCACCTGCTGTGCGAGGTGTTCACCCGGCTGGAGGCGGCCGGCGAGGCGGACGGCTGGCGCTGCCCCTTCCCCGCCACCCAGACCCACCTCAGCGACTCGCTGGGCCTGTCGGTGGTCCACACCAACCGCGTGCTGCGGACGCTGGAGCGGGAGGGGCTGGTCAGCGTGCGGCGGCGCGAGATCCGGGTGCGCAACTGGCCGGGCCTGATGGCCGCGGGGGAGTTCGACCCGTCCTACCTGCAGCTCCCGCCGCGGGCGGCCTGACCGCTCAGGTCCCGGTGCGCGGCAGGGCCGGGACCGGGCGGCGGGCGATCAGCCGCGTTCCGCGCCGCAGCTCCGCGCGCCCCGCGGGGAGGGGCAGCTCCTCGAACCGGCGCAGGGCGCTCTCGGTGTCCTGGCAGCGCAGGGTGGCGCCGCACACGAAGGCCCCGTCGGGGCCGGTGACCGTGACCTGGTAGCGCAAGGATGTCCTCCCGCTGCGCCTCCGCCAGGGAGGCTGGACCATCCCCAATCTGCCGCCGGCCGCGGCGGCGGGAAATCAACCAGGTTAACCTGGCCCGGGGGATCAGCCGGCCGGCAGGGCCTCGATGATCACGAAGGCCTGGGCGTAGGGGTGGTCGTCGGTGAGGGAGAGGTGGATGTGCGCGGTCATGCCCGCAGGCGTGATCTCCTCCAGCCGCTTCAGGGCGCCGCCGGTGAGCGCCATGGTCGGCTGGCCCGAGCGCAGGTTGACCACGCCCATGTCGCGCCAGAAGACCCCGCGCCGCATGCCGGTGCCGAGCGCCTTGGCGCAGGCCTCCTTGGCGGCGAAGCGCTTGGCGTAGCTGGAGGCGGCGTCGGCCTTGCGGTCGGAGCGGGTGCGCTCCAGCTCGGTGAACACCCGGTGGCGGAAGCGGTCGCCGAAGCGGTCGAGGCTCGCCTGGATGCGGCGGATGTCGGAGAGGTCCGAGCCGATGCCGACGATCACGCGGCGCGCACCGATCTGGCTTCGTCCATCAGGGCCCGCATCCGCTGGATGGCGGGGCCCAGGCCGATGAAGATCGCCTCGCCGATCAGGAAGTGGCCGATGTTGAGCTCGGCGACCTCGGGGATCGCGGCGACGGGCTTCACCGTCTCGTAGTCGATGCCGTGGCCGGCGTGGACCTCCAGGCCCAGCCCGGCGGCCTGGCGGGCGGCGGCCTTCAGCGCCTCCAGCAGCTCGCCGGCGCGGGGGTCGCGGTGGCGCACGGCCTCGCAGTAGGCGCCGGTGTGCAGCTCGACGACCTGGGCGCCGGCCGACCTGGCGGCCTCCACCTGGGCGGGATCGGCGTCGATGAAGCAGGAGACGCGGATTCCCGCTTCCGAGAGCCTCTGCACGACGGGGGCGATGGCGTTGTGGCCCTTCACCACGTCGAGGCCGCCCTCGGTGGTGACCTCCTCGCGGCGCTCGGGGACCAGGCAGGCGGCGTGCGGCAGGTGGGCGAGCGCGATGGCCTCCATCTCCGGCGTCACGGCGCATTCGAAGTTCAGCGGGCGGCCGCGGCGGCGGCAGATGACGGCGAGTTGGTCGATGTCGGCGTCGGAGATGTGCCGGCGGTCCTCGCGCAGGTGGGCGGTGATCCCGTCGGCGCCGGCGGCCAGCGCCATCTCGGCGGCGCGCACCGGGTCCGGATAGCTCTCCCCGCGGGCGTTCCGCACGGTGGCCACGTGGTCGATGTTGACCCCGAGCCTGAGGCTCATGACTTCAGCCTCTTCGACCCCGGCTCCTCGGCCGGGATGGCGGCGAGCTCGGGCGGGATCTCGTCCGGGGCGTAGGAGGGCACGTCGACGGTGGCGAGCGCCACCAGCGGGAAGCCCACGTCCGCCCGGCCGCCCGAGCGGTCGACGATGCAGGCGCAGCACAGCACCGTCCCGCCGGCCGCCTCGATCGGCTCGACGGCCTCGCGGAATGAGCCGCCGGTGGTGATCACGTCCTCGACGACGACGACCTTGGCGCCCGGCGGGATCCGGAAGGCGCGGCGGAGCCTGAACCTGCCGTCCTCCCGCTCGACGAACATCGAGGGCACGCCGAGCGCGCGGCCGACCTCGTAGCCCGGGATGATCGCGCCCACCGCCGGGGAGACCACCAGGTCGGGCTTGCCGAACTGGGCGACGATCTTGTCGGCGAGCGCCCGGCAGAGCCGCTCGGTGCGGTCGGCGTATTGGAAGACCAGGTTCTTCTGCAGGAACATCGGGCTGTGGCGGCCGGACGCCAGGATGAAGTGGCCTTCGCGCAGGGCGCCGGCGCCGCGGAACTCGTCGAGGACGTCTTCGGTGTTCATGGAACCGGAGATAATCCCGTTCGGGCACGAGCGGAAGACGAGGCCGTGGCGGGCCGCCGAACCGCCCAGCGATCACCACCATCCCTACCCTTCCTCCATCGAGGAAGAAGGGGCGCCTGGGGCCACGCCCGGAGCGTCAGCCCTTCACCCGGTCCACCGTCTCGACGGACGGGTTGGCGCGCAGGGCGGCGGCGATGTGGGTGAGGTGGCGGGCGTCGTTGACGTCGACGTCGAAATCCACGTCGAAGAAGTCCGACTGGCGGTGGTGCATGCGCAGGCCGACGATGTTGCCGCCGGCCTCGCCGATGATGGTGCAGGCCTGGCCGAGAACGCCGGGCGCGTTGCGGATGGTGGCGGTGAGCCGGGCGCGGGCGATGGAGTTGCGCTCCGCCTCCGGCGTCCACTGCAGGTCGCGCCAGAGTTCCTCGCGGTCCTCGAAGGCCTCCAGCCGCTCGCAGTCGATGGTGTGGACGGTGAGGCCGCGGCCGTCGCTCTCCAGGATGCCGACGATGCGGTCGCCCGGGACCGGCGAGCAGCACTCGCCGAAGTGCAGGGTGACGCCCGGGGTCAGGCCGCCGCCGCGGACGTAGAGCTTGGCGGCGCGGCCGTCCTCGATGCGGCGGCGGGCGGACGCCGCCTCGCGCTCGGTGGGCTTGAGGCCGGGGAAGACGGTCTCCAGCACCTGGGGCGGCGAGACCCGGCCGCGGCCGACGGCCTCGAACAGCTCGTCCTCGGTGGCCACGGCGAAGCGGTCCAGGGCCGGCCGGAGCGAGACCTCCTTGCGGGCCTTGCCGGCGGACTCGAAGGTCTGGTCGACGGTGGCGCGGCCGAGGCGGAGGAACTCCTCCTTCTCGGTCTGCCGGATGTGGCGGCGGATGGCCGAGCGCGCGCGGCCCGTCACCGTCAGGCTTCGCCAGTCGGGCGGCACCACGGGCTTGCCGCCGCGGATCACCTCCACCACGTCGCCGTTGGAGAGCACGGTACGCAGCGGCTTCAGCTCGCCGTTGATCTTAACGCCGATGGTGGTGTCGCCGATGTCGGTGTGGACGGCGTAGGCGAAGTCCAGCGGCATGGCCCCGCGCGGCAGGCTGACGAGCTGGCCCTTGGGCGTGAAGACGAACACCTGGTCGAGGAACATCTCGAGCTTGGCGTGCTCCACGAGCTCCTCGGCGTCGCCGCCATGCTCCAGCACCTGGACGAGGTGGCGCAGGTTGACCAGCGGGTCGCGGCCGCCGGCCTCCTTCTGGGCCTCGACGTCGAAGCCGTAGGACTGGTCCTTGTAGCGCCAGTGGGCGGCGACGCCCTCCTCCGCCACCCGGTCCATGGCCTCGGTGCGGATCTGCATCTCGATGCGCATGCCCTTGGGGCCCACCACCGTGGTGTGCAGCGATCGGTAGTTGTTGCGCTTGGGCGTGGAGATGAAGTCCTTGAACCGCTCGGGCACGGACGGCCAGGCGCGGTGGATGACGCCCAGCGCCCGGTAGCAGTCCTCCTCGGTGTCGACGATCACCCTAAAGGCGTAGATGTCGGAGAGCTGGGAGAAGCCGATCGACTTCCTCTGGAGCTTCCGCCAGATCGAATAGGGGTGCTTCTCGCGGCCGAAGACGCGGGCCGGGATGCCGCCCTGCTCCAGCTTCGCGGCCACCTCCTGGCTGACCAGGGCGACCGCCCCGCCCTGCTCGTGGCGCAGCACGTCGAGGCGGCGGTAGATGGCGTCGCGGGCCACCGGGTTGAGGTGCTCGAAGGCGAGCTCCTCCAGCTCCGTGCAGATCCGGTGGACGCCGATGGAGCGGGCCAGCGGGGCGTAGATGTCCAGGGTCTCGCGCGCGATCCGCTCCCGCTTGGCGGGGCTCTTGATGAAGTGGAGCGTGCGCATGTTGTGCAGCCGGTCGGCCAGCTTCACCAGCAGGACGCGGACGTCCCGGGAAATGGCCAGGATGAACTTGCGCAGGTTCTCCGCCTGGCGGAGGTGCTCGGAGGAAAGCTCCAGCTTGGAGAGCTTGGTGACGCCCTCGACCAGCTCGGCGATCTCCGAGCCGAACAGCTCCTCGATCTCGTGGCGGGTGGCCGGGGTGTCCTCGATCACGTCGTGCAGCAGGGCCGTGACGATGGTCTCGGTGTCGAGGCGGTAGTCGGTGAGGATGCCCGCCACCTCGATGGGGTGGGCGAAGTAGGGGTCGCCGGACGCCCGCTTCTGCGCGCCGTGCATGCGCATGGCGTAGACGTAGGCGCGGTTCAGCAGCGCCTCGTCGGCGGTGGGGTCGTAGGAGCGGACCTTCTCGATCAGCTCGAACTGGCGGAGGAACTTGGGACGCTTCGCGGCGACCTGGGCCGCCGCCTGGACTGCAGGCGGCGGGGGGACGACCTTGGGCGTTGCGGCGGCGTCGGCCGCCGCCGGGATAGTGAGCGGGTCTGCGCCTTCGGGGCTCAGTACCGCTCCTCCTGACCGCCGTCGCGGTCGCTCTGCAGGGCGCGGACCAGTTCCAGCTCGCTCATCTGCATGTGGGTGGGGTCAGCCAGCAGGGCCAGGGTCTCGGCCTCTTCCTCGGCTTCCGAACGCTCGTCGACGCGCTGCAGGGAGGCGATCACGCTCTCGCGCAGCTCCTCGCCGTCCACCACGTCGTCGGCGATCTCGCGCAGGGCCACGACCGGGTTCTTGTCGTTGTCGCGGTCGACCAGCAGCTGCGCGCCGGCCGAGATGGCGCGGGCGCGGTGCGCGGACAGCAGCACGAGCGAGAAACGGTTCGGGACCTTTTCGATGCAGTCTTCGACGGTGACGCGGGCCATGGAGTCTCTCTAAGCGGATAGAACCGGCGAAAATAGAGGTTCGGGGCCCATTGTGCAACGCCGCATGACGCGCAGCGCCCGGGCCAGCCTGCGCCGCCCGCCCGGCGGGGCAGGTTCGGGGTCGCGGCCCCTCCCCTCAGCCCCTATCCTTCCCACTGGCGCCGCCAGGGCGCCTCACCGATTGCGGCCCCAATGATCCTCATCGCCTCGACCATCGTCCTGCTGCTCGTGCTGCTGAACGGCGTCTTCGCCATGTCCGAACTGGCCGTGGTCTCTTCCCGCCGGGCGAAACTCCAGAGCCGCGCGGATCGCGGCGACCGGGGCGCTCGCGTCGCGCTGCGGCTGGCGGCCGAGCCCACACGCTTCCTCTCGTCGGTGCAGGTGGGCATCACCCTGATCGGCATCCTTGCCGGCGCCTACGGCCAGGCGACGATCGCGGGCGAACTCGACGGCATCCTCGAGCGCAACGTCACCCTGCTCGCCCCCTATTCGGAGCAGATTTCCACCGCGGTCGTGGTCGTGGTGCTGACCTATCTGTCGCTGATCCTCGGGGAACTGGTCCCCAAGCGCCTGGCCCTGATCCATCCGGAGGCCATCGCGGCGCTGGTGGCGCCGCCGCTCGCGCTGATGGCGAAGGCGATGGGCCCGTTCGTCACCCTGCTCACCTTCTCCACCGCCACGGTCCTGCGGCTGCTCCGGGTCCGGGACAGCGACGGTTCGACCGTCACCCAGGAGGAGGTGGAGACCGTCCTCGCCGAGGGCACCGGGGCCGGCGTGATCGAGCCGCAGGAGGAGGCGATGATCCATGAGGTCATGCGCTTCGGCGACCGCCCCGTGCGGGTGGCCATGACGCCCCGGACCGAGGTCTACTGGGTCTCCCTGGACGACCCGGAGGACGTGGTCCGGCAGGACGTGCTCGGCTGCCCCTACTCCCGTTTCGTCGTCGCCAAGGGGCAGGACTTCGACGGGCCAGTGGGCGTGGTCCACAAGCGCGACGTGGCCGATGTCCTGCTGTCGGGCGCGCCGCTCGACCTGGCGGCCCTGGTCAAGGAGCCGCTCTACATCCCGGAGACCACGTCGCTGCTGGGCGCGCTGGAGCAGTTCAAGTCGTCGCAGCTCCACATGGCCTTCGTGGTCAACGAGTTCGGCGGCCTGGAGGGCGTGATCACGCCCACCGACCTCCTGGAGATGATCGCCGGCGACATGCCGGAAGCCCACGACGCCCCAGGCGCCGCCATCGTCCGCCGCGAGGACGGGTCGCTGCTGGTCGACGGGCGGCTCGACCTGCTCGAACTGGGCGAGGCGCTCGGCCAGACCTTCAAGGAGGAAGGCTTCCACACCGCCGCCGGGCTGATCCTCGACCGGCTGGGACGCCTGCCCGCCGAGGGGGAGACCCTCCCGCTCGGCCGGTTCGAGGTGGAGGTCGTCCGCATGGACGGCCGCCGCATCGACAAGCTGCTGTTCCGCCCGAAGCGGCCCGGCTGACCGCGGGGGGCGACGCCGGCCGTCGCCTGCCGGGACGCCGAGGCGCCCCGGCAGGGGTCCGGGTCAGGCGACGCGGACGAGCCGCTGGTCGCGCGGCAGGTCGAAGCGGTCGGCGTTCATCACCTTGGTCCAGGCCCGGACGAAGTCCCGCACGAAGGTCTCGCCCGCGTCGTCGGAGGCGTAGACCTCGGACAGCGCGCGAAGCTGCGAGTTGGAGCCGAACACCAGGTCGGTGCGGGTCGCCGTCCACTTCTCCTGGTGCGTCCGGCGGCATGTGCCGACGAACAGGTCGTCGGCCTTGTCGTCCACCTGCCGCCACGCCGTGCCCATGTCGAGCAGGTTGACGAAGAAGTCGTTGGTGAGCTGGCCCGGCCGGTCGGTGAAGACCCCGTCCTTCGAGCCGCCGTGGTTGACGCCGAGCACGCGCAGCCCCCCCACCAGCACCGTCATCTCCGGCGCCGACAGGCCAAGCAGCTGGCTGCGGTCGATCAGCAGCTCCTCCGTCGGCACGCTGAAGCGCACCTGCAGGTAGTTGCGGAAGCCGTCGGCCTTGGGTTCCAGCACCTTGAACCCCTCGGGGTCGGTCTGGTCGACGCCGGCGTCCGTCCGTCCGGGGGTGAACGGGACCTCGATCGTCCGGCCGGCGTCCTTCGCCGCCTTCTCGATCCCCGCCGAGCCGCCCAGCACGATCAGGTCGGCCAGGGAGATCTTCTTGCCGCCGGAGGCCTGGGCGTCGAAGTCGGCCTTCACCTTCTCCAGGACGCCCAGCACCCGGGCGAGCTTCTCGGGCTCGTTGACCTCCCAGCTCCGCTGCGGCTCCAGCCGGATGCGCGCGCCGTTGGCGCCGCCCCGGTGGTCGGAGCCGCGGTAGGTGGCCGCGGAGGCCCAGGCGGTGCGCACCAGGTCGGCGACCGACAGGCCGCAGTCCAGCAGCCTGGCCTTCAGCGCGGCGATGTCGGCGGCGTCGACCAGCGGGTGGTCCACCGGCGGGATCGGGTCCTGCCAGATCAGGTCCTCGGCCGGGACCTCGGGGCCGAGGTAGCGGCTCTTCGGGCCCATGTCGCGGTGGCACAGCTTGAACCAGGCGCGGGCGAAGGCGTCGGCGAACTGGTCCGGGTTGTCCCGGAACCGCTCGGCGATCTTGCGGTATTCCGGGTCGGTGGCGAAGGCCAGGTCCGCCGTGGTCATCATGGTGGGGACCCGCCGGTCCGGACTGTGGGCGCCGGGCGCCATGTCCTCGGGCTTCTGGTCCACCGGCTGCCACTGCTTCGCGCCGGCCGGGCTCCTGACCAGCTCGTACTTGTAGTCGAGCAGCATGTGGAAGTAGCTCATGTCCCACTTGATGGGCGTGGGCGTCCAGGGCCCCTCGAGCCCGGACGTGATCGTATGGTCGCCCATGCCGCTCTCGTGGCTGCTGGTCCAGCCCAGGCCCTGCTGGGCGATGTCCGCGCCCTCGGGCTCCGCGCCGATCTTCGAGGCGTCGCCGGCCCCGTGGCACTTCCCGAAGGTGTGGCCGCCGGCCGTGAGGGCGAGCGTCTCCTCGTCGTTCATCCCCATCCGCGCGAAGGTCATGCGGATGTCCCGGGCCGAGGCCCACGGATCGGGGCTGCCGTCCGGCCCCTCGGGATTGACGTAGATGAGGCCCATCTGCACCGCCGCCAGCGGATCCTCGAAGGCCTTGCCCTCGACGATGCGGGTCTTGGCGCCCTTGCCGACCCACTGCTCCTCGGTGCCCCAGTAGACGTCCTTCAGGGGCTCGAAGACGTCGGCCCGGCCGCCGCCGAAGCCGAACACCGGGGCCCCCATGCTCTCGAACGCCACGTTGCCGGCCATGATCATCAGGTCGGCCCAGGAGAGCTTGGCGCCGTACTTCTGCTTGATCGGCCAGAGCAGGCGGCGCGCCTTGTCGAGGTTGGCGTTGTCGGGCCAGCTGTTCAGCGGGGCGAAGCGCTGGCTGCCCGAGGAGGCGCCGCCGCGGCCGTCGCCGGTGCGGTAGGTGCCGGCGCTGTGCCAGGCCATGCGGATGAAGAACGGGCCGTAGTGGCCGTAGTCCGCCGGCCACCAGGGCTGGCTGTCGGTCATCAGCGCGGTCAGGTCGCGCTTCACCGCGTGGTAGTCGAGGGTTTTGAACGCCTCGGCGTAGTCGAAGTCGTCGCCCAGCGGGTTCCCGTAGCGACCATGCTGCGGAAGGATGTCCAGCGACAGCTGGTTGGGCCACCAGTCGCGGTTGGTGCGGCCCAGCAGAGACCGGAGCGCGGCGGGTTCTTTCCTGGGATCGGACAGGGGGCTGGCGTCATCCATCTCGGTTTCTCCCTTTATGGCCCGCATTAGGCGACCCCTCCGCCCGAAGAGGCAAAGCGATAATTCCGATGCTCCGGATCGGAGAATTCAATGAGCTGAGCCGTTGGCGCGGGGCGTTTTCGTCCCTATCGTCAAAAGCCTGTGAGATCGGGCGCGCCGGTCCCGGCCGGCCGCCTCCACGGGAGGACGATGCCGTGAGACCGGTCCAGATCGCCGAAGCCCTGATCGCCTCGGAGGGCGCCGCCGCCCTCACCGACCTGTGCGGCTCGGGCCGCAAGGGCGACGCCGCCCCGCTGCGCGTGGTCATGATGCGGATGTTCCCGGAGGCCGCCTATGACGAGCTGGAGGCGGGGCTGCAGCTCGCGCTGACCATCGCCCAGCTCGACCGGGCCGAACGGGACGCGATGCGCCACTGACAGCTTCTCCGGCGCACGCGGGAGCGCTAATATCCGCCCGTCGGAAAAGGCAGGCTGGTGTGGTTAGCCCAGCCCCCGCGGCTTCGCGGGTCTGTCCGGCCGCCACCCGGCGACCGAGTCCCACGGCCTTCAGCGGCGGCGCATGGTGCGCCGGCGCAAGCGAGGACGTGACATGCAGCAACAGATCTCCGTCATCACCCTTGGAATCCGCGATCTCGCGGCGTCGAAGCGCTTCTACGCCGGCGGCTTCGGCTGGCGGCCGGTGTTCGAGAACGAGGAGATCGTCTTCTACCAGATGAACGGGCTGATGCTCGGGACCTGGCTGAAGCCGCAGCTCGAGGCCGACATGCAGCGGACCAGTCCAGACGGCTCCGGCGCCGTGGCCCTGGCGCACAATGTGGGCGGCGCCGAGGAGGTGGCGGCGGTCATGGAGGCGCTGGTCGCGGCCGGCGGGCGGCTGCTGCGCGCCGCCGACGCCCCGCCGCACGGCGGCTTCCGCGGCTATGTGGCCGACCCGGACGGCCACGCCTGGGAGATCGCCTGGAACCCCGCCTGGAAGATCGACGCCCAGGGCCACGTGGCCTTCGCGGTCTGAGCGGGCCGCCGCCCGGCCCCCCGGGGGTCAGAGCGGCTCGTCAGTCAGTAGCTTGCCGCTCAGCAGGTCCCGGGCCTCCAGGGCGGCCTCAGGCGTGAGGGAGGCCGGCCCGGCGGGACGCGGAACGTCGGCCCGCCGGCCGCTTTGCTCGATGTCCTGGATCAGCATCTTCATCTCCGCGATCTCCTTGACCTGGTCGCGCGTGATGCGGTCGGCAAGGTAGCGGACGCGCGGGTCGCGGATATCCGCCTTGCGGGCGTTGTTGATGGCGATGGAGTGGTGCGGGATCATCGCCTTCATGAAGGCGACGTCGCCGATGAGCGCCTGGCTCCGGTTCACGGAGAGCAACACGATCCCGCCGACCACGGCCACGGCAAGGACGGCAATCTTCGCCGCGTTGGGCTGATACATCTTCCACATGAAGGCGAGCATCACGGCGGTCATCACGCACGCCATCACGAGCGCCGAGACAAGTCGGGTAAGACTGAACAGGGCGTGATCGGCGCTGTAGACCAGCTGATACATGAGGAAGAACATGATCGCCGTGGAGACGGCGATCATCGCGGCGAAGCGCCCCCACCCCATGCTCATCGCGTGTTTCTGGTGTTCCACGGAATCCGTCCTCCTCCAGAGGACAACACCTGGGAAGGGACCGGGTTCAGGCCGGCGGCGTCCCCTCCCCGCGTGGCCGGCGGCGGGTGAAGGCCCAGCGGACCACCGCCCCGGCGGCGGCGGCGGCCAGCAGCAGCGGCCAGGCGATGGCGGCGAGGCGGAGGGTTCCGGAAACGGCGCCCTGCAGGACGCCCGAAGGCGCGGCCGCCCCGCCGCCCTCCAGCCGGCCGACCAGGTAGGACGCCCCGAGCGCCAGCAGGACCCAGGAGGCCGCGGCGGCGACGATCCCGACGCCGAAGCCCGCGCGGCCGAACCGCCCCGTCAGCCAGGCCAGCGCCAGCGCCTCGGCGACGAACACGAGCTGGATCCAGAGCGGGGCGGTGAGCAGGGTCATGCGGTCCCGTTCGCCTTTCCGCCCAGGCCGATGCGGTCGTGCTGGGCCTTCAGCTCGTCGTCGAAGACGTCGCCGAAGTCCTCGACCTCATAGAATTCGCGGACCTCCAGCTCCACCTCGCCGCCGGCGTCGAGCGGCGGCCAGCCCCGGAGCCAGTCGAGGACGTGGCGCAGCGACGGCGCCTCGACCAGGGTGTAGCCGGCGACCAGTTCCTTGGTCTCGGTGAAGGGCCCGTCGATGATCATGGGCTTGCCGCCCCGGAACCTCACCTTGGCGCCGCGGGCGGTGGGCTTCAGGCCGGCGCCGTCGAGGATCTTCACGTGCGGGCCGGTGTCCTCGTGAAAGGCCATCATGGCGGCGGCGAGCTCGCGGGTGGGCGGGGTCCCCGCCTCGGTCTCGGCGTCGCCCTTGCGGATGATCATGAAGCGCATGGCGTCATCTCCTGTGGTCGCCCCCCGGGATGGCGGGCCCGCGCGGAGGACGCGGGCGCCGCGGCGGAGCCGACATTCCGGTCAGACCGGCCGCGCATCGAGCCCCACCGTGGCCTCGGCCGCAAGGTCGCGGGCGGTGCGGTCCAGCACCGGATGGCGCCAGTCCGGCAGGACCTCGGCCAGCGGTCCCATGACGAACAGCCGCTCGTGGGCGCGCGGATGCGGCAGGGTCAGGCCCGGGCTCTGGATCACCCGCCGGCCGTAGGCGATGAGGTCGAGGTCCAGGGTGCGGGGGGCGTTTCTTGCGCCGCGCTCGCGACCGAGCTCGGCTTCGATGCGCAAAAGGGCGTCCAGCACGGCCTGCGGACCCGCGTGCGCCTCGACAATCGCGATTCCGTTGCGATACTCAGGCGCAGAGGGGTCGGGCCAGGCGGCGGAGCGCCACCAGGACGATCTCGCGACGACAGGCAATTCCGCCTGGGGGAACCGCGCCAGAGCCGCTTCGAGCAGCGCCTCGCAGGAGGCGTAGTCGCCCGCCAGGTTGCCGCCGAGCGCCACGACCACGGCCTCGTCCGGCCGCACTTTCAGGATATCCGCTTCTATGACCTTCTACCCCACGGACCGGCTGGCGCTCTTCATAGACGGGGCCAATCTCTACTCGGCCGCCAAGGGCCTGGGCTTCGACATCGACTACCGCAAGCTGCTCGAGGAGTTCCGCAAGCGCGGCGTCCTCGTGCGCGCCTACTACTACACCGCCCTCGTCGAGGATCAGGAGTATTCGCCGATCCGGCCGCTGGTCGACTGGCTGGACTACAACGGCTACCGCCTGGTGACCAAGGCGGCGCGGGAATACACCGACGCCCAGGGCCGCAAGCGCTGGCGCGGCGACATGGATGTCGAGATCGCCGTGGACATGATGGAGATGGCGGGCGCGGCCGACCACCTGGTGCTGTTCTCGGGCGACGGGGACTTCCGCTGCCTGGTGGAGGCCGTGCAGCGCAAGGGCGCGCGGGTGACGGTGGTCTCGACCGTGAAGTCGCAGCCGCCGATGGCCTCCGACGACCTGCGGCGGCAGGCGGACACCTTCGTGGACCTGGCCGACCTGGCGGACATCATCGGCCGGCCCTCGCGCCTGCCGAGGTTCATCCAGGAGACGCGGGAGCGCGAGCGGCTGCACGCGGACGAACCGGACATCGATGCCGAGGCTTGAGGCGGACGCGGTCCTGGTCGGACCCGAGGCGCCGCGCGACTGCCCGATCTGCCCCAGGCTGGTGGCCTACCGGGCGGCCAATGCGGCCGGCAATCCGGACTGGTTCAACGGCGCGGTGCCCTCGTTCGGCGACGAGAGCGCGCGGCTGCTGGTGGCCGGGCTCGCGCCCGGCCGCACGGGGGCCAACCGCACCGGGCGGCCGTTCACCGGCGACCATGCCGGCTACCTGCTCTACGCGACCCTGAAGAAGACCGGCTTCGCCGTGGGCGAGTTCGACAAGGACGGCCGCGACGACCTGCGGCTGGTGGACTGCATGATCACCAACGCCGTGCGCTGCGCCCCGCCCGGCAACAAGCCGGAGACGATCGAGGAGGCGAGCTGCCGGCCGTTCCTGCAGGCCAGGCTCGCGGCCCTGCCGCGGCTGAAGGTGATCGTCACGCTGGGCGACGTCTCGCGCCGCAACGTGCTGCGGGCGCTGGGGCTGAAGGCCTCGGCGGGCATCGCCGGCCACGGGACCGAGTTCCCGGCCGGGCCCTACACGGTGCTGAACAGCTACCACTGCTCCCGGCTGAACACGAACACCGGCCGGCTGACGCCCGAGATGTTCGAGGCGGTGTTCGCGCGGGCGAGAGAGCTGATCGGGAAATAGAACCACGGAATACACGGATCACACGGACGGGGCCGCGCCATCCCGACGTGAACCACCAAGGACACCAAGGACACCAAGGACACCAAGAGGTCGCCGCCGGCCTCATCTCTCCTGCAAGGACGGCGCATTGAATCGCGCGCCGACGGCGCGCCTGGAGTCCTGACCCCGAAGCCGCGGCGTCCCAGGCTCGCTTGGCGATCTTGGCGTCCTTGGTGGTTCAAAACGAGGCTGCATGGGGTGAAGCAGATTCCCGGTACCTACGGGGGCTAGCGTCGCCGTGGGTTGGCGGCGTAGCGTCCCCGGCGCGTCTCAAGTCGGGGGAGTTCAAGCGTTGCGTCTCATGAAGTCGGCCGCCGTGGCGGTCCTGATCGCCGGGCTCGCGGGGCCGGCGCTCGCCAAGCCGGATGCGGCGGCCCACGCCGAGGCGCTGGAGATCCTCACCAAGGGCATCGCGTTCCGGACCGTGATGGGCCACCAGGACCAGACGGTGGCCTATGCGGAGTACCTGAAGGGGGTGCTGGTCAAGGCGGGCATCGACGCCGCCGACATCAGGATCACGCCGTCGGACGGCACGGCCTACATGACCGCCCGCTACCGCGGCCGCGACGCGAGGAAGAAGCCGATCGTCGTCCTGGGCCACATGGACGTGGTGGAGGCCCGGCGCGAGGACTGGACGCGCGACCCGTTCACCCCGGTGGTGGAGAACGGCTACGTCTTCGGCCGCGGCGCGGTGGACAACAAGTTCGACGTCTCCATGGCGGTGGCGACGCTGGCCCGCCTGAAGCGCGAGGGCTGGACGCCCGGCCGCGACGTGATCCTGGCGCTGTCCGGCGACGAGGAGACGGCCATGGCCACGACCCAGAAGCTCGCCGCCGAGCTGAAGGGGGCGGAGATGGCGCTGAATTCCGACGGCGGCGGCGGCCTGCTGGACGAGGCGGGCCAGGCGGTGGTCTACGGCCTGCAGGCCGGCGAGAAGACCTACGCCGACTTCACGCTCACCGTCACCGACCCCGGCGGCCACTCCAGCCGACCCGGAAAGACCAATGCGATCGACACGGTGGCGCAGGCCCTTGTGAAGGTCGGCGCCTACCAGTTTCCGGTCATGCGCTCGGAGCTGACCGACGCCTACTTCCGCGCCAGCGCGCCGAAGACCGGCGGGGCCACCGGCGAGGCGATGAAGCGCTATGTGGCCAACCCCGACGACAAGGACGCGGTCGCCGTCCTGGCGGCCGACCCGGAGTACGTGGGCCAGCTCAGGACCACCTGCGTCTCGACCCTGGTCTCGGGCGGGCATGCGGTGAACGCCCTGCCCCAGCGCGCCACGGCCAACATCAACTGCCGCATCTTCCCCGGCACGCCGTCGGAGAGCGTGCGCCAGGAGCTGGTGCGGGTGATCGGCGACCCCTCGATCACGGTGGAGCGGGTGGTGGGCGACGGGGCCATCGACAGCCCCGCCTCGCCGCTCCGGCCCGACGTGATGGCGGCGGTGAAGAAGGCGGTGAACGCCCGCTATCCCGGCCTGACCATCGTGCCGTCCATGTCGGCGGGGGCGACGGATTCCATGCACTTCCGCGCCGCCGGCGTGCCGAGCTATGGCGTCGCGGGCCTGTTCATGAAGTCGTCCGACGATTTCTCCCACGGGCTGAACGAACGGGCGCCGGTGGCGGCCATCGACGGCTCGCTGGCGCACTGGGAGAGCCTGCTGAAGGACCTGGCGAAGTAGCGGGGAGCGGACGCGGCGTCCCGCCGGAGCTGGACCGTGGCGCGGGCCGCGCTATCTGAGAGCCGATGACCGACGCCCATCCGCTCGACCGGCCGATCTGGGCCGCCCTCTCCGGCCGCCAGGCGAACTTCGCGCTGGGCGACGGCCCCGCGCGCCGCATCGCCACCGACGTGGGCGTGTTCGTGGCGGCCCGGGACGACAGCCCCGAGAGCCTGGAGGCGCTCGCCGGACTGGTGCGGGCCCACGGCGAGTCCTGGCGCATGGAGGTGGGCGCCGCGCCCGTGCCGGGGACCGAGACGCTGAGCGAGGCGGTCGGCGTTCAGATGGTGGCCGAGGCGCTGACGGACGCGCCGGCCCCGGCCTTCGCCTTCGAGCCGCTCACGGACGCGGACGCCCCGGCCATGCTGGCGCTGGCGACCCTGACGAAGCCGGGCCCGTTCGCGGCGCGCACCCACCAGCTCGGCGACTTCGTGGGCGTGAAGCTGGACGGCGAGCTGGTCGCCATGGCCGGTGAGCGGCTGAGGCCCGAGGGGTTCACCGAGGTGAGCGGGGTCTGCACCCACCCCGACCACCGCGGAAAGGGCTACGCGGCGGGGCTGATGCGCCACGTGGCGGGAAGGATCCTGGCGCGGGGCGAGACGCCGTTCCTGCACGCCTACGCCAGCAACACCGGGGCCATCGGCCTCTACGAGACCCTGGGCTTCCGTATCCGGACGCAGGTGATCGTCAGCGCGCTCCGCGCCGCCTAGGCCTGGCGCCAGTAGCTGTAGCGCCAGGCGGTGCGGAAGCCGGCCTTGCGGTAGAGGCTGCGCGCGGGGTTCCCCTCCTCCACCTGCAGGAAGACCCGGCCGAGGCCGCGGGCCTGCATCTCGCGGCCCAGGGCGGTGAGCACCCGGCCGGCATGGCCCTGGCCGCGCCGGCGAAGGGCGGTCCGCATGCCGTGGATCCCGGCCCAGCCATGACCGAAGGAGGCGACGCCCACCGCCACGGTCTCCCCGTCCACGCGGGAGGCGCCGAAGGCCGCACCGGGCGAACGGGACAGGACGCGGACCCGATGGGCGCCGTCGGCGGGGTCGAAGCCCTCGCCGAGGAAGACCGCCGCCCAGGCCTCGTCGGGCGCGCCCAGCACCTCGGCGGGCGGATCCGCGAAGGCCGCGAGCCGGGCGACGTCGCCGGTCTTCACCAGGGTGGGCTGCTTCGGCGCATAGCCGCGGCGGGCCAGTTCGGCGCGGACCGCTTCCAGTCCGGGGGCATCGGCGATGCGGAACGCCGGCGCCAGACCCCGGGCGTGGTAGGCGGCTTCGATCGCGTCGAGGGCCGCAGGGCCGAGGTCATGCCGCAGGGGCGCGGCGCTCCTCGCCCGGCCGATGGTCCCGTTGTCGAAGGGGACGAGCCAGCCGTCGATCTCGGCGACCTCAGGCGGGGCGACGGCGGCGACCGTGGCGCGCTCCAGGGCCTCGACCTCGGCGGCGTCCACCGTCAGCCCTTCTCCCGCATCAGCCGGGCCTTGTCGCGCTGCCAGTCGCGGGCGGCGGCGGTCTCGCGCTTGTCGTGTTCCTTCTTGCCCTTGGCGAGGGCGACCTCGAGCTTCGCGAGGCCCTTGTCGTTCCAGTAGAGCTTCGTCGGGATGATCGTGCGGCCCTCGCGCTGCACGGCGCCGATGAGCTTGTCGATCTGCTTGCGCTTGAGGAGCAGTTTCCGGTGACGCCGGGGCTCGTGGTTGAAGTGCGGGCCGGCCTGGGCGTAGGGCGGGATGTCGGCGTTCACCAGCATGATCTGGTCGCCCTCCACCGCGGCGTAGCTCTCGGCGATGTTGGCCTTGCCGTTGCGCAGGGACTTCACCTCGGACCCGGTGAGCGCGATGCCGGCCTCGAAGGTCTCTTCGAGGAAATAGTCGAACCGCGCGCGGCGGTTCTCGGCGATGAGCTTTCCGGCCATCGCTAGACCCGCTCATTCCCGCGGAGGCGGGAACCCAGGTGCTTTTGCCGCGAGCCCGGGCCGAACAGGAAAAGGCCTGGGCCCCCGCTTTCGCGGGGGTGAGCGGGGATGGGACGGCGCATCAGAGGACACCCGCTTCCCGCATGGCTTCCAGCACCTCGCGGCGGGAGGCTTCCGAGGCGGGGACGATGGGCAGCCGCACGTCCTCGGCGCAGAGGCCGAGGTGGGCGAGCGCGTACTTGGTGGGCGCGGGTGAGGCGTCGGAGAACAGGGCCTTGTGCAGGCGCACGAGGCGATCCTGACCCTGCAGGGCGCCGGCCCAGTCGCCGGCCAGGGCCGCGTCGTAGAAGGCGGCGCACTGCTCGGGGGCGACGTTGGCGGTCACCGAGATGCAGCCGTGGCCGCCGTGGGCCATGTAGCCGAGCGCCGTCGGATCGTCGCCGGAGAGCATCACCCAGTCCTCGCCGCAGGCCAGCCGCTGGAGGCTGGCGCGGGCCAGGTCGCCGGTGGCGTCCTTGATCCCCACGATGTTCGGCAGCTTCGCCAGGCGGGCGAGGACGTCGTTGGAGATGTCGACGCTGGTGCGGCCGGGCACGTTGTAGACCAGCACCGGCAGCTGCACGGCCTCGTTGATCGCCGCATAGTGGGCGTAGAGGCCCTCCTGGCTCGGCCGGTTGTAGTAGGGCGTGACCACCAGGGCCGCGTCGGCGCCCACGGTCTTGGCGTGGCGGACCAGCTCGATCGCCTCGGCGGTGGAGTTGGAGCCCGCACCGGCCACCACGGGCACGCGGCCCCGGGCGGTCTGCACGCAGAGCTCCACCACGCGGCGGTGCTCCTCGTGGCTGAGGGTCGCGGTCTCGCCCGTGGTGCCGACGGGCACGAGGCCGTGGACGCCGCCGGCGATCTGACGCTCGACGAGCGCCACGAAGGCGTCCTCGTCCACCGCTCCGTCGCGGAAGGGCGTCACAAGCGCCGGGAGGACGCCCCGGAACAGAGGGTCGGTCATGGTCTGCAAAAAGCCGTGAATAGAGCGCTTGTTAAGCGACGTTCAGAATTTGCCGGACATTATCGGGTTGCGGGTCGCGCCCGCAATCTCGATGTCAGCGTTCCAAAAACCCCGGGGGCGAGAGTTGCACGCCAAGGTCCGTAAAGCGCTTCTCCTGTCAGGTGTGGTCCTGATGGCCGGCACGCTGGCGCGCGCGCAATCCTCCGATCCGGTCGGCGACCTGATCGCGACCACGGCCGCCGCGCCGCCCGAGGCGCCCGCCCCCGTCACCCAGCACCAGACCGTGCGCCGGCCGCTGTCGGACGCCGACGCCGCCAACTTCCGCCGGGCGGTCGATTCGGCCCGCCGCGCCGACGTCACCGGCGCGCGCACGGCGATCGCCGGCATCCGCGATTCGCTGGCCCGGAAGGCCGCCACCTGGACGCTGGTGGACGCCAATTCCGAACAGCTCAGCTTCTTCGAGGTGGACAACGCCCGCCGAGAGCTCTCCGGCTGGCCCCGGGAGGCCCGGCGGATCAACGCCGCCGAGAAGCTGATCGAGACCTCCGGCAAGAGCCCGCACCAGATCGTCGAATGGTTCGGCGGGCGCGAACCGCGCACGGCCCACGGCGCCCTGGCGCTGGCGTCCGCGCACCGGGCGCAGGGCCGCAACGCCGAGGCCGCGGCCCTGATCCGGCGCTGGTGGCGCGACAAGAGCTTCGAAGCCGACGTCCAGCGCAGCATCCTGGCGCGCTTCGGCGACGTCCTGACCCTGGACGACCACGCGCGGCGGGCCGACATCCTGCTCTACGGGCCGCAGGGCCCGGCCACGCGGGACATCGTCGCCCTGCTGCCCGCCGACCAGCGCGCCGCCGCCGAGGCGCGGATGGCCCTGCGTTCCGGGGCCGGCAACGCCAACGCCCTGCTGAACGCCCTGCCGGCGAACGTCGCCCAGAGCCCGGGCGTGGCCTTCGAGCGCGCGGCCTTCCTGCGGCGCGGCGGACTGGACACCCTGGCCTCCGCCCAGCTGCCCTACTTCCCGAAGGAGGTCGCCACCTCCGAGCAGGCGGACAAGATCTGGTACGAGCGCCACCGGCTGGTGCTGGCGGCGCTGCGCAACGGCGACGCGCGCACCGCCTACGCCGCGGCGGCCGACAGCGGCCTGCGGGAGGGCGGCGACGCGGCCGACGCCGAATTCTACGCGGGCTGGATCGCCCTGACCCGGCTGAAGGACGCCGACCGGGCGGCCCGGCACTTCGCCGCCATCGAGCGCATCGGCTCCTCGCCGATCACCCGGGCGCGGGCCTTCTACTGGCAGGGCCGCGCAGCCGAGGCCAAGGGCGACCACGCCGCGGCCCAGGAGTTCTACGCGCAAGGGGCCCAGCACTACGCCACCTTCTACGGCCAGCTCTCGGGCGAGAAGCTCGGGATGCAGCTCGTGCTCGGCAAGGACCCGGCGCTGACCCCGGCCCACCGCGCCCGCTTCGAGGGCCGCGACGAGGTGCAGGCCATGCGGCTGTTCTTCGACCAGGGCTACCGCGACCTGTTCCGGGCCTTCGCCCTGGCGCTGGACGACACCCTGCCGACGGTCGAGGACCAGGCCCTGCTGGTGGACGCCGCCCGCGGCTACGGCGACCAGGACACCTCCATGAAGGTGGTCCGCGCGGCCGCCCAGCGCGGCATGCTGCTGCCGGAGCGCGGCTATCCGTACCGGACCCCGCCGTCGGTGGCGAACGCCCCGGAGCCGGCCCTGGTGCTGGCGATCACCCGGCAGGAGAGCGGCTTCGACCCGCTGGTCCGCTCCGGCGTCGGCGCGCGCGGCATGATGCAGCTGATGCCGGCCACGGCCCAGATCGTGGCCCGCAGGATCGGCGTCGGCTATTCGCCCGGCATGCTGGACGAGCCGGACTACAACATGCGCCTGGGCTCCAGCTACCTCGGCCAGGTGATCGGCCAGTTCTCCGGGTCGTACGTCATGGCGACTGCGGGCTACAACGCCGGGCCCGGGCGGCCGACCCAGTGGTCGGGCTTCTGCGGCGACCCGCGCGGCGGGACCACCGACCCGATCGACTTCATCGAGTGCATCCCGTTCTCGGAAACCCGGAACTATGTGATGCGGGTGATGGAGGGGATGCAGGTCTACCGGGCCAAGCTCCACGGCGGCGCCGTGCCGATCACCCTCTCCAACGACCTGAAGCGCGGCGGCTACGGCTATCCGCCGGCGGCCCAGACCCAGGTGACCAGCGCGAACTGACGCCCTGGGGCGTCAGCGGGCCGGCCGGGTCCTGAGCCGGGCCAGGACGAACAGGACGGCGAGCGCGAGGTCGACGGTGGCGAAGGCGACCACCGGCGGCTCCACCTCGCCGCGGGCGTACAGCCACCAGACCGGCAGGCCGAAGGCCAGCTTCTCGACCACCGACGGCAGCATCAGGGGGCGGAAGCGCGCCGGATCGCGGCCGATCACCAGGAAGACGAGCTGGAAGGCGAGCGCCGTGCCGACGAAGCCGTAGAAGTTCTCCGGATAGGCCATCGGGCCGCCCTGGGCCTCGACGGCGCCGCGCAGGAACAGCATCGGCGTCAGGGTGACGACGCCGTAGGCGCCGGCGAGCGTGAACACCCATTTCGCGAAGCTCATGGCTGCGCCCTCCCGGCCGCCAGCATGGGACCGTGCGGCGAATCCGCCAAGCCGCCGTCCAGGCGGAAGGCGCGGCGCAGGATCTCGGGAGATAGCGCCTCGGCGGGCGGACCGTCGGCGACGACCTTCCCCTCGTGCAGGATGACGAGACGGTCGCAGGCGCGGGCGGCCAGCCCCAGGTCGTGGAGGGTGAGGACGACGCCCGCGCCGCGCTGCGCCTCCTCGCGCAGCAGGTCGAGCGCCAGGAGCTGGGCGTCGGGGTCGAGGCCGGCGACGGGCTCGTCGGCCACCAGCAGGGGCGCGCCGGCGACCAGCAGGCGGGCCAGCAGCGCCCGGGCCCGCTCGCCGCCGGACATGTCGAGGACGCCGCGCGTCTCCAGCCCCTGCAGGCCGACGCGCGCCAGGGCGGCGAAGGCGCGGTCGCGGGCCTCCCTCGGCGGGCGGTGGAAGGCGCCCAGGCTGGCGACCCGCCAGGCCGGCAGGTTCCAGCCGACCCGGCGCTCCTGGGGCAGGTAGGCGCAGAGCGCGGCCCGCGCCGCTTCCGAGAGCCGGCGGACCGGCCGGCCGCCGAGCTCGGCCTGGCCGGCGTCGAGATGGGCGAGGCCGAGGGCGGCCCGCAGCAGGGTGGTCTTCCCCGCCCCGTTCGCGCCCACCACGCCGACGATTTCGCCCGAGGACACGGCGAGCCCGGCCTGGTCGAGGACCACCCGGGGCCCGCGGCGGACCACCGCGCCGGTGAGGCGGAGCGCCGTCATCCGCGCCAGCTCCGGGCGGCGCGCCAGGCGATCAGGGCGAACAGCGGGCCGCCGAACAGGGCGGTGACGACGCCCAGCTTCAGCTCCAGGTCGGTGGGGATCAGCCGCGCGGCGAGGTCGGCGGCGACCAGCAGGCCCGCGCCGGCCAGGGCCGAGGGGACGAGCACGCGGCCCGGGTCCGCGCCGGCTCCGGCGCGGACCAGGTGCGGCGCGGCGAGGCCCACGAAGCCGACGATGCCGGCCATGGCGACGGCCGCGCCGGTGAGCAGGGAGGCGCCGGCCACCGCGGCGGTGCGCAGGCGGGCCATGGGCAGGCCGGACAGCGCGGCGGTCTCCTCGCCGAGCGTCAGCATGACCAGGCCACGGGCGGCGTAGGCGCAGAGGCCGGCGCCGACGGCCATGGGGATCAGTTCGCGGCCGATGTCGTCCCAGTCGCGGTTCTCCACCGAGCCCAGCAGCCAGGAGAACACCTCCTGCAGGGTGACGGGCGACGGCGAGAAGTTGAACACCAGCGAGGTGAGCGCGCCGGCGAAGGCCGAGAGCGCCACGCCGAACAGGATCAGGGTCTCGGGTTCGCGGAAGCGGGCGGCGACGGCGGTGAGCAGCAGGCCGGCGGCCAGGGCCGCGGCCAGGGAGGCCGCCTCCACCGCGCCGGGCATGGCCGCGAAACCCAGGGAGATGGCGAGCGCCGCCCCCAGCCCGGCCCCGCCGGCCACGCCGAGCACGCCGGGGTCGGCCAGCGGGTTGCGCAGCAGGCCCTGCAGGACCGCGCCGGAGAGGCCGAGCGCCGCGCCGACCACCGCGGCGGCGACGGTGCGCGGCAGGCGGATGGCGAACAGCACCTCGTGCGGGCCGGAACCCGGCTCGGCGAAGGCCTGGGCGAGCTGGGCGGCGGTGAGCTGGGTCTCGCCGAGCAGCAGGCCGGCGGCCAGGAGGACGAGCAGGCCCAGGGCCAGGGACAGGTTGAGGACGAGGTCCCTCACCGGGGGGCCTTCGACGCCAGCAGCTCCACGGCCTCGCCCGCGCCCCAGTCGGGACAGGCCAGCATGGAGCCCGGCACGCTGGCCAGCGCCCGCTCGGCGGCGACCCGGCGCAGCACCCGGTGGCGGCCCGGCCCCCAGCTGTCGCCGGCGAGCTGGAAGGTGTCGAAGAAGCCCAGCACCACCCGCTCGGGCGGGTCGAGCACGAGCCCTTCCAGGGAGACGGTGCGGTAGCCGGGCCGGGTCTCGGCGTTGGTCAGGCCCGCGGCGCGCAGGACGGCGTCCACCAGGGTGCCGGGGCCGGCGGTGACGCCGCTGGGGGTCAGGTAGAGGACACGGGTCCCGCCCCAGGCGCCGGCGGCGCGGGCGAGCTGGCGGTCGAGGCGGGCGACCAGGGCCTCGCCGCGGGCCGGCTGGTCCAGGGCCGCGGCGACCTTGCGGATGTTGGCGCGCAGGCCCGGGAAGTCGGTGGCCTCGTCGATGGTCACCACCCGCACGCCGCGGTCCTCGAGCCGGGCGATCAGGCGGGGATCGCCGCCCCAGTAGCGGACGACGACGTCGGGGCGGGCGGCGAGCGCGGTCTCCAGGTCGACCCGGCGGCGCGGCAGGCCGGCGGCCCGGGCCCGCAGGCGGGAATCGGCGTCGTCGGCGCGGGTGGAGAGGCCGGCGATGGCCTCGCGGGGGCTGAGCGCCAGGACATACTGGTCGGCGCACTGGTCGAAGGCCAGGACCCGGGGCGCGGCCTGGACGCCCGGCGCGGCGGCGAGGCCGAGCGCCAGGGCCGCAAGGATCAGTCGACCACGAGGCCGTGCAGCAGGCCGTCGAGGGTGACCTGCATCAGCGCCTGGTGGTCGCACCAGCCGAAGTTCGGCCGGGCGGCGAGCAGGGCCACCACGCCATGGCACGACATCCACAGGGCCTGGGCCGCGGAGTCGGCCGTGCCCGTGCGGAGCCTGCCGGACGCCGCGATCTCGCGGACCACGCCTGAGAAGATCTCGTAGCATTGGGTGGAGAGGTCGACCGTGTCCTCGGGCCAGAGCCCTGCCGATAGCGGACGCGGCGCCGAATACACAAGCTGATAGGCGTTCGGATGGTCCAGGCCCCAGCGCATGTAGGCCTTGAGCATCATCTTCACCCGCACGACGGCGTCGAGCGGCTTGCCGGCGATCTCGGTGTTGCGCTCCAGGAGCTGGCGCAGGGTCCCCTCGCAGATCTCGAGAAGGATGCAGCCCTTGTCGGGGAAGTGCATGTAGAGGGCGGTGGAGGAGACCCCGACCTCGTCGGCGATCTTGCGGATGGTGGCGCCCTCGTAGCCCTCGGCGACGAAGATGCGCTCGGCCGCGTCCAGGATCTCGGCGCGGCGCAGGTGACCGTCGCCCTTGGCCTTGCGCGCCGAACGGCGGGCGGTGGCGGCTGAAGCAGACAAAGCGTTTCCCCCAGGTACTCTCTTTGGGGCGTACCGGACCCCAAAACCCGGAATGTTACAAGCCCGCGACACAACCGGAGCGACGCTGGGCCGCGCCGCGCACTGGACGGAGGCGGCGCGAACCGCGTAAGGCGCGCAGCCATGAGCGCGCGCGATCCCCTCGTGGCCGAGGCGCCCGGCGTGATGCGCACGCGGGGCTGGGCCGACTACGCCCTGGTCGATTCGGGCGGCGGCCGGAAGCTGGAGCGCTACGGCCCCTACACCGTCGTGCGGCCCGAGCCGCAGTGCCTGTGGTCGCCTGCCCTGCCGGAGAGCGCGTGGGCCGAGGCCGACGCGGTGTTCGACCCCACGAACGAGGACGAGGACGCCGGCCGCTGGCGGTTCCGCGGCAAGCCGGCCGACGCCTGGCCGCTGGCCTGGGGCGAAGCGAAGTTCCTGGCCCGGTTCACCGCCTTCCGGCACCTGGCCTTCTTTCCGGAGCAGGCGGCGAACTGGGCCTGGCTCGACGCGCGCATCCGCAGCCGCGGCGGCCAGCCCAGGGTGCTCAACCTGTTCGGCTACACGGGCGTCGCCAGCCTGGTCATGGCGGCGGCCGGGGCGCACGTGACCCATGTGGACGCGTCGAAGAAGGCCGTGGCGATGGCGCGGGAGAACGCCGAGCTCTCGGGCCTCGCCGACCGGCCGATCCGCTGGATCACCGAGGACGCGCGCAAGTACGTCGCCCGGGAGGCCCGCCGCGGCTCGCAGTACGACGGGATCATCCTGGACCCGCCGAAGTACGGGCGCGGCCCCACCGGCGAGGTCTGGCGGCTGTTCGAGGACCTGCCCGAACTTGCCGGCCTATGCGCCGGACTTCTTTCGGAAAACGCCTCGTTCCTGATCCTCAACGCCTACGCCGAACGGATCTCCGGGGCGGCGCTGGCGGGCCTGCTGTCGGAGAAGCTGAAGGGCCGCGGCGGCGGCATCGAATGGGGCGAGCTGGCGCTCGTCCAGGACGGCGGCGCGCGCGAGATCGGCATGAGCTTCTACGCGAGATGGGCCTCTTGAGCGCCCGGGCGATCAGCTCGCTGCAGAACCCGACGGTGAAGGCCGTCCGCGCCCTGCACATGCGCAAGGAACGCGACGAGACCGGGCTGTTCGTCGCCGAGGGGCTCAAGAACGTCATCGAGGGGATCGACACCGGCCACGCGCCCAGGATCCTGATGCACGGCCCGGACGCCGCGGCCCATCCCATGATGCGCAAGGCGGTGCAGGCGACGCAGGGGTCCGGCGGCGAGGTCATCGAGGTCACCCACGACATCCTGGCCAAGGTCTCGCGGCGCGAGAACCCGCAGGCGGTGGTGGGCGTCTTCCCGCAGGCGTTCCGGCCGCTGGAGCAGGTGGAGCCGGGCCCGGCGCAATGCGTGGTGGCCCTGCACCGCGTGCGCGATCCCGGCAACCTGGGAACCATCGTGCGGACGGCGGACGCCGCCGGCTGCGGCGGGGTGATCCTGGTGGGCGAGTGCTGCGACCCCTATTCGGTGGAGGCGGTGCGGGCGACCATGGGCTCGATCTTCGCCGTGCCGCTGACGCGGGCGACCGAGGCCGAGTTCGCCGCCTGGCGGGCGGGCTGGGCAGGCTCGGTGGTCGGCACCCTGCTCACCGCCGCCGCGAGCCACGCGGAGGCGGCCTACCGCAAGCCGGCGCTGATCCTGATGGGCAACGAGCAGCAGGGCCTGACGCCCGAGATGGCCGCCCTGCCCGACCTCAACGTGAAGATCCCCATGCGCGGCCGGGCCGACAGCCTGAACCTGTCGGTGGCCACGGGGATCATGATCTACGCGGCCACCGCCTAGACACGGCCGTCCGTCGCAGGCGGCTTGAATCCGTCCGTGGACGCCGGGATCATGGCTGCGCCGCCCGGTCCAGGCGGACTGACAGGGAACCGCCATGCCGACGCGCCGCCGACTGATGGAATACGCCGCCCTCGCCGCGCCGGGGCTGGCCCTGGGGAGCGCCGCCATGGCCCAGCCGGCGCGGAAGCCCCTGCGCATCCTGATCCTCGGCGGCACCGGCTTCATGGGGCCGCACCAGGTGCGCTACGCCCTGGCGCGAGGGCACAAGCTGACCCTGTTCAACCGCGGGCGGCGGCCGCAGGACTGGCCGGCCGAGGTGGAGGAGCTGACCGGCGACCGCAACGCCGGCGACCTGAAGGCGCTGGAAGGCCGCGAGTGGGACGTCTGCATCGACAACCCGACCACCCTGCCCTTCTGGGTCCGCGACGCGGGCCAGGCGCTGAAAGGGAAGGTGAAGCAGTACATCTTCGTCTCGACGATCTCGGTCTATGCGTCGAACGACAGGCCCGGCGACGAGACGGCGCCGCTCGCCCCCTATCCCGGCCAGGACCCGCTGGCCGAGACGGCCGAGACCTTCCGCGCCAACGGGGCGCTCTACGGGGCCCTGAAGGCGGCCAGCGAGCGGGAGGCGAAGCGGCAGTTCGGCGAGGCCGCGGTGACGATCGTGCGGCCGGGTCTGATCGTCGGGCCCGGCGACGAGACCGACCGCTTCACCTACTGGCCGGTGCGGCTGGCGAAGGGCGGCGAGGTGGCGGCGCCCGGCGACGGCAAGGACCCCGTGCAGTTCGTCGACGCCCGCGACCTGGCCGAATGGATCGTGCGCCTGGCCGAGACCGGGACCACCGGGACCTTCAACGGCACGGGGCCGAAGCAGCCCATCCCCATGGCCGAGATGCTGGACGTGGTCGGCAAGGCGCTGAAGTCGGACGCCAGGCTGACCTGGATCCCGGCCGATTTCCTGGCGGCGCAGAACGTGCGGATGTGGAGCGACATGCCGGTGTGGATCCCCGAGGCGGGCGAGACGGCCGGCTTCCACCACCGCGACGTCAGCCGGGCCCAGGCGGCGGGGCTGACCTACCGGCCGCTGGCCACGACCGCCGCCGACACCCTGGCCTGGTTCCGCACCCTGCCCGCCGAGCGGCAGGCGAAGCTCCGGGCCGGCCTGACGCCGGAGCGTGAGGCGGCCCTGCTGGCGGCCTGGAAGGCGAAGGCCTAGCCGGGCTTGCGCGCCCTGAGGGTGAACTGGAACTCGCGGGCGACATTGTTCTGCGCCCGGACCAGCCGGTTCACCTCCTCGGCTGTGAGCTCGCCGCGCGTGAACTGGCCGTAGTAGGGCTCGTCCAGCACGGTCACCTGGGTCTCGAAGACGAAGTCCACCCCGGCGTAGAGGGCGAGAGGGGTGTTCGCCCCGCCCTGCTCGGCCACCGAACGGCAGAGCTCCAGGTCCAGCATCTTCAGCGTCTGGGGCATCACCGGCCGCACGTGGGTGGGGTCGGAGACGAAGTTGTCGTGCCGGGGATGGGGCACATGGATCACCACCTGGGCCCCGGGCGCGCAGATCCGGTAGAGCTCGCGCATCATCGCCAGGAAGACGGCCGGGTCGGCGCCCATGTGCTCCAGGGAATGGATGAAGCGGACCTCGGTGGCGCAGCCGTCGGGCCACGGCCAGGGCGTCCGCTCGAGGTTCCAGACCTCGTCCGGCTCGCAGGCCGGCGTGGCGTCGACATTGACGTAGCCCGGCTGCTTGCGAAGGCCGCAGCCCATGTTGAACTTCATGGCGTCCTCCCTAGCACGACGCCTCACGTCCCGCGCGGCTTGGCCCGCGTGGTGGGGTCGGCCTGCGCCGGGTCCTCGGGCCAGACGTGCCGGGGGTAGCGGCCGCGCATGTCGGTGCGGACGTCCTTCCAGGAGCCCTTCCAGAAGCCCGGCAGGTCCCGGGTCGTCTGGATCGGCCGGTGGGCCGGGGAGAGCAGCGACAGGGTGAGCGGGACGCCGCCCACCGTCGGGTGTTCCGCCAGGCCGTAGACCTCCTGCACGCGCACCTCGACCTTCGGCCCGCCCTCGGCGGCGTAGTCGACGGCGAAGCTGTTGCCGGTGGGCGCGGTCCAGCGGGCGGGCGCCTCGGCCTCCAGGCGCCGCTGCAGGTCCCAGGGCACGAGGGTGCGCAGCGCCCCGTCTAGGACGTCGGGCCGCAGGTCCGAGAGCCGGCGGACGCCGGTGAGCAGCGGGGTCAGCCACTCATCCAGATGCTCGGCCAGGGCCGGGTCGGAGAGGTCGGGCCAGGCGTCGTCGCGGGCCCGCAGGAAGGCGACCCGCTCGCGTAGCGACTCGGCGGCCGCGCCCCAGGGCAGGACCTTCACGCCATCGGCCCGGACGCGGGCGGCGAGGGCCCGGGCGATCAGGGCCGGGTCGGGGTTGTCGTCCACCTGCTCGCGGACCACCAGGCGGCCGAGCCGCGTAAGCCGCTTCGCGCGCAGGCGTCCGCCGCCGCTCTCCTCCAGGCGGTCCTCGGTCGTGATCTGGCCCGCAAAGGCGTCGAGCAGCTCGGCCTCGTCCAGCGGGGCGGCCAGCAGGATGCGGTCGCGGCGGTCTCCGCCGCCCAGCTCGGCCACGGCCAGCCAGGTCTCGCGGGCGAGCGCGTCGGTCGGCTCCAGGAAGGCGCCGCGGCCGCTGACCAGCTGGAACTCGCCCTGCGGGCCGCGGGCGCGGGCGATGCGCTCCGGATAGGCGAAGGCCAGCAGCAGGCCGTCGGAGAGCGGCTCGCCCTTCCCCGCCCTTCCCGCCAGGGACGCCCAGCGGTCGGCCAGGGCGCGGGCGTCGCGGGCCCGGGGGCCGCGGTCGCGCTCCAGCCCCTCCAGGCGGTGGCGCAGGTCGGCGTCGCGGCCGCCGAGCCCCCGCTCGGTGACCAGGGCGGCGATTCGCGCCGCACGGGCCGCCTGGCCGGTCCCGGCGGCCTTCAGCACCATGTGGGCCAGGCGGGGCGGCAGCGGGACTTCCGACAACGCCTGGCCGTGGGGGGTGAGCACGCCCTCGGGGGTGAGCGCCTCCAGGCGCACGAGGAGCGCGCGGGCCTCGGCGAAGGCGGCGGCGGGCGGCGGGTCGAGGAAGGCGAGGTCCGAGGCGTCCTTCGCGCCCCAGCGGGCGAGGTCGAGGGCGAGGCCCGAGAGGTCGGCGTCGAGGATCTCCGGGTCGGCGTAGGCCGGCAGCGCCCGGGTCTCGGCCTCGTCCCACAGGCGGTAGCAGACGCCGGGCTCGGTGCGCCCCGCCCGGCCGCGGCGCTGGTCGGCGGCGGCGCGGCTGACGCGGACGGTGGCGAGGCGGGTCAGGCCGGAGGCCGGGTCGAAGCGCGGCACGCGGGCCAGGCCGCAATCGACCACGACGCGGACGCCCTCGATGGTCAGGCTGGTCTCGGCGATGGAGGTGGCGAGCACCACCTTGCGGCGGCCGGGCGGCGCCGGGCTGATGGCGCGGTCCTGGTCGGCGGGGCCGAGCGCGCCGTAGAGCGGGTCGATGTCCACGTCCGGACGGCGGACGCGCTCGGCCAGCCGCTCGGCGGTGCGCAGGATCTCCCCCTGCCCCGGGAGGAAGACGAGGATGGAGCCGGTCTCCTCGGCCAGCGCCTTCTCCACGGCGCGGACCACGCGGTCCTCCAGGCGCAGGCGTTCGTCGCGGCCGAGGTAGCGGGTCTCGACCGGATAGGCGCGGCCCTGGCTCTCGACCACCGGCGCGTCGCCCAGCAGCCGGGCGACCGCCGCGCCGTCGAGGGTGGCGGACATGACGAGCAGCTTCAGGTCCTCGCGCAGGAGCCCTTGCGCGTCGCGGGCCAGGGCCAGGCCGAGGTCGGCGTCGAGGCTGCGCTCGTGGAACTCGTCGAAGATCACGCAGGCGACGCCGGCCAGCTCCGGGTCGGCCAGCACCATGCGGGTGAAGACGCCCTCGGTGACCACCTCGATGCGGGTGGCGGCCGAGACCTTCGACTGCATCCGCACGCGGAAGCCCACCGTGCGGCCCACCGGCTCGCCCAGGGTCTTCGCCATCCGCTCGGCGGCGGCGCGGGCGGCGAGCCGGCGGGGCTCGAGCACGATGATCTTGCCCTGGCCGATCCAGGGCTCGCCCAGGAGCTCCAGCGGCACGACGGTGGTCTTGCCGGCGCCCGGCGGGGCGACCAGCACGGCCGCCGGGCTTTCGCGCAGCCGCGACTTCAGTTCGGGCAGGATCTCGTGGACGGGGAGCATATTTTCCCCGCCATAGCCGTGGTTGGGGGTGAGGTCACGCGCGGGGCGTTGCCTAGAGGGGCGTGCCTCACTAACGTCCGCGCCAACAGTCAACCGGCGGGCGCCCCAAGTCGCGCCGCGCCCAGGGGGAACGACCACATGAGCGTAGACGCCGCACCCCGCGGGAACAGGCTCTTCATCCGAAAATCCATCGAACAGGTCCAAAGGGAATCGCAGACCCACGGGCTGAAGCGCACGCTCGGCGCCTGGAACCTGGTGCTGCTGGGCATCGGCTGCATCATCGGCGCGGGCATCTATGTCATGACCGGCAACGCGGCGGCGAACTTCGCCGGCCCGGCCGTCGTCCTGTCCTTCATCGTCGCCTTCTTCGCCTGCGTCTTCGCGGGCCTCTGCTACGCGGAGCTGGCGTCCACCATGCCGGTGGCGGGCTCGGCCTACACCTATTCCTACACCACGCTCGGCGAGGTCTTCGCCTGGGTGATGGGCTGGCTGCTGGTGCTGGAATACGGCGTCGCCGCGGCCACCGTGGCGGCCGGCTGGTCGGGCAACGTGGTCTCCCTGCTGAAGGACTTCGGTCTGGTGATCCCGCCGGACCTCACGACCTCGTTCGTCCGCGCTGTCCAGCTTCCCCAGGGCGGCTTCACCTTCGAGAGCGGCGGCAGCTTCAACCTGCTGGGCGCCGCGGGCATCCTGGCGATCACCGTCCTGCTGGTGATCGGCATCTCGGAGTCGGCGACGGTCAACAACATCATCGTCTTCATCAAGGTCGGCGTGCTGCTGCTGTTCATCGGCATGGGCATCGCGTTCATCAACATCGACAACTGGACGCCGTTCATCCCGCCGAACGAGGGCGGCTTCACCTACGGGGTGCCGGGGATCTTCCGGGCCGCCTCGGTGATCTTCTTCGCCTATGTGGGCTTCGAGGCGGTCTCCACGGCCGCGGCCGAGGCCAAGAACCCGCAGCGCGACATCCCCATCGGGGTGCTGGGCTCGCTGATCGTCTGCACGATCATCTACATGATGGTGGCCGGCGTGCTGACCGGCGTGGTGCCCTTCCGCCAGCTGGGCGTGTCGGCCCCCATCGCGCTGGCGGTGGACGTCATGGGCATGACCTGGTTCTCGCTGCTGATCAAAATCGGCGCGGTGGCCGGCCTCACCTCGGTGATGCTGATCCTGACCTACGGCCAGAGCCGGATCTTCTTCGCCATGGCCAAGGACGGGCTGCTGCCGCGGTTCTTCTCCGTCCTGCACGAGAAGTTCCGCACGCCGTGGATCGGCACCATCGTGCTGGGCGTGATCATCGCGTTCGCGGCCTCCATGCTGCCGATCCAGATCCTCGGCGACCTGGTCAGCCTGGGCACGGCGACGGCCTTCGCCATCGTCTGCATCAGCGTCCTGTGGCTGCGGAAGAACCGTCCGGACCTGCACCGGCCGTTCCGCGCGCCGCTCGGGCCCGTGACGCCGATCCTGGGCATCATCTTCGCCCTGATCATGATCGCGCCGCTGGTCATGGACATCTTCGCCAAGGCCGCCTCGGGCGACCCGATCCCGGCGATCCTGCTGGGCGGCTACTTCGCCATCGGGGCTGCGCTCTACGCCTTCTACGGCTACCGCAACTCGCGGCTGGGCAACGGCCTGCCGCAGGTGGACGCCGACCAGGACGCCGGCACCGGTCCCGAACAGGCGATCGCGCACGGCATCCGCGACGGCAACGCCTAGGCGTTCCGGCGCTCGCGACAAAGGAAGGGCGGGGCCTCGGCTCCGCCCTTTTTCGTTCCGCCCCCGCCGCCCTTCCAATTTGGCCGGTGAATCCCGATCATAGGGGCGACATGAACGCCACCTCCCCGCCCGAGCCGCCGATCCGCGCCGTGATCGCGCCGGTGACCCCGCTGCAGCAGAACTGCACCATCGTCTGGTGCTCGAAGACCAAGAAGGCCGCGATCATCGATCCGGGCGGCGAGGTCGAGCGGCTGCTGGCGGCGCTGAAGCAGTACGGCCTGACGCTCGAGAAGATCTGGATCACCCACGGCCACCTCGACCACGCCGGCGGCGCCGCGGCGCTGAAGGCCGCCACGGGGGTCCCCATCGAGGGCCCGCACCCGGACGACGCCTTCTGGATCGACGACATCGAGCAGTCCGGCGCCCGCTGGGGCATGCCGGAGGCGCGCAGCTTCACCCCGGACCGGTGGCTGCACGACGGCGACCGGGTGACCCTCGGCGAGACCGAGTTCGAGGTCTACCACTGCCCGGGCCACACGCCGGGCCACGTGATCTTCTTCCACCCGGAGACGAAGTTCGCCCAGGTGGGCGACGTGCTGTTCCAGGGCTCCATCGGACGGACCGACTTCCCGCGCGGCAACCACGCCGACCTGATCCGCGCGATCACCACCAAGCTCTGGCCGCTGGGCGACGACGTCCGCTTCGTGCCAGGCCACGGGCCGATGTCCACCTTCGGCCAGGAACGGCGGACCAACCCCTTCGTCGCCGACGCCGTGCTGGCGGAATCGTGATTTCAGCGACGAAATCCGACTGTTACCGCCCGGCCCGACAATGCCGGCCATGGAGCTGCACGAAGACATGAGCCAGGCGGGCGCCCGCATCCTGATGGTGGATGACGACCCCGGCATCCGCGACGTGGTGTCCGACTTCCTCGGCCGCCATGGCTACAAGGTCGAGACCGCCGGCGACGCCAAGGAGATGGAGCAGGCGCTGGAGCGCGGGCCCGTCGACCTGATCGTGCTCGACGTGATGCTGCCGGGCGAGGACGGCCTGGCCGTCTGCCGGCGGCTGACCACCGGCGACGCCGCGCCGCCGATCATCATGCTCTCGGCCATGGGCGAGGACACCGACCGGATCGTGGGCCTGGAACTGGGCGCCGACGACTACCTGGCCAAGCCGTGCAATCCCCGCGAGCTGCTGGCCCGGGTGCGCGCGGTGCTGCGCCGCGCCGAACAGCGCACGACGGGCGCCGGCGTCGGCGCGGGCTGCGAGTTCGCCGGCTGGCGGCTGGACCTGGTGCGGCGCGAGCTGCGCTCGCCGCAGGGCGTGGTGGTGAACCTGTCGTCGGGCGAGTTCTCCCTGCTGCGCGCCTTCGTGGAACGGCCGCAGCGGGTGCTGACCCGCGACCAGCTGCTGGAGTTCGCCCGCGGACCCGACAGCGACGCCTTCGACCGGGCCATCGACGTGCAGATCAGCCGGCTGCGCCGCAAGCTCGACGACGGCGGCGGCCAGGACCTGATCCGCACCATCCGCAACGAAGGCTACATGTTCACCCCGAAGGTGAAGCGGGGATGAGCCGGTTCAGCCGCGGGCGGCCCACCGCCTCGCTGTTCGGGCAGCTCCTGACGCTCACCGGCCTGACGCTGGTGACGGCCAACATCATCAGCGTCCTGCTGATCTTCAACCTGCCGCCGCCGACGCCGGACTTCTACCGCCTCTCGGAGATCGTGCAGGCGTTCCGCGGGCCCGCGCCGGGCTTCACCGAACGGCGGCCGCTGGAGCTGGTCACCCGCAACGAGCCGCCGGGGCCGGCCATGGAAGGCCGCATGGCGCCGGAGATCCGCCTGCGCCTGTCGGAGGAGCTGGGCGTGCCGGTGGGCCGGATCGTGATCGCCGGCGACCGGGGTCCGTTCTCCGACCGGCGCGTCTTCCGCATCCTGCGCGACCGGATGGCCCGGGACGGCGGGCCGCGGGACGAGCACTTCCTGGTGGAGCCGTTCCAGGTGGCGGTGGCCCAGGCCGACGGCCGCTGGCTGGTGGTGCGGCCGCAGGCGGGCCTGGGGCTGAACCCCTGGCAGCAGCGGATCGCCCTGTGGTTCGTGCTCTCGGCCCTGGTGATGGCTCCGATCGCCTATGTCTTCGCCCGCCGGCTGTCGGCCCCGATCAAGCTGTTCGCCGACGCCGCCGAGCGGCTGGGGCGCGACCCGCGGGCGCCGCCGCTGGCCGTGCGCGGCTCGGCCGAGATCGCGGTCGCGGCCCAGGCGTTCAACGACATGCAGGGCCGGCTGCGCCGGTACGTGGAGGATCGCACGGCGATGATGGGCGCCATCGCCCACGACCTGCGCACCCCCCTCACCCGCCTGCGGTTCCGCATCGAGACCCTGCCGGACGACGAGCAGAAGGCGAAGATCTCGGCCGACATCGACCAGATGGAGGAGATGATCTCGGCCGCGCTCACCTTCGTGCGCGACACCACCCGGCCCGGCGAGCGCACGCCGCTGGAGCTCTCGTCGCTGCTCGAGAGCCTTTGCGACGAGATGGCCGAGACCGGAGCCCAGACCGAGGTGGAGTTCGGCGAGAAGGTGGTGCTGGACGGCGACCCGATGGCGCTCCGGCGTCTGTTCTCCAACCTGCTGGAGAACGCGGTGAAGTTCGGCGGGCGGGCGCGGGCGAGGGTGTTCCGCGAGGCCAGCAACGCGGTGGTGGAGATCGACGACGACGGCCCCGGCATACCGCCGCAGGAGACCGAGCGGGTGTTCGAGCCCTTCTACCGCCGCGAGCCCTCGCGCAGCCGGCAGACCGGCGGCATCGGCCTGGGGCTGGCCGTGGTGCGCTCCATCGCCCGCGGCCACGGCGGCGACGTGGCCCTGGTGAACCGGCCGGGCGGCGGGCTCACCGCGCGGGTCTCCCTGCCGATCTGAACGATGTTGCGGCGGCGCAAGGTTCGGGCCGCGCCTGAAATCGTTTCGCGACCGCAAGACACAGCTTGGCCGTGAAATCGCCGTGCAACGGCGTTCTGGTCTGACGAAGGCCCTTCGCCGCGCATCGAGACCCCATGGCCCCTCCCACCTCCGCCCGCCGCAGGCCGCGCCTCTCCCGGCCGCTGATCATCGGACTGGGCGTCCTGGCCCTGGTGATCGCCGCGATCGCCGCCCTGGCGCTTCGCCCGAAGGAGCCCAAGGACCCCTACCGCACGGGTGCGGTGGAGCGCGGGGCGATCACCCGCTCGGTCTCGGCGTCGGGCACGCTGCAGGCGCTCGAGCAGGTGGAGGTGGGCTCGCAGATCTCCGGCCTCGTTCAGCGGGTCCTGGTGGACTTCAACGACCCGGTCCGGCGCGGCCAGACGCTGGCGGTGATCGATCCCCAGACCTACCAGTCGCGGGTCGCCCAGAGCCAGGCGGACATCGACGCGGGCGTGGCGGCGCTGCGGCAGGCCGAGGCGACCCTGGCCAACGCCGAGGCCGACCACCGGCGCAAGAAGGAGCTGGTGGACCGGGGCTTCTACGCGCCCTCGGTGCTCGACCAGGCGACCGCGGCGCTGCGCAGCGCCCGGGCCGGCGTCACCGCCGCGCGCGCCCGCATCGCCCAGGGCCAGGCGCAGCTGCGCAGCCAGCAGGTGGACCTCGGCCGCACGACGATCGTCTCGCCCATCGACGGCCTCGTCATCGACCGCAAGATCGAGCCGGGCCAGACGGTGGCGGCGAGCTTCCAGGCGCCGGTGCTGTTCACCATCGCCCGCGACCTGTCGCGGCTGGAGGTGAAGATCAGCGTCGACGAGGCCGACGTCGGGCAGGTGCAGGAGGGCCAGGCGGTGCGCTTCACCGTCGACGCCTTCCCGGAGGACACCTTCCAGGGCCTCGTCACCGAGGTGCGCAAGCAGCCGACCACCGAGCAGAACGTGGTCGCCTATACGGTGATCGCCGAGGCGGACAATCCGCGGGGCCGGCTGCTGCCGGGCATGACCGCCAATGCCGACATCATCATCGAGACGCGGCCGAACGTCGTGAAGGTCCCGGCCGCGGCCCTGCGCTGGACCCCGCCGCAGGACGCCGCCCGGCCGGGAGCCGGCGGCCCGCCCGCCATGGGCGGCGGCCTGGTGGTCGGCGGCCCTGTCCGGCCGGGCGGCGGGCAGGCCAACGGCCAGCGGCAGGTGATGGGCGCCCAGGTGGCCGACCAGCTCGACCTCAACGCCGCCCAGCGGAAGCAGTGGGAGGCGATCTCCACCGAGATGCGCGAGAAGATCCGCGCGGCCATGGCGTCCTCCGGCGGCGACCGCGCCGCCGCGCGGGAGACCCTGACCCGAATCCGCAACGAGGCCTTCGCCAAGATCGAGCCGTCGCTCAACGCCGACCAGAAGGCCAGGCTGGCGGCGCTCCGGGCCACGCTGGCCGCCGGCGGCGGCGCGGGCGGGATGCGGGCCGGCGTGGTCTACGTCCTGAAGGACGGCAAGCCCTCCGCCGTCCCGGTCCGCGTGGGGGCCACCGACGGGACGTCCACGGAGGTGGCGAGCCCGCAGCTGAAGGTCGGCGACGAGGTCATCGTCGGCGGCGGCCCGAAGGCCAAGGTCCAGGCGCGCACCCCGCTCAGCGGCGGCGGCGGCCAGACCCGCGCGCGCATGTAGCGCGGCCATGATCGAGGTCCGCAACCTTCGCAAGGTCTACACCATGGGCGATGAGGCGCTGGCGGCGCTGGCCGGCGTCGACCTCGACGTGGCCCGCGGCGAGTACGTGGCGGTGATCGGGCCGTCGGGCTCGGGCAAGTCGACGCTGATGAACATCCTGGGCGGCCTCGACCGGCCCACCTCGGGCGACTACCGCTTCGAGGGCGAGGACGTGGCCCACTTCGGCGACGACGAGCTGGCCGACTTCCGCCGGCGCCGGATCGGCTTCGTCTTCCAGTCCTTCCAGCTCCTGCCCCGCTTGAGCGCCCTGCAGAACGTCGAGCTGCCGATGATCTACGCCGGCCTGCCGCGGGACGAGCGCAAGGCCCGCGCCGCCGAGCTGCTGGAGCGGGTCGGCCTGGGCGGCCGCATGGGACACCGGCCGACCCAGCTCTCCGGCGGCCAGCAGCAGCGGGTGGCGGTGGCCCGGTCGCTCGCCAACCGGCCCGACCTGCTGCTCGCCGACGAGCCGACGGGGGCGCTCGACACCCAGACCAGCCGCGACGTCCTGAAGCTGTTCCACGAGCTGAACGCAGACGGCCTGACCCTGATGGTGGTCACCCATGATCCGGAAGTCGCCGCCGAGGCGCGGCGGCGGGTCTCGTTCCGCGACGGGCTGATCGTCTCGGACGAGCGGGCGGAGCAGCCGGCATGAGGTTCTACGAGCTCGTCCGCTTCGCCATGGGGGCCATCGTCGCCCACCCGATGCGCAGCGCGCTCACCTCCCTGGGCGTGGTCATCGGCACCGCCGCCGTGGTGATGATGACCTCCATCGGCCTGGGGGCGCAGCAGCGGGTGACCGAGGCGATCGCGGGCCTGGGCTCGAACCTGATCATCGTCACCCCCAACTTCCAGCGTGGGCCGGTGGCCCAGGCGGCCGGCGGCGGGCTGTCGCTGACCGACGGCGACGTCGAAGCGATCGGCAAGCAGGTGGAGAACGTGGCCGCCGTGGCCCCGGTGGTGCGCAGCCAGGGACAGCTGGCGGCGGACGGGGCCAACTGGAACACGCGCATCGAGGGCGTGACGCCGGAGTACCTGACAGCCCGCGACCTAACCCTAGCCTCCGGCCGGATGTTCGACGAGCGCGAGGCGCGGCAGGGCCGCAAGGTGCTGGTGGTCGGCCCGACGGTGGCGCGCGAGCTGTGGGGCGAACAGGACCCGGTGGGCCGGCGCGTACGGGTGCGCAGCGTGCCCTTCGAGGTGATCGGGGTGCTGGAGAGCAAGGGCCAGTCGGGCTTCGGCCAGGACCAGGACGACCTGGTCCTGGGACCTCTGACCGCCGTGCGCTCGCGCCTCGTGGGCCGCCGGCTCCGCGGCGACGCGGTGCAGACCATCTATGTGAAGGCGGTGTCGGAGGACACCATCGACCGGGTGCAGGAGGACGTCACCAACCTGCTGCGCGACCAGCACCGCATCCGGCCGGGCGACGACGACGACTTCCAGACCCAGAACATGGCCTCGATCCTCGAGGCCGGACAGGCGGCGGTGGCCACCTTCACCGTTCTGCTGGCGGCGGTGGCGGCGGTGTCGCTGCTGGTGGGCGGCGTCGGCATCATGAACATCATGCTGGTGGCCGTGACCGAGCGGACGCGGGAGATCGGCCTGCGCATGGCGGTGGGCGCGAGGCGCGCCGACGTGCTGATCCAGTTCGCGCTGGAGTCCGTCACGCTTTCGTTAGCCGGCGGGGTGATCGGCCTGACCATCGGAGTGCTGGGCGCCATCGGGATCGCCAGGATCGGCGACTGGCCGGCGGCGGTTCCGCCCTGGGCGGGGCCGCTCGCGCTGGGATTCTCGGTCTTCGTGGGCCTGGTGTTCGGGGCCTATCCGTCCTGGCGGGCGTCGCGCCTGGACCCGATCGAGGCGCTGCGGCGGGAATAAAACCGTCATTTCCAAACGCAACCTCTGCTGCGTCTCGATGGTTAGCCAGACCGCAACCCGAGGCGAGACGCCATGTCCGAGCTGGAAAAGCAACACCAAGACAAGCCCCGGCCGGACCTCGGACGCACGCAGGACGCGTCGTCCGACGAAGCAGACCGAGCTCACGACAAGCCCGTCCCTGCCGGCCCTACGCCAGACCTACCCCTGTCGTCGCCCGATTGAGGAGAGCAGTACCGATGGCCAGCGTTGACACTGGAAAGCCGCGAGCCCGGCGGGGCTTCGCCGCCATGAACCCCGAACGCCGTCGCGAGATCGCCCGCAAGGGCGGTGCGTCCGTGCCCGGCGAGAAGCGCAGCTTCGCGAAGGACCGCGACCTGGCGGCCTCCGCCGGCCGCAAGGGCGGCGAGGCCAGCCGCGGCGGCGGCCGCTCCCGCGGCCGCGAGAGCTAGGCTCTCAGAAGGACGACGGCGAAGGCGGGAGCGGGGCTCACCCACTCCCGCTCGAGCCGCCAGCCCGCCGACGCCGCCAGGCGGGCGAAGCCTTCCACCGTGAACTTGCACGAGTTCTCGGTGTGGAGGGTCTCCCCGGCGGCGAACTGGAAGGCCCGGCCCGCCACATGGACGGTCTGGGCCTTTCGGCTTTCCAGGTGCATCTCGATACGGCTGTCGGCGGCGTTCCAGACCGCGCGGTGCGCGAAGGCGTCGAGGTCGAAGTCGCCGCCGAGCTCACGGTTGATCCGCGCCAGCAGGTTCCTGTTGAACGCCGCCGTGACGCCGAGCGCGTCGTCGTAGGCCGCCGTCAGGACGGCCGGGTCCTTGACCAGGTCGATGCCGACGATGAAGGCCGCCCCCTCCCCCAGCAGGCGCCGCGCGCCCTCCAGGAAGCCCCTGGCCTCGTCGGGCGTGAAGTTGCCAATGGTCGAGCCGGGGAAGAAGCCCACCACCGGCCGCCCGGCCGCCTGGGCCGGCAGGGTCAGCGCGCGGGTGAAGTCCTCGGCCAGGGGGGCGACGGTGAGCCTGGGATAGTCGCGGCCGATGTCGTGCGCCGCCGCCGCCAGGGCCTCGGGACTGATGTCGATCGGCGCGTAGACGGCGAGCTGGGGCGCGGCGTCGAGCAGGATGCGGGTCTTCACGCTGGCGCCGGAGCCGAACTCCACGAGCGCCGCGCCCTTCGGGATCGCCCCGGCGATCTCGCCGGCCCTGGCGCGCAGGAGCGCGGTCTCGGTGCGGGTGGGATAGTACTCCGCGAGCTCGCAGATGGCCTCGAACAGGCGCGATCCCTCGGCGTCGTAGAAGTACTTCGGCGGCACGGACTTCCGCGGCCGGCCGAGCCCCTCGACGACGTCGTCCTCGAAGGTCGGGACCGCGGCGCGCGTGCCGGAGGCGTCGCGGGCCAGGCGCACGCCGGAGAACATCCAGCGCTGCTGGGGATAGAAGAAGTTGCGGTAGCTGGCCCGCACGTGGCCGGCCGGCGTGACGCAGGCCCCGCCGCGCAGGACGAACTGGCTGGCCATGAACTTGCCGTTGTACTCGCCCACCGCGCCGGGCGCGGTCCGGAAGCCCGGATAGGGCGAATAGGCGCTGCGGGTCCATTCCCAGAGGTCGCCGAAGATCTGCTTCAGGCCGGGGCCGTCGGGCGCCGGCGCGGGCTCCAGGCGGCCCGAGCCCAGAAGGTTGCCCTCCGGGGCGTGGGTCGAGGCGGCGTGCTCCCACTCGGCTTCCGTCGGCAGGCGCGCGCCGGCCCAGGCGGCGTAGGCTTCGGCCTCGTAGAGGCTGACGTGGGCGACCGGCTGGGCGGGATCCACCGGGCGCAGGCCGCGCAGCGTCATCACCTGCCAGCCGTCCGGCCCCTCCTCCCAGTAGAGCGGCGCGCGCCAGTCCTCGGCCCGGGCGCGGGCCCAGCCCTCGGACAGCCAGAGATCGGGCCGGGCGTAACCGCCGTCGGCCATGAAGCCCAGCCACTCGCCGTTGGTGACCAGACGGTCGGCCAGGGCGAACGGCTCCAGCCAGACCTTGTGGCGCGGGCCCTCGTTGTCGAAGGCGAAGCCGCCGCCCGCGTGGCCGATCTCCACGACGCCGCCCGCGAAGTCGACGAAGCCCAGCGGCGGGGCGGCGCCGCCAGGCGCGCCGCGCGGCGGGGCGTAGGCGGGCTTCAGGGGCGAGGCGGCGAACAGGTGGAGGATGTCCATCAGGATCAGCTCCTGATGCTGCTCCTCGTGGGCCAGGCCCAGGTCGAGGAGTTCGGCGAAGCCGTCCGTCCCGCCGGCGAGCAGCTCCGCCATGCCCGCGTCCACGTGCTCGCGGTAGGCGACGACGTCGTCCAGCGAGGGCCGGGTGATGAGACCCCGGTCGGGCCTCGGCTGCCGCGGGCCCACAGCCTCGTAGTAGGAGTTAAAGAGGTAGCCGAAGCGCGGGTCGAATAGCCTGTAGCCGGCGAGCCTCGGGGTCAGCAGGAAGGTCTCGAAGAACCAGCTGGTGTGCGCCAGGTGCCACTTGGTGGGGCTGGCGTCCGGCATGGACTGGGCCTGCTGGTCCTCGGGCGTGAGGCTGCGGACCAGCGCCAGGGTCGCCTGGCGCACGGCGCGGTAGCGGCGCAGCGCCGGCGGCGCGGTGAGCCAGGCATGCGCACGCAGGCCGGCCTGGTCCTTGGGTTGCGCCATGGGGCCCTCCGCGTGCTGCCGCTTGATCAGATAGGAAGCCGCCGCCCTCGCCTCAATTGTGAAGCTGGCGACCTCGAGGGGCCAACGGCGGGCGCTGTCGGGAAGTTCCCGAAATCCGGGTGTTTTCTCCCCTCGCGCAACCGGAACAGATGCCATGGGGCCGCGTTCAACCCGCGCCGAAACGGCAGAGTGACGAGAAGAGCCCCGGGTTGGGCCGACGAGAGGGCGCCATGACCGCGACGACCAGCTGGCGGGATCAAGTCGTCGGATTGATTCCGGCGCTGCGCGCCTTCGCCTGGTCCCTGAGCCACAACGGCTCGGACGCCGACGACCTCGTGCAGGACACCCTGATCAAGGCCTGGACCAACCGCGACAAGTTCGAGCCCGGCACCAACCTGCGCGCGTGGCTCTTCACCATCCTCCGGAACACCTACTACACCAACGTGCTGCGCCGCCGCCGCGAGGTGCGCGACGAGACCGGCGAGTACGCCGCCACCCTGAAGTCGGCGCCGACCCAGGACTGGAGCGTGGCGATGCGCGCGCTGCAGAACGCGCTGCAGCAGCTTCCCGACGAGCACCGCGAGGCGCTGATCCTGGTGGGCGCCGCCGGCCTCTCCTACGAGGAGGCGGCCGAGATCTGCGGCTGTGCGCTGGGCACCATCAAGAGCCGGGTGAACCGCGCCCGCGCGCGTCTCCTGAAGATCATGGACGCGGACGACGCCACCGACGTCATGGCGATCGACCACATGGTGGCCGCGCGGGCCTAGCCCCTCTTCTTGAGTGGCTCGATCTCCGGCTCGTCGAGCTGGTCGACGATCGAGCGGACGCGGTCGGGGACCGCCCGGGTCTCCAGCGTCCGGAACATGTCGCGCAGGCCCTTGTCGAGGGCCGCGGCCAGGTCGCGGTCGGCGGTCTTGCGGGCCATGGGACGCCTTTCACGCGCGGGGGTGTCGCCTCCCATGTCGGCCAGCCGGCGCGCCAGCGCAAGCGGAGCCGGGCCGCCTGCGACAATGCGGAACAGCGCCCGCGCCTCGCCGGTTGAGCCGCCAAGACACCAGGCGAGGAAGGAAGCAGCAATGGCCAACCGGGACGACTATCGAGGCTACGGCGGCGAGCGCGGGCGCGACCGCCCGCGACAGGACGACGACCAGCGCCGGGCCGGCGGCCGCCAGGGCTGGGGCGAGGAGCGGCGCAGCTTCGGCGACCAGGGCCGGTTCAACTCCGATCAGGCGCGCTTCGGCGAAGGCTGGCGCGGCGGCTCCGGCGAGGGCGAGCGCGAACCCTGGCGGCGCGACCGCTACGGCTCCCGCTTCGACCAGGACCGGACGGGCTACGGCTCGGGCTACGACCGCGAGTCCGGCGGCTACGGCCGCGGCCAGGCAGGCGCCGGCTACGGCGGCCAGGAGTACGGCATGGAGGGCCACGGCCGCCGCGACGACCGCCACCGGGACTCCGCCCCGCGCGGCTCGGGCCGCCGCGAATTCGAGCAGTGGCGGCCGCACGGCGGCGCGCCCTACGGCGACCTGGAGTTGAACGCGCGGACCAGCGGCGTCGAGGAGTTCGGCGCGCCCCACGACTACGCCTACCACCCGCCGCAGGGCCACGAGTTCGAGCCGGACTATGTGCACTGGCGCGAGGAGCAGCTTCGGCTGCATGACCGCGACTACCAGGAATGGCGCCGCCACCAGCACCAGCAGTACGACGAGGAATACCGGAAGTTCCGCACCGACCGGCGCGACACCTTCGGCAAGAGCTTCCACGAGTGGCGCTCGCAGCGGAACATGTCGACCGGCATGGGCCGGCAGGACATCGCGCCGGGCATGTCCGGCCAGCACCGGATGGCCGAGGGCTTCGGCGGCGGCGGCGACATGCCCTCCGGCCGGCTGGAGAGCCCGTCGGCGATGACCAGCAGCCCGTCTCTTGCCCAGACCGGCGGCCAGGCCGCGGGGCGCGGCGGCGGCGCGCAGGGGTCCGCGACCTCCGCAGGCTCCGAGTTCGGCAACACCCCGCCCCAGGTCCAGGCCGCGTCCGACGGCGACACTCGCCGCGATGCTGAGGATCGCAAGGACGACGAGGGCCGCGACAAGAAGCACTAGGCCGGCGGACGGCTAGCCCCGTGCTCCCGGACGGGCCCGGCCCCGTCCGGGACGCGGCGGCTATTTCACGTCGTCGGGATAGACCACCGGCAGCACGATGGCCGAGGGCCGCGAGGCGTCGAGGTAGACGGTGTTCAGCGCCACGCGGGGCTTCAGCTTCGCCGCGCCGGGGGCCTCGCCGGTGTTCGGGTTCACCTCGAAGCGCGGGGCGTTGGACGAGGTGACGTGGACGGCGATCCGGTGGCCCTTCTCGAAGGTGAGCGCCGTGGGCCAGAGGTCGATCTCCAGCTTCTCCGGCGCGCCGGGCGTCATCATCCGCACCTCGCCGGGCATCCGGCCAGTGCGGAACCGGGTCCGGACCGGGGCGTCGAGGACCAGCGCCTCGTAGCCGTCCGGATAGACGTCGACGAGCTTGACCACGAAGTCGGTGTCGGGGCCGTCGGTGGCGGCCCACAGCTCCATCTTCACCGGGCCGGCGATGGCCACGTCCTTCTCCAGCACCGGCGTCTGGAAGCGCAGGTAGTCCTGGCGCTGGCCGATCGCGCGCTGGTCCATGGGGCCGCGCTCGAAGGTGAGGTTGGCCCCGCCGAACGTCTCCACGGGCTTCGCGGGATCGAAGCGGTAGCTGACCTTCTCCTCGGCGTCGGTCGGCGCCCGGGTGGTCAGCGTCCGGCTTTCGGAAAGGTAGTAGCGCACCTCGCGGTGGGCGGGCGGCCAGTTGGCGGCGGCGACCATCCGGTTCTTCGGGCTGAGCGCCCCCTTCCTGGCCGAGGCCATCATGAAGTAGCTGACCGGCGGCTCGTCCATGATCCCGTTGTCAGCGCCCTTCAGCCAATGGTCGAACCAGCGGATCTCCTGGTCGCCGGCCAGGCCGATGCGGTCGTTGCCGGGGTATTCCAGGTCGCCGGAGAGCTGGCCGTGGCCGAAGGGCCCCATCAGCAGCTTCTGGTTCCCCCGCGCGCCGGGCGCCCCGTGGTTCTGCAGCCACTGGAAGTTGTCGACCGTGCCGCCGTTGAAGATGTCGTACCAGCCGCCGACGTTGAAGATCGGGATGTCGATGTACTTGCGGTTCGTCGTCATGGCGACGCGGTTCCAGCTCACGTCGTCGAGCGCCCGCTGGCGGACGCGGTCGAGCTGCTCCTCGGAGGTCCCCTGCTGGCGCAGCCAGCCGATGGTGTCCTTCTCCTTCAGGACGCCGCCGGGATAGCTGTAGGAAAGCCGGTCGGCGGGGGCCACGACCACATAGGCGGCGACCAGGTGCGGCGGGTTGGCCATGGCCGCGGAGTTGGCGGTGATGCCCAGCGCCGAGCCGCCGGTCATGCCGACCTTGCCGTTGCTCCAGGGCTGGGCGGCGGCCCACTCCACCGAATCGTAGCCGTCCTCGATGTCGTTCTCGAAGGCGGCGTAGAAGCCCTGGGAGCGGCCCTTCCCGCGCACGTCCTGCAGGACGTAGACATAGCCGGCGTCGGTGTAGCGCTTCGCCTGCTTGGCCAGCCCCTCGGCGGGATCGGGGTTCTGCTCGGTGCGCCGGCCGTCCTTCAGGTAGGGGGTGCGCGAGAGGATCACCGGCCAGGGCCCCTTCCCCGCCGGCCTGAAGACGTTGGCGGCGAGGCGGGTCCCGTCGCGCATGACGGCGTATTCCTCCACCGCGCCGGGCGGCAGGCCCGGCCACTCGGCCTCGGCGGCGGCCGGCGCGGGTTGGGCGAGCGCCGGGGCCGGCGGTCCCGCCGCCAGCGAGAGCGCCAGGGCCGAGGCCAGGGCGAGAAGCCTGAGCTTGATCATCGTCTGTGTTTCCCCCCGCGGGTCTTGGCGCCCGCGCAAATGGCTTTGGTCCGAATGGCGCGGCGGGCCGCGCAGGGCGCATCTAACCACGAGGTTGGCGTGTCGTCGCTCGCCGCCGTAAGAGCCTTGGCATGACCCGCGACGACGCCCGGCGCCTCGACGCCGACGACCCCCTCGCCCGCTTCCGCGCGGCCTTCGACCTGCCGGAGGGGATGATCTACCTGGACGGCAACTCCCTGGGCCCGCCGCCGCGGGCGGCGCTCGCGCGGCTGCAGGAGACCGCCGCGCGGGAATGGGGCCACGACCTGATCACCAGCTGGAACGTCAACGGCTGGATCGACGCGCCGCTCAGGGTGGGCGGCAAGATCGCCGGCCTGGTGGGCGCGAAGCCGAACGAGGTGGCGGCGGCCGATTCGACCTCGGTGAACCTCTTCAAGCTGGCGGCCGGGGCGCTCGGCCTGCGGCCAGGACGGCGGGTGATCCTGTCGGAGACCGGCAACTTCCCGACCGACCTCTACGTCCTGGAGGGCCTCGCGCGGACCGCGGGGGCCGAGCTGCGCGCCGTGCCGCCGGACGCCCTGCTCGACGCCGTCGATGGCGACACCGCGGTCGTGGTGCTGACGCATGTGCACTACAAGAGCGCCCGCCGCTGGGACATGGCCCAGGTGACAGCGCGGGCGCACCAGGCCGGCGCCCTGATGCTCTGGGACCTCAGCCACTCCACGGGCGCCGTGGCGGTGGACCTGAACGGGGCGAACGCCGACCTGGCGGTGGGCTGCGGCTACAAGTACCTGAACGGCGGCCCGGGCGCGCCCGCCTTCCTGTTCGTCGCCGAGCGGCACCAGGCGCAGATCCGCTCCCCCCTCTCCGGCTGGATGGGCCACGCCGAGCCCTTCGCCTTCGAGGACGGCTACCGGCCGGCCGGCGACATCCGCGCCCAGCTCTGCGGGACCCCCGGCGTGCTGGGGCTGGCGGCGCTGGAGGCCGCCGTGGACCTGCAGCGGGAGGCGGACCCCGCGGCCGTGGAGGCCAAGGGCCAGGCGCTGTGCGACCTGTTCATCGGCGAGGTGGAGGGCCGCTGCTCAGGGATGGGCGTCCGGCTCGTGACCCCGCGCCAGGCGGCCGAGCGGGGCCTGCACGTCTCCTTCACCCACCCGCACGGCTATGCGGTGATCCAGGCGCTGATCGCCCGCGGCGTGGTGGGCGACTTCCGCAGCCCCGACGTGATCCGCTTCGGCTTCTCGCCGCTCTATCTGAGCCACGAGGCGGTCTGGCGCGCGGCGGAGATCCTGCACGAGGTGCTGGCGACGGGCGCCTGGGACCGCCCGGAGCACCACGCCCGCGCGGCTGTGACCTGACCTGTCGGGAGGAAGTGGCGGTGACGGAGGGATTCGAACCCTCGATACGCTTTCACGTATGACGATTTAGCAAACCGTTGCCTTCAGCCACTCGGCCACGTCACCAGCTTGTTTTTGTTCGGGTTTGCTCCCGCCCTCCGGAGCCCCGGACCACCGCGCCTGGGCGTGGCGGCAAGGACGTCCCCGAAGGGACGCACCTCATAGCCCAAACGCGCCGCGTCGGGCAACGGCGCTGAGCGCCGAAGGTGACGCGCGAAATTTTCCGGGAAGTCGGTCGCGGGCGCGGACGAAACGCGCGGGAGGGATCGTTCTTCTCATGACGGCCGCTTCCGTCCCTCTTTGCGCGGCCGTCGCGTCGGGCCCCCGGCCTTCGCTCGCGGAGCGCCGGGGGATTCCGTCAGGCGGTTCAGCTCAGCCCTGGGCGAGCCACTCGCGGGCCTGACGCTGGGCCTCGGCCACCTCGTCGGACGCCATCTCGGCGGACAGCTCCTTGCGGTAGACCTTGGCCTCCACGGAACCGCGCATGGCGGCCAGGTTGAACAGCATGTGGGCGGAGACGTAGTCCAGCGGCGCGCCGCCCTGGCCCGTGGAATAGAGCAGCCCCATGCGGAACAGCTCGTCGCCCGTCGCGTCCGGTCCCGGAAGCGGAAGGCCCTCGCTCGCTACTTCCATGCTCGATGGCATGACCTTTGGTCCCTTCATCAGCCGACCGGGCCCTTGGCGGGTCCATACTCGGTCTTCTGGGGACATAGAAAACAGGCGTTAGGCTGAACACATGGTTAAGCCGCCTGTTGTGCGATTTTCAGATTCAGAAGAGCCGCCAAGAATTCGGCCGTTCGACTGGCGACAAGTCTCGGAACATCGGACGGGCGCCGCGACCGATGGCCTCACCCGTCCGGGACGAGGCGGAGCCTCCGCCCTCCGGCTGCGTTGTTGACCTCGCCGCGCCACGGGAGGACCTTCTCCCGCGACGCGGCGTTTCCGGCGCTTTTCAATCGCTTGCGGCCGCGTTCAGCCCCAGTTCAGACGTCGCGGGGCACAGTCGGCGACAAGCTCAAGGACCCTGCGACCCGCCCGCATGAAACGCCTGCTCCTCACGCTCATCGCCGCCGCGACCGTGGCGGGCCCGCTGCCGGGCTCGGCGGCGTTCGCCAAGGACGGCGACCGCGGCGGCCGCTGGGAACAGCGCGGGGGCGAGCGCGGCCGCGGCTGGGAGACCCGGCAGTGGCGCGCGGCCGACGGCCCGGGCCGCGGGCGCGGCCAGGAGCGGCGCGGCGCGAGGGGCGACGACCGGCGCGATGACCGGCGCGGCGACCGGCGCTTCGAGGACCGCGAAGAGGGCGGGCGGAACTACTACGGCCCGCCGCCCGGCGCCTACGCCCCGCCGCGCGCCTATGGCCTCCGCCGCGGCGGCTACCTGCCGCCCGAAGCCCAGGGCTCGGAGGTGGAGGACTACGGTCGCTACCGCCTGCGCCCGCCGCCGCGCGGCTTCCGCTGGATGCGGGTCGACGGCGCCTACGCCCTGGTCGGGCCCGACGGGCAGATCTTCGACATGATCCGGTAGGGACCTAGATCCCCAGCTTCGCCTTCAGGAGCTGGTTGACCGTCCCCGGATTGGCCTTGCCCTGGGTGGCCTTCATCACCTGGCCGACGAACCAGCCGATGGCCTGGGGCTTGTCCTTCACGGCGGCCGCCTGGCCGGGGTTGGCGGCGATCAGCTCGTCGATGATCTTCTCCAGCGCGCCGGTGTCGCTGACCTGCTTGAGGCCCTGCGTCTCGACGATATGGGAGGCCCGGCCCTCGCCGGCCCACATCCGCTCGAAGACGTCCTTGGCGATCTTGGAGGAGATCACCCCCTCCTCGATCAGCTGGACCAGCTCGGCGATCTCGTCGGGACGGATCGGCGAGTCGGCGATGTCGATCCCGCCGGCGGTCAGCCGCGCGGCGAGGTCGTTGGTCACCCAGTTGGCCACCAGCTTGGCGTCGCGGCCCTTGGCGGCGGCCTCGTAGAACTCGGCGCGGGCCTGTTCGGTGATCAGCACGCCGGCGTCGTAGGCGGTGAGGCCGTACTGCGACTGCAGGCGGGCCTTCTTGGCGTCGGGCAGCTCGGGGAGCGTGGCCTCGATTTCCTTGATCCAGGCCGGGTCGAGCTCCAGCGGCAGCAGGTCGGGATCGGGGAAGTAGCGGTAGTCGTGCGCCTCCTCCTTGGAGCGCATGGACCGCGTCTCGCCCTTCACCGTGTCGAACAGGCGGGTCTCCTGGTCGATCCTGCCGCCGTCCTCGAGGATCTCGATCTGGCGGCGCGCCTCGTACTCGATGGCCTGCTGGATGAAGCGGAACGAGTTGACGTTCTTGATCTCGCAGCGCGTGCCCAGGTGGCTGAAGTCGCCGGTCTCGCGATACTTCTCGTAGGCCCCCGGGCGGCAGACCGACACGTTCACGTCGGCGCGCAGGTTGCCCTTCTCCATGTCGCCGTCGCAGGCGCCCAGGTAGACGAGGATGGTGCGGAGCTTCTTCACATAGGCCGCCGCCTCTTCCGCCGAGCGCATGTCGGGCCGCGAGACGATCTCCATCAGGGCGGTGCCGGCGCGGTTCAGGTCGACGTAGGTGAAGTTCGGGTCCTGGTCGTGCAGGCTCTTGCCGGCGTCCTGCTCGAGGTGTAGGCGCTCGATGCGCACGGTGAAGGTGGAGCCGTCGTCGCGCTCGACGATGACCTCGCCCTCGCCGACGATCGGGTCCTTGAACTGGCTGATCTGGTAGCCCTGCGGCAGGTCCGGATAGAAGTAGTTCTTCCGGTCGAAGCGGCTCCAGGTGTTGATCTTGGCCTTCAGGCCGAGGCCGGTCTTCACCGCCTGCTCGACGCAGTGGCGGTTGATCACCGGCAGCATGCCCGGCATGGCCGCGTCCACCAGGCTGACCTGTTCGTTCGGGCCCGCGCCGAAGCCCACCGCCGCGCCCGAGAAGAGCTTGGCGTTGGAGGCCACCTGGGCGTGCACTTCCAGGCCCAGGACCATTTCCCACGGACCGGTGCGGCCCTCGATCACCTTGGTGTTCTCGCTCATGCGCCGCGTTCTAGTGCGACGCGGGGCGATGCGGAAGGCGTGGCGAGATCGCGCTTGCGCAAACGCCGTAAATTCGGCTCAAGCTTTAGGGACAAGAACACACCCATGGGGGAAGGAACCGACGTCATGAACCGCAATATGCTCGCGGGGCTCGCAGCCCTGGCGGCCCTGGCCGCCGCGCCCGCGCTGGCCCAGGGCGAGGCGCCCGCCGCCGCGGCCCAGGCCTCGGCCGCCGCCCAGACGGCCGCGGCCGGCAAGCTGTCGGTGGAGACCACGCCGATCGAGACGATCGCCGCCAGCGAACCGGGCAAGGCCGCGCTGGAGAAGGTGCTGCCCGGCATCACCAGCCACCCCGCCTACGACCAGTTCAAGAGCTTCACCCTGGCCCAGGTCGCCCCGATGAGCGAAGGCGCGATCGGCGACGACCAGCTGAAGGCCGTCCAGGCCGAACTCGACAAGATCCCGTAAGCGGAGAGGACACCCAGATGAACCGCATGACCATCGCCGGCCTCGCGGCCCTCGCCGCCCTGGCCGCGGCGCCCGCCCTCGCCCAGGGCCAGGCCCCCGCCGCCGCCCAGGCCTCGGCCAACGCCCAGCCATCCGGCGCGCTGTCGGTCGAGACCACCCCGATCGGCGAGCTGATCAAGAACGAGAAGGCCAAGGCCGCGCTCGAGGCGGCGCTGCCGGAGATCACCCAGTACTACGACCAGATCGGCGGCATGACGCTGGCCCAGGTGGCGCCGATGAGCCAGGGCGCGCTGGACGACGCCAAGCTGAAGGCCCTGCAGGCCGAGTTCGACAAGATCAAGTAAGGCCCTTAGGGACCGCCCCCTCCCTCCGGAGAGGGCGGTCCTCACCCTGAAAGGGGGCGCCATGAAGCTGCCGCTCGCATGTCTCGCCATGCTGCTCGCGGCCGGTTCCGCGGTTGCGCAGGCGCCTCCGGACGAACCGGTGGCCACGGGCCAGGCGCTGTCGAACGCCGCGCACAACGCGACGAACAACCAGCAACAGTCCTACGTCACCATGCAGGCGTCGACGACCCAGGGCGTGGCGACGCTCCTGACTCCCGAGCCGGAGGGGCCCGCGCAGGCCCCGGCCTGCGAGGCGGCCGAATGTCCGAAGCTGCCGTTCGCGCCGCCCGGCCGCGGCGCGCCGGCGAACGACGAGACGCCCGGGAAGCCGGACGCCCCCCCGAAGCCCTAGCGGCTCACCACCACTTCTGGGGCTTCGCCCTGAAGTCGGCGGCCTTCTCCAGCGCCCCGCCGAGCGAGAACAGCGTGCCCTCGTCCAGGGCGCGGCCGATGAGCTGCAGGCCGAGCGGCAGGCCGTTGGCGTCGAGGCCGGCCGGAACGCTCATGCCCGGCAGGCCCGCGAGGTTCACCGTCACCGTGAAGATGTCGTTCAGGTACATGGCGACCGGATCGTCCGACTTGTCGCCGAGCTGGAACGCCGCCGAGGGCGCGGTGGGCGTGAGCAGGGCGTCCACCTTCTCGAAGGCCTGGTCGAAGTCGTCGGCGATGCGGCGGCGGACCTTCAGCGCCTTGAGGTAGTAGGCGTCGTAATAGCCGGCCGAGAGAACGTAGGTGCCGATCAGGATGCGGCGCTTGACCTCGGCGCCGAAGCCCTCGGCGCGGGTCTTCTCGTAGGTGTCGGTGAGGTTGCCGCCCTCCACCCGCAGGCCGTAGCGCATGCCGTCGTAGCGGGCGAGGTTCGACGAGGCCTCGGCCGGGGCGATGATGTAGTAGGCCGGCAGCGCATATTTGGTGTGCGGCAGGCTGACCTCGACGATCTCGCAGCCGGCCTCCTTCAGCCAGGCGATCCCCTGCTCCCAGAGCTTCTCGATCTCGGGGGGCATGTTGTCGACGCGGTACTCCTTCGGCACGCCGACGCGCAGGCCCTTCACCGACTTGCCGACGAAGGACGCGAAGTCCGGCGTCTCCACCGGCAGGCTCGTGGAGTCCTTCGGGTCGTGGCCGCACATGGAGGTGAGCAGCAGCGCGGTGTCCTCGACGGTGCGGGCCATGGGGCCGGCCTGGTCGAGCGAGGAGGCGAAGGCGACGACGCCCCAGCGCGAGCAGCGGCCGTAGGTCGGCTTGATGCCGACCGTGCCGGTGAAGGCCGCGGGCTGGCGGATCGAGCCGCCGGTGTCGGTGGCCGTGGCGCCGAGGCAGAGCCCCGCGGCGACCGCCGCGGCCGAGCCGCCGGAGGAGCCGCCGGGCGTGAGCTGGGCGTTGCCGCCCTCGGCTCGCCAGGGGTTCACCACCGGCCCGAAGGCCGAGGTCTCGTTGGACGAGCCCATGGCGAACTCGTCCATGTTGAGCTTGCCCAGCATCACCGCCCCGTCGCGCCAGAGGTTGGCGGTGACGGTGCTCTCGTACTGCGGGATGAAGCCGCCGATGATGTTGGAGCCGGCGGTGGAGCGGACGCCCTCGGTGCAGAACAGGTCCTTGATGCCGAGCGGCGCGCCGTCCAGGCGGCCCGCCTCGCCGCGCGCGCGGCGCTCGTCCGAGGCCCTGGCCATCTCCAGCGCCTTGTCCGGGGTCTCCAGGACATAGGCGTTCAGCGACCGGGCGGCTTCGACGGCCTCGGCGTGCGCGGTCGTGAGCTCCACCGAGGAGAAGGACTTGTCGGCCAGGCCGTCGAGGGCGGCCCTGAGGGTCAGGGAGGTGAGGTCGGCCATGGCTATTCGACCACCTTCGGCACGACGAAGAAGTTGCCCGCCCGCTTCGGCGCATTCGAGAGCACGCGCTCGGGATCGCCGCCGTCGGTGACCACGTCGTCGCGCATCGGCAGGGTCGCGTGGACAGCCGTGGTCATCGGCTCGACACCGTTCGTGTCGACCTCGTTGAGCTGCTCGATCCAGTCGAGGATGCCCGACAGCTCGCGGGCCAGCGGCTCCAGCTTCTCCTCGGGCTCGGCGATCCTCGCCAGCCTGGCGACCTTGCGCACGGTCGCCGCGTCGATGGCCATGACCATCCCTCCTAAATCTCAGGCGCGTGGGTTAGCCGTGGCGGGCGTGCTTTTGCAAGCGATCCCTCCTAAAGGGACGCCATGGCCGTCGTCGACCTCCTGGAGCTGCCCGCCGCAACGGCGCCCTACACGCCGCTGGTGGGGCTGGACCTGGGCGAGAAGACCATCGGAGTGGCCGTCTCCGACGCCACGCGCACGGTGGCGAGCCCGCTGGAGCTGATCCGCAAGACCAAGTTCGGCGACGACGCCGCGGCCCTGTTCAGGGCCATGGAGAGCCGCGAGGCCACGGGCATCGTCATCGGCCTGCCGGTGAACATGGACGGCACCGAGGGCGCCCGCTGCCAGTCGAACCGCGCCTTCGCCCGCAACCTGCTCAGGCTGAAGGATGTGCCGATCGCCTTCTGGGACGAGCGGATGTCGACCATGGCGGTCAACCGCATGCTGATCGGCGAGGCCGACCTGACGCGGGCCAAGCGGGCCGAGGTGGTCGACCGCGCCGCCGCCGCCTGGATCCTGCAGGGCGCGCTGGAGCGCCTGCGGAACGCCTAGCGCGCGTCGGGCGAAGGCGTGGGCGGTTTCGCCGCCCGAGACGCGCCCACCGTCAGAGCCCGCCGGCGAACAGGTCCCGCTTGCCGAGCGGGACGCCGCGGTTGCGCAGGATCGCGTAGGCCATCGACAGGTGGAACCAGACGTTGGTCGTGGCGAAGCCCGCGATCCACTGGCCGACCGGCAGGGTGGGCTCGACCTGGCCGAGGTTGAAGGTCAGCGGAACGTCGTCGCGGCCTTCGAACTGGGCGGGGGTGAGCCCGTCGATGAAGGCCTGGGCCTCGGCGGCGCGGGCGAGGATCTCGGCCAGGTCCGGCTCGCCTTCGATGGGCGCCGGCTGCGGCAGGTCGGCGGCGCGGGCCAGCCACTGCTGGGTGAACTGGACGACGGTGATCGCCTGCTGGCGCAGGTCGAACATGTCGGGCGCCAGGCGCCAGCGCAGCATCTCGCTCTCGGGCACGCCGCTCGCCGCCGCGTGCTCGGCGCCCTTCCGCAGGATGTGCTGCAGAGTGGTCATGGCGCGCGAATAGCCGCGCACATAGCTGTAGAGATCGGTCGTCATCGGTTTCCCCCTCAAGGCGCAGCTTTCCATATGGGACGGGCGCGGCGCCCGAGAAAGGGGGCGCTTCCCTCCCCGCGGAAAGCCACTTAAGAGGGCGCTTTAATGAGCGGCGCCCCACCCGGTCTGAACGAGGTCCTCGGCCGGACCTTCCCGTTCCCGAAGCGGCATTTCCTTTCCGTGATGGACCTGAACGAGGTGGAGGTGGCCGACCTCCTCGACCTCGCCGACGGATTCGTCGCGCTGAACCGCCAGACCTCGAAGAAGCTGGACCTGCTCAAGGGCAGGACGCTGATGAACCTGTTCTTCGAGAACTCCACGCGGACGCAGAGCTCCTTCGAGCTGGCCGGCAAGCGGCTGGGAGCGGACGTGGTCAACATGAGCCCCCGCTCCTCCTCGATCTCCAAGGGCGAGACCCTGATCGACACGGCGGTGACGCTGAACGCCATGCAGCCGGACCTGCTGGTGGTGCGGCATTCGTCGTCCGGGGCGGCGTCGCTGCTGTCGCAGAAGGTCGGCTGCTCGGTGGTCAACGCCGGCGACGGCCAGCACGAGCACCCGACCCAGGCGCTGCTCGACGCGCTGTCCATGCGCCGGGCCTTCGGGCGGATCGCCGGGCTGAAGGTCGCCATCTGCGGCGACATCCTGCACAGCCGGGTCGCGCGCTCGAACATCGCGCTCCTGCAGATGCTGGGGGCGCACGTGCGGCTGGTCGGTCCGCCGACGCTCATCCCGACCCAGGCGGACCGCTGGAACGTCGAGATCTTCCACGACATGCGCAAGGGCATCGCCGGCTGCGACGTGGTGATGATGCTGCGCCTGCAGCTGGAGCGTATGGACGGGGTGATGGCCCCTTCGCAGCGAGAGTACTTCCGCTTCTGGGGCCTCGACCGGGAGAAGCTGGCGCACGCCTCGCTCCAGGTGAAGGTGATGCACCCGGGGCCGATGAACCGCGGGGTCGAGATCGATTCCGAGGTGGCCGACGACCTGTCGGTCAGCCTGATCCAGGACCAGGTGGAGATGGGCGTCGCCGCCCGCATGGCCGTGCTCACCGCGCTGGCCGCCCGGCTGGACAACCAATGACCGCCGCCCGCCCCCTCGCCTTCACCAATGTCCGGCTGATCGACCCGGCCTCGGGCTACGACGGCCCCGGCGCGGTGATCGTCACCGAGGGCGTGATCGCCGACGTGGTCCAGGGCGGCGGGCCGGGCCCGCTGTCGGCCGACGTCGAGGTGATCGACGGGAACGGCAAGCTGCTGATCCCGGGGCTCGTGGACATCCGGGTGAAGACCGGCGAGCCGGGATCCGAGCCCAAGGAGACGCTGAAGTCGGCGGCGCGCGCCGCGGCGGCGGGCGGAGTGACCTCCATGGTCGTGCAGCCGGACACCCATCCGGTGGTGGACGACCCCTCGGTGGTGGACTTCATCCTGAGGCGCGCCCGCGACATCGAGCTGGTCAACGTCTATCCGGCCGGTGCGGCCACCAAGGGCTGCGAGGGCAAGCGGATGGCCGAGATCGGCCTGATGCGCGAGGCGGGCTGCCTCTATGTCACCGACGCCGACCGGCCGATCGTGGATTCCAAGGTGTTCCAGCGGGTGCTGGCCTACGCGAAGTCGTTCGGCGTCCTGGTCGCCCACCGGCCGGTGGACCCATGGCTGTCGGCCGGCGCGGCGGCGACGGCCGGCGAGTTCGCCTCGCGGATGGGCCTGCCCAGCGTCCCGGCCATCGCCGAGCGGATCGGTCTGGAGCGCGACCTGGCGCTGGTGGAGCTGACCGGCGCGCGCCTGCTGGTGGACCAGGTGACGACGGGCGCGGCGCTCGAGGCCCTGCAGCGGGGCCGCGACCGCGGCCTGCCGGTGACCGCCACCACCTCGATCAACCACCTCTCGTTCAACGAGATCGACATCGGCGACTACCGCACCTTCTGCAAGGTGGACCCGCCGCTCAGGGGCGAGGACGACCGCAACGCCCTGATCGAGGCCATCGCCTCCGGCCTCATCCAGGTGGTGGTCTCCGCCCACGCGCCCGCGCCGGCCGAGGACAAGCGCCTGCCCTACGACGAGGCGGCGCCCGGGGCCGTGGGCCTGCAGACCCTGCTGCCGGCGCTGATGACCCTGTTCCACGAGGGCCGCGTGCCGCTGATCGACCTGATCCGAACGGTGACCAGCGCGCCCGCCGACCTGCTTGGACTGCCGGCGGGCCGCCTGGCCAAGGGCGCGCCGGCCGACCTGGTGCTGTTCGACCTCAACGCCCCGGTGCTGATCGACGCCGACAAGCTGATCTCCAAGTCGAAGAACTCGCCCTTCGACGGCCGCCGCCTGCAGGGCAAGGTGCTCAGGACCCTGGTCGACGGGCGGACGGTATTCGGCGACTGACGTTCCGCCTTCGTTCTTGCCCGCGGCGGACGCCACGGCTAGGCTTCCCCCGAGCGTAGCCGGTGACGCCGCCTGCAACCGGCGGTAACTAGGCGCGACGTCTTCTGGGGGATCCGTCCATGTTCCAAGGTCTCAGCCCGACGCTGGTCGCGTTCGCCGTGGTCGGGGGCTACCTGCTGGGCTCCATCCCGTTCGGGGTGATCGCGACGAAGCTGGGCGGCGCGGGCGACGTGCGCTCGATCGGCTCGGGCAACATCGGGGCGACCAATGTCCTGCGGACGGGACGCAAGGACCTGGCGGCCATCACCCTGCTGGGCGACGGCGGCAAGGGCGCGATGGCCGTCTTCGTGGCCTGGCTGGCGACCCGCGACCATACCCTGCCCGCTCAGGCGGTGCTGACCTCGCTGGCCGGCTCGGCGGCCTTCCTGGGCCACCTGTTCCCGGTCTGGCTCGGCTTCAAGGGCGGCAAGGGGGTGGCGACCTTCTTCGGCACCCTGATCGCGGCGGCCTGGCCCGTGGGGCTGGCGGCGGGTGCGACCTGGATCGTCATGGCCTTCCTGTTCCGGATCTCGTCGCTGGCGGCGCTCGTGGCGCTTGCGGTGGCGCCGCTCTACGTCTTCGCCTTCGGCCGGCCGACGCCCATCGCGGTGATGGCCCTGTTCATGGGCGTCCTGAGCTACATCCGCCACGCCGAGAACATCCGCCGTCTGCTGAAGGGCCAGGAGCCGCGGATCGGCGGATCCAAGGCGGCGGCCGAGCCCAAGGCGTGATCCGGGAGCTCTCGGACGCCGAGCGCCGCGACTGGCTGCGGCTCGCGCGAACCGAGAACGTCGGGCCGGTCACCTTCGACCAGCTGATCCAGCGCTACGGCGAGGCCGACGCGGCGCTGGCCGCCCTGCCCGAGCTCGCCCGGCGCGGCGGGCGCACGGGCGGGCTGAAGATCGCCTCCGTCGCGGACGCCGAGAAGGAGCTGGCCGACGGCGAGCGGCTGGGCGCGCGGCTGATCGCCTCCTGCGAGCCGGACTTCCCGCAGGCGCTGGCGGCGCTCGACCCGCCCCCGCCACTGATCTGGACGCGCGGCCGCGTCGAGCTGCTGCACCGGCCGAGCGTCGCCATCGTCGGCGCCCGGGTGGCCTCGGCCGCCGGGCAGCGGTTCGCCCGCGGGCTGGCCGCCGAACTCGGCCAGGCGGGGCTGGTCGTGGTCTCCGGCATGGCGCGGGGGATCGACGGGGCGGCGCACGAGGCGGCGCTGGCGACGGGCACGGTGGCGGTGCTGGGCGGCGGGGTGGACGACGTCTATCCCGCCGACCACGGCGAGCTCTACGCCCGCCTCATCCGCGAGGGCTGCGTGGTCTCGGAGAGCGAGCCCGGCCGCACCGCGGTGGCCCGCGACTTCCCGCGCCGCAACCGGATCATCTCCGGCCTCTCCCAGGCCGTGGTGGTGGTGGAGGCCGAGCTGCGCTCCGGCTCGCTGATCACCGCCAGGCTCGCCGCCGAGCAGGGCCGCGAGGTTCTGGCCGTGCCCGGCTCCCCGCTCGATCCCCGGGCGAAGGGCTGCAACGACCTGATCCGCCAGGGCGCGGCGCTCTGCGAGGGCGCCGAGGACGTGCTGCGGGCGCTGGAGGGCCTGCGCGGATTCCGCGAGCCGGACCGCCGCTACCTCGCCGACCCCGGCCCGCCGCCGGACGACGGCCTGCGCGACCGGGTGGCCGCCCTGCTCTCCCCCACGCCCGTCAGCCGCGACGAGATCGTCCGCGCCGTGGGCGCGCCGGCCCCGGCGGTGTTCGCCGCGCTGGTGGAGCTGTCGCTCGCCGGCCGGGCCGAGCTCCAGCCCGGCGGCATGGTCGTCACCGGATGAGCCCCTAAAGGGGCTCCGGCGACTGTGCGTCCAAGGACCGTTGACAGGCCGATGGCGCCGCCCCCACCTTCCGCCCTCCCCGAGCCGGGCGTCTTCGCCCGCGGAAAGTCAGATTCCCTAAAGATATGAACGTCGTCGTCGTCGAGAGCCCGGCCAAGGCCAAGACCATCAACAAGTACCTGGGCTCCGGCTACACGGTGCTGGCCTCCTATGGCCACGTCCGCGACCTGCCGGCCAAGGACGGCTCCGTGCGGCCGGACGAGGACTTCGCCATGTCCTGGGACGTGGACGCCAAGTCGGCCAAGCGCCTCAACGACATCGCCGACGCCGCCAAGGGCGCCGACACCATCATCCTGGCCACCGACCCGGACCGCGAGGGCGAGGCGATCTCCTGGCACGTCCTGGAGGTGCTGCAGAAGAAGCGCGCCCTGAAGGACGCCAAGGTCCAGCGGGTGGTGTTCAACGCCATCACCAAGTCGGCCGTCACCGAGGCGATGAAGCATCCGCGCGACATCGACATGGAGCTGGTCGACGCCTACCTGGCGCGCCGGGCGCTGGACTACCTCGTGGGCTTCACGCTTTCGCCGGTGCTGTGGCGCAAGCTGCCGGGCTCGCGCTCGGCGGGCCGCGTGCAGTCGGTGGCGCTGCGCCTGATCGTCGACCGCGAGCTGGAGATCGAGCGCTTCCGGACCCAGGAGTACTGGACCGTCGACGCCGACGTCTCGGCCGGCGGCGACCCGTTCAACGCCCGGCTGGTGAAGCACGACGGCAAGCGGCTCTCCAAGTTCGACCTGGGCGACGAGACCTCGGCGTTCGCGGCCCGCGAGGCGGTGAAGGCCGCGACCTTCAAGATCGCCGCCGTGGAGAAGAAGCCGGCGAGGCGCTCGCCGCCCCCACCGTTCACCACCTCCACCCTGCAGCAGGAGGCGGCGCGAAAGCTCGGCTTCTCCGCCCAGCGGACCATGCAGGCGGCCCAGAAGCTCTACGAGGGCGTGGACATCGGCGGCGAGACCGTGGGCCTGATCACCTACATGCGGACCGACGGCGTCCAGGCCGCGCCCGAGGCGCTGGACGAGGCGCGGTCGGTGATCGGCGGGCTCTACGGGCGCGAGTACGTCCCGGAGAGCGCCCGGATCTACAAGACCAAGGCCAAGAACGCCCAGGAGGCCCACGAGGCGATCCGGCCGACCAGCCTGGCGCGCAATCCCGGCAAGCTCCGCCTGGAGGGCGACCTGGGCCGGCTCTACGAGCTGGTGTGGAAGCGGATGATCGCCTCCCAGATGGAGAGCGCCCGCATCGAGCGCACGACCATCGACCTGGAGAGCGCCGACGGGAAGACCGGCCTGCGCGCCACCGGCCAGGTGGTGCTCTTCGACGGCTACCTGGCGGTCTACGAGGAAGGCCGCGACGATCCGGACGACGAGGAAGGCGGCCGCCTGCCGCAGGTGAGCGAGGGCGCCGCCGCCAAGGTGGTCTCCGCCAAGGCCGACCAGCACTTCACCGAGCCGCCGCCGCGCTATTCGGAAGCCAGCCTGGTGAAGAAGATGGAGGAGCTCGGCATCGGGCGGCCCTCCACCTACGCCTCGATCCTCACCGTCCTGCGCGACCGGGCCTATGTGCGGATGGAGAAGAACCGCTTCATCCCCGAGGACAAGGGCCGGCTGGTCACCGTCTTCCTGGAGGAGTTCTTCAAGAAGTACGTCGAGTACGACTTCACCGCCGACCTGGAGGAGAAGCTCGACCTGGTCTCGGCCGGCGAGCTGAACTGGAAGGTGCTGCTGCGCGAGTTCTGGCAGGACTTCCACGCCAAGACCGAGGAGATCGGCGGCCTGCGCACCCGCGAGGTGCTGGACGCGCTGGACGGGGCCCTGGCGCCCTTCCTCTATCCGCAGAAGGCCGACGGCTCCGATCCGCGGGTCTGCCCCACCTGCGCCACCGGGCGGCTGAGCCTGAAGACCAGCCGCTACGGGCCGTTCGTGGGCTGCTCCAACTATCCGGAGTGCCGCTACACCCGGCCGATCGCCCAGGGCGAGGACGCCGACGGCCAGTCGGAGAACGGCGACCGGGAGCTGGGGACCGATCCCGAGACCGGGCTCGTCGTCTATCTGAAGAGCGGCCGGTTCGGGCCCTATGTGCAGCTGGGCGAAGGTGACAAGCCCAAGCGCGCCAGCCTGCCCAAGGGCTGGAGCGCGCCGGACATGGACCTTGAGAAGGCGCTCCGGCTGCTGAAGCTGCCGCGCGAGGTCGGCGTCCATCCCGAGGACGGCCAGCCGATCCTGGCCGGCATCGGCCGCTACGGGCCGTTCGTCCAGCACAACGGGACCTACGCCAACCTGTCGGGGGCCGACGAGGTGTTCGAGGTCGGCCTGAACCGCGCCGTGGCCCTGCTGGCCGAGAAGCGGGCGGGCCGCGCGGGCCGCACCGAATCGGCGGCGCTGAAGGAGCTGGGCGCCCACCCGGCCGACGGCCAGCCGGTGCGCGTGCTCTCGGGCCGCTACGGCCCCTACATCAAGCACGGCTCGACCAACGCCAACGTGCCGCGCGGCAAGGAGCCGTCGGCGGTGACGCTGGAGGAGGCGGTGGCCCTGCTCGCCGAGCGCGAGGCCAAGGGCGGGGGCAAGAAGAAGCCGGCCCGCGCCGCCAAGGCCAAGGCGGAGCCCAAGGCCGCCGCCAAGAAGGCGCCCGCGAAGAAGGCTCCGGCGAAGAAGCCCGCGGCCAAGAAGGCCAAGGCGAGCGCCTGACCCACCGCTCGTCCCCGCGGAAGCGGGGACCCAGGTGTTCTGGTTCGCGAGCCTTCCGGTCCGCTGCGCCGGCCCGCTAGGCTGTGACGAGCAAAAGGCCTGGGTCCCCGCTTCCGCGGGGATGAGCGGAGTGTGGGATGTCGACGGCGCAGATCAACGGCCTGAACCTGTACTACGAGCGAGCCGGCGCCGGGCCGCCGCTGCTGTTCATCTCGGGGACCGGGGGTGACCTGCGCAACAAGCCCAACCAGTTCGACGGGTCCCTGCCCCGCAGCTTCGACATGGTCTCCTACGACCAGCGGGGGCTGGGCCGGTCGGACAAGCCCGACGTGGCCTATTCCATGGCGGACTACGCCGATGACGCCGCCGCCCTGATGGACCGCCTCGGCTGGGCGGACGCGCACGTGATCGGCGTCTCGTTCGGCGGCATGGTGGCCCAGGAGCTGGTGCTGCGGCATCCGCGGCGGGTGCGCCGGCTGGTGCTGGCCTGCACCTCGCCGGGCGGCGCGGGCGGCTCGTCCTTCCCGTTCCACGAGATCGAGCACCTGAAGGGCGTGGCGCGGGCCCGCTACATGATCCCGATCTCCGACACCCGCCGCGACGAGTCCTGGGCCGCGGCCCATCCCGACCAGTACGAGAAGCTGGTGGAGCTCGCCTCGGCCGATCCCTACGCCGATGAGCCGGGCCACGCGGCGGGCGCCCACCGGCAGCTGGAGGCGCGCGCCGGCCACGACACCTGGGACCGGCTGCCGGACATCGGCTGTCCCGTGCTGATCGCCGCCGGCCGCCATGACGGCATCGCGCCGCTGGCGATCCAGGAACGGCTCGCCGCGCGCATCCCCGGCGCGCGGCTGCAGGTGTTCGAGGGCGGCCACCTGTTCATGATCCAGGACCGCACGGCCACGCCGGCCATGGCCGCCTTCCTGCTGGGCGGCTGAGCCCGGTCAGGGCCGCCAGACGACGGCCGCCATGACCATCACCAGCCCGAGGGTCGCGGCGTTCCAGCTGAAGCTGCGGATCCACGGGACGCCGAGGGCGTAGAGCGGCAGGAACAGCACGCGGCCCGCGAGATAGAGGATCGCGCCGGACTGGCTCAGCCACCCGCCGGTCCGCCCCAGGGCCTCCAGCAGCAGCACCGCCGCGGCGAAGATGGCGAAGGTCTCCAGGAAGGTGCGCTGGGCCCGGTCGAGCCGTCCGGCCACCCCGCTCGGCCGCAGGTCCTGATCGCGCGCGCCCACCGCGTAGGCGTTGCCCACCTGGGCCTTGAAGGTGAACGAGGCGGCGGTCAGGTGGACCAACCCCAGGACCATGGCGCCGAACAGCATCCAGGATTCGACCGACATCGCCCTTCTCCGTGACCGCCGCACGCCAGCTTGGCCAGGAACCATAGCATCGGCGAGGAGCGCTCGGTGATGATCGGCGTTCAAAGGTGCTAAGCAACGCCATGGCCCGACCCCGCATCCCCAAAGCCGCTCGATTCCCGCAAGGGCTGCCCGACCGGGACACCCTGCTGAACTACCTGCGCGAGACCGGCGAGGCCGACCGCGCGGCCATCGCCCGCGCCTTCGGCCTGAAGGGCGCGGACCGCCGGGCGCTGCGGGAGATGCTGAAGGAGCTGGAGGACTCCGGCGCCCTCGCCCGCCGCGGCCGAAAGGGCTTCGCCGAGACCGGCGCCCTGCCCGAGGTCGGCGTGGTGGACGTGGTGGAGCGCGACACCGACGGCGAACTCATGGTGAAGCTGGCCAAGGCCGAGGACGCTCCGCTGGTGCTGCTGGCCCCCGACCGCAAGGCCGAGGCCGGCCAGGCTCCGGGTCTCGGCGACCGGCTGCTGGTGCGGTTCGTGCGCGTCGAGAGCGGCGAGTTCGAGGCCCGGCTGATCAAGCGCCTGGGCCAGAGCGCCCACCGGATCCTGGGCGTGGTCCGAAAGGCCCGGCGCGAGGTGCGCGTGGAGCCCGTGGACCGCCGCACCAAGGAGAGCCTGGTGCTGTCCCCCGACCAGGCCGAGACCCTGCGCGACGGCGACCTGGTGATCGCCCAGGTGGGGACCGCCGAGCGCCGCTACGGACCGAAGAGCGGCAAGCTGCTGGAGGTGGTCGGCCGCGAGGACGAGCCGCGCGCCGCCTCCCTGATCGCCATCCACACCCACGGCATCCCCATGGGCTTCAGCCAGGCGGCGGAAGCCGAGGCGGAGGCCGCCGAGCCGCCGACCCTGGCCGGCCGCGAGGACCTGCGCGACGTCCCCTTCATCACCATCGACCCGGCCGACGCCCGCGATCACGACGACGCGGTCTACGCCGAGCCCGACACCGACGAGAAGAACCCGGGCGGCTGGATCGTCTGGGTGGCCATCGCCGACGTCGCCGCCTACGTCCGGCCCAACAGCGCGCTGGACCGCGAGGCGCGCGACAAGGGCAACAGCGTCTACTTCCCCGACCGGGTCGAGCCGATGCTGCCCGAGCGGCTCTCCAACGGCCTGTGCAGCCTGCGCGAAGGCGAGAACCGCGCCTGCATGGCCGTGCGGATGGTGTTCGGCGCCGACGGCCGCAAGCGCTCGCACCGCTTCGTGCGCGGCCTGATGCGCTCGGCCGCCAAGCTGTCCTACGAGCAGGCCCAGGCCGCCGCCGACGGCGATCCCGACGACAAGACCGGGCCGATCACGGATCGGATCATCCGGCCGCTGTGGACCGCCTATGGGGTCATGAAGAAGGGCCGCGACGCCCGCTCGCCCCTGGCGATCGAAAGCATGGAGCGGAAGATCGCCATCAACCGCGAGGGCGAGATCACCTCGATCACCCCCAGGGCGAGCCTCGAGGCCCACCGGCTGATCGAGGAGATGATGATCCAGGCCAACGTCTCGGCCGCCGAGACCCTGGAGCAGAAGAAGACGCCGCAGATTTACCGGATCCACGACGCGCCCAGCCAGGAGAAGCTGCAGGCCCTGGTGGACTTCCTGCAGACCCTGGAGATCAGCTGGACCAAGGGCGAGGCGCCGCGCACCGAGCGGTTCAACCGCCTGCTGGACCAGACCCGCGACACGCCGCACGCCGAGATCGTCAACGAGGTGGTCCTGCGCAGCCAGATGCAGGCGATCTACTCCACCGAGAACATCGGCCACTACGGGCTGAACCTGGCCAAGTACGCCCACTTCACCTCGCCGATCCGCCGCTACGCGGACCTGATCGTCCACCGGGCGCTGGTCAGGGCCCTGGGATTCGGCGACGACGGCCTGTCCGACCGCGACATCAGCCAGATGAAGGCCACGGCCGAGATGATCACCGCGGCCGAACGGCGGGCCATGGCCGCCGAGCGCGACGCCACCGACCGCTACATCGCCGCCTTCCTGTCCGACCGGATCGGGGCCGAGTTCGAGGGCAAAATCACCGGCGTCACCCGCTTCGGCCTGTTCGTGCGGCTGGCCGAGACGGGGGCGGACGGGCTGGTTCCGGTCTCGAAGCTGGGCGGCGAGTACTTCGTCCATGACGACCGGGCGCACGCCCTGGTGGGCGAGCGGACCGGGGCGCGCTGGCCGCTCGGCATGGCGGTGACCGTGCGGCTGGAGGAGGCCACGCCGATCACCGGCGGGCTGCTGTTCGAGATGCTGAGCGAGCCTGCCCCGCCCGACCGCAATGCGCCGCGCCCGAGGCTGGGCGTCCGCGCCCGCGGCGACCGCCGCCCCGGGGGCCCCAAGCCGCACAGCGGCAGGCCCGCGGGGATCAGGACCGGCCGCAAGAAGAAGATGGGCGGCGGCAAGCGGCGGTGACCTGGGCGGGGCTGACGTTACGTCGCGCTTCCCACGGCTCCGGCGCGGGTCATACAGTTGTTCGCATGAGTGACGATCCGCCAGATCCGCCCGGCTTCAAGCCCGAGGGCCCGCCGCGCGTCCCCGGCCAGCGCGCCGTGCGGCCCAAGAACGCCGCCACGGTGATGATCATCCGGCGCGACGCGGCCAAGCCGCGGGTGCTGATGGGCCGGCGCCACGGCGGCCACAGCTTCATGCCCGACCGCTGGGTCTTCCCCGGCGGGCGGATCGACCGGGCGGACTATCGCGCTCCCTTCGCCACCGACCTGAAGCCGGACGTGCAGGCGGTGTTCGACGCCTATCTGAAGCCGGGCCGCGGACGGGCGCTGGCGCTGGCGGCCGTGCGCGAGACCTGGGAGGAGGCCGGCCTGCTGCTGGCGCGCCCGGGCCCCGAGCGGCCCTCCGCCGGCCCCTGGCGGCCGTTCATCGAGCAGGGCGCCCTGCCCGACCTCGAGGCCCTGGACGTGATCGCCCGGGCGATCACCCCGCCGATGGTCGGCAAGCGGTTCGACACCTGGTTCCTGCTGGCCGACGCCGAGCGGCTGATGAGCCTGGACCGCCAGGCCGACTGCGGCGAGCTGGACGAGATCGCCTGGGTGGACTTCGACGAGGCCCAGGCGCTGCCCCTGCCCTCGGTCACCCGGATGATGCTGCGCGAGGCCGTCGCCCGCATGGAGGACCCGCACCGGCCCAAGCCGTTCCTGCGCTTCCGGGCCGGCGGGATGACGCCGGCACACCTCTAGTGCATTGACTTCCCGCTGCGGATTCGTATTTTCCGCCGCTCTTTCGAACACCCGCCGGCGGTGCCCATCCGCTTTGGCCCCGCCCGAGGACGAGACCCATGGCGAAACCCGCCTCAATCAAGATCCGCCTGAACTCCACGGCGGACACCGGCTTCTTCTACGTCACCAAGAAGAACGCCCGCACCAAGACCGACAAGATGGTGCTGAAGAAGTACGACCCGATCGTGCGCAAGCACGTCGAGTTCAAGGAAGGCAAGATCAAGTAGGCTCACGCCTGCCGATCTTCCACGAAGACGCCCGGCCTCACCGCCGGGCGTTTTGCGTTTCAGGGCGCGTGTGGCGGACCTAGGCCGCGTGGGCGATGACGCGGTTGCGCCCGGAGGCCTTGGCCTCGTAGACGGCCTCGTCGGCGCGCTTGAGCAGGCTCTGGGGCGCCTCCTCCCCGGGGAGGCTGGTGGCCACGCCGATGGAGATGGTGACGCTGAGCAGCTCCTTGCCGCCCATCACCCGGAACGGCGAGCCCGCCACGTGCAGGCGGATGCGCTCGGCGATGCGCCGGGCGTCCACGAGCCTGGTGTCCGGCATGACGATCACGAACTCCTCGCCGCCGTAGCGGACCGGCAGGTCGACGGCGCGGACGTTGGAGGCCAGCCGGACGGCGAACTCCTTCAGCACCTCGTCGCCGACGTCGTGGCCGAAGCCGTCGTTGATCTTCTTGAAGTGGTCGATGTCGAGCACCAGCAGGGACACCGGATTGCCGCCGTGGGCGGCGCGCTTCATCAGCGCCTCGAGCTGGCCGGTCATGTAGCGGCGGTTGTGCAGGCCGGTGAGCTGGTCGGTGACGGCCAGCTCCAGCGAATGATCCAGGTTGTCGCGCAGGTGCTCGGTATAGCGCTTGCGGCGGATCTGGGTCTTGGCCCGGGCCGAGAGCTCCTGCGGGTCGATCGGCTTGGCCAGGATGTCGTTGACGCCAATCTCCAGCGCCTTCACCAGCCGCTGCCGCTCGTCGAAGTCGACGATGGCCAGGACCGGCAGGTTGCGGGTGGCCTCGTCCGAGCGCAACTGGGCGCAGAACCGCAGGCCGTCGAAGGCCTTGGCCCCGGCATTGACGATCACCAGGTCCACGGGGCCGCGGGCGGTGAGCAGGGCCTTCTCCGGATCGGTCTCGACCACCGGGCGGTGTTCGATGGAGAGCTCGACGCAGACCCGGCGGGCCTGGCGCTCCTGGTCGTCGACGATGAGGATCCGGCCGCCGGTGCCGCCCATGCGCGAGACCGCGCCGCCGATCAGGCCCATGCGCCGGCCCGAGGCCTCGCGCTCGCGCAGCTCGTCGATGATCGCCTTCAGGCGCGTCAGGCTGCGCACCCGGGCGAACAGCATCACGTCGTCGATGGGCTTGGTGAGGAACTCGTCCGCCCCCGCCTCCAGCCCGGCCACGCGGTCGGAGCGGCCGTCCAGCGCGGTGACCAGCACGACGGGTATGTGGCGCGTCTCCGGATCGTCCTTCAGCCGGCGGCAGACCTGGAAACCGTCCATGCCGGGCATCATCACGTCGAGCAGGATGATGTCGGGCTTCTCCGCCGCGGCCATGGCCAGGCCCGTGGGGCCGTCCTGGGCGGTCAGCACCTCGTAGTATTCCGCCGAGAGCTTGGCCTCGAGCAGGCGCACGTTGGCCTCGATGTCGTCGACGACGAGGATCCGCGCGGTCATCGCCTAGTCCAGGAGGCGCTTGATGGTGTCGAGGAAGTGGGACACCGAGATCGGCTTGGAGATGTAGGCCTCGCAGCCGCCCTCGCGGATCCGCTCCTCGTCGCCCTTCATGGCGAAGGCGGTGACGGCGACCACGGGGATGGAGGCGAGGTCCTCGTCCTCCTTGAGCCACTTGGTGACCTCGAGGCCCGAGATCTCCGGGAGCTGGATGTCCATGAGGATCAGGTCGGGGCGGTGCTCGCGCGCGAGCGACAGCGCCGCGAGTCCCTCGCGGGTCTGCAGGGTTTCGTACCCCTGGGCTTCGAGCAGATCATGAAAGAGCTTCATGTTCAGCTCGTTATCCTCGACGATGAGGACCTTCTTGGGCATTCGGGACCCGGCGCTGTTCCTTGAGGAGACCCGCAGTCGGCGATCCTCATCTCGCGCCCATTGATCAACCCGATATACTTAAACTTCGTTAGCCGCGTCCGGAGCGTCGTGTCAGCCCCCCTGCCCCAAGCCCCCCGCCTGCACCAGCTGGGCCTCTCCGTCGACCGGCCGCTGGTGATCGTCGACGTGGACGAGGTCCTGGGCCTGTTCATGCAGGGGTTCGGGGCCTTCCTCGCGGCGCAAGGCTACGACTTCCGCGTCGATCGCTTCGCCCTGTTCCAGAACATCTATCGCCCGGGCGCGGCCGAACACCTGCCGGTGGACGAGGGCAAGCGGCTGTTCGACGAGTTCTTCCGCACGGGCTGCGGCGAGATCGAGCCGACGCCCGGGGCGGTGGACGCGCTCACGCGGCTCGGACGGCGGGCCGAGATCCTGATTCTCTCCAACGCCCCGGCCGATGCCGAGCGGCTGCGGTCGGCCTGGCTGAAGCGGCACGGCCTGCCGCACCCGCTGATCCTGAATACCGGACCGAAGGGGCCGGTGACCCACGCGCTCGCCTCGCAGACGCCGCAGCCGGCGGCCTTCGTGGACGACCTGCTGCCCAACCTCGATTCGGTGGCCGAGCACGCGCCGTGGGTCGCCACCTTCCAGCACGTGGCCGACGAGCGGCTGCGGCCGCTGGCGCCGCGCTCCGACCGGCATGCGCGGCACGACGACTGGGCCGAGCTGGCCGAGGCCATCGAGGCGGCGATCGCCCGCCAGGGGCGACCGCGCGCCTAGGGCCTCAGCGCGTGGCGAAGCAGTAGAACTTGCCCGCCCCGCCGGACGCCGCGAGGTTCGCCTGGCTGCAGCCGCGGGAGGGGTGGGCCGAGTTCCAGGAGGTGGGGTTGGCGCCGCCGCCGGTGCGGTCGTGGTGGCCCACCTGGGCGGAGCCCTCACCGTTGGACGTCCAGTTGGCGCAGGTCAGGTTCGACGCGCCCGTGGCCAGCACGCCGTCGAGGGCCGAGCCGGTCAGGATGTCGTGCTGGTTGGGCGTGTCGCCGCGGCCGTTGACCACCGCGCCGGCCTCGGTGAGCGAGGTCTCCTTGCCGAGCTTGTTGGCGTCGGAGTGCAGGTCGGCCACGTCGCGGGCCACCATCTCGCCCTTGAAGTTGTACCAGGGGCCGCGGCCGATGCGGTCGCGGGCGTTCACGGCCGGCTGGCCGCCGGCGGCGTCGGCGCTGAGATAGGCCCGCCAGGTCTTCCTGCCGGCGCCCACGCGGGCGGCGAGCGTCTGGCAGTGCTTGTCGGCGCCGGCCAGGCCGCCGAGGTTCGCCCCGTCGCCCACCCCTTCGCTGGTGATGAAGAAGCTCATCTTCGGATCGGGCTTCGGCTTGTCCTGCGCCTGGACGCCGAACGCGGCCGCGGCCAGCGCAGCCGATGCGGCGACGCCAAGGACGATGCTCTTGTACATTGTATGCCTCCCTGTGGAGGGTGGGTTATAGCCTTCCGTAACGAAAAGCCGAAGGGTCGCAGGCCAGGCTCGGCGCGGCGGGAACAAATCAGGTATCAAGGGCCGATGATCCGCATCGGCGTGGACTTCGGCGGGACCAAGATCGAGGCCGCGGCGCTGGACGCCGAGGGCCGCTTCCAGGCGCGCGTGCGGGCGCCCTCGCCGAAGGATTACGACGCCGGGCTGGAGACGGTGCGGGCCCTGGTCGCCGAGGCCGAGCGGCAGGCGGGCGCCACAGCGCCCCGGGTCGGAGTCGGCGGTCCGGGTTCGGTGTCGCCGAAGAGCGGGCTGATGCGCGGGGCCAACTCGACCCAGCTCAACGGCCGGCCCTTCCCCCAGGACCTGGAGCGGACGCTGGGACGCCCCGTCCGCTACGCCAACGACGCCAACTGCCTGGCGCTCTCGGAGGCCACCGACGGCGCGGGAGCGGGCGCCGGGGTGGTGTTCGCGGCGATCCTGGGCACCGGCGTGGGGGCCGGCGTGGTGGTGAACGGCCGGCTGGTCGCCGGCCGCAACGGCTTCGCCGGCGAATGGGGCCACGCTCCCCTGCCCTGGCCGACCGCGGAGGAATATCCGGGGCCGCCGTGCTGGTGCGGACGCCAGGGGTGCCTGGAGCTGTGGGTCTCGGGGCCGGCGCTGGCCCGCGACGCCGGGCGCCCGGCCGAAGCCGTCGCCGCCCGGCCCGACGCGGCGCTAGATCGTTACATCGACCGGCTGGCGCGCGGACTGGCCATGGTCTGCGACGTGCTGGACCCGGACGCGATCGTGCTCGGCGGGGGCATGTCGAACGTGGACCTGCTCTACGACCGGCTGCCGGCCGCCATCGCGCCGCACGTCTTTTCGGACGTGTTCGAGACACCGGTGCGGAAGGCGGCGCACGGCGACTCCTCCGGCGTGCGCGGCGCGGCCTGGCTGTGGCCGCCGCCATGAAGGCCTTCTGCCGCGACTGCTTCTGGACGGGACCGCAGGCGGTGCGGCGCTGTCCGTCCTGCGGCTCGCCCAGGGTTGTGGCCCACGACGAGCTGGCGAGCCTCTCCATCGCGCACATGGACTGCGATGCCTTCTACGCCAGCGTCGAGAAGCGCGACCGCCCGGAGTTGCGCGACCGGCCGGTGATCGTGGGCGGCGGCCGGCGCGGCGTGGTCACCACCTGCTGCTACATCGCCCGGATCTCCGGCGTGCGCTCGGCCATGCCGATGTTCAGGGCGCTGAAGCTCTGCCCCGAGGCGGTGGTCATCAAGCCGGACTTCAGCAAGTACCGCTTCGAGAGCCAGCGGATCCTGGGGCTGGCCGGCGAGCTCACGCCGCTGATCCAGAACCTGAGCCTCGACGAGGCGTGGATGGACCTTTCCGGCACCGAGCGGCTGCACGGCGCGGCGCCGGCCCTGACTCTCGCCCGGTTGCAGGCGAGGATCGAGGCGGAGACCGGGCTCACCGTCTCCATCGGCCTGGCCGCCAACAAGTTCCTCGCCAAGATCGCCTCGGACCTCGACAAGCCGCGCGGCTTCTCGGTGATCGGCGCGGCGGAGGCGCAGAGCTTCCTCGCGCCCCGGCCGGTGGGCGTCCTGCCGGGCGTGGGCCCGGCCATGGTCGCGTCGCTGGAGAAGGCCGGCTACCCCACCGTGGGCCATCTCGCCCGGGCCGAGCAGAAGGAGCTGGCGTCCCGCTTCGGCGCGCACGGGCTGCGGCTGTTCGAGCTGGCGCACGGCCGCGACACCCGCGCCGTCAACCCGCACGAGGCGCGCAAGGGGATCAGCGCCGAGACGACCTTCAACGAGGACCTGTCGGCGCTCTCCGACCTGGAGGACGTGCTGGCGGAACTCAGCGAGAAGGTGGCCCGGCACGCCCGCAAGGACGGCGTGGCCGGACGGGTGGTGACGCTGAAGCTCCGGACCACCGACTTCAAGATCCACTCCCGGCGCAAGACCATCGCGCTCCCCACCCAGACGGCCAAGACCCTGTTCGCCGTGGGCCGCGAGATGCTGGCCCGCGAGGCCGACGGGCGGCCCTTCCGCCTGATCGGGATCGGCATGGCCGAGCTGGTCGCGGCCGACGCGGTGGAGGGCGACTTCTTCGCCGGCGAGGAGCGCCGGGCGCTCGCCTCGGAGAAGACGCTGGACACCCTGCGGGCCAGATTCGGCGCGGGCGCCGTGACGTCAGGCCGGATTCTGCGTGCAAAGGCGGCGCTCAAGGAGGATTGATGGGCGTCATGGCCCCCGATCGCGCGCCGCAGGCACAAAAGGGCGACCGCCGCACGGGGGCGTGACGATTGGGCCCTTCCAAATGGAAATGTTTTCCATATCTAATCCAGCAAGGACGGGGCGGTGGCCTCGTCAGGAGATCCGTTCGATGAGCGAACGCAAGCAGGGTGATAACGACACCGGCGTTCGGTCGGCCGTGATCACCCAGACAAAGCCCAAGACGCAGAAACCCGCGATGTATCGCGTGCTTCTGCTGAACGACGACTACACGCCGATGGAATTCGTCGTTTATGTGCTTGAGCAATTCTTCAACAAGTCGCGCGAAGACGCGACTCGGATCATGCTGCACGTACACCAGCACGGCGTGGGTGTGTGCGGGGTGTTCACCTACGAAGTGGCGGAAACAAAAGTGGCCCAGGTCGTTGATACGGCACGTCGGCACCAGCACCCGCTGCAGTGCACCATGGAAAAGGATTAGAGGCTCTTGCCTTCATTTTCGCGCCAGCTCGAAGAATCCCTTCATCGCGCCGTCGCCTACGCCAACCAGCGCAAGCACGAATACGCTACGCTTGAGCACCTGCTGCTCTCCCTGGTGGACGACGAAGACGCCGCGGCGGTGATGCGCGCCTGCGACGTGGACCTCGGTTCGCTCCGCACCACCCTCACCAACTACGTCGACAACGAGCTCCGCTCGCTGGTCGTGGACGACGGCGAGGACGCCAAGCCGACCGCCGGCTTCCAGCGCGTGATCCAGCGCGCGGTGATCCACGTGCAGTCCTCGGGCCGCGAGGAGGTGTCCGGCGCGAACGTGCTGGTGGCCATCTTCTCGGAGCGCGAGAGCCACGCCGCCTACTTCCTGCAAGAGCAGGACATGACCCGCTACGACGCGGTGAACTACATCGCCCACGGCATCGCCAAGAAGGCGGGCGTCGGCGAGGCCAAGCCCGTGAAGGGCGCCGAGGAAGAGGACAAGCCCACCGTCAAGACCGGCGGCGAGGCGCTCGAGGCCTACTGCATCAACCTCAACGAGAAGGCCAAGCAGGGCAAGGTCGACCCCCTCATCGGCCGCATGGCCGAGGTGGAGCGGGCCATCCAGGTGCTCTGCCGCCGGACCAAGAACAACCCGCTGCTGGTCGGCGACCCGGGCGTCGGCAAGACCGCCATCGCCGAGGGCCTGGCCCGCAAGATCGTCAACAAGCAGGTCCCCGACGTGCTCGCCGGCTCGACCATCTTCTCGCTCGACATGGGCGCGCTGCTGGCCGGCACCCGCTACCGCGGCGACTTCGAGGAGCGGGTCAAGCAGGTCGTCAAGGAGCTGGAGAACCACCCCGACGCGATCCTGTTCATCGACGAGATCCACACGGTGATCGGCGCGGGCGCCACCTCGGGCGGGGCCATGGACGCCTCGAACCTGCTGAAGCCGGCGCTGGCCTCGGGCACCCTGCGATGCATGGGCTCCACGACCTACAAGGAGTTCCGCCAGCACTTCGAGAAGGACCGGGCGCTCGTCCGGCGCTTCCAGAAGATCGACGTCAACGAGCCCACGATCGACGACACGATCAAGATCCTGAAGGGCCTGAAGACCTACTACGAGGACTTCCACAAGCTCCGGTACACCAACGACGCCATCAAGGCGGCGGTGGAACTGTCGGCGAAGTACATCACCGACCGCAAGCTGCCGGACAAGGCCATCGACATCATCGACGAGGCCGGCGCCTCGCAGATGCTGCTGGCCGAGGGCAAGCGGAAGAAGATCATCGGGCTGAAGGAGATCGAAGGCGTCGTCGCCAAGATCGCCCGCATCCCGCCGAAGTCGGTCTCGAAGTCGGACACCGAGGCGCTGAAGCAGCTGGAAGGCGACCTGAAGCGCGCGGTCTACGGCCAGGACGAGGCGATCGACAGCCTGTCGTCGGCCATGAAGATGGCCCGGGCCGGCCTGCGCGACGCCAACAAGCCGATCGGCTGCTACCTGTTCACCGGCCCGACCGGCACCGGCAAGACCGAGACGGCCCGCCAGCTGGCCTCCACGCTCGGCATCGAGCTGCTGCGGTTCGACATGTCCGAGTACATGGAGCGCCACACGGTCAGCCGCCTGATCGGCGCGCCTCCGGGCTACGTCGGCTTCGACCAGGGCGGTCTCCTAACCGACGCCGTCGACCAGCACCCGCACGCGGTGGTCCTGCTCGACGAGATCGAGAAGGCGCACCCGGACGTCTACAACATCCTCCTGCAGGTCATGGACCACGGTCAGCTGACCGACTCCAACGGCAAGAAGATCGACTTCCGGAACGTCGTCCTGATCATGACGACCAACGCCGGGGCCTCGGACGCCCAGCGCAACTCCATCGGCTTCGGCCGCGGCAAGGCCGAGGACGAGGTGGACGAGGCGCTGAAGCGGCTGTTCACGCCGGAGTTCCGCAACCGCCTGGACGCCATCGTGCACTTCAAGGCGCTCACCCCGGAGATCATCCGGCAGGTGGTGCAGAAGTTCATCATCCAGCTGGAGGCGCAGCTCGCCGACCGCCACGTCACCATCGAGACGGACGACGAGGCGGCGGACTGGCTGGCCAAGAACGGCTTCGACGAGCTCTATGGGGCCCGCCCGCTGGGCCGGGTCATCCAGGAGAACATCAAGAAGCCGCTGGCCGACGAGATCCTGTTCGGCCGGCTGGTCAAGGGCGGCCACGTCCGCGTGGTGCTCAAGGACGGCAAGCTGGGCTTCGAGATCGAGGGCGAGACCCGCGAGCGCGGCGCCCCGGTGATCGAGAACCCGGCCGAGGAGGACGCCGCCGAGCTCACCGAGTAGGCGGCCTCCGGACACGGAACGAGAGCCCCGGACCGCGAGGTCCGGGGCTTTTTCGTGGGCGGTCTCAGAGGATGTGCAGCGGCCGGAGGACCCGCTTGAGGAATTCGGCCACCAGGGGCTTCACGCCCGGGAAGACCGCCCTGCCCCCGCGCCTCGGCCACGCCCAGCCGCCGGCCGCGATGTCGGCCGGCAGGCGCAGGGCGAGCCGCTCGGCGTCCACGTCGGAGACCATGGGCGTGTAGTAGAGGCAGTCGTCGAAGTACCAGTGGACCACCAGCGAGCGGCGGGTCGACGCCGGGTCGGTCACCGGCGAGCCGCCGTGGGCGAGGTTGGCCGCCCAGACGAAGGCCCAGCCCTTCTTCACCAGCGCCAGCTCCTCGGGGAGGCCGGTGGCGGCGAGGCGCTCGGCGAACCGCTTCACGAAGTGGCTCTCGTAGTGTTCGGGCGTCGGGCGGGGTTCGTTCACCCCCGCGTCGCGCATGGTCATCACCGGCAGGCGGTGGGAGCCCGGACGGTAGACCAGCGGCCCCGCCCCCGGCTGCACGTCCTCCAGCGCGATCCAGACCCCGCACATGAAGCGCTCGGGGACGCTGTGGAAGTGGATGGTGTCGGGGTGCAGGCCCTGCTGGCTGCCCCTCAGGAAGTTCAGGGTCTGGAACGGGAAGGCGCGGCGGCCGTAGGCGGCCTGCAGCAGGCGGGCGACCTCCGGCCAGGCGGCGAGCCGCCTCACCGCCCGGGAGCGTAACCAGGCGTCCTGGATTCGGTTGGCTCCGGGGCGGCGGGCGAAGTGCGGATCGGTGTCGGCGACCGCCCGGTCGCAGAGGGCGCGGGCCTCGTCACCGAGGTCGACGAGGGCGTAGCCCTTCTCCGACAGGCTGCGGACGAAGGCCTCGGTCCCGGCGTCGAAGCGGTGGGCGGCCAGATAGGCCTCGAGGTCGGCTCCCTCGAAGGGCGGGACCGACGGGGGCGAGCTCACGTGATCTGGGCCGCGATCTGCTGGGCCAGCGCCTTAAGCTCCTCGGCGTCGGCCATCTGGCCGCCGGCGTGGCGGCCCACCGGCACGCCCTCCCAGCGCGGGATGATGTGGACGTGCAGGTGGTAGACCGTCTGGCCGGCCGGAGCGCCGTTGAACTGGGTGATCACGATCCCGTCCGGCTTGAGCGCCGCGCGCACCGCGCGGGCCACGCGCTGAACCCCGAGGACGAGTTCCGAGAGCACCTGCGGCTCCTCCTCCAGGAGGTTGCGCGCCCGGGAGTGCTTGGGGATCACCAGGGTGTGCCCCTTCGACTGCGGGAAGACGTCCATGAAGGCGAAGACGTGCTCGTCCTCGAAGACCCGGGCGGCGGGCATCTCGCCCCGCAGGATCCTGGCGAAGATGTTGCCGTCGTCGTAGGTCCCGTCCAAGCTCATCCCGCGCTCCTCGAACTCAAGGCGATCACGGGTAGCAAATCACCCCGGAGTGGGAAATGTCCGACAAGCCCGCGAGCATGACGGCCCGCCAGGAGAAGTGGTTCGCCTCCATCCTCGACAGCATGGAGCGCGAGACCGGCAAGAGCCTGGACGAATGGGTGGCGATCGCCCGCACCTGCCCGGAGACCAAACCCCGCGCCCGCAAGGCCTGGTTCAAGGAGCATCACGGAATCGGGACGAACCGCGCGAGCGTCATCCTGGGCAAGGCCTTCCCCGAGACCGCGCACTGGGCCGAGCCCGACAGCCTTCGCGACACGTTGTGGGCCGATCCGGCGTCGCGCGCGGTGCTGGAGGCGGTGGAGGCGGCGGTGGCGGACCTGCCCGGCCTCATGTCGTCCCAGCGCAAGGGCTTCACCGCCTTCTCGAAGGAATTCCAGTTCGCAGCCGTTCGACCGTCGAAGGGCGGGGCCGCCCGCCTGGGCCTGGCGGTGGACCCCGGCGCCGCCCCCCGCCTGCAGCCGCCGAAGAACGAAGGCTGGAGCGAACGGCTGAAGGCCGTCCTTCCGCTGTCGTCACCCGCGGACGTCGACGACGGCGTGAAGGCCCTGCTGCAGGCGGCCTGGGCGCGGTCCTAGTCCTCGTTGCGGAACGGTGAATACTCCTCCGCCAGCCATTCCATCTCCTGCTCCACGCCCTCACGCTCCTGGCGCAGGAAGCGCTCGACGGGCGCGCGCAGGGCCGGGTCGGCGATGTAGTGGGCGGAGTAGACGGGCTTCGGCAGGTAGCCGCGGGCGATCTTGTGCTGGCCCTGGGCGCCGGCCTCCACGCGGGGCAGGCCGTGGTCGATCGCCCATTCGATGGCCTGGTAGTAGCAGAGCTCGAAGTGGAGGAAGGGCACGTCCTCCACGCAGCCCCAGTTGCGGCCGTAGAGGCAGTCGTCGCCGATCAGGTTGAGCGCGCCGGCGATCCAGCGGCCCTGGCGGCGGGCCATGACCAGCAGCACCCGGTCGGCCATCCCCTCGCCCAGCAGGGAGAAGAACATCCGCGTCAGGTACGGCCGGCCCCACTTGCGCGAGCCGGTGTCCATGTAGAAGGCGAAGAAGGCGTCCCAGTGGGCCTCGGTGATCGCCGCCCCGGTCAGGCAGTGGATCTCCACCTGGCCCTGCGCGTCGCGGCGCTCGCGGCGGATGGTCTTGCGCCGCCCCGAGGAGAGCGCGCCCAGGAAGGCGTCGAAGTCGGCGTAGCCGCGGTTCTCCCAATGGTACTGCTGGCCCTCGCGCAGCGCGAGCCCCTGCCCGCCCATCCAGCGCCATTCGGCCTCGGTGGGGAAGTTCACGTGCAGGGAGGAGACCTCGTAGCGCTCGCAGACGGTGAGCGCGCCGCCCAGGAGGAGCGCCCTGCCCTCCTCGGCATCGACGTCGGGCCGGACCAGCAGCCGGGGCCCGGTGGCCGGCGTGAACGGCGCGGCCGAGAGCAGCTTCGGATAGTACTTGCCCCCCGCTCTTTCGTACGCATCGGCCCAGGCGTGGTCGAAGACGTATTCCCCCTGGCTGTGGGACTTCAGGTAGAGCGGCATGACGGCGGCCACCCGGCCGGCCTCGTCCTCGACAGAGAGGTGCTGCGGCCCCCAGCCGGTCTGCTCGACGGCGCAGTTGGCCTCCTCCAGGGCGTGCAGGAAATCGTAGCTGACGAAGGGGTTGCCGGCGTAGGCGGGATTGCCGGCGCAGGCGTCCCAGGCCTCGCGGCCGATCTCGGAGATGCGGCGGCTGAGCCGGACCGCCGGCTTCAGGCTCACGCTCTGAAGCCCTCGAAGATCAGGTTGTCGCAGCCGTCCTTCACGGCCTCCCACTGGGCCGGGTCGCGGACCGTCCAGGCGACGACCGGCATGCCCTGGGCGCGCAGCTCGGCGGCGCGGGGGCTGGGCAGCATGTCGAGGCCCAGCGCCAGGAAGTGCGGCCGGGCGATGGCGACATGCTCGAGGTTGGCGTAGGCGCGGCGCTGGTCCTCGCTGATGTGCGGGGCCTTGCGGTAGGAATAGCTGTCGAGGCCCCGCAGGACGCCCGGGAAGCGCTCGGCGAACCAGGCGTGGCTGTAGGGGTTGAAGCCGATCACGCAGAGCGGCCCGGCGTGGTCGACGATGATCTCGTGCACCCGCTGCTCGAGCGGTCCGACACGGCCCGGCGGCGTCTTCAGCTCGATGTGCACCATGGCCCGGTGGCCGATGAGGGCGAGCGTCTCGGCGAGCGTGGGGATGGCCTCGTCCGTACCCGCCAGGCGCAGGGCGGCGAGATCGGTGGAGGTGCGGTCGGAGAGCCGGCCATCGGCGCCGGTCATCCGCTTCAGGTCCTCGTCGTGGAAGACCATGGCCTCGCCGTCGGCCGAGATCTGGACGTCCAGCTCGATGCCGTAGCCGGCGGCGCAGGCGGCCTGGAAGGCGCCCAGCGAGTTCTCCGGCGGCCCGTCGGGGCTCCAGAGCCCCCGATGCGCGATCGGCGGCTGGAAGAGAAGGTCCCAGGCCTCGCCGAAGCGCGCCCTCACGACACCTGCACCACCGCGTCGACCTCCACCGCAAAGCCCAGCGGCAGGCGGTAGACGCCCACGGCCGAGCGGGCGTGGCGGCCGGCGTCGCCGAAGGCCTCGACCATCAGGTCGGAGCAGCCGTTCACGACCTGCGGGATGTCGTAGAAGCCGGGGCCGGCCTGGACGAAGCCGCCGAGCTTCACCACCCGCACCACCCGGTCGAGGTCGCCGTCGCAGGCGGCCTTCATCTGGGCCAGCAGGTTGACGCCGCACAGGCGCGCCGCGGCGCGGGCCCGGTCGGCGTCGACGTCCTCCCCGACGATCCCCTTGATCCCGCCCTCGGCGTCGACCGAGACCTGGCCGGAGATGTGGACGAGATCGCCGGCGCGCACGAAGGGCACGTAGTTGGCGACGGGCGGGTTGGGCCTGGGCAGGGTGATCCCCAGCGCGGCGAGACGGTCTTCAACCTGTGACATGGGAAGTGGTCTAGCGCTCCGCCCCAAACGAGAAAAGGCCCGGACCTGAGGTCCGGGCCTTCCACGTTCCAGGGACCAGGGAGGAAGAGCCCCCGGAAGGTGTCTCTTAGCGGGCGGCCTGCATGCGCTCGACCATGGCGGTCACGCGCTCGTTCAGCGGCTTCACGCTGTCCTTCATCGAGGCGGAGACCGTCTCGGACATCGTGCCGACCTGGGCCATGTAGGCTTCCAGGGCGCTCTTCGCGAAGGCGGTCTGCAGCTCGATCACTTCCTGCAGGCTCTTGGCGCCGGCCAGCGACTTGGCGGCGGTGACCTGGTTGTCGAAGGCGGTCTTGGAAAAGGCCATGGCCTGGGCGCCGAGCGCTTCGGCGCCCTTGGTGGCGGCGGTCACCGAGGCGACCACGGCCTCGAGGTTCTTCTTCGAATGGCTGTTGGCTTCGTTCAGCGCGGCGAGGGTCTTCTCCACGCCGTCCTTGAAGGCGACGTTGGAAGCGGCGGTGAACTGTTCGACGGTGTTTTTCACGGTTTCAGCAGCGGCCATCGTGAAACTCCTGGACAAGGGCGGGAGGGACGCGGCGTCATTGCCGCAACGCAAACTGGGATTCGGGGCGAATGCCCCCTGAACTCGTAGACGTTGTCTCATGTTGCAGTGCAGCAGTCAAGCGCGAATTGTGCACTGCACAAAAGTGTCATGCCGCTTTCATGGGCGCCTGGGGCCGCCGCGACATTTGCGCCCGTTCAAGCCTTGTTTACTGTCGAGCAAGGGTCCTTGAGGCATGGTAAGCGGGATTCACGGCGGCGGGGGGCCGCCACAACCCTTTGATTCGACGGACGAAGCATGTTCCAGCACGCCCGCCGCCTGTTTGTCGCTCTAGGCGCCGCCGCAGCAGTCGCGTTCACGTCTGCCGCGCCCCCCGCGTACGCTCAGCCGGCCTTCAAGCAGCTCGCGACCGCCTCGCAGACCAAGTACGCGGCCATCGTCGTCGACGCGAAGACCGGCGAGGTGCTCTACGCGAAGCGGGCCGACGCGCCGCGCTACCCGGCCTCGATCACCAAGGTGATGACCCTCTACCTCACCTTCGAGGCCCTTGCGGCGGGCAAGATCCGGCTGGACGACCCCGTACTGATGTCGCCCCGCGCGGCGGCCCAGTCCCCCACCAAGCTGGGCGTGCCGGCCGGCCAGACGATCACCGTCTCGGAAGCCATGCAGGCGCTGGCCATCAAGTCCGCCAACGACGTGGCCGTGGCCATGGCCGAGAAGCTCGGCGGCACCGAGAGCCGCTTCGCCGCCCTGATGACCCTGCGGGCGAAGGAGCTGGGGATGACCAACACCAACTTCGCCAACGCCTCGGGCCTGCCGGACAGCCGCCAGATCTCCACGGCCCGCGACATCGCCATCCTGTCGCGCGCGGTGATGCGGGACTATCCGCAGTACTACCGGCTGTTCAGCCAGAAGGAGATGACCTTCCGCGGCCAGACGATGCGCAACCACAACGGCCTGCTGCATCGGATGTACGGCGTGGACGGCCTGAAGACCGGCTTCACCAACGCCTCGGGCTTCAACCTCGCGGTCTCCGCCGTGCGCGACAACCGCCGCCTGATCGCGGTGGTGCTCGGCGGCCCGACGACCCGCGCCCGGGACGAGAACGCCCAGGACCTGCTGCTCACCGGCTTCGACGTGATCCGCCGCCGCGACCTCGGCGAGAACATCACCATCGCCCAGAACCTGTTCGAGCCGGAGCCCACGGGCCGTGTGGAGGGCAGCGTGGAGCAGGGCGACCAGGACCTGAAGATCGTGCTGGCCTCGGCGGCCCCGCCGAGCCGCACCTCCAAGATCGAGGTGGTCGATCCCCGGTCGAAGACGAAGGCCGAGGCGGGCGGCAAGTGGGCCGTCCAGGTGGGCGCGTTCAAGGCCCGCTCGGACGCCAGGGAGCAGATCGACATCATCGAGAAGCGCTTCGGCAAGCAGGTGGCGGGCGCCAAGCCGGTCACCGAGAAGGCCGGCGGCCGCTACCGCTCGCGCTTCGTGGGCCTCAGCGAGACCCGGGCGAAGAGCGTCTGCAAGGCCATCAAGGCGAAGAAGCAGCCCTGCCAGGTGATCGAGCCGAGCGCCTGATCCCGCCGCACGAGACAAGGGAAAGGCCCCGGCGATCCCGGGGCCTTTTTCATGCGCGCTCGCCTGTCCCCTACCCCTTCAGGAGCCGGTCGCGGGCGGCGTTGAGCTGGGCGGCGAGGCCCGAGGTGCCGCCCTTGTCGGGATGGACGCTGCGCATCAGCCGCATGTAGGCCGTCTGGATCTCCTCGGCGGTGGCGTCGGCGGAGACGCCGAGGATGCCGCGGGCCTCCTCGACGCTCATGCGCCCGCGCGCGGACGGCGGCGGCGCGGCGCCGGTGCGGCGTGTCGAGACGGCGAGCCCCAGGCCCACGACCACCAGCACGATGGCCGAGCCCCAGCGCCCGGTGACGCTGAGCCAGGCGGCGGCGGCGAAGGCCGCGACGGCGAAGGCCCCCGAGAGGAAGCGCCACTCCCGCCGTTTCAACACCGGCTTGCCGCGGCCCGCGGCGAGAAGGAGCGCGAGCGCGGCGGCCCCGAGGGCGAGATAGAGCATGCGGCTATTCCGCCGCGATCTTCTCCGCCTCGTCCAGCCCCTGGAAGCCCAGCGCGGTCATCAGCGCGCGCAGTTCCTGGCGCGCCGCCACGTGCTGCAGCGACATGGCCACCGGCCGGATCGCGGGCGACAGGTCGGCGATGGTCAGGCCGAAGGGGAAGAGCTCGCGGTAGATCACCCGGTCGCGCAGGCCGGGCCCCACGCGGAAGCCGACCTTGCGCGACAGCGCCGTCACCCGCTCGTCCAGGCGCTTACGGTTGCGGGCCTCGGTGGGGGCCAGGCGGTTGCGCAGGACGACCCAGTCGATCTGCTTGCGGTCGACGGTGGCGCGCTGCTTGCGGCAGGCCCACACCGTCTCGGCGTAAAGGCTGTGGCGGGTGAGCTCCAGGGTCACGGGGTCCACCACGCCCAGCATGTCGAAATCGACGAAGCTGTCGTTCATCGGGGTGACGATGAGGTCCGCCCTGGCGTGGGCGGCGCGGCTGATCGCCGTGTCCGCGCCGGGGGTGTCGATGAGCACGAAGTCGGCGGCCTGGGCGACCTCGGCGAAGGCCTCCTCGAAGCGGGCGAGCTGCTCGGCGTCGGGCGCCTTGGCGAGCGCGTCGCCGGCCGAGCTGATCGGATGCTCGATCGGCATCGGGGCCTGCGCCTCGTGCGCGGCCAGCCACTTGGCCCGGTTGGCGAAGAAGTGGCCCATGGTCTGCTGGCGCAGGTCCAGGTCGAGCACGGCGACCTTGGCCCCGCCATGCAGCAGGGCGGTGACGATGTGGATGGCGAGCGTGGACTTTCCCGCTCCGCCCTTCTCGTTGCCGACGACGATGACGCTGGCCGACATGAAACAGCTCCCCGGGCGCCGCGCGACGCGGCCCAAACACCCCCTAGGTGAGCCACGACGCAGAGTCGGGTCAACGCGCACTTCGCCGCCCCGTGCGGATGGACGCCGGCCGGGGCCTCCGCCATAAGCCCGGCCATGTCCGAAAGCCCTCTGCCCATCGTCCGCACCGTCGCCGACCTGCGCGCGCGGGTGGCCGGCTGGCGCGCGGCGGGCGAGCGCGTGGCCCTCGTCCCGACCATGGGCGCCCTGCACGAGGGCCATCTGTCCCTGGTGCGGCTGGCCGGGCGGCAGGCCGACCGGACGGTCGCCTCGATCTTCGTCAACCCGACCCAGTTCGGCCCCAGCGAGGACTTCGACGCCTATCCGCGCGGCGAGGCGCGGGACGCGGCCCTCCTGGCCGACGCCGGCTGCGACCTGCTGTTCGCGCCGACGGTGGCGGAGATGTATCCGGCGGGCTTCGCCACCAAGGTCAGCGTCACCGGCGTCTCGGAGCCCCTGGACGGCGCGGCGCGGCCCGGCCACTTCGACGGCGTGGCCACCGTGGTCACCAAGCTCCTCCTGCAATGCGCGCCCGACGTCGCCGTCTTCGGTGAGAAGGACTACCAGCAGCTGCAGGTGATCCGCCGCCTGGCGCGCGACCTCGACATTCCGGTGGAGATCGTCGGCGGCGCGACGGCGAGGGCCGAGGACGGCCTCGCCCTGTCCTCGCGCAACGCCTACCTGAGCCCTGAGGAGCGCGTGATCGCCGGGCGGCTGAACGGCGTGCTGCGCGAGTCGGTGAACCGCTTGAAAGCCGGGGAGGCGGTGGCCGGGGTAGAGGCCGACGCCCTCGCCGCCCTCGCCGCCGCCGGCTTCCAGACCGTGGACTATGTGGAGGTCCGCGACGCCGAGGACCTCGCGCGCCTCGGCCCCGGCCCGGCGCTGGGCCCGGCGCGCATCCTCGCCGCCGCCCGCATCGGCCGCACCCGGCTGATCGACAACATGGCGGTCTGAACAGCGGGGCTGTGGCGCGTCGTCGCACGGCCACGCCGCCCCTGGGCCCAAGGCCAAGCTACAAGCCGCGTGAATTCGGCAGCTTAGCTCGTCCGAAGCTGAGCTATTCCAGAGACTTGCGCCCGACGGCTGCGACCTTGGGTCGGAACGTCCTGGAAACCCTGAACCGCTACGGTTGCCGCCTGCGACGAGGGTGTCGGGCGGACCTGCGGCAATGGCCTATCTCAAGTACGACGGCACGCCTGCGAGCGTCACCAGCCCGCCCACCGCCGATTTCTACGGCCAGGCCGGCGCTGAGACCATGAGCGGCACGGCCGCGGCCGAGTCTTTCTGGGGCGCCGACGGCGACCGGATGCAGGGCGGCGCTGGCGACGACACCTACTGGCTGCAGGCCCTGCACCACCGGCTGGAGGTCGTGGAGCAGGCCGACGGCGGCGTCGACCGGCTGGCCGGCTGGCAGAACCTGTCGCTCGAGAACTTCGCCCACATCGAGAACCTCTTCGTCGGCCTCGACGGGATCTATGGAGCCGGCAACGGCCTCGACAACGTCATCGAGGGCGGCGACGGCGCCCAGCAGCTCTACGGCGGGGGCGGCCAGGACGTGCTGGTCGGCGGCCCGGGCGCCGACGTTTTCATCGTCGTGAAGGGCGAGGGCAACGACGTCATTCAGGACTTCAGTCCGGCCCAGGACGTGGTGCGGCTGCGGGCGGGCTTCACCAGCTTCGCCGAGGTGCAGGCCCGCCTGAGCCAGGTGGGCGGCGACGTGAAGCTCGACCTGGGCGGCGGCGAGGGGCTGATGTTCCGCAACCTCACCGTGGGCCAGCTCACCGCGGCGAACTTCAAGCTGGGGCTCGACCTCACCGGCTTCACCCAGACCTTCGCCGACGACTTCGACGGCCTGTCGCTGCGCGACCCCGAGAGCGCGCCGGCCGGGACCTGGCGCACCGAGTACGGCTACCAGGGGACGCAAGGGGTCGGCAGCTACACCCTCGTCTCGAACGACGAGAAGCAGATCTACACCTCGCCCTACTTCCGCGACCACGCGGGCGACTTCGCCGAGACGCCGTTCGCGGTGAACGGCGACGGCACGGTCTCGATCTGGGCGCGGCCGTCCTCGAACCCCGAGATCTTCGGCTACGGCTACACCTCGGGACTGCTGAGCACCCAGGCCTCGTTCAGCCAGACCTATGGCTACTTCGAGATGCGCGCCGACCTGCCGGACGCCGCCGGCGCCTGGCCGGCCTTCTGGCTGCTCCCGGTGGACGGCTCCTGGCCGCCGGAGCTGGATGTCATGGAGGCGCTGACCTCCGACCCGAACGCCGCCTGGACGACCAAGCATTCGGGCCTGGGCGGGCACACCTCCGAGGGCCGGCAGCACTACGTCCCCGAGACCGCCGACGGCTTCCACACCTACGGCGCCCTTTGGACCGCCACCGAGATCGTCTGGTACATCGACGGCGCCGAGGTGTTCCGCGCCGCAACGCCGGCCGACATGCACAAGCCGATGTTCATGATCGCCAACCTGGCCCTGGGCGGCTGGGGCGGGACGATCGACGACGGCGACCTGCCGGCCGAGATGCGCATCGACTACATCCGCGCCTACCAGCTCCCTGCCCCGCCCTCGGGCGGCGGCGGAGGCAGCAGCGGTGGAGCGGGCAGCGGCGGCGGGTCTGTGGGCGGGGGCGTCCCGGTGGATCCGGACCGCGCCCTGGTGGCCAAGGCAGGCGGCGACAGCCTGCAGGGCGGCTCCGGCAACGACCTGCTCACCGGCGGGTCCGGAAAGGACATCCTGCGGGGCGGCTCGGGCATGGACCGGCTGTCCGGCGGCGAGGCCTTCGACGACCTGCACGGCAACGCGGGCGACGACACCGTCTCCGGCGGCGCGGGGGACGACTGGGTGGTGGGCGGCAAGGACGCCGACCTCCTGAGCGGCGATGACGGCGACGACATCGTCTACGGCAACATCGGCGACGACTGGTGCGACGGCGGCGAAGGCGCGGACCTGATTCGCGGCGGCCAGGGCGACGACCGGCTGTTCGGCCAGGGCGGGAACGACTGGCTGTCCGGCGACCGGGGCGACGACACGGTCACCGGCGGCGCCGGGGCGGACGTCTTCCACAGCTTCACGGGCGCGGGACTCGACCGCGTCACCGACTTCCGGTTCGCCGAGGGCGACCGGGTGCAGCTCGACCCCGGGACCGCCTATTCGGTGGCCCAGGTCGGCGCCGACGTGGTCGTCACCATGGGTCCTGGCGACCAGCTTGTGCTGGAAGGCGTGCAGCTCGCATCGCTCGGCGACGGCTGGATCTTCGGCGCATAACAGCGTTCCGCGGCGCCGCGTCGCGGCAGGGCGCGTCGGCCCGCCGCACACGTCGCACCCTCCCCTGCGGCGCCCGCGCACACCTAGGCTGTGACAAGGCGCCACAGCAGCGCTCCAGATCGCCACGAAGACGAAGACTACGGCAGAGCTTGTATATCTGCCGTTCATAATGGTTACAGCAGCGCCTGTTTCCGGATTTCATTCGCGCTTACAGGTGTCTATCGAACAGGCTCCACTGTAGTGGAGCATGTTTTCAGATCTTCGGGAACGCCACGACCAGTGTCTGTCAACCCCGCCTACGGCCACGGTCTGCGACAACTTTGACAAGGGTTCGGAAAGCTCGTCGCCGCTAGCTTTCAACCCGTCGCAAGGCTGTCGGGGCCGAAGCGACGGCGGCGGGGTCGGGCCCGCCTTCGAGAGACGGGAAAAGTACAAGATGGCCTACTTCAAGTACGACGGCGTCCGCGCCGCCGAGACCGCCGCGCCTGCGTCCGATTTCTGGGGGACGGACGCCGCAGAGACGCTTATGGGCAACGCCCAAGCCAACTCGCTCTGGCTGGGCGTGGGCGACACCGCCATCGGCGGCGCCGGCGACGACACCTACTGGCTGCAGGCCCTGAAGGGCCAGTTCACCGTCACCGAACTGGCGGGCGGCGGCGTCGACAAGATCGCCGGCTGGCAGAGCATCTATCTCGACGACTACGCCAACTTCGAGAACGTCTACGTCGGCGGCGACCAGACCTACGGCGCGGGCAATGCGCTGGACAACGTCATCGAGGGCGGCGCCGGCGCGCAGCAGCTCTACGGCGGCAAGGGCCAGGACGTCCTGGTCGGCGGCGCGGGGCGCGACACCTTCATCGTCTACAAGGGCGAGGGCAACGACGTCATCCAGGACTTCAGCGCCGCCGAGGACGTGGTCCGGCTGAAGGCCAGCTTCACCAGCTTCGCCGAGGTCCAGGCGCGCCTGACCCAGATCGGCGCCGACGTGAAGCTCGACCTGGGCGACGGCGACGGCCTGATCTTCCGCGGCGCGACGGTGGGCCAGTTCACCGCCTCGAACTTCCAGCTGCAGCTCGACATGGGCTCGCTGGGCGCCCAGACCTTCGCCGACGAGTTCTCCGGCCCGCTGTCGCTGTGGGACGCCGAAAGCAACCCGACGGGCGTGTGGCGGCCGGACTTCGGCTACCAGGGCGAACAGGGCACGGGCAGCTACACCCTGATGTCCAACAACGAGAAGCAGATCTACACCTCGCCCTACTTCCGCGGGCACGCTGGCGACTTCTCGGAGAGCCCCTTCGTCTCCAACGCCGACGGCACCCTGTCGATCTGGGCGCGGCCGTCCACGAACGCGGAGATCTTCGGCTACGGCTACACCTCGGGCTTCATCTCCACGAAGGAGAGCCATGCCCAGACCTACGGCTACTTCGAGATGCGCGCCGACCTGCCGGACGCCGCCGGCGCCTGGCCGGCCTTCTGGCTGATCCCGGCCGACGGCTCCTGGCCGCCGGAACTGGACGTCATGGAGGTGCTGACCTCCGACCCGCGCGGCACCTGGACGACCGAACATTCGGGGCTCGGCGGACACTCCTCGAACGGCATGCTGTCGTTCACCCCCGACACCACCGACGGCTTCCACACCTACGGCGCCCTTTGGACGGCCACGGAGATCGTCTGGTACGTCGACGGCGTCGAGGTGTTCCGCCAGGACACCCCCGCCGACATGCACAAGCCGATGTTCATGATCGCCAACCTCGCCCTCGGCGGCTGGGGTGGAGCCATCACCGACGGCCATCTGCCGGCCGAGATGAAGATCGACTACATCCGCGCCTATGAGCTGGGCGACGGCTCGACCACGACGCCGCCGACCACCAGCCCGCCGACCACGACCCAGCCCACCACGCCGCCGCCGGTCACCGATCCGGGCGCCGGCACGGGCGCCGACGGCGTGGTCCTGACCTCCTCGCAGTACGCCGACACCCTGACGGGCGGCGCGGGCCGCGACACCATCAACGGCGGCCAGGGCCCCGACCAGATGTCGGGCGGCGCGGGCGCCGACACCTTCGCCTTCCAGGCAATGCCGTGGAACGCGGGCAAGATCACCGACTTCCAGGTCGGCGTCGACAGGCTCGACCTCTCGGCCCTCTACGCCGGCGGCTACGCGGGCGCGGACCCGGTGGCGGACGGCTACGTCCGGTTCGAGAGCGACGGCGCCGGCGGCGTGAAGGTGATGCTGGACGTGGACGCGGCCGGCTCGGCCCATCCGTGGGCCTACCACGTGGTCACCCTGGCCGGCGTCTCGCCGACGGGCCTGACCGCCGCCCAGGTGTTCAACGGCGCGCCCGCCGGGAGCGAGCCGCCGCCGTCGGAACCGCCGCCGGTGACGGGCACGCCGGGTGTGGTCCTGACCTCCACCCAGTACGCCGACACGCTGACCGGCGGCGCCGGTGACGACACCCTGAACGCGGGCCAGGGCCCCGACCGGCTGGTCGGCGGCGCGGGCGCCGACACCTTCGCCTTCAACGGCCTGCCCTGGAACGCCGGCCGCATCGCCGACTTCCAGGTGGGCGTCGACAAGCTGGACGTCTCCCTGCTGTACCTCGGCGGCTACACGGGCGCGGATCCGGTGGCGGACGGCTACGTCCGGTTCGAGAGCGACGGCGCGGGCGGCACGAAGGTGATGCTGGACGTGGACGGGGCCGACTCGGCCAATCCCTGGGCCTATGCCATCGTCACCCTGGAGGGCGTCTCGCCGAGCGGCCTCACCGCCGCCCAGGTGTTCAACGGCCAGCCGACGGCCGCGCCGGCCCCGCCCGCGCCGCCGTCGCCGCCCGTGGTCGCGGGCCTCTCCCTGGTCTCCACCGGCTACGGCGAGACCCTGACCGGCGGGGCCGGCAACGACACCCTCGACGCCGGCCAGGGCCCCGACCGCCTGATCGGCGGAGACGGCGCGGACCACTTCATGTTCGACGCCCTGCCCTGGAACGCCGGCCGCGTGGCCGACTTCACGCCGGGCGCGGACATCCTCGACCTGCGGCCGCTGTTCGCCCAGGCCGGCTACACGGGCTCCGACCCGCTGGCGGACGGCTATGTGCGGTTCGAGAGCGACGGGGCCGGCGGCACGATCGTGAAATTCGACCAGGACGGCCACGGCTCGGCCAATCTTTGGCCGACCACCATCACCACCCTGGACGGCGTGGCGCCTTCGAGCCTCACCGCCTCCGACTGGCTGTTCCACTAGGCCGGGATTCCCACGGCCAAGCGGACAGAGGCTCCTGACGGGTACGGGTCCGGCCGGACGACCCCGTTCGGGAGCTCAGCGGGCCCCCTCCCGACAAGGGGGCCCGCTTCGTCTTTCCTACCAGGCGCCGAGTTCCCGGAGCTGGCGGGCGAGCTCGGGCGGCGCCTCGCCGAAGGCGTCCGCCGCCAGGTCCTCCGGCGCGTCCTTCACCTCGAGATAGCGCCAGCCCTGGAAGGCGCGGCGCGGGGTCGGAGCCACGCGCACGATCTCCTCGTCGAGCGTGACCTCGCAGCGGGCGTTGACGCCCTCCCCCACGGTGTTCACCGCCAGGATCCGCTGGCGGCAGAGGATGACGCCCTTGAACACCCGGTAGAGCGAGCCGCCGTCGACCATCTCGGCCCCGCGCTTCGGCGTCTGGCGGGTGCGGAGCGTCCAGGGCTGGCCGGGCGCGTAGTGGCTGCGCCGCCAGTCCAGCAGGTCCTCGATGGTGTCCGCGCCGACGCAGAGCTTGATCATGTGCAGGGCCATGCCCTGACGATTAGGACCGCGCGCGGCGGATGGCCAGTGCGGCGCCGGGCCTCACTCCGCGACCGGCTCGGCCCAGGCGGGCCGGCGGCGCTCGAGGAAGGCGCGAACCCCCTCCTGGCCTTCCGGGCCGACCCGGGCCGCGGCGATGCGGTGGGCGGTCAGGTCCATCAGGTCGTGGTCGATGGGGCGGCCGTACACGTCGGAGACCAGTTCCTTGGCCCCGGCTACGGCCAGGGGACCGCAGGCCATGATCTCGCGGGCGATCCGGTCGCGCGCGGCGTCGAGGGCCGCGGCGTCGGCCACCACCTCGGTGACCAGGCCGATCCTCTCGGCGCAGACCGCGTCGAACACCCGGGCGGTGGCGAACAGGCCGCGCGCCTGGCGCGGGCCGATGGCCTGGATGACGTAGGGGCTGATGGTGGCCGGGACGAGGCCCAGCCGCGCCTCGGAGAAGCTGAACTTCGCGTCGGCCGTGGCCACGGCCAGGTCGCAGGCCGCCGCCACGCCCGCGCCGCCGCCGAACGCGCCGCCCTCCACGAGCGCGACGGTGAGCGCCGGAATGTCCCAGAGCTGCTTGAGCATGACCGCCAAGTCCATGGCGTCGGCCCGATTGTCGCTCTCGGACCGGTCGGCGGCCGCGCGCATCCACTCCAGGTCGGCGCCGGCGCTGAACGTGCCGCCCGCGCCGCGCACGAAGACCACCCGCACGCCCTCGGCGCCGGCCAGGGTGCGGAACGCCTCCTCCATGGCCGAGATCAGGTCGGCGTCGAACGCGTTCTTCCGCTGCGGCCGGTTGAGGGTGACGGTGACCGCGCCTTCGACCGTGGCGTCGATGTCCACCAGGTTCGAGGTGGCGCTGGTGTCGGGAACCTCGACGAGCGGATCGACGATCGGATTGGTCATGGCGGGTCTCCTCGTACGCCCTTCCCGCCCCTAACGCCGCCGGGGGCGGAAGGTCGCGGCTACGGCGAAGCCATAGCGAGGGCGCGCGGCGGGCGCTAGGCTCCGCATCCGTGGCGAGGCTTCCTGAAATCCCCGATGATTCGGCGCTGGCCCGGCTCTTCAGCCAGGAGCGGGCGCAGGGCGACGCCACCTGGTTCTCCCTGCCCGGCGGCCAGATCCTCTACGCGGCGGGCGATCCGGCCGACCAGCTCTACTTCGTCCGGGCGGGACGGCTCGGGGCGTTCCGCCGCGACGAGGGGCACGAGCCGCAGTTCCTGGGGGTGATCCGTCCCGGCGAGCCGGCCGGCGAGATGGCCCTCATCGCCGGGGCGCCGCATTCCGCCGACGTGGTCGCCCTGCGCGACTCCGAGATCTTCGCCCTGCCGCGCGAGGCCTTCTTCGAGGCCTGCGAGGCGGACGCCTCGGTGATGACCGAGCTCGCCCGCTTGATGATCCTGCGCACCCGCCAGGCGCACAACCGCGGGACCATGGGCGAACCCTCCGTCTTCGGCTTCGTGCCGGTGGGCCAGCCCGGACTGCTGCGGCCGCTGGTCGAGCGGCTGGCGCTGGAGATCGCAAGGCTCGACTACTCCGCCACCTGCGTGGGCTCCGAGGCCGCCAGCGCGCCCACGGAGTGGTTCTCCGAGGTGGAGCGCACCCACGACTTCGTCCTCTACGTGGCGGAGACCACCGACGTCGGCTGGCGCCAGGTCGTCTCCCGCCAGGTGGACCGGCTGTTCCGCGTGGGCCGCGGCGACCGCAAGCCGCCGAAGGTGACCCCCAACGCCTATCTCGCCGCGCCGCTGCAGGCCCAGCAGCTCGTGGACCTGATCCTCGTGCAGCCGGCCACGGTGAAGGCGCCCGAAGGCTCCGAGGCCTGGACGGACGCGGTCCAGCCGGCGCGGCTGTTCCACATGCGCCGCGACCACGACGGGGACGTGCAGCGGCTGGCCCGGGTGCTCACCGGCCAGTCGGTGGGCCTGGTGCTCTCGGGAGGCGGCGCGCGGGCCTACGCCCATGTCGGCGCGGTCCGGGCGCTGCGGGAGCGCAACGTGCCCATCGACTTCGTGGGCGGGGTCTCCATGGGCGCGATCGTCGCCGCGGGCCTGGCCATGGGCTGGGACGACGAGGAGCTGCACCGGCGCATCCAGGAGGCCTTCGTCAACTCCAGCCCGCTGGACGACATGGCCCTGCCGATCCTGGCCATGACGCGCGGCGAGAAGGTGTCCGCCCGGCTGGCGCACCACTTCGGCGACACGCAGATCGCCGACCTATGGCTGCCCTTCTTCTGCCTGTCGTCGAACCTCACGACGGGGGCCTACCACATGCACCGGCGCGGCCTGCTGCGGCAGGCGCTCAGGGCGACCATCTCGCTGCCGGGCGTGCTGCCGCCGGCCACCGAGGACAACAATGTGCTGGTCGACGGGGCGGTGCTGAAGAACTTCCCGGCCGACGTGATGCGGGCCTCCCAGCTCGGCCCCATCGTCGGCGTCGACGTCACCGGCGGGCGCAGCATCACGGCCGACGACGTGGCCCGGCCGGAAAGCGCCTGGCGATGGCTGCTCTCGGGCCAGTGGCGCAAGGGCCCGCCCATCGTCTCCCTCCTGATGCGGGCGGCGACGGTCTCCTCGGGCCGCGACCTGATCGCCGCGCGCGAGGCGACCGACGTGCTGGTCATGCCCGAGGTCGGACGGGTGGAAATCCGCGACTTCGCCGCCTACGAGCCGGCGGTGGCCGAGGGGTACCGGGCGATGAACGAGGCGCTCGACAAGCTGGACCGTCCCGTCCAGGAGCTCCGCCGCCGGCCGAGCCTTGAGGAGAGCACCTCCGCGGTCCGGATGCTCTCCACCGCGGCAGGCTGACGCGTCCGCCAAATTCCGCACGGCCGCGTTTGCGCCGCGCACCGGCGCGACCCATATTGGACTTCCCTGTTCAACAGCTGAAAGGAGGTGATCCAGTGTCTCATAGTGAAAGCCGTAGCTCGGTGACCGTGACCTGGACCTCCGCTCGTGGGGTCCGCGCCTAAGTCATTGCTTGGCATAGGTCCGGCGCCGCTCTGCGGTCCGACTATGGAAAGGCCGCTCCAGCGATGGGGCGGCCTTTCGCATGTCAGGGCGCCGTGGGATCGGGGCGGTAGGGCCGCTCCTGGTAGTCGAACCAGTCGAAGTCCGCCGGCTTGCGCGCGCCGGAGGTGTCCTGGCAGGCGACGCCCACGAAGGCGCCGGTGAAGTTGGGCAGGCCCGGCTGCGTGGCCTCATCCGAGAGGACCGAGGCGTCGAACTGTTCCGGCAGCCACGCCCAAGGACCGCCTGCCATCCGCCAGCCGAAGCGCAGGCGCTCGTAGTCCACCTCCACGCGAAGCTCGATCGGGCCCGGCGGGACTGGCACCGGGCGGGTGAAGGCGTCGCCCTGCGCCTGGTCCGGCAGCGCCGACATCACCTGCAGGCAGCGGCCCCACTCCGCGTCGTGGGTGACGTGCAGGTAGTGGAACTTCGTCCCGCCGTAGTAGCAGACCAGCCCTGCCGCCTGCTGGAAGTGCTCCGGCTCGAACTCCATGAGCGTGGCGGCGCCGTAGCAGAAGGCCTGCTGGCGGCGCGCCACCAGAGCCTGGCGGAACACGCTGCCGATCGATTCGCGGCCGAACAGGCGCAGGAAGCCGGGCCGCTCCGTGAGGCTGAACAGCTCGTCGGGCCAGGGGGAGCGCAGCCACTGGAAGTCGATGGGCAACTCCGGCGCGTCGAAGTCCGCGCGCGCCGGCGCGGCGGGCCAGGGATGCGGCGGCAGGTCCGGCGCCGGGACCTCGAACTGGGGAATCCCCTCGCCGTCCGTGGTGCGCAGCCAGCCGTCCTCGCCCCAGGCCATCTCCTGGATCGCCGTCTCGCGGCCCAGGACGCAGCGGCCGCGGTTGGGCAGCGGCCGGCCGCACAGGTAGACGGCGTAGGTCCGCCCGTCCGCGGTTTCCACGAGGTCGGCGTGTCCGGCCCGCTGCAGGGGTGAGTCCGGCCGGTGACGGGCGCTCAGCACGTACCGGTCCGGGTGCAGTTCGTAGGGACCATCGATCGTCCGCGACCGGGCCATGGTCACGGCGTGGTTCCAGCCGGTGCCGCCCTCGGCGGTGACCAGGTGGTACCAGCCGTCGCGCTTGTAGAGGTGAGGCGCCTCGGTGAGGCCCAGCGCCGTGCCCTCGAAGATCACCTTGCGCTCGCCGACCAGGGCGCGGGCCTCGTGGGAGTATTCCTGCAGAACGATGCCGGCGAAGCGGTTGCGGGCGGGCCGGTGGTCCCAGAGCTGGTTGACGAACCACTTGCGGCCGTCGTCGTCGTGGAACAGCGAGGGGTCGAAGCCGCTGGCGTTCATGTAGATGGGGTCCGACCACTCTCCATCGATCTTCGGCGAGGTCACCAGGTAGTTGTGGAAGTCGCGCAGCGAGGCGCCCGAGGCCCCGCCCACGGTCGTGCGGCCGTAGCGCTTCACATCGGTATAGATCAGCCAGAAGAGGCCGTCGGCATGGGTCAGGCACGGCGCCCAGACGCCGCAGGAATCCGGGTCGCCCAGCATGTTGAGCTGGCTGGCGCGCCGCAGCGGCCGGGTCAGCAGCCGCCAGTTCACGAGGTCCCGCGAGTGGTGGATCTGCACGCCGGGAAACCACTCGAAGGTGGAGGTGGCGACGTAGAAGTCCTCCCCCACCCGCACGATGGACGGGTCGGGATTGAAGCCCGGCAGGATCGGATTGCGGATCACGGCGGCGGTCATGGTCAGGGATTGGGGATCTGCAGGACCGGCCGGGCGATGCGGCCCGGGTCGCGGACCAGGGTCCAGAGCACCGCCGCGCCTACGAGGTCGAGGACGCCGAGGGCGATGAAGAACGGGTCGTAGCCGACGATCGCCACCATACCGCCGATCAGCAGGGAGAAGATCAGCACGCCGAGGTTGCCCATGGTCCCCGCCATCCCCGCCACCGTGGCCACCTCGCTCCGGCGGAACAGGTCGGACGACATGGTGATGACGGTGACCGACAGGGTCTGGTGGGCGAAGCCGCCCAGGCAGAGCAGCGCGATGGCGACGTAGGGGCTCTCCACCCGGCCCACGAACATCATCCCGGTCATCATCAGGGCGCCCAGGGTGAAGGCTCCGCGGCGGGCGTTGATCAGGCTGACGCCGCGCTTCTGCAGCCACAGCACCACCGCCGGGCCGAACAGGCAGCCGAGGTCGGCCGCCACGAACGGCAGCCAGGCGAACATGGCGATCTGCTTGAGGTCGAAGCCGCGGGTGGTGGTCAGGTAGAGCGGCACCCAGAAGGACAGCGTCCCCCAGGTCGGGTCGGCCAGGAACCTCGGCAGGGCTATGCCCCAGAAGTTGCGCTGGGCGAGCAGCCTGAGGATCGAAGGCCGGCCGCCGTCGCCCTCGAGGTGCGCCTCCTGGCCGCCGGCGATCCGTTCGCGCTCGGCGGGCGAGAGCGCCCTGTGCCGCTCCGGGGACTGGTAGAACCAGAGCCACAGGACGACCCACACCAGCCCCAGGGCGCCGGTGATCACGAAGGCGGCGCGCCAGTTCCAGGTGAGGATGGCCCAGACCGTCAGCGGCGGCGCCAGCATGGCGCCCAGCGAGGCGCCGATGTTGAACATCCCGCCCGCCAGGCCCCGTTCCCTGGCCGGGAACCAGGTCGCCACGGCCTTCATGCCGGCCGGCTGGGCGGAGCCCTCCGCCAGGCCCAGGAGGCCGCGCAGGACCGCGAAGCCCTGCCAGCTTCCGGCCAGCGCATGGGCCATGGAGATCAGCGACCAGGCGCCCGCGAAGATCGCGAAGCCGTGCTTCAGGCCGATGGAATCCAGCACATAGCCGCAGACCGGCTGCAGCATGATCCCGAGCTGGAAGGCGCTGGTGATCCAGCCGTACTGTTCGACGGTGATGTCGAGGTCGGCCATCAGGGTGGGCGCGGCCACGCCCATGGTCGCGCGGGTCAGGTAGTTGATGATCGCGCCCAGCATGACCAGGCCGATGATCCACCAGCGGAGCGCCTTGAGCGTCGGCATGCGGTTTCCTCGCGCCGCTCTGCCGGCGGCCCGCTGTTACCGCTATCACCGCAATGGTGGAGCCGTCTAGGGCGTCCAGTTCCCGTCCCTCGCCGCCCGCTCCGCGGCGGCGTCGAGGGGCTCGCCGGCGATCAGCTCGTCCACCGAGGCCAGCACCGCGGGCGGAATGTCCGCCCCGGCCGTCCGGTACTCCGGCGAGCGCGCCGCCGCCCAGGCGGTGGTCGTGCGGGCCACCCAGCGGCCATCCTCGCGGCAGGCGAGGCCCGCCAGCCCGTCGGGCCCGCTCTGGAAGGTGCGGCAGTAGGCGCCCTGCGCATCGCGGAAGCTGAGCCCCACGCGAATCGGGCCCCCGTCGCTGGCCAGCCGCCGGTCCAGAGCGTCGGCCAGGTCGGCGCGGGCCGTCACCACTCCGTCGCGAACCGTCAGCCCACCGCGCTCGTGCGGCGCGGCGAAGCCCAGCAGCGCGCCGACCACCAGACTTGCGGCGACGGCCGCCCAGTGCATCGGCCGGAATCCGCCGCGGTCGTTGGCCGCCGTCGCGGCCGCCGCCAGACGCTCGGGAACCTGCTCCCCGATCACCGGGGCATAGGCGGCGGCGATCCGCTCGCGCAGCCGGCGCTGCTGCTCCACCTGGGCGGCGAGGCTCGGGTCGGCCGCCAGTTCCGCCTCGAACAGCGTGCGGTCGGCGGCGGAGAGTTCGCCGTCCACATAGGCGATAAGGCGTTCTTCCCGGCTCATCGCGGGGTCTCCTGCAATTCGGTCATCAAGGCGGCCCGCCCCCGGAACAGCCGGCTCGTCAGGGTGCCCTGGGGCACCTCCAGGACCTCCGCCGCCTCGCGGTAGGAAAGCCCCTCCACCAGCACCAGGGCGACGGCGAGGCGCTGGTCCTCGGGCAGCCGGGCGATCGCCCGCTCGACGTCACGTGCGCCGAGCCGGGCCTCCATGGCGCCGGCGCCGTCCTCGCCTGCCTGGGCGCCGTCCTCCTCGGGGACGAACACCGCCCCGCGGCGCTTCCGGGCGCGGCTCTCGTCGATCCAGGCGTTCTTCATGATCCGGAACATCCAACTGTCGAGGCGCGTCCCCGGCTGCCACTGGCCCTTCCGCACCAGGGCGCGCTCGACCGTCAGCTGCACCAGGTCGTCGGCGTCAGCTGTGTCCCGCGTCAACACCCGCGCCAGACGGCGCAGGCGCGGCAGCAGCGCGACGATCTGGCCACGGATGTCCGTCAAGGACTCGCCTTCGTCAGGGGTGAAACGAACCGGATCGGCTGTTTCATCCGTTTAGGTCTAAAGAAGTCCAACGCTCTCGTCCCCGGGCGGAGCCATCGGAGCTTGCGACAGATGCGGAAGCCGCGCGCCCCCCGTCCGCCCCTGCGCGCCGCCCTCCTGCTGGGCGCGGCCGTGGTCTTCGCGGCGGGCGGCGCGGCGCTCGCCCAGAACGGTCGCGGCGGCGGACCGCCGGAAGGCGGGCCGCCCGGACAGGGCGGCGGCGGCGGCGGACCGCCGGGCGCGGGATCTCCCGAAGGCGGGCCGCCCGGCCTGAGCGGCGGCGCACCCCCTGGCGCGGGCGGCGGCGAGCCCGCCGGCGTCGGATCGCCGGGCGGCGGACCTCCCCCCTGGGCCGGCGTCGGATCGCCCGGTGGGGGACCTCCCGCCGACAGCGGCGGCGGACCTCCGGCCTGGACCGGCGGCGGATCGCAGGGCGGCGGTCCCCCGGAAGCCGGACCGCCCGGACTTGCGGCCGGCGCGCCTCCCGGCCTCGCTTCCGGCGGACCTCCCGGTCTCGCCGGCAACACCTCGCAAGGCGCCGGCCCGCCCGCGGGCGGACCGCCCGGCCTGACCGGCGGCGGGCCTCCGGGCCAGGCCGGCGGCGGAGCTCAAGGCAATGGCCCACCCGCGGGCGGACCGCCCGGACTGGCTGGCGGCGGGCCTCCGGGCCAGGCCGGCGGCGGAGCTCAAGGCGACGGCCCACCCGCGGGCGGGCCGCCCGGGCTGGCCGGCGGCGGCCCTCCGGGTCAGGCCGGCGGCGGAGCTCAAGGCAATGGCCCACCCGCGGGCGGACCGCCCGGGCTGGCCGGCGGCGGCCCCCTGGGCCAGGCCGGCGGCGGAGCTCAAGACAACGGCCCACCCGCGGGCGGACCGCCCGGACTGGCGGGCGGCGGACCTCCGGGACAAGCGGGCGCGACCCCGGCGCGCGGGGAGCCGGCCGCCGAGGGTCCGCCCGGGCGGAGCGGCGACGGCTCGCCCGGCGCGTCCGGTGAGGCGCCCGGCCAGACCGGCTCCGCCCCCAGCCCGGCCGATGAGCGCGGGTTCGGCGGCGTCGACTGGCGGGGCGAGGCCCTGCGCAGCGACCGGGCGGACGAGGTCCAGGCCGCCCGCGAGGACGCCGGCCCGGACCGCGACGGGCCCGGCGTGGCCCGCGACGAAGCCCGGATCGTGGAGGTCATGAGCCGTCCGGCGCAGGAGCTGCCCACCGTCCCCAGCCGCAGCCAGCAGGCCCAGCGGCTGATCCGCGACCATCCCCGCCGGATCGAGGCCGACCCGGCGGGCGAGCCGATCGTCCGCGGCCAGGTGCTGGCGATCGCGCCGAGCCCCGCCGCCCTCTCCCTGGCGCGACGGGCGGGGTTCCGCGTCGGCCGGGCCCAGGCCTACGGAGGACTTGGGCTGGAGGTCGTCGTGCTGACCGCGCCACGCGGCATGCCGGCCACCGAAGCCGCCCAGCGGCTCCGGACGCTCGATCCGCAGGGCCAGTACGAGTTCAACCACCTCTACCAGCAGGGCGGCGCGGCCGCCCTGGCCGCCGGCGCCGCGCCGGCCGCCGGCCTGGCGCGGGTCCGGCCGGACCCCAGCATCCGCGTCGGACTGGTGGACGGCGCCGTGGCCCGGGGCCATCCGACGCTGGCGGGCGCGAAGCTTGTCCAGAAGGCCTTCGTGCCCGGCAAGACGCCGCCCACCGCCCATGCGACCGCCGTGGCCTCGCTGATCGCCGGCGCCTACGGCCCGTTCCGCGGCGCGGCGCCCGGGGCGACCGTCTACGTCGCCGACGTCTATGGCGCGACGCCGACCGGCGGCTCCGTCGAGGCCCTGGTGCGGGGCCTCGCCTGGCTGGCCGAGAACCATGTGCCGGTGATCAATGTCAGCCTGGTGGGCCCTCCGAACCGCCTGCTGGCCGCCGCCATCCAGTCGCTGACCGCCCGCGGGCACGTGGTGGTCGCCGCGGTCGGCAACGACGGCGCGGCCGCGGGGCCGCTCTATCCGGCCGCCTATCCCGGCGTGGTGGCGGTGACAGCGGTCGACGCCCGCCGGCGCGCGCTGCCCGAGGCCGTGCGCGGTCCGCACGTGGACTTCGCCGCCCCGGGCGCGGACATGGCCGCCGGCGGGCTGGCGGGCTTCGTGAAGGTGCGCGGCACCTCCTTCGCCGCTCCCATCGCGGCCGGCCGGCTGGCGCGGATGATCCGCCGGCCCGACCCGGCGGCGGCCGCCCGCGCGGTCGCTGCGCTCGGGGAGGAGTCGACCGACCTCGGCGTGCCCGGCCCGGATCCCGTCTACGGCAAGGGCCTCGTGGCCTTCGAGCTGCGCACCGATCCGCTGTCGGTCGGCGCGCAGCGCACGGCGCTCCGGGGCCCCTGAGGCACGCTTTTTTTCGCCCCCGGCGGATGAATCCACGGGGCCGTGTCGTTGGTCCCTCCGGAAGGTGACATGCCTCCCGTCAGCCTCGGCGCCTGCGGTCCTCCCGTCCGCGCGCGCCGACGCTGCGGCCGACGCGACGGACTTTGGAGAGGCCCGAGAGGGTCTGTCCGGCGCGAGCCCAGTGGCGGGTCGCCGGAGGACTCCGGCGACCCGCAGCGGCGCGGCCCTTACCTGCGAGGTCATGGACGGACGCCGCCACGCCGCTATCGTCCCGGGCATGCTCGCTTCGCCCCGCCCCGTCGGCGACCATCTGCGCGAATGGCGCCAGCGCCGCCGCATGAGCCAGCTCGACCTCGCCCTGGAAGCGGATATCTCCACCCGCCACCTCAGCTTCATGGAGACCGGGCGCGCCCAGCCGAGCCGCGAGATGGTGCTGCGTCTGGCCGAGCAGCTCGACATCCCCCTGCGGGAGCGCAACGTCATGCTGGTGGCCGCAGGCTTCGCGCCCGTGTTCCCCGAACGCGCCCTGGACGACCCGGCCATGGCCGCCGCGCGACGGGCCGTGGACCTGATCCTCGCCGGCCACGAGCCCTACCCCGCCCTGGTCGTCGACCAGCGCTGGAACCTGGTGGCGGCGAACCGGATGGTCGCCCCGCTGCTGGAGGGCGTGGACCCGGCGCTCCTGGCGCCGCCGCTGAACGTGGTGCGCCTGTCGCTGCACCCGCAGGGGCTGGCGCCACGAACGGTCAACGCCGCGGAGTGGCGGACACACATCCTGGAGCGGCTGCGCCGGCAGGCGGAACTGAGCGCCGATCCGGCGCTGATCGAGCTGATCGCCGAGGTGAAGGCCTATCCGGTCCCGCCCGCTCCGGACCGGCGGCCGGAGGATCTCGGCGGCGTGGCCATTCCGTTCCAGGTGATGCTGGGGGACCGCATGCTCTCGTTCTTCAGCACCACCACCGTCTTCGGGACGGCGGTGGACATCACGCTCTCCGAACTGACGCTGGAGACCTTCTTCCCGGCCGACGCCGGTACGGCCGAGGCCCTGCGCCAGGCGCACGCGGCGCTGGCCTGAGCTAGAAGGAGACGCAGGCCGCCTGGGTGATCAGCAGGACCGTCTCCTGCGAGAACCGGGTCTTGTAGGCGTCGCGCACGGCGTTGATCTTCTGCAGGGCGTCGCCCTTCCGCGGCAGGACGATCAGCACCACCTTGGCCGCCTCGCGGATCAGCTGGTTCTCGCTGCCCCGCCACTGGCCGCCGCCGTCCATGACCGTCAGGCCGTCGGGGAAGCGCGGCGTGATCTCCTGGTCCACGAACTGGCTGAAGGCGGCCTCGCTGACGTTCGGCGTCTGGCCCGCGCTGCGGCCGAAGAACAGCTGGGCCGTGCGCAGGTGCTCCTGGCCGGCCGGGCACGCCGGCTCCCGCGGCGCCTGCGCCCGCTCGATCGTGGCGCAGCCCGACAGCGCCAGCGCCAGCAGCAAGCCCCCTGCCCGCCTCATCCGCCGATCAGCTCCCTTCCGATCAGGAAGCGCCGGATCTCGTTGGTCCCGGCGCCGATGTCGTACAGCTTCGCGTCCCGCAGGAATCGCTCGACCGGATAGTCCTTGGTATAGCCCGCGCCGCCGAGGGCCTGGATCGCCTCCAGCGACACCTTCACGGCGTTCTCGCTGGCCATCAGGATCGCGCCGGCGGCGTCGAAGCGGGTGGTCAGGCCGGCGTCGCAGGCCCTGGCCACGGCGTAGACGTAGGCCCGGGCGGAGTTCAGGGCGACGTACATGTCCGCGACCTTGCCCTGCATGAGCTGGAACGAGCCGATCGGCTTGCCGAACTGCTTGCGCTCGCGGACGTAGGGCAGAACCACGTCCAGGCAGGCCTGCATGATGCCCAGCGGCCCGGCCGAGAGCACGGCCCGCTCGTAGTCGAGGCCGCTCATCAGCACGCCCACGCCCCCGTTCTCGGGCCCCATGACGTTCTCCTCGGGCACTTCGCAGTCCTCGAAGACCAGCTCGCCGGTGTCGGAGCCGCGCATGCCCATCTTGTCGAGCTTCTGGCTGACCGAGAACCCCTTGAACCCCTTCTCGATCAGGAAGGCGGTGATGCCCTTGGAGGACTCCTCGGGCGAGGTCTTGGCGTAGACCACCAGGGTGTCGGCGTGCGGCGCGTTGGTGATCCAGAACTTCGTGCCGTTGAGCACATAGCGGTCGCCGCGCTTCTCGGCGCGCAGGCGCATGGAGACCACGTCCGACCCCGCGCCGGCCTCGCTCATGGCCAGGGAGCCGACGTGCTCGCCGGAGATCAGCTTGGGCAGGTAGCGCCGCTTCTGCTCCTCGGTGCCCCAGCGACGGATCTGGTTCACGCAGAGGTTGGAGTGGGCGCCGTAGGACAGGCCGACCGAAGCCGAGGCCCGCGACACCTCCTCCATGGCCACCACGTGCTCCAGGTAGCCCAGGCCCAGCCCGCCGTAGGCCTCCTCCACGGTCACGCCGTGGAGGCCGAGCTCGCCCATCTGGGGCCACAGCTCGCGGGGGAATTCATTGGTCTCGTCGATCTTCGCCGCGATGGGCGCGATCTTGTCGGCGGCGAAGCGCGCCGTGGTCTCGCGGATGGCGTCGGCGGTCTCGCCGAGGCCGAACTCCAGGGAGGGGCCGTGATTGGGGATCATGGGCGAGCGTTAGCATGCGTCGCCGCGGGTCGCGAGACCGGGAAGCCTAGATCCGCGGGTTCCCGTCCGCCCGCTCGGCCGCCTGCCCCAGCCGCTGGAGCAGCAGGAACAGGGCGATGGAGAAGAAGCCGACGCCGGCCACGCAGGCCAGGGCCCCCACGACCTTCGGCGACATCCAGGCGGGCTGCTCCAGGCCAGCCTGGGCGTTCACCGCCCAGAACAGGCCACCCGCGAAGAAGGCCAGGCCCAGCACCGCCAGGCTGACCAGGGAGAGGTAGCCGTCCTTGGGCCGCTGCAGCGGCTGCACCGGCGTCGGGATGAACTCGTAGGGCGCGGTATCGTCGATGACGACCCGTTCGCGGGCGGCGGCCTCGGCCTCGTCGACGGAGGGCGCCTCGGCGGCGCGGGCGTCGTTGGCGGGCGACGGCTGCTCGAACAGGTCGGGCGCGGCGGGCCCTTCGACCACGCGTTCCGGCTCATTCTCCTCGATGACCAGCTCGGGAGCCTCTTCGGCGGCAGGCTCCGGCGGGACCAGTTCGAAGGGCTCGGCCTCCGGCTCGGCGGCGTCCTCGCCGCCCGTGTCGACGGTGATCGGCGGGGCGAAGTCGGCCTGCGGCCGGGCGTCTTCGAGATGGGGAGCGGGTTCGGCCTCGGGCTCGGGCTCGGCGGCAGGCGCGGCGGCCTCGTCCGGGAAGACAGTGGCCAGGCGCGCGGTCACCGCCTCCGCGGCGGCCGTCACCGGGCTCTCGCCTTCCGGCGGCAGGGGCCGCGGCGCAGGCTCGTCCTCGCGCAGCACCCGGACCGCCTCGCCCTCCAGCGACGTGACCACCGGCGCCGGCGGGCTGGCGGGGACCAGGGCCTCGGCCTCGATGTCCAGGCCCGGCTTCAGCACGGCGGAGGGAACCGGAACCCAGGCGCCGCCCGGCGGCGTCAGGAACAGGGCCTTCTCGGCCGCGCGCCGGCGGACCAGGGCGTCGATGAGAATCACCTCGCCCTCGAACTCGGCCTTGCGCCACAGCTCCATGCCGCATGCGGCCTGGATCAGTGCGCCCTCGTTGACCTGCTTGAGGACCCGGCTGGCGCGGAAGCTCTCGACACCGATGTTGAAGGCGAAGGCGCAGAGCGCGTCGAACTGGTTCTGGGTGAGCGGCGTGAAGGTGAGCTCGTTGACCGCCTTGGCGACGGCGATCAGGTCGTAGAGCAGCAGCGCCTCGGCGTCGTCCTCGGAGACCTCGGCCCCCTGGCGCGCCGTCAGCGTATGGCCGTAGCCGATCGTCCAGCGCCCGTCGGGCAGCTGGGCGGCCTTGCGGCGATAGCCCTCGAACCGCTTGATCAGCTCGATCGCGGTCCGGGAGACGTGGTGGCGCGGCTTCATGCCCTCACTGACCCGTTCTGACACAGGCGCCGAAGCGCCCAGCCAGGGTTAAGCAATCCCCGGGCCGAGTGTCGTAACCCGGCTAAGGTTTACAACAGGATGAGAGCCGCAAGTCCCAGGAAGGCGAAGAAGCCGGTGAAGTCGGTCACGAAGGTGACGAAGACCACCGAGGATACCGCCGGATCCCGGCCCATCCGGTCGAGCGCGAGGGGGATCAGCGCGCCGGCGAGCGACGCGACGAACAGGTTGATCACCAGGGCAAGGCCGAAGGCCAGGGAAAGACCCGCGTCCCGGAACAGCAGGTAGAGCACCAGGCCGGTCACCACGGCCAGGGCGCAGCCGTTGACCATCCCCACCAGCGCCTCGCGGCCGATGGTGCGCACGGCGTTCACCGCCGAGAGCTCGCGGCTGGCCAGGGCGCGCACGGCCACGGCCAGGGTCTGGGTGCCGGCGTTGCCGCCGAGCGAGGCCACGACGGGCATGAGGACGGCGAGCACGGCCAGTTGCACGATCTGGCCCTCGAAGGCCCGGATCACGCTGACCGCCAGCGCAGCCGTCAGGGTGTTGAGCAGCAGCCACGGCAGGCGCGAGCGCACCATGCCGAAGACGTCGGCGTCGCGGCCCGCGTCGGATACGCCGGCCAGCGCCAGGATGTCCTCCTCGCGTTCCTCCTGGATGACGCCCACGATATCGTCGACGGTGATCTGGCCCACGAGCCGGCCGCCAGGCTCCACCACCGGGGCGGAGATCAGGTGGTACTTGTCGAAGATGTAGGCGACCTCTTCCTGGTCCATGTCGACCGGGATCTCGGTAACCTGCTCCATGATCTGGGCGAGCGGGATCTCCCGGCGCGAGCGCAGCAGGTGGCTCACCGGCACGGCGCCCACCGGCTTGTAGCTGGGGTCGACGACGTAGACGTCGAAGAACAGCTCCGGCAGGTCGTCCTCTTCCTTGCGGAAATGGTCGATGGCCTGCCCCACGGTCCAGAACTGCGGCGCGGCCACCACCTCGCGCTGCATCAGGCGGCCGGCGGTTTCGTCCTCGTAGGCGAGCGAGGTCTCGATGGCCGCCCGCTCCACCTCGGGCATGGCGGCGAGCACCTGGGCCTTCTTGTCCTCCTCGAGGTCGTCGACGACATCGGCGGCGTCGTCGGAATCCATCTCGCCCAGCGCCTTGGCGAGGATGGCCGGGGAGACGTGCTCCAGCACGTCCTCACGGATCTCGGTGTCGAGCTCGTTGATGACATCGCCCAGGACCTCCGGGTCCAGGTGGGGCAGGAGCTCCTCGCGGTCGTCCGCCGAGAGGAAGCCCATCAGGTCGGCGATGTCCTCGGCCCGCAGGGCGCCGAGGAGTTCGCGCAGCCGCTCCGAATCGCCGCGGTCGAGCGCGTCGGCGACCATCCGGACGAATTCGGGATTGAAGGCGTAGTCCTCGCCGAGCGCGAGGTCTTCCAGGTCTTCGTCGGCTTCCATCAGCTCGGGGTCGTCCGTTTCGCGAACCATGCGGACCTCCCCTTGCACTATGTGATGGACGGACTCTTCCTAGCCGATCGAATGATCCTGATTCACCGCGGCCGTCGAGGACGGCGGCCGGTGCGTTCCACTAATCCTGCGGGGCCCAGAGGGCGAAACAGGATGGTGCGGTCGAGAAGACTCGAACTTCCACGGGTTGCCCCACAGCGACCTCAACGCTGCGCGTCTACCAATTCCGCCACGACCGCTCGTGGTGAGGCGCGGCAGGTAGCAAACGCCGATGGGTTTGTGAAGGGCGGCTTTCGGCCGCTACCGATCGCGCCTACTGGCCGCCGCCGGCCATGTAGTCGTAGACGTTGGCCTCGCGGGTGACCGCGATGGAGATGCGATCCTCGTTGATCTGGATCTCGCCGCGATAGACCGGGTGGTTGTTGGCCAGGATCCAGACTTCCTCGTTCACCGTGGCGTCCAGGGGAATCACCGCGCCGCGGCCCATGCGCAGCAGCTGCTGCATGGGGAGCTGGGAGCGCCCCAGCACCACCTGGATCTCGACATTGACCGCCTTGACCTGGCTCACGGACGATACGCCCCCACGCGTAAGACGAACTCGGCACACTCCCGGCTTTCGCATCGCCGGGCAGACGCCCACATTGGTTCAACATGCTTGACCGCACGTTAAATCCCGCCGCCGCCGGACCGCTTTTCGGCCGGAGCGATAAAGCGCCCGCCGGCTGGGCCGTCTCGCAGGGCCGCGTGGGCTATCCCGAGGCGGTGGCTGCCATGGAAGCCCGCGCCGAAGCCATCGCCGAGGGCCGCGCCGGCGAGCTCGTCTGGCTGCTGGAGCATCCGCCGCTCTACACCGCCGGCGTCTCGGCCAAGCCGGGGGACCTGCTCGACGCCGACCGATTCCCGGTGTTCCGCACCGGCCGCGGCGGCCAGTTCACCTACCACGGGCCCGGCCAGCGGGTGGCCTACGTCATGCTGGACCTGACGAAGCGCCAGCGCGACGTGCGCGCCTTCGTCGCCGCCCTGGAGGCGTGGGTGATCGGGGCGCTGGACGCCTTCAACGTAAAGGGCGAGATGCGCGAGCGCCGCGTCGGCGTCTGGGTGGAGCGCAAGGCGCCCGGCGCGCCGCCGCGCGAGGACAAGATCGCCGCCATCGGCGTGAAGCTGCGCCGCTGGGTCTCATTCCATGGGATCGCGCTCAACGTGGAGCCCGACCTTTCCCACTTCTCCGGTATCGTGCCCTGCGGCGTGACGGAGCACGGGGTGACGAGCCTCGTGGACCTCGGCCTGCCGGTGACCATGGACGAGGCGGACGCGGCCCTGAAGGCCAGCTTCCGCCGAGTGTTCGGCGAGGTCGTCGACGCCGCTCCCCCGCTCTAGGCGGCGAGGCCCACGCGCAGCGGGTTTGGGCCGTAGCGGTTGGTCCCCTGCTCGCCCGGCATGGCGCCGAGCTCGATGGCGGCCCAGACCAGGACCAGGAAGAAGACGAAGTCGAGGAAGCCGTTCGGGTGCGGCCAGACCGCCACCACCGAGACCAGGATCAGCGCCGCCCACCAGCCCGAGCGGCCGCGGTCGTGCAGCCGCTTGGAGAGCACGCAGGCGCCGCAGTAGACGAGCGCCGGATAGACGAACCAGCCGGTGAGCCAGTGGAGCGTCGGCCCGACCAGCGCCTCGTACACCGCAGCCACGGCGAGCAGCACCAGGGTCGCCAGCCAGGACGGCGCGCGCGCCGCCCGGCCACTGGCGGAGAAGAAGAGCTCGCCCCAGGCGATCTGGCCGTTCATGGCGCGACTATAGCCGAGCTCTCTGTCAGGCGAACTCCACCAGGACCTCGTCGGCCGCGACGCTGTCGCCGGAGCGGGTGTTCACCGCTTTCACGACGCCGTCCACCTCGGCGCGGATGATGTTCTGCATCTTCATGGCCTCGAGCACGGCCACGACCTCGCCGGTCTTGACCTCCTGGCCCGGCGCCACCTCGACGCTGACCACCAGGCCGGGCATCGGTGAGAGCACCATCTTCGAGGTGTCGGCGGCCTTCTTCGGCGGCAGCTTCTCGTGCAGCTCGGCCGAGCGCGGGGTGAGCACCAGGACATGCCCCTGGGCCGCGCGGTGGCGGATGACGAAGCCCTCGGCGGCCGGCCGCACCTGGGCCGTGAACGGCACGCCGTCGAGCACGCCCGCGAAGGTCGGCTGGCCCGGACGCCAGTCGACCCCGGTGAGCCGCAGGGTGCGGCCCTCGCCGAGGAACTCCAGGGCGCCGTCGCTGACGCGAACCACGCGCCTGTCGCCGTTCTCCACGACGATCCATTCCTGGCGCAGCAACTCCGGCGCGGAGCGCTTCACCAGCACCCGGTGCATGTGGGTGGCGACCACCGCCATCACGTCGCGCTGGAAGGCGGTGGGCGACGTCCCATGGAAGCCCTCGGGGAATTCGTCCTTGATGTAGTTGGTGGAGATCTTGCCGGAACGGAACCGGTCCTGGTCCATCACGGCGGCGAGGAACGGGATGTTCTGGCCCAGGCCCTCGATGTGGAAATCCTCCAGCGCCCGGCCCATGGCGTCGATCGCCTTCTCCCGGGTCGGCGCCCAGGTGGAGAGCTTGGAGATCATCGGGTCGTAGAACATCGAGATCTCGTCGCCCTCGCGGACGCCGGCGTCGTTGCGGATCACCGTGTCGGCGGCCTTGCCCTCGGCGGGCGGGTCGTAGCGCACGAGGCGGCCGATGGACGGCAGGAAGCCGCGGTACGGATCCTCGGCGTAGATCCGGCTCTCGATCGCCCAGCCGTTGATCTTCAGGTCCTTCTGGCCGAACGGCAGCTTCTCGCCGGCCGCCGAGCGGATCATCTGCTCCACGAGGTCGACGCCGGTGATCAGTTCGGTGACCGGGTGCTCCACCTGCAGGCGGGTGTTCATCTCCAGGAAGAAGAAGCTGCGGTCCTGACCGGCGACAAACTCAACGGTGCCGGCCGAATCGTAGCCGACCGCCTTGGCGAGCGCGACGGCCTGGTCCCCCATGGCCTTGCGGGTCTTCTCGTCGAGCAGCGGGCTCGGCGCCTCCTCGATGACCTTCTGGTTGCGGCGCTGGATCGAGCACTCGCGCTCGAACAGGTGGACGACGTTGCCGTGCTTGTCGCCCAGCACCTGGATCTCGACGTGCCGGGGGCTCTCGATGAACTTCTCGATGAAGATCCGGTCGTCGCCGAAGCTGGCCTTGGCCTCCGCGCGAACGGCCGGGAAGCCCTCCTCCACGTCCTTGCGGTTCCAGGCGACGCGGATGCCCTTGCCGCCGCCGCCGGCGGAGGCCTTGATCATCACCGGATAGCCGATCTCCTCGGCGATCCTGATGGCGTGCTTGGTGTCGTCGATCTCGCCCACGTGGCCGGGGACCGTCGAGACGCCCGCCCTGGCGGCGAACTTCTTCGATTCGATCTTGTCGCCCATGGCCTCGATGGCCTTGGGGTTGGGCCCGATGAAGACGATGTTCTCGGCCTGCAGCCGCCGGGCGAAACCGGCGTTCTCGGACAGGAAGCCGAAGCCCGGGTGTACGGCCTGGGCCCCCGTCTCCCGCACCGCGTCGACGATCTTGTCGGCGACGAGATAGCTCTCGGACGCCGGCGCGCCGCCGATGAAGACGGCCTCGTCGGCCATCTCCACGGCCATGGAGTCGGCGTCGGCCTCGGAGTAGACGACCACCGTGGCGATGCCCATGCGGCGGCAGGTCTTGATGATCCGGACGGCGATCTCGCCCCGGTTGGCGATCAGGATTTTCTTGAACATTCCGCTCTTTACGCGCCCAGCTTCACGGCCGTCCCGGCCGCCGTGACCATCAGCATGCTGCCGTCGGGACCGAGGGTCTCATAGTCGAGGTCGACGCCGATGACGGCGTCGGCGCCCAGGCGGGACGCCTCGTCCTGCATCTCCTTCAGCGCGATGTCGCGCGCCTCGCGGAGCGCCCGCTCGTAGCCGCCGGCCCGGCCGCCGATGATGTTGGTGATGCCCGCGAAAAGGTCCCGGAAGATGTGCGCTCCGATGATCGCTTCGCCGCTGACGACGCCCAGGGTGCGGCTGACCCGTCCCTCGGCGACCTCCGGCGTGGTGGCGATGATCATTCTGCTCGTCTCCGGTCTTTCAGCGGCGAAGGGCGGACCTTAGATTGCAGGCCATGAGCACGCCAGCGGTCTCCCTCTCCGGTTTCGATCTCTCGCCGCCTAACGCTGAGGAACGCAAGCGACTGGAGGCCGACCTCTCGCGCGAGGAGGCCGACGTCCTGCTGCACCACGGCACCGAGGCGCCGTTCTGCGGCGGCCTGCTCGACCAGAAGGACGACGGCGTCTACTGCTGCCGCCTCTGCGCCCTGCCGCTGTTCCGGCACAGGACCAAGTTCGAGAGCGGCACCGGCTGGCCCTCCTTCTGGGCGCCGTTCGACGAGGCCCATGTGAAGGCGGTGCGCGACACCTCCTACGGCATGATCCGCATAGAGACCCGCTGCGCCCGCTGCGACAGCCACCAGGGCCACGTCTTCCCCGACGGCCCGCCACCGACCCGGCTGCGCTACTGCATCAACTCGGTGTCGCTGGAGTTCGTGCGCGACGGCGAGCCCCTGCGCGACCCCCTGGGGCGCGGCGACAACGCCCACCTGCAGCCCGCCGGGTAGTCAGTCCGGATCCGGTCGGCGGCGGCGGCGCGCGATGGCGCCCTTCGGCAGGCTCTGGCGCTCGTCGTCCTCGGCCCACATCAGGTGGTGCAGGATCTGGAACAGGAAGGCCGTGGACCAGCCGATCAGCAGCATGCCGTTGATCGCCTCCAGCACGCCCACGATCCGCCAGGCCTGGGGCAGCAGGGCCCCGGTCTCGCCGACGGTGGAATAGGCGCTGGTGGAGAAGTAGAGCGCCTCCTCCAGGCTGTGGAGCATGCCGGCCTTCCAGTAGATCAGGGCGTAGAGCCAGATCTCCACGGCGTGCAGGACGAACAGCCCGAGCACGATACCCAGCGGCACGATCAGGCGGTCCACGCTCACCCAGCGGGTGAGCCGCTTCAGGTGCCAGCGCACCAGGCCCTGCAGGGCGTCGAGGCCCACCAGGTGGATCACGATCGTGGCCGAGACGATGGCCGTGGCGATCCACAGCTGATGGAAGAGCGAGGGCATCGGCGGTCAGTCTCCACGGCGGGCGCCGCGCCGCCTTGATCGGCGACAAGGCCCTCAGGCGTCCAGGCGGGCGAAGGCGAGGTCGATGAAGTCCATCGAACGGTCCGGATACATGCCGTCCTCGAGACACCAGGCGAGCGACAGCACGGCGTGCGCCGCCACCCACTGCAGCATGCGCCGGGGCTCCAGCCCCGCCAGCCGGCAGACGAGGTCGAGCTGGCGCTCCAGGCGGCCGGGCGACAGGGGGGTCTCCATGTCCGGGTTGCGGAAGAGGTTGGCGTAGTCGTAGGCGCGCTCGCCCAGCACGCCCTTGGGATCGATGGCCAGCCATCCGAGCGGCCCGAAGTCGAGGACATTGCCGTGATGCATGTCGCCGTGCAGCGGCCGGACGTCCTGCGGCTCGGCCAGGAGGGCGCAGGCAAGTTCGTGGCCGCGGGCGAACACCTCGCCCTGGGGGACAGCCCGCGCGACGGAGCGGAACCAGTCCTCCAGGGGGATCAGCCCCTCCGGCGGCGGGCGGGGCCTGGGCCCGTGGAGCTCGGCGAGCGCGCCGCAGAGGATCGCGGTGGCCTCGTCGTCGCGGCCCTCGGCGACCAGGGCCTTCAGGTCCCCCTCGCCCCCGGCGCGGAGCAGGAGCAGGGCGTGGTCCTCGCGCGCCAGGACCGGGGCGGCCCCCTGCCCGGCCCACCAGGCAATCATCGCAGCGCCGCGCACCTCCTCGTGATAGGTGGCGAGCTTCAGCATGGCGGGTCGACCGTCCTGGCGAACCGGCAGCAGCAGGCTGCGGGTGAAGACCGTGGAGAACGGCCAGCCGTCGGGCTCCAGCCCCCAGCGGGCGAGCCAGGGCGAGACGTCTGTGGATAGTCCGCTCATGCGACGATCCGCCCCCGAAGCTTGGCTGGACGACCGGCGTTACCCTGAAGCGGTCGGATAGGGAACACCGCCATGAAGCTCACGCCTGCCGAAGCCCGGGCCCATGCGGACGAGGTCCGCCGGACCAGCGTCACCATGCTGCGCGGCCTGATCCCGGTCGAGACCATCGACCGCTGGAACGCCGCCTTCCAGCCGCTGCTGCGGGAGGCGATCCGGCGCGAGGGGGACAACCCGAACCGCGGGGCGCACCGCTACTACGTCACCCTGCCCTTCGAGGACCTGTGGGCAGACCCCGGGATCATCGACAACGACGCGGTGATGGCGGTGGTCGAGGAGCTGGTCGGCGCGGACGGCGTCATGTGCCAGCTCGCCAGCGACACCCCCTGCCTGGGCTCGGAGCACCAGGAGCTGCACCGCGACACCCAGCTGCTGTTCCCCGAAAGCGGCGTCGAGACCCCGCCCTACCAGCTGGCGGTCAACTTCCCGCTGGTCGACGTCACCGACGAGACGGGGCCGATGGAGTACGCGCCGGGCACCCACATGATGTCCAAGGCCGACGGCATGCGGGCGATCGCCACCGGCGAGATCCCGCTGGTGAAGGGCTACATGAACCGCGGCGACGTGATGATCCGCGACGTGCGGCACATCCACCGGGGGACGCCCAACCCGTCGGCGACGCCCCGGCCGATGGTGGTGATCGGCTATTCGCGGCGCTGGCTGTTCCGGCCGGAGGTGAACATCCGGGTCCCGGCCGAGGTGCTGGTCGCCCTGCCCGAGCGGGCGCGGCGCTGGCTGCGCTTCAACCCGGTGTTCGAGACCCGGGCCGAGGCCGCCCAGCGCGAGGAGAGCTACCGGGCGTTCGCCTACTGAGCCGTTTTCGGACAGCCCCGATGCGCGGCTGGACGACTATTACGAGACGCCCAAATTCGATAGGGATTACAATGAGAAAGACCGCCCCCAAGGATAGGGGCGGCCTTTCGGGAAGTCCAAGATTCGCTAGGTCGTCTTGCGGCCGGCCGTCGACTGCCCGGCGCCCGCGCCGCCGGAGCCGTTGGACGCCGGCTCGTCCCGGCGCATCTGGGCCTCGACGGCGCTGTCGCCGAAGCCGTGGCCGGAGCCGGTCAGCCCGCCCGAGGTGATCCGCAGGTTGTTCTGGACGTGGTGGACGCCCGAGATGTCCTCGACCAGGCGCTCGGCCCGGTGCTTGGACTCGCGGTTGTCGACCGTACCCGACAGGGTCACCTCGCCGTCCGAGACCTTCACGTCGATGCCGGAGGCGTCGAGCCAGCTGTCGTCGGCCAGGCGCTCGTGGACGTCGTCGCTGATCCGCTCGTCGGAGCGCTTGTAGCCCTTCGGCCCGCGCCCGCGATGACCGCGGTCCTCCATCCGCCATTCGCGGCCGAAGTCCTCGCGGAAGCCGCGGCGCTCGTCGCGGCCGCTGTCGCCCATCAGGTCGTCGCCGCGGAACCAGCTGGCCACCTTCTGGCCGGCCCGGCTGAGGAAGTCGCCGGCCCGGTCCATGCCGCCACGGTCGTCGCCGTCCCAGTCGCGGCGGCCGCCGTCGCCGTAGCCGCGGTCATAGTCGTAGCCGCCGGTGCCGCCGGAGCCGACGCCGCCGTAGGCCGGGCGCGCATTGCCGTAGCCGTACTGGCCGCCGGACTGGTTCCCGCCGTACTGGCTCCCGCCGTACTGGCCGCCGCCGTAGCCGCGGCCGGCGTCATAGCCGCGCGGCACGTCGCCGTACTCGCGCCCGCCCAGGCCGTACTCCTCGCGGTAGATCGGCTGGCGCTCGTCGTCGCCGTAGTAGCGGCCACCCTGGCTGTAGTCCTGGCCGCGGGTATAGTCCTGCGAGCGGAAGGCGGGGCTGGTCCCGCCGTAGTCGCGATCCTGCCACTGGCGGCCGTGGACGGCGCCCTGGTCCTGGTTGCGGAAGGCGGGGCTGGTCCCGCCGTAGTCGCGGGCCTGCCAGTCGCGGCCGCCGCCCATGCGACCGCCGCCGCGGCCCTGGTAGCCGGAGGGCCGGCCGCCGGCGCCGCGGCCGTAGCTCTCGCCGCCGCCGTAGCTCCCGCCCGCGCCATAGGCGCCGCCGCCGGAGGTCATGCCGGTCCCGCGGGTGTAGTTCTCGCCGGTCTCGCGCTCACCGAACACCCGGTCGCGGTCGGGCCCGGACATGCGGGCGCCGAACTCGTCGTCGCCGGAGCCGAAGCTGCGGCCTTCGGGCGAGCGGCCGCCGTAGTCGTCGTCACGTCCGTAGTCACCCTGGCGGTTGTCGCCCCGTCCGTACTGTTCGGACCGGCGCCAGTCGCGGTCCCGCATGCGGCGGTCGCGATCGTCCATCCATCTGTCGGCCATGGGGCAGTCCTCCGTGTTTCAGGCTTCGAGGGCGCAATCGGCCCTGTGGGCACAACACGGGTCGGCCGGGGACGTTCCGGCGGGGGCCGGCGCCTCTCGGCTTCGTGAGACCTCGGCTACAGTGGGATGTTGTCGTGCTTCTTCCAGGGGTTGGTGAGCTGCTTGCCGGCGAGGTTCTTGAGCGCCCGGACGATGCGGCGCCGCGTGCCGTGGGGCATGATCACGTCGTCGATGTAGCCGCGGCTGGCGGCGACGAACGGGTTGGCGAAGCGGGCCTTGTACTCGGCCTCCCGCTCGGCGAGCTGTTCCGGGGTCTGGTTGCGGAAGATGATCTCCACCGCCCCCTTCGAGCCCATCACCGCGATCTCGGCGGTCGGCCAGGCGTAGTTGATGTCGCCGCGGATGTGCTTGGAGCTCATCACGTCGTAGGCGCCGCCGTAGGCCTTGCGGGTGATCAGGGTGATCTTCGGCACGGTGGCCTCGGCGTAGGCGAACAGGAGCTTGGCGCCGTGGCGGATCAGGCCGCCCTGCTCCTGCCTGGTGCCCGGCATGAAGCCCGGCACGTCGACAAAGGTGATGATCGGGATCTCGAAGGCGTCGCAGAAGCGCACGAACCGCGCGCCCTTGCGGCTGGCGTCGATGTCCAGCACGCCGGCCAGCACCTGGGGCTGGTTGGCGACGATGCCCACCGGCTGGCCGTCCATGCGGGCGAAGCCGACGATCATGTTCTTGGCGAAGTCGGGGCTGATCTCGAAGAAGTCGGCCTCGTCCACGACCTTCAGGATCAGCTCCTTCATGTCGTAGGGCTTGTTGGGATTGGCCGGGACCAGGGTGTCGAGGCTGGGCTCGTCGCGGTAGGGCTCGTCGAAGCTCTCGCGGACCGGCGGCTTCTCGCGGTTGCAGCTCGGCAGGAAGTCGACCAGCCGGCGGACCTGGGTGAGCGCCTCCAGGTCGTTGTCGAAGGCGCCGTCGGCGACGCCGGACTTCATGGCGTGGATGCGGTAGCCGCCGAGCTCCTCGTGGCTGACGTCCTCGTGGGTGACCGTCTTCACCACGTCGGGGCCGGTCACGTACATGTAGGAGGTGTCCTTCACCATGAAGATGAAGTCGGTGATGGCCGGCGAATAGACGTCGCCGCCGGCGCAGGGGCCCATGATCACCGAGATCTGCGGGATGACGCCCGAGGCCAGGGTGTTCTCGAGGAAGATGTCGGCGTAGCCGGCCAGGCTCTCCACGCCCTCCTGGATGCGGGCGCCGCCGGCGTCGAACAGGCCGATGATCGGGGCGCCCATCTTCAGCGCCTGGCGCTGCACCTTGAGGATCTTCTGGGCGTGGGCGCCGGAGAGCGAGCCGCCGAAGACGGTGAAGTCCTTGGAGAAGACGAAGACCGTGCGGCCGTTGATCCGGCCCCAGCCGGTGACCACGCCGTCGCCGGGGATCTTGTTCTCGGCCATGCCGAAGTCGACGGCCCGGTGCTCGACGAACATGTCGAACTCCTCGAAGGAGCCCTCGTCGAGCAGGAGGTCGATCCGTTCCCGGGCGGTAAGCTTGCCCTTAGCGTGCTGGCTGGCGATCCGCTTCTCGCCGCCGCCCTGGCGGGCGTTCTCGCGACGCTTTTCGAGTTCTTCGAGGATCTCTTTCAACTCAGGACTCTCCCTACGTGCGGCAAGGCGTAGAGGCGTCCGGGGGCGGAGGCAAGCTCACGCGGGGTCACCCCCACGGGCGGCCCGGGATCAGGCCCAGAGCGACCGCTGGAAGGCGAGCGCTTCGGCTCCCGCGACCTTCATCACCGCGAGCGCCGCCTGCCCCTGGTAGGCCCGGCCCAGGCTGCGGAGGGTGATCGCCTGCTCGCGGGTGAGCGTGAGCGGCGCGATGGCGGCGTCCGTCCCGCGCTGGGAGAAGGGCTCGGTGGTCCCGGGCGCAACGACCGGCTTGCGGATCTCCTCCAGCACGGCGCGCAGGCGCTGCGCCGGATAGGGCGAGTCCACGACCGGCGCGGGCGCCGGCGTCACCGGCGGCGGCTGGACCACCACGGGCGGCGGTTCGGCGGGCGGCTGGACCACGACCGGCGGCGGTTCGGGCGGCGGCTGGACCACGACGGGCGGCGGTTCGGCGGGCGGCGGAGTCACGGGCGGCCTCGGCGGCCAGCCGGGCAGGCGGTCGCGCAGGCGCTCGAGGACGTCCTCGAGGGCGTCCCAGGCGCGGTCGGCGCGGTCGTCGTCCTGGCCGGGGCGCTCGCCGCGGCCCCGGCCTTCGCGCCCGCGGCCCTCGTCGCGCCCGTCGGGCTGGGACTGGAGCTGGAGCAGGGCTTCGAACGCGGCCGGCGCCAGGGCCGCCAGGGCCGATTCCGCCTTGTGGGCCGCGGCCCGGGGTTCCGGGCGGCCCTGGGAGAAGCCGCGGCCGGACTCGGCCGGGGTCACCGGCGCGACCGGCGTGACCGGCGCGACGACGGGCGCGTGGCCGAAATGGCCCGCCTCCGTCGCGATCGTGCCGATCCTGAACGACATCCCTGACTTCCGCTCCATTCCGGCACAGGCGCCGGGGTCTTCGGGACCAGAGGAGCAACGCCCGGGCCAGCCGCCCCCCCACGATCAGGTGACCGCGGTCACTGTTGGTGCGGGCCCGGCGCTGCTGTAAGAGCGAACAATGTTCTTCAAACGAGACTCCGTGGGCCCGGCGGTCGATCGCCGGGCGACCGCCATCGCCGTCGCGCCCTTCGATCCGGCGCCGCTGGACGCCGACCGTGCGCGCATCGCCGGCGCCTTCCTCGAGGACCTGATCGCCGAGCTGGCGCGGTTCCCGAGCCTGGAGGTGCTGGCGGCGCGCACGTCGCTGTCGCTGAGCCCCGAACAGCTCGAGCCCCGACGCATCAGCGCGGCGTTCGGCGTCACCCACCTGCTGGACACCGCCGTCCGGCCGGCGACGGACGGGCTGCAGGTGAAGGTCAGCCTGATCGACACCCTGACCGCCCAGCAGCTCTGGACCCACGGGTTCGACGTGCCGCTGCGCGAGGTGCTGCAGGCGCCGGACGAACTGGCCGCCCAGGTGGCTAACCACCTGTCGGCGAAGATCGACCACACCCGCCTCGCCCGCGCCAAGACCCGGCCGCTGGCCAGCCTCGAGGCCTACGACCTCTGGCTGCGCGGGCGCGACGCCCTGCGGCGTGGGACCTGCGAGGCCGACGCCGAGGCGCGCGACTTCTTCGAGCAGGCGCTGGCGCTGGATCCCACCTATGCGCGGGCCTACGCCGGCCTGTCGCTCAGCCACTTCAACGACTGGAGCTGCCAGCGCTGGACCCACTGGGAGGAAGGCGAGCGGCTGGCGTTCGACTACGCCTGCCAGGCCGAGGCGCTCGACGAGACAGACCCGGTGGTCCAGGCGGTGCTGGGCCGCATCCAAATCTACCGGCGCAACTTCGGCCAGGGCCGGCGCCACCTGGAGCGGGTGCTGGCGCTGGCCCCCAACGACGCCGACGCCCTGATGCAGACCTCGCTCTGGTGGAGCTACCTGGGCGAGGACGAGCGGGCGCTGGAGATGGCGGCCAAGGCCTTCCGGCTCAATCCGCTGCACGACGCCTGGTACTACGTCTACGCCTTCCTCGTGCACTTCCTGGCGCGGCGGCCCGAGGAGGGCCTGGCGCTGGCCGAGATGTCGCCGCCGCACCAGATGGTGGACCAGTCGGCCTACATGGCCGCGGCCTACGCCCATCTCGGCCGCCTGGACGAGGCGCGCCGGCACGCGGACATGTTCCGCGAGGTGTTCCGCGAGAAGATCACCTTCGGCCGCGAGCCCGGCCCGGACGAGCCGGTGAGCTACCTGCTGCACGTCAATCCGTTCAGCCGTCCGGCCGACGCCGAGCACCTGGTCGAGGGGCTGCGCCTGGCGGGCGTGGCCGGCCGCTGGAACGGCGCGGCCTACCTGCACAACGACGGCGCCGAGCAGGCCCGCTTCGCCCGCAGCGGCGACATCTGGGAGGCGGCCTACGCCGGCCGGACGGTGGTCATCGCCGACATGAAGGGCTGCCGGGACCTGGCGCTGCTGCTCGCCGCGCCGCGGGAGCGGATCCACTGCATGGAGATCGCCGGCCGGGTGGCCGAGGCCGATTGCGGCCGGGTGATGGACGCCCGGGCCCGCGCCGAGTGCCAGGCGCGCATCCGCGACCTGCAGGAGGCGCTGGCTGAGGCGGAGCGCGACGGCGACCTGGCCCGCTCCGAGCGGCTGGGCGCGGAGCTCGACGCCCTGATCGAACAGCTCTCGGCGGCGATGGGCCTGGGCGGCCGCGGGCGCAAGCTGGGAGATCCGGCCGAGAAGGCGCGGACGGCGGTCACCTGGCGCATCCGCAGCGCCATCGGGAAGATCGCCCGGGCGCATCCGGAGCTCGGCCGCCACCTGCAGGCCTCGATCCGCACCGGCGCCTTCTGCGCCTACCAGCCGGAGAAGCCGGTGCGCTGGGCCACCTGACGGGCCGCCTCACAATGTGAGGCGCGGGCTCACGCCCTTGGGGAAAACCTCGAGAAAAGGAGTTCCCCCGTGTTCGGGTTCTACGACTACCTGCTGTTCGGCCTGTTCGCGGCCTTCGCCGCGCTGGACGTCCTGGCGCCGGCCCGCGCCTTCCCGGCCGTGCGCGGCTGGCGGATGAAGGGCGTGGTCTCCGCCGTGCTCTACTGGCTGATCGCCACCCGCGCGCCGTTCCTGTGGGACGGCTTCCTCGGCCAGCACACCTTGATCGACGCCCGGGCCCTGCCGCTCTGGGCCCAGGCCCCGCTGGCCTTCCTGGCCTACGAGCTGGGCGTCTACGCCTGGCACCGGACCATGCACGGCTCGGACCTGCTCTGGCGGACCTTCCACCAGACGCACCACTCCGCCGAGCGCGTGGACATCTGGGGCAGCCTCTACTTCCACCCGCTGGACATGCTGGGCTGGGCGTTCCTCGGCAGCTTCACCCTGGTGTTCGCGTTCGGCTTCGCGCCGGAGGCGGTGCTGTTCGCCTTCTCGGCGGCGACCTTCTGCGGCCTGTTCCAGCACGCCAACCTGAAGACGCCCCAGTGGCTCGGCTGGTTCGTGGCCCGGCCGGAGATGCACAGCCTGCACCACGAGCGCGGCGTGCACAGGTTCAACTACGGCGACATTCCGCTGTGGGACATGGTGTTCGGCACCTGGCGCAACCCGAAGACCTGGGCCGGCGAGGCCGGCTTCTACGACGGCGCCTCGCAGCGCCTCGGCGACCTGCTGATCGGCCGCGACGTGGCCGGCGGCGAGCAAGGCTGCCTGCGGCCCGCCCCCGAGGGCGCGCGCTGATGGTGTTCGTCGCCGACTTCCCGCCCCCGCCCGAGCCGCGGGACTTCATCCATCCTTCCGTTTCGAAAGCGAAGTTCATGCATACGCGTCTGAAGCTTCAGAGCGGGGTCGAGCTGGACGTCATCCAGTCCGGCGACCCCACCGGCGTCCCGCTGCTGCTGCTGCACGGCATCAGCGATTCCGCGCCGTCCATGCGGCCCTTCATGTCGGAGCTGCCGCCGAACGTGCGGGCCATCGCCATCAGCCAGCGCGGCCACGGCGACTCCTCCAAGCCGGCCGGGCCCTACACCCTCGACGCCATGGCCGCCGACGCCGCGGAGGCGCTGGACCGGCTGGGCGTGCGCCGCACCGTGGTGATGGGCCATTCCATGGGCAGCATGGTCGCCCAGCGCTTCGCCGCGGCCCATCCGGACCGGACGCGCGGCCTGGTGCTGGTGGGGGCCTTCCCGGGGCTGAAGGGCAACCCCGAGGTGGACGCCTTCTACCAGGAGGGCATCCGCGACCTGCAGGACCCCATCGATCCCGCGTTCGCCAGGGGTTTCCAGGAAAGCACCCTCGCCCGGCCCGTTCCGCCGGACTTCCTGGACATGGTCTCGGCCGAGTCGCTGAAGCTGCCGGCGCACGCCTGGAAGGCGCTGTTCGCCGACATGATGAGCCGCGACCTGGGGCCGGGGCTGGCGCGGGTGCGGGCGCCCACCCTGCTGCTCTGGGGGGACCGGGACGCCTTCGCCTCGGCCCGGGACCAGGAGCGGCTCCTGAAGGGCCTGCCGGACGCGACGCTCAGGACCTTACCCGGGACCGGCCACGCGCCGCACTGGGAGGAGCCGGCGGCCGCGGCCCGGGCGGTGGCCGAGTTCGTCGGGCGCCTGCGCGCGCCGGCGGCGGCCTGAGCGGGGAGGACGCACCGATGCCCCGCATCCCTGCCCTGCCGCAGACGAAGGGCGGCCTGTTCCTCACCGACGGCGGCCTGGAGACCACCCTGATCTTCCACGAGGGGATCGAGCTGCCGCACTTCGCGGCCTTCCTGCTGCTGAAGGAGGCCGAGGGGCGCGCGACGCTGCGCGCCTACTACGAGCGCTACCTGGCCATCGCCCGGGCCGAGCGCCTGGGCTTCGTTTTGGAGAGCCCCACCTGGCGGGCCAGTCCCGACTGGGCCGACCGGCTGGGGATCCGCCGCGACGAGCTCTCGATGCTCAACCGGCGGGCCATCGCCCTGCTGCAGGACCTGCGCGCCGGCTGGAGCGGCGAGGTGGCGCCGATCGTGGTCTCCGGCTGCGTCGGCCCGCGCGGGGACGGCTACGACCCCGGCGAGGCGATGACCGCGGAGGAGGCCTGCGCCTACCACCGCGGCCAGGTGGCCGACTTCCTGGTGGCCGGGGCGGACATGGTCTGCGCCGTCACCATGACCAACACGCCGGAAGCGATCGGCGTCGTCCGGGCGGCGAAGGCGGCGAAGCTGCCGGCGGCGGTCTCCTTCACCGTGGAGACCGACGGGCGGCTGCCCACCGGCGAGCCGCTGGGCGAGGCGATCGAGGCCGTGGACGCGGCGACCGGGGCGGCGGCGGCCTATTTCATGGTCAACTGCGCCCACCCGAGCCACTTCGGCCAGGCGCTCGCCACCGACGCGCCGTGGGTGAAGCGGATCGCGGGGGTGCGGGCCAACGCCTCGCGGCGCAGCCACCAGGAGCTGAACGACAGCCCCGACCTGGACGACGGCGATCCGGCGGCGTTCGGCGCCGAGCACGCCGAGCTCCTGCGCCGGCACGGCCATATCCGGGTGCTGGGCGGCTGCTGCGGCACGGACCACCGGCACGTGGCGGCGATGAGCCGGGCCTGTACGGCGGTGACCGCCTGAGCCTGGGGGCCTAGGCGTCGAGGCCGCGGAACCAGCGCTCCAGCATCTGCGCCTCGACGCGCAGGCGTCCGGCGCGCTCGGCGGCCTCGGCGTCGACGCCCCACTTCTCCTCCTGCCAGGCCTCGTCCAGGCGGGAGAGGTCGAAGGCCTGTTCGCCGGTGAGCCAGCCGCGCTGCAGGCCGAGCGCGAGGACGGAGGAGCCGAACAGGGCCGCGCCGAAGGCCAGGCCCGCCAGGCCGAAGTCGTCGAGCGCCAGCGCCAGGGCCCTCACCTCGGCGAGGGTCGGCTCCGGCTGGCTGCGGTGGACGATGCCGGCGCAGCGCACGAAGGCGAGGCCCAGGTCGCGCTCGGCGCGGTCGAGCACCGGGCCCCAGTGCGCCTGCTGGCGGCTGACCAGGCCGGCGGGCTGCTCGGCGAAGTAGCAGACCAGGTCGGAGCCGGCGTAGTCGGCCACCGACTGGGCCGTGGCCTCGCGCGCCTGCGGGATGGAGTCCAGGGCGGTGTTGGCGAGGCGGGTGGCGTGCATGCCGGCGAGCTCGATCGTCTCCCCCTGCCCGGCCCACTCCCCGGCCACCTGCTCGGCGATCGGACGGGTGGGCAGGACGAGGCGCGCGCCCTTCGGGGTCCGCACGTTGCGGGCGTCCAGCAGGACGGCGAAGCCGCCCTCGGCCTCCGCGACAGCGACATCCTTGTAGAAGCGCCGGGGCTTCTCCACCGGCTCGTGAAATCCGCGTTGCATCCGGGGTGAATGGGGAGCCTCGCGCCCGAACGCAAGCCTGCCTCAGGCCGGGACCACGTCGAAGGCGATGGTCATGCGCCGCTCGTCCGTCGTGAACGGCTCGGTGCCGTGCCACATGTAGGAGGGGAAGAGCACCAGCCGACCCGGCTGCGGCCTCACCCAGTGCTCCGGCGGCAGGGCGGGATCGGTGCGGAACGGCGGCTTGCCGAAGCGGATCCAGCCGGCCCGGTCGTCGCCGGCCAGGGCCCGGTCGGGGGTCTCCACATAGAAGGCCGAGGAGAGCCAGCCCTCGGGGTGGAAGTGGTCCTTGTGGAAGCCGCCGGGGCGCAGGCGCACCGACCAGGCGCCCTGGATGCGGTAGTCGCCGGTGGCGCGGCGGCGGAGCGGGTCGGTCCCCGTCCCCAGCCTGGCGATGTGCTCGCGGATCGGGGCGTCGAGGGCGCGGAAGAAGGCCTGGATCGCCGGGTCGTCGGAGCCGGTGAGCAGGTGCATGGTCTGGCTGCCGTGCAGCAGGGACTGGTTGGACGGATGCTCCCGGTAGAGGTGCATGGCGTTCAGCGCCGCGGCGAGGTCGGCGAGGAAGGCCTCGCGGGACGTCCAGCCCTCGGGGGTCGGCAGCTCGTAGACCCCGACCATGGCCTCGTAGTCGTAGAGCTCGGCGTGCAGCGGGTCGCCCACGGCGCGGGCCGCGGTCGCCGCCCAGCCCCAGAGTGACTGGTTCTCGGGCGCGATCTCCAGGCCGCGGCGGGCCTTGGCCAGCGCCAGGTCGGGACGGCCCTGGGCGAGGGCGACGATGGCCAGCTGGTTGAGCACGCCCGGATGGTCGGGCCGCAGGCGCTCGGCGGCCTGGGCGAGGCGCTCGGCCTCGTCGAGGCGGTCGGACTCCAGGGCGGCCTGGGCCGCGGCCATGAGGATGATGCCGTCCTCGGGCAGGCGCTCGGCGGCCCTGGCCAGCAGGTCGGCGGCGCGGCCCTGCTCGCCGGCGGCGGCGTAGAGCTTGGCCTTGGCCAGCAGCAGCGGCGGGGCCTCGCCGCCGGCGTGGGCGCAGCGGTCGAGGACGGCGTCGGCGGCGGCGAGGTCGCCGTGCCGCATCCAGACGACGTTGGCGTACTCCGCGGCCGTCGCGGCGTGGGCGGGGGCGCGCCGGATCGCCTGGCGATAGGCCTCCTCGGCGGCGTCGAGCTCGCCGGTGGCCAGCCGGGCGCGGGCCAGCACGCCCCAGCTCTGCGCGCCGTCCAGCCCGAGGGCGAAGGCCTTTTCGATCGCCCGGGCCGACTCCGCGCCGCGGCCGAGGTCGCCGAGCGTGGCGCCGAGGTTGTGCCAGGCGACGGCGCTGGTCGGGAAGCGGGCCACCGCCCGGCGGTCGAAGGTCAGCGCCTCCTCGCGGCGGCCCAGGCCCTTGAGCGCGGTGGTGTGGAGGGCCAGCGCCCGGTGCGGCGCCTCAGCGGCCTCGGCGAGCGGCGCGGTGATGGCGAGCGCCTCCGAGACGCGCCCGGCGTCGAGCAGCCCCTTCGCCTGATCCAGCACGTCGCCCATTCCACGCCACCACCCCCTCCAGAGGAGCAGGGGCGCAGGATTCAGGCAAGCGGCGTTCGATCAACGACGTTTTCTGCCGAACGGCTCCGGGTCGGCCTCGTGCTCGTCGAAGCCGAAGCGCTCGAACCCGGCCTTCAGCTCGGGGCTGATCGGCGCCTCCAGGATCAGGGTCCCGCGGGAGGGATGCGGCAGCTCCAGGCGCCTCGCATGGAGCTGCAGCTTCAGTCCCTGCGAGAGGGCGACAGAGGCCTCGTTGTTGTATTTCGGGTCGCCGAGGATCGGGTGACCCAGGGCCAGCATGTGGGCGCGGAGCTGGTGGGTGCGGCCGGTGTGCGGCCAGAGCGCCATCCAGGCGACCTTGTCGGCGGCGCGGCTGAGGGTGACGAACTCGGTTTCGGCGGTCTCGCCGTGCGGGTCCTTGGGATCGGTGGGGACCATCATCTCGCGGTCGCCGACTCCCTTCTTGGCGAGCGGCAGCTCCAGCACGCCCTCCCCGGGCTTGGGCAGGCCGGCGACCAGGGCCCAGTAGGTCTTCTGGGTCCGCCGGCGGGCAAAGGCGCCGGCCAGCTTCGCGGCCGCGCCGGGCGACTTGCCGAGCACCAGGACGCCGGAGGTGTCGCGGTCGAGCCGGTGGACCAGCCTCGGCCGCTCCAGCCCCTCGCCCCAGGCCGAGAGCAGCCGGTCGATGTGCTTCGAGGTCTTGGTGCCGCCCTGGACGGCGAGGCCCGAGGGCTTGTTGAGCGCCAGCACCTCCTCGTCCTCGTAGAGCACCAGGGAGCGGGCGAAGGCGGCCTCGCGGGGATCCAGCCGGCCCTTCTCGTGCGGCGCGGGCGCGTCCGGCAGCGGCGGCACGCGCACCTGCGAGCCGGCCGAGAGCCGGGTGTCGGGCTTGGCGCGGGCGCCGTCGACGCGGATCTGGCCCGAGCGGGTCAGCTTCTGGATCTGGATGTGGTTGAGGTGCGGCCAGCGGCGCTTGAACCAGCGGTCGAGGCGCACGCCCTCCTCGCCCTTGTCGACGTAGAGGGTGCGGACCTCCCTCACGCGAACACCCGCCGGGCGACGAGCAGGCCCGCGAACAGCGCCAGGGTGGAGAGCGTCACCGAGGCCAGGGCGTAGACGGCGGCGCTGGTGAAGGCGCGCTTCTCGAGCATCAGGGCGAGCTCCAGGGAGAAGGCCGAGAAGGTGGTGAAGCCGCCCAGGACGCCCACGCCGAGCAGCAGGCGCCAGCGCTCCTGGTCCAGGCCGCCGCGGTGGGCCAGCACGCCGGCCAGCAGGCCCATCAGCAGGCCGCCGGCGGTGTTCACGGCGAAGGTGCCGTACGGCCAGCCGGACCCGAAGGTCCGGAGCGCCTGGACGCCCACGAGGTAGCGGGCCAGGGCGCCCAGGGCGCCGCCGAGCCCGACGTAGAGGAGAGTCTGCATCGGGTGGGTTATGCGACGGCGCGCGGACTTGGGCTAGGTGGCGGTTCCCATCAGCGTGCTGCGGATGGCGCGGGCGTCGTAGATGTCGCCGCCGGGCGGCTTCGGCCCGCGGCCGAGCAGCACCTCGAGGGTGGCGGTCACCGAGGGGCCGCCACCGAGGTTGAACCCGGTGCCGACGCCGACGCCGACGCTGGAGCCGCTGCGATAGCCGTAGTGGCCGCTGCCGCCGCCGACGCCCAGGCTGACCCGGGGGCCACGGTTGGGCTGGCCCTGCAGGAAGCGGTCGGACACCCGGAACCAGTCATAGCCGTTCGCCAGCGCCAGGTCGGCGGCGCGCAGCAGGGCGAGGTCGGTCACCCGGTCGGCCGAGGCCCCGGGGCCGCCACGGAAGGTGACGCGGTAGCGGTCGGGCTCGATGCGGTACTCGGACCAGCCCACGGCCTGTGGCCCCATGGCCGGCTGGTAGGTGGTGGGCGTGGTGGCGCAGGCGGCCAGGGAAAGGGCGGCGAGGGCTGGCAGGACGAGGCGTTTCATCGTTCAGGTTCCGGCGGAAAACCCATTGTGGTTCCGCAGCTTGCCGCAGGAAACGGGCAAGTCGGAGGCGGCGTTCCGTCTCAGGCCAGTTTCAGCGCGGCCAGGAGCGCCGCCATGTCGTCGGGAATGGGCGCCTGCAGGCGCATCTCGCCGCCGCCGGGATGCGGGAAGGTCAGCGCCGCGGCGTGCAGCATCAGCCGGGGCGCGGGATGGCCGCCGACCACCAGGGCGCCGCCGTAACGCGCGTCGCCGGCGATCGGCCGGCCGAGCGAGGCCAGGTGGACGCGGATCTGGTGCATGCGGCCGGTCTCGGGATCGGCCTCAAGCAGGGCCGCGCCCGGGGCCTGGGCCAGGGTGCGGTAGCGGGTGCGGGCGGTCTCGGCGTCCGGGTGGTCGGGCGCGCAGACGCGCATATGGGCCTCGCGGCCCAGCTCCTCGCGGCGCAGCGGCGCCTCGATCACCCCCTTCGGCGGGACCGGCGCCCCGGGGGTGACGATGGCGCGGTAGGTCTTGAGGAACCGGCGCGCCATCATCGCCTTGCCGAGGAAGCCCGCGGCCGGCTTGGTCTTCGCGGTCAGGATCACGCCCGAGGTGTCGCGGTCGAGCCGGTGGATCAGCCGCGGGCGCGCCTTGCCGGGCCGGGCGAAGGCCCAGAGCAGTTCGTCCAGGGTGTTCGCCTGGCCCCGGCCACCCTGGCTGGACAGGCCCGAAGGCTTGTTCAGGGCCAGGATGTCGGCGTCCTCGTACAGCACGAGGGACCGCACGAGCGCGGTCTCCTCGGGCGTCAGGCGGACGGGAACGGGCTCTGTCTTGCGGGCCTTCACCAGGCCCGTTTAGCGGAGCACCCCGCGCTTGCCCATCGCCCAGGCGTACCAGGCGAAGAGCAGGCAGCTCGCCAGGATGACGACCTGCATGATCATCACCGTCTGGCCCATCACCGCCGCGCCGTCGCTGAGGGCGTAGTTGTAGATCAGGCTGACGACGAAGGCGGCCAGCGACGCCACGAAGGCGTGCAGGGCCCACTTCGAGCGGACGAGCAGCAGGATGGCGCCGATCACCCCGCCCCACACCCCGATCGCCCATACCGCCCCCATCCAGGCGGGCATGGCGTTGAAGTGCGCGATCTGGGCGTCGGTCATGCCGGCGCTGCGCATGTAGGCGTCGCCCTGAAGCCGGGTCATGACGTAGTCGTAGCCGCCGAACCCGTTCCAGAGCAGGGCGACGACGCCGACGACCCAGAGATGCCAGGGCGCGGCGCTGCGGGCGGAGCCCGCGTCGTTGGTTGCTGTGGTCATTTGAGCTTCCCCCCTAAGGATGCTGGGCGCGAGCCTACGCCGGGCCGGCTGGGAGAACAATGATCGCCGATCAGTCGCCGCCGCCGCGCTCGCGGCGCAGGGCCGCCCAGCGGTCCAGCCGCTCCTTGATGCGCGCCTCGGTCCCCTCCCCGCGCGGCTGGTAGAACTGCCGCCGCTCCATGCCGTCCGGGAAGTAGTTCTGGCCCGAGAACCCCTGCGGCGCGTCGTGGTCGTAGGCGTAGCCCTTGCCGTAGCCGAGCTCCTTCATGAGCTTGGTGGGCGCGTTCAGGATGTGCGACGGCGGCGTCAGGCTGCCGGTCTCCTTGGCCGCCTTCATCGCGGCCTTGTAGGCCACGTAGACCGCGTTGGACTTGGGCGCGGCGGCCAGGTGGACGACGAGCTGGGCGAGCGCGATCTCGCCCTCGGGGGAGCCCAGGAAGTCGTAGGTGTCCTTCGCCGCATTGGCGAGCACGAGGGACATGGGGTCGGCCTCGCCGATGTCCTCCGCGGCGGCGCGGATCAGCCGGCGGGCGATGAACAGCGGGTCCTCGCCGCCCTGGAGCATGCGGGCGAGCCAGTAGAGGGCGGCGTCCGGGTCCGAGCCGCGGATCGACTTATGCAGGGCCGAGACGAGGTTGTAGTGCTCCTCGCGGTCCTTGTCGTAGGCCGGGCTGCGCTTCTGCAGGATCTGGCCCAGCTCCTTGATGGTCAGGGGCCTGGGCGAGCCGATGTTGAACAGGGTCTCGGCGAGCGTCAGCAGGTAGCGGCCGTCTCCGTCGGCCAGAGCCACCAGGGCCTGGCGGGCGTCGGGCTCCAGCGGCAGGGGGCGACCCTCGAAGGCCTCGGCCTTGGCGAGCAGCGCCTCCAGCGCCGCCTCGTCCAGGCGCTTGAGCACATAGACCTGGCAGCGGGACAGGAGGGCGCCGTTCAGCTCGAAGGACGGGTTCTCGGTGGTCGCACCGACCAGGGTGACGACGCCCTCCTCCACGAACGGCAGGAAGCCGTCCTGCTGGGCGCGGTTGAAGCGGTGGATCTCGTCGACGAACAGCAGGGTGCTCTGGCCGGCCGAGCGGCGGACCTTGGCCTGTTCGAACGCCTTCTTGAGGTCCGCCACGCCGGAGAAGACGGCCGAGAGCTGCTGGAACTCGTAGCCCGCCTCCTTGGCCAGCAGGCGGGCGATGGTGGTCTTGCCCGTGCCCGGCGGGCCCCAGAGGATCATCGAGGACAGCCGCCGGGCCTCGGCCATGCGGCGGATCGGGCCCTCCGGGCCCAGCAGGTGATCCTGGCCCACCACCTCGTCGAGCTTCTGCGGCCGCAGCCGGTCGGCGAGCGGGGACGGGGCGGAGGGCGTCATCCCCGCGGCTTCGAAGAGGTCAGCCATGCGTTGGGCTTAGCACCGCGGACGGCCGCCCCCAACTGGAGCCGGTCAGATCAGGTCGCCGCCGGCGGCCGACGCGGTGGTGCCGTGCGCCTTGAAGGCCTTCACCACGTTGCGCCCGGTGGTCCAGCGGTGGACCTCGTCCGGCCCGTCCACCAGCCGCTGCGAGCGGATGTGGGTGTACCAGCGGGCCAGGGGGGTATCGAGGCTGTAGCCCAGGGAGCCGTGCAGCTGGATCGCGGTGTCGACGACGTGGTGGACCATGTTGGCGAGGTAGACCTTGGCGATGCCGTTCTCCTGTCGCAGGTCGAGGCCCTTCTCCGCCTTGTAGGCGATGTGCAGGAGCATCAGGCGGCTGATGTAGAGCTGGGTGGCGCACTCGGCGAGCATGAACTGGACCGCCTGGCGCTCGGACAGCGGCTTGCCGAAGGTCTCGCGCCCGATGACCCGCTCGGTGGCCATGTCGAGCGCGCGCTGGGCCATGGCGACGTTGTGCATGCCGTGCCGCAGCCGGCCGTAGGCCAGCCGGTGCTGGCCCATGTTGAAGCCGTTGCCCTCCCCGCCCAGCAGGTTCTCGGCCGGTACGACGAGGTCCCTGATCTCGACTTCGGAGTGGCCGCCGCCGAGCACGTGGGTCAGCGGCCCCTCGAGCGCCATGGTCTGGATGTCGCGCTTGATGTTGTAGCCGGGGTTCGGCAGCTCGACGATGAAGGTGGAGTAGCGCTGGTGGCGCGGCGCGTCGGGGTCGGTCATGGCCATGACCACCGCCAGGTCGGCGACGCTGGCGGCCGAGGAGAACCACTTCTCGCCGTTCAGCACATAGGCGTCGTTGCCCTGCTTCACGGCCCGGGTCTGCATGCCGGTGGCGTCGGCGCCGGCCGCCTTCTCGGTCATGGAGTAGCAGACCCGCTTCTCGCCGTTCAGCAGCGGCTTGAGGTACTTCTCCTTCTGGAAGTCGGTGCCGTGCGCCAGGATGGTCATCATGGTGGCGTCGTCGGGGCCCTGGGTGTTCATCGACAGCGCGCCCAGGTAGCTCTCGCCGAGCTCCATCTGCACCAGGGCGTTGGCGAGCGGGCCCAGCCCCATGCCGCCGTATTCCTTGGGGATGAACGGGCACCACAGGCCCCGCGCCCGCGCCTTCTCCCGCAACTCGGCCAGCAGGGTCTTGTAGTCCGCGCCGTCCATGAGCCGCTTCTCGGCGGGGATGCACTCGTCGTGCACCCATTCGCGCACCTTCTGCCGGATCGCCTTGGCGTCCTCCGGGATCTCGAAATCGATGGCCATGGCGTCCTCCGCTGGCTCTGCCTCGGTCGAGCGTGACGAGGTTGACGCCGTGGCAGGCAAGCGGGGCGAAGGTCGGCTCGGACGATCTGCGGAATTGACCGCCTGCTCGCCGCGCGGCGATGCTGGTCCGATGGCGGTCTCCACGCCCCTGTTCGCCCTTGCCGCCGCCCTGCTCGTCCAGGGCGCCACTGCCGCCGAGCCGGAGCGGGCCGCGCCGCCCACGACGGTCGAGGGCGTGACGGTCCAGGCCCCAGGCCAGCCGCTCGACGACCGGGTGCGCGAGTTCGTCGGCGGAGCCCTCGGCCACCGGCTGGATGGCTCCATCGTCCGTTGGCGCGAGCCCGTCTGCCCCCTGGTCTCCGGCCTGCCGAGACTAATCGGTGAGGCCGTCCTGGCGCGGCTTTCCGAGGTGGCGCGCCGCGTCGAGGCGCCGTTGGCGGGGCCCGAATGCCGGCCCAATCTCTATGTGGTCGTCAACCGTCAGCCCCGCGCCCTTCTCGAGCGCTGGCGCAGGCGCGACACCCACCTGTTCGGCGAAGCCTCGCCGGGGGCGGTCCGGCGGATAATCGACACCGACCGGCCGGTGCGGGCCTGGCACAACTGGCGATACGAGGAGCCAGGCCTGCCGCGCGCCAGCCGGCTCGTTCGCAACGCCGTGCGGAACACCACCAGCGCGATCGTCGTGATCGACGCCCGGCGCCTCGACGGCGTGACCGTGGCCCAGCTCGCCGACTACGTGGCGATGGTCGGCCTCGTCGAGATGCAGCCGGACGTCGAGACGCGACAGGCCGCCACCATCCTGGCGCTCTTCGAAGAGGATCGCGAGCCGCCGCCTGGCCTCACCCGCTGGGACGAGGCCCTCCTGTACGGCGCCTACAACACGCCGCAGGAAAACGTGCTGCAGCGCTCGGCCATCGCCAGGCAGGTGATGCGCGAGGCGCGACGCCCGGATTCGCCGGAGGGGGCCAGCCCCTAGGGGCTTGGCCGAAGCCAAGCCCGCCTCGAGCGGCCGAGCGGGCCCGTTCAGCCGGGATAGCGCTCGAACGCGGGCAGTTCGTGGGCGGTCGCCATCCCGCCGATGCGGCGCCCCCCTCCCGCTCATCCCCGCGAAAGCGGGGACCCAGGTTTTTTCCGTTATTCAGGCTCAAGCTCGTCCAGCAGGTCCCGCCATCCGGGATTGAACCGCTCGATCAGCTCCACCTTCCAGGCGCGCCGCCACTTCTTCATGGCCCTTTCGCGGGCGAAGGCGCCTTCCCGCGTCTCGAAGTATTCGTAGTAGACGAGCCGCCTGACCCCATACCTCGCCGTGAAGCCCGGCCGCAGGCCTTCCCGGTGCTCAAGCGCCCGACGGCTGAGGCTGTCGGTATGCCCGATGTAGAGCGTGCCGTTCCGCTGGCTGGCGACGACGTAGACGGCGAGCATCGGCGATGGAAAAAGCCTGGGTCCCCGCTTTCGCGGGGATGAGCGGAGTGGGATCGGACGAGTTAATCCCGGGGCTCAAGCCGCTGCAACGTCCCCCGATCAGGCCCGGTAGGTCGCGGTGACGAGCTGTCCGTTGCGCTGGATGGTGATCTGCCAGGCGGGGACGCGGGCCGTGAGCGCCGCGGCGAGGTCGCGGGTGCTGCCGACTTCGCGGCCGTTGACGGCGCGGACGATGTCGCCCGGCCGGAAGCCGGCGCTCATGGCGAAGCCGCGGCCGACGTTGGTGATCAGCACGCCGGGACCGGCGAAGACATCGACGCCCAGCTCGTCGGCCACGGCCGGCGAGAGGTTGACCACGGTCGCCCCGTTCAGCGGGTTGGAGCCGCTGATCAGCCGCTCGTCGCGGGCCGGCGTGGCCGGCGGGGCCTCGGCGCGCAGGCTGAGCTGCAGGTCGCGGTCGCCGCGGCGCACGGTCAGGCGCAGGCTCTCGCCCGGACGGCGGTTGCCGACGGCGTAGTTGAGGCTGGCGGCCTCGACGATGGGCTGGCCGTCCACGGCGGTGACCACGTCGCCCTGGCGCACGCCGGCGCGGTCGGCCGGGCCGCCGGGCCAGACGTCGGCCACGAGGGCCCCGGTGGGCCGGGCCAGGCCCAGGGTGCGGGCGATGTCGCCGTCGACGCTCTGCAGACGCGCCCCGAACCAGGGCCGCACGACCGCGCGGCCGCCGCCGGCGGCGGTCTCCACCGCCCGGCGGACGACGGCGGCGGGGACGGCGAAGCCGACGCCCGAGGAGGTGCCCGAGCGCGAGAGGATGAAGCTGTTGATCCCGATCAGGTCGCCGTCCATGTCGACCAGGGCGCCGCCGGAGTTGCCCGGATTGATGGCCGCGTCGGTCTGGATGTAGCTGGTGGCCGCGTCGCCGGTGGGGTCGGCGGTGCGGTTGAGCGCCGAGATGATGCCGTTGGTGACGGTCTGGCCGACGCCGAACGGGTCGCCGATGGCCAGCACGAGGTCGCCCACCTGGGCGTCGCCGGTGTCGTCGATGGCCAGGGTCGGCAGGCGCTCGCCCGGCGGCACGTCGATCTTGAGCACTGCGATGTCGGTGCGCGGGTCGGCCAGCAGGATGCGGGCGGTGAACTCCCGGCGGTCGGCCAGCGAGACGGTGATTTCCTGGCCGCCCTGGACCACGTGGTTGTTGGTGACGATCACGCCGTCCGGCCGGACGATGACGCCGGAGCCCAGGGAGCCCTGCACCCGCGCCCGGGGCGCGCCGAGCCCGAACAGCTCCCAGAACGGGTCGGTCTGGGCCCGGACGAGGCGCTTGGAGGAGATGTTGACCACCGCCGGCGCCGCCCGCTGCACCACGGGCGCGAAGGACTGCTTCATCGCCATGGCGCTGGCCGGCGGGGCGCGGTTGGGCTGGGCGAGCATCGGCTGGGCCAGGCCCGTGACGGGCGCGGCGGCGATCAGGAGCGCCAGGGTGGACACGAGAACGCGGGGACGGCGCATGGTCTCTCCGGAAAACCTCAGAACGCTGCGGAATCTGCCGAGGTTTCAGGCGCAAAAATGGCGGCGCTTCAAGCCCTGGCCGGCTCCGCGGCCGGGGCGTGCGCCACCTTCAGCGTCAGGGCGAAGGCGAGCGCCAGCAGGCCCGCGGCCAGGTAGATGGCGAGGCCCGGCGCGTGCAGGGTCGCGTCGTGGCGCACCGACCAGGCGAACACCAGGCCGAACAGCGGCGGGCCGGTCACCGAGGCGATGCCCGTGAGGCTCTGGTTGGCGCCCTGCAGCTGGCCCTGCTCGTGCGGCTGCACGCGGCGGGTCATCAGGCCCTGCAGGCCCGGCATCATGAAGCCGATGCCGGCGAAGATCGGCGCGCCCAGGAGGTAGAGCCAGCCGGTGGAGGCCGCGCCGTACCAGGCGAAGCCCAGCACGCCGCACGCGGCGCCCAGGAGGACGGCGTTGCGCTCGCCGATCCGGGCCACCACGGGGCCGACCAGGAACATCTGCACGATCACGCCCAGCACGCCGGTGAGCAGGAAGGTGGCCCCGAGGACGCCCGGGCTCCAGCCGTAGCGGTAGGTGGTGTAGAGGACGAAGATGGTGGGCAGCACCATGTGCGAGATCTGGAACAGGAAGCCGACGCCGGCGAGGCCCAGGAGGCCGGGGCGCGAGCGCAGGAGCTTCAGGGCGCCCAGCGGGTTGGCGCGGGACCAGTCGTAGGTCTTCGCGCGGCGCCCCGGCGGCAGGGATTCGGGCAGGATGAACAGGCCGTAGAGCCAGTTGGCGAAGGTGAGCGCGGCGGCGGCCATGAACGGCAGGCGCAGGTCGACCTCGCCCAGCATGCCGCCCAGCGTCGGGCCGATGATGAAGCCGAAGGAGAAGGCCGAACCCATCCAGCCGAACACCTTGGCCCGGCGCTCCGGCGGGGTGACGTCGGCCAGGTAGGCGTTGGCGGTGGAGAAGCTGGCCGCCGTGGCGCCGTTCAGCACCCGGCCGACGAACAGCCACCACAGCGTCGGGGCGAAGGCCATGAACAGGAAGTCGACGCCCAGGCCGAACAGGGAGAGCAGCAGCACGGGGCGGCGGCCGAAGCGGTCCGACAGCATGCCCAGCATCGGCCCGAACACGAGCTGCATCAGGCCCCAGGTGGTGGCGAAGAGCACGTTCCACTCGGACGCCGCGGCGGTGTCCCCGCCGGTCATCTCGCGGATCAGGTTGGGCAGGATCGGGATCATGATCCCGAAGGAGATCGCGTTGATCAGGGCGCTGCCGAAGATGAAGCCGAAGCCGGCCTGGCGGCGCGGCCGGCCGCGCCCCGCCGCGGTCTCCGGCGCGACCTCCGGGCCCTGCGGCGGCGTGATCTCGGCCATGGTCTATCCCCCAGAGCGGCGGAACATGAAACAGAACGGGAACATGCGCAACCGCGTTATGCGACCTGCTTGAGGGAGGCCAGCAGCGCCTGCCACCACTCGGCCAAGCGGAGCAGCAGGACCTCGTCCGGGAAGCCGTGGCGGGCGGCGCCCTCCGGCACCCGGTCGAAGCCGCGGTGCTCGACGCTGACCCGGGTCTCCGCCCCCACCGCCTCGAAGCGGACCTCGACCTCGGTGGCGAGCTCCGGCGGGAAGTTGGCCTGGCGCCAGGTGAAGACCAGCCGCGACGGCGGCTCCCAGGCGAGGATCCGGCCGATCTCGAACACCTTGCCGCTGGCCAGGGTCTCGGTGAGCCGGCCGCCCTCCCCCGGCTCGAAGGCCAGGATCCCGGGGGCGCGGGGCGTGGTCTGGAAGAGGCCGTTGGGCCGCCACCAGGCGCCGATCTCGCCGGTGAAGGCGGCGAAGGCGCGCTCCGGCGTCGCCTTCACCCGGAGGGCCACATAGACCTTCGACGTCATCCGTCGGCCTCGACATGGGCCTTGAAGGCGGCGAGCTGCCCGCTCCAGAGCCGTTCGCTCTCCTCCAGCCAGCGCAGCAGATGGACCATGGGCTCCGGCCTCAGGGCGTAGATGCGGACGCGCGCGTCGAACTCGGGATGGGATTCCTCCACGAGCCCCGTGGCGCGCAGGGTCTTCAGGTGGCGGCTCATGGCCGGCGGGCTGAGGTCGAGGGCGCGGGCCAGCTCGCCGGCCGGGCGCGGCCGCTCGGCCAGCAGCTCCACCACCCGGCGGCGGTGGGGATCGGCCAGGGCGGCGAGCGTGCGGTCGACCGCGACGGCCTCAGTCAAACCCAGCCCTCGATCTTCAGCCCGCTGGCCGCCTCGGCCTCCTCGCGGCTCACCGGCTTCACCGTCTGGCCGACGGTCCAGATGTGACCCTCGGGATCGCGGCAGCGGTAGGTGCGGTCGCCGTAGAACTGGTCGGCCGGCTCCATGATGATCTCGAAGCCGGCGGCGCGGGCCCGGGCGCAGTGGGCGTCCACGTCGTCGTCGATGTGGATATGGATGGTCTGGGTGGTCTTGCCGCCGATCGAGGCCGGGCTGCGGGTCTCCTCGGACCATTCGGAGCCGACCATCACCACGCCGTCGCCGAAGCGCATCTCGGAGTGGACGAGGTTCCCCTCGGCGTCGTCGATGCGCATGAACAGCTCGAAGCCGAAGGCGCGCTCCAGGAAGTCGAGCGCGGCCTTGGGATCGCGGTAGCTGACGGCGGACGTGAGGTTGGGGCGTCGGGACATGGGTCAGGCCTCCTCGGCGTTTGGTTCTCACTCGCCGTAATATTTAACGCCTTTTGCAATCATCGCGTCAAGCGGCCACGAAAAAGGCCCCGGAACCGGGTTCCGGGGCCTTTCGGATCTCTCTGCGGGGGCCGTCAGGCGTCGGCGAAGTTCTGCTCGGCGGTCGGGCCGGAGTCCTTGCCCTTCTCGGCCGGGTCGCGGTCCACGAACTCGATCACGGCCAGCGGGGCGTTGTCGCCGTAGCGATAGCCGGCCTTCAGGACGCGGATGTAGCCGCCGTTGCGCTCGGCGTAGCGGGGGCCGAGGACGGCGAACAGCTTGCCGACCTGTTCCACGTCGCGGACCTGGCTGATCGCCTGGCGGCGGGCGTGCAGGTCGCCGCGCTTGGCCAGCGTCACCAGCTTCTCGACGAAGGGCCGCAGCTCCTTGGCCTTCGGAAGCGTGGTCACGATCTGCTCGTGCTTGATCAGGCTGGCGGACATGTTCGCGAACATCGCGGTCCGGTGGGCGGTCGTACGACCCAGTTTGCGGTGGGCTTTGCCGTGACGCATCTCGATATCTCCTGGGCGCTCCGGCCCACCTGGCGCTCCGGTCGTCTGGAGGGCGCCTGCCTAACCAAGTCCCAGCCTGCTCCCGCCTGGGTCAACACGAAGCGCCGGGGCCCTCCACCGCTGTTGCGGCTTCGTCGGGCCCGACCGCGGAAGCGGCCTGGAACCAGCGCGGTAGTGGCTTACATCTGGTCTTCGAACTTCTTCGCCAGCTCTTCGATGTTCTCCGGCGGCCAGTTCGGCACGTCCATGCCGAGGTGCAGGCCCATGCCGGCGAGGACTTCCTTGATCTCGTTGAGCGACTTGCGGCCGAAGTTCGGCGTGCGCAGCATCTCGGCTTCGGTCTTCTGGATCAGGTCGCCGATGTAGACGATGTTGTCGTTCTTCAGGCAGTTGGCCGAACGGACGGAGAGCTCGAGCTCGTCGACCTTCTTCAGCAGCGCCGGGTTGAACGGCAGTTCCGGCTTGGCCTCGCCCTCGACCTTCTTCTTCGGCTCTTCGAAGGTGATGAAGATCTGAAGCTGGTCCTGGAGGATGCGGGCGGCGTAGGCCACGGCGTCCACCGGGCTGACCGCGCCGTTGGTCTCCACTTCCATGATCAGCTTGTCGTAGTCGAGGCTCTGGCCCTGGCGGGTGGGCTCGACGCGGTAGGCGACGCGCTTGACCGGGGAATAGAGGGCGTCGACGGCGATCAGGCCGATCGGGGCGTCCTCGGGGCGGTTCATTTCGGCCGGGACGTAGCCCTTGCCGGTGTTGACCGTGAACTCCATGCGCACCGAGGCGCCGTCGTCCAGCGTGCAGAGCACGTGGTCGCCGTTCAGGATCTCGATGTCGGACGGGGCGTCGATCTGGCTGGCGGTCACCGCGCCGGGGCCGGTGGCGCGCAGCGTCATGCGCTTCGGGCCCTCGGCGTGCATGCGCACGGCGAGCTGCTTGATGTTGAGGACGATGTCGACAACGTCCTCACGCACGCCTTCCAGCGACGAGAACTCGTGCACGACGCCGTCGATCTGCACGGCGGTCACCGCCGCGCCCTGCAGCGACGACAGGAGCACGCGGCGCAGGCTGTTGCCCAGGGTCACGCCGAAGCCGCGCTCGAGGGGCTCGGCCACCAGACGCGCCTTGCGGGCAGCGTCGGCGCCGGTCTCGATCTGCGGCTTCTCGGGACGGATGAGCTCGTTCCAGTTTCTTTCGATCACGTATGGGTGTCCCTTGGAACGCAGGATCGCCGGCCGCGAACGCGGTCCGGCGCCTTGAATTGCGGTACTTTGTTACTCAGACGCGCCGGCGCTTCGGCGGCCGGCAGCCGTTGTGCGGAATCGGGGTCACGTCGCGGATGGTGGTGATCGTCATGCCGACGGCCTGAAGGGCGCGGAGCGCGGACTCACGGCCCGAACCGGGGCCGGAGACGTTCACTTCCAGCGTCTTCACACCGTGCTCGGCGGCCTTCCGGCCGGCGTCCTCGGCCGCCATCTGGGCGGCGTACGGGGTCGACTTCCGGGAGCCCTTGAAGCCCATCATGCCGGCGCTCGACCAGGAGATGGTGTTCCCCTGGGCGTCGGTGATGGTGATCATGGTGTTGTTGAACGAGGCGTTCACGTGCGCCACGCCCGAGGTGATGTTCTTGCGCTCGCGGCGTTTGACGCGCGCCGGTTCCTTGGCCATCGGAGGTACGCTCTCTTACTTCTTCTTGCCGGCGATCGGCTTGGCCGGACCCTTGCGGGTGCGGGCGTTGGTGTGAGTGCGCTGACCGCGGACCGGCAGGCCCTTGCGGTGACGCAGGCCGCGGTAGCAGGCCAGGTCCATCAGGCGCTTGATGTTGACCGCGGTCTCGCGGCGAAGGTCGCCTTCGACCATGTAGTCGCGGTCGATGGTCTCGCGGATCTGCAGCACTTCCTGGTCGGTCAGCTGGTTGACGCGCCGGGCGTCCTCGATGCCGACCTTGCTGACGATCTCGCGGGCCTTCGCCTCGCCGATGCCATGGATGTACTGCAGCGCGATCACGACGCGCTTGTTGGTGGGAATGTTGACGCCAGCGATACGGGCCACGTGGGAATCTCTCCTGATCACGCAAGAGAAGCGCGAACGGCGCCCCGGCCCCCTTCGCCCAAAGGCACAGGCCGGCGCGTCCTTCGCGCTCTTTCGCGGAAGCGCCTCGTTATAGGGATCGGCGCGCCTCCGTCAATGCGGAATGCGCCCATTTGTGAACGAATTGTCTCCGGCGCAAGGGCGGCCCCTGCGCAAGCAGAACGATCGGCACAGCCCGGGTCGCCCCAGGATGGTTATGAGGATGCATGAAGCCCTCCCCCGGCGCAATTGCGGCGGGTCGCCGCCGTGGCGGGCGGCCGCAAGCGGTGTCTCGGGCGGGAGGCTGCAGGGAGACCGCGCCGCGAATCGCGGGCGGGGCCCCGGGAGACGCTAGGGCTTGCAGGCCTCGAGGGCGGCGTCGATGGCGGCGGCGACCTCGTCGATCGAGCCCATGCCGTCCACTTCCACCAGCTTGCCGGCGTTCTCGTAGTACGGCAGCAGCGGCGCGGTCTGGGCGTTGTAGGCGCCCAGGCGGACCTTGAAGCTCTCGGGGTTGTCGTCGGCCCGGCCGCTCTCGGCGAACCGGCCGGCGATGCGCTGCAGCAGGGCCTCGTCGTCGACCTTCAGGCGGACCACCAGGTCGATCTGCCGGCCGCGGCCCTTCAGCATGATGTCCAGCGCCTGGGCCTGGGCGAGCGTCCGCGGGAAGCCGTCGAAGATCGCCCCGCCGGCCGCCTCGGCCTCCGGCAGGCGGCTCTCGATCAGCTCGACCACGATCTCGTCGGAGACCAGCTCGCCCCGCTCCATGATCCCGGCCACGCGCTGGCCGAGCTCGGAGCCGGAGGCGATGGCGGCGCGCAGCATGTCGCCGGTGGACAGCTGGACCATCTTGCGGGTCTCCACCAGACGCTTGGCCTGGGTGCCCTTCCCCGCCGCCGGCGGCCCGAACAGGATCAGATTCATGTGCGCCCCTCCGCGCCGGCCCTCTTGGCGGGGCCGGCGTTCCTCGACTTGCGTGGCCGCTAGCGGCCGCGCGATCCCCGCAGCTTGGATTTCTTGATCAGGCCTTCGTACTGGTGCGCCAGCAGGTGCGACTGGATCTGGGTCACCGTATCCATCGTCACGCTCACCACGATGAGGATCGAGGTGCCGCCCAGGTAGAAGGAGATGTTGTAGAAGCTGATCAGCGCCTCCGGCAGCAGGCACACCGCGGTGATGTAGGCCGCCCCGATCACCGTCAGCCGCGTGAGCACGAAGTCCAGGTACTCGGCCGTCCGCTTGCCCGGGCGGATGCCCGGCAGGAAGCCGCCGTACTTGCGCAGGTTCTCGGCCGTCTCGTCCGGATTGAACACGATCGAGGTGTAGAAGAAGGTGAAGAAGACGATCAGCGCCCCGTAGAGCAGCATGAACAGCGGCCGGCCGTGCTGCAGCTGGCCCGTGGCCGCCGGCAGCCAGTCCATCCAGGTGGGCAGGTCGCTGTTGGCGGCGAAGCCCATCACCGTGGTCGGCAGCAGCAGCAGCGACGAGGCGAAGATCGGCGGGATCACGCCCGAGGTGTTGATCTTCAGCGGCAGGAACGAGGTGTCGCCGCCGAACATGCGGTTGCCCTGCTGGCGCTTCGGATACTGCACGAGCAGGCGCCGCTGCGACCGCTCCATGAAGACGATGGCCACGGTGACGCCGATCACCAGGATGGCGATCACCAGCAGCGCGCCGCCGCTCATGGCGCCGGTGCGGGTCATGGAGAAGGCCTGGGCGATGTAGCGCGGCAGGACCGCGACGATGCCCGCGAAGATGATCAGGCTGACGCCGTTGCCGACGCCGCGGCTGGTCACCTGCTCGCCCAGCCACATCAGGAACATGGTGCCGCCGGTCAGCGTCACGACGGTGGAGAGGACGAAGAAGGTGCCGGGGTTGTCGACGAGGCCGGGCGAATTGGCCAGGCCCATGGCGATGCCGAAGGACTGGAAGACCGCCAGCACGACGGTCAGGTAGCGGGTGTACTGGTTGAGCGTCTTGCGCCCCGCCTCGCCGCCTTCCTTCTTCAGCTTCTCCCACGGCGGATAGACCGAGCCGAGAAGCTGCACGATGATCGACGCCGAGATGTAGGGCATCACGTTCAAGGCGAAGATCGCCATCCGTTCCACGGCGCCGCCGGAGAACATGTTGAACATGCCCAGGATGCCCTGCGCCTGGCCCTGGAAGGCCTGCTGCAGGGCGACGGGGTCGATGCCCGGGATGGGGATGTAGCACCCCAGCCGGTAGACGATCATCGCGCCCAGGGTGAACCAGATGCGCTTATGAAGCTCCGTCGCCTTCGCGAAGGCGCCGAAGTTCATGTTGGCGGCGAGTTGCTCGGCGGCCGAAGCCATTCACCAATTCCCCTGACTCGTGGTCCCGCTCAGATAGGACTCTCCGGCCCCGATAGCGAGGCCGGAATAGTCGCAGGCCCGTGGGCTCAGGCTTCCGCCGCGGCTTCCGGCTTGGTCGTGGTGAGCGTGCCGCCCGCCTTCTCGACGGCCGCGCGGGCCGAGGCGGTGGCGGAATAGACCGTGATGTTGATCTTGGACTTCAGCTCGCCCTTGCCCAGCAGCTTCACGCCGTCCTTGGCGCGGCGCAGGACGCCGGCCTTGATCAGGACGTCGGCGTCGATGGCGGCCTTGGCGTCCAGCTTGCCGGCGGCGATCGCCTGCTCGATCCGCCACAGGTTCACTTCCGCGAACTCCTTGGCGAACGGGTTGTTGAAGCCGCGCTTGGGCATGCGCATGTGCAGCGGCATCTGGCCGCCCTCGAAGCCCGTGATGGCGACGCCCGAACGGGACTTCTGGCCCTTCACGCCGCGACCGGCGGTCTTGCCCTTGCCCGAGCCCGGGCCGCGGCCGACGCGCATGCGGTTCTTGGTGGAGCCTTCGCGCGGGGCGAGTTCGTTCAGCTTGGTCATGTGCCTCTCCTTGGAGATCTGGCGCCGGGAGCAGCTCCCGACTCGGCGGATGTGCGGCCCTCCCCTTCCGGGCAGGCCAAAACGGATCGAGGGGGTTGAACCCTGCCAGAGCGGCGGATGCAACCCCCTCGACGGTATTACAGGGCTTCCCGGCGGGAAGCCGGCAGTCCTACTCGACCACTTCCACCATGTGGGCGACCTTGGCGATCATCCCACGGACGGAGGGGGTGTCCTCGAGCGTGGACACGCGGCCCACGCGGTTGAGGCCGAGACCGGCGAGCGTGGCGCGCTGGTCCTTCTTCCGGCGGATCGGGCTGCCGGTCTGGCGAACGGTGACAGTAGCCATGTGACTTATCCTTCCGCGTCCGCGGCGGGCTGGGCCGCCGAGGCGCCGTCGGCGCGGCGGCCGATCACGTCGGAGACCTTCTTGCCGCGCTTGGCGGCGACCTGGCGGGGCGAAGACTGGGCCTTCAGCGCCTCGAAGGTCGCGCGCACCATGTTGTAGGGGTTCGAGGAGCCGACGGACTTGCCGACGACGTCCTGGACGCCCAGGGTTTCCAGAACCGCGCGCATCGGACCGCCGGCGATGACGCCGGTGCCCGGAGGCGCCGCGCGGACCATGACCTTGCCCGCGCCCCAGCGGCCGGCGCCGTCGTGGTGCAGGGTGCGGCTCTCCCGGAGCGGCACGCGGATCATCGACTTCTTGGCCTCTTCGGTCGCCTTGCGGATGGCTTCCGGCACTTCACGCGCCTTGCCGTGACCGAAGCCCACGCGGCCCTTCTGGTCGCCCACAACCATGAGGGCGGCGAAGGAGAACCGGCGGCCGCCCTTCACGGTGGCCGCGACGCGGTTGATGTGGACCAGCTTCTCGACGATTTCGCTGTCGCGCTCTTCTTCGCGATTGCGACGGTCGCCGCGCTCTTCGTTCCTGCGAGCCATGATCGTTCCTTAGAAATCCAGGCCGGCTTCGCGCGCGGCGTCAGCCAGGGCCTTGACCCGGCCGTGATAAAGGTAGCCGCCGCGGTCGAAGACCACGGCCTTCACGCCCTTTTCGATGGCGCGCTGGGCGACCAGCGCGCCCACGCGGGCGGCGGCGTCCTTGTCCGAGCCCTTGGTCTTGTTCTCGCCGCCTTCCAGCGACGAGGCCGCAGCCAGGGTCACGCCGCGCTCATCATCGATGACCTGGGCGTAGATGTTCTTGGACGAACGGAAGATCGACAGCCGCGGACGGCCGTTCGCCTGCTTGCGCAGCCGGGTGCGGACGCGTTGCGCGCGGCGCTTGGTGGAGTCGCGAGGGGAGAGCGCCATGGCTACTTCTTCTTGCCTTCCTTGCGGCGGACCTGCTCGCCGGCGTAGCGGACGCCCTTGCCCTTGTAGGGCTCGGGCGGACGGATGCGGCGGATGCGCGCCGCGGTCTCGCCGACCAGCTGCTTGTCGATGCCGGAGATGGTGATCTCGGTCTGCTTCGGCACCGCGAACGAGATGCCCTGCGGCGCAGGAACGTCCACGTCGTGGCTGAAGCCGAGCTGCATGGAGAGCGCCTGGCCCTTCATGGCGGCCCGGTAGCCGACGCCGACCAGCTCGAGCTTGCGCTCGAAGCCCGTGGTCACGCCCGTCACCATGTTGGCGACCAGGGTGCGGGAGAGGCCCCACATCGCCTGGGCGCGGGTGTCCTCGACGCGCTTGGACAGCAGGAGCTCCTGCCCTTCCTGGCGCACCTCGATCTCGTCGGCCACGGTCCAGGTGAGCTGGCCCTTGGGCCCCTTCACCGACACCGTCTGGCCTTCGAGGGTCACCGTCACCCCGTTGGGGATGGCGACCGCCTTCTTTCCGATCCGCGACATCTTAGTAGACCCGGCAGAGGACTTCGCCGCCCACGTTGGCGTCACGCGCCGCGGTGTCCGACATGACGCCCTTCGGCGTCGACAGGATCGAGATCCCGAGGCCGTTCTTCACCGGCTTCAGGTCCTTGATCGACGAATAGACGCGGCGGCCCGGCTTGGAGACGCGGCTGATCTCCACGATGACCGGCTGGCCATCGAAGTACTTCAGCTCGATCTCGAACTCGGGGAACGCGCCCGGCTTCTCCACCAGGTGGTAGCCGCGGATGTAGCCCTCGTCGGCCAGCACGTCGAGGAGCCGCGCACGCATCTTGGACGCGGGCGTGGAGACCTTCGAGCGGCCGCGTTGGGCGGCGTTCTTGATGCGGGCGATCAGATCGCCGATGGGGTCGTTGACCATGAGACCCTCTCCTTACCAGCTCGACTTGACGAGGCCGGGGATCAGCCCGTGCGAACCGAGGTCGCGCAGGGAGATCCGGCTCATCCTCAGCTTGCGGTAGTAGGCGCGCGGACGGCCCGTGACTTCGCACCGGTTGCGGATGCGGGTCTTGGACGAGTTGCGCGGCAGTTCCGCCAGCTTCAGCCGGGCTTCGAAACGTTCTTCCAGCGGCAGGCTCTCGTCGTTGGCGATCGCCTTCAGCGCATCGCGCTTGGCGGCGTGCTGCTTGACGAGCTGCTTGACGCGTTCGTTACGGTTGACGGCGCTTTTCTTGGCCATGTGCTCTTTCCTTCCCGCTACGCTTGCACGAACGGGAACTGGAATTCCTTGAGAAGCGCGCGCGCTTCGTCGTCGGTCTTCGCAGTCGTGGCGACGATGATGTCCATGCCCCACATCTGCTCGATCTGGTCGTAGTTGATCTCCGGGAACACGATGTGCTCACGAAGACCCATGGCGTAGTTGCCACGGCCGTCGAACGAGGTGGGCTTCAGGCCCCGGAAGTCCTTCACGCGCGGCAGCGCGATCGTGATCAGCCGGTCCAGGAATTCGTACATGCGGTCCTGGCGCAGGGTGACCTTGGCGCCGATCGTCATGCCTTCGCGCAGCTTGAAGCCGGCGATGGACGTGCGGGCCTTGGTCGCCACCGGCTTCTGGCCGGCGATGCGCGCCAGGTCGGCCATGGCCGACTGGATCTTCTTGGAGTCACCGACGGCTTCGCCGACACCCATGTTCAGGACGATCTTGTCCAGCTTGGGGATCTGCATCTCGTTAGTGTAGCCGAACTGGTCCTTCAGCGCCTTGCGGATGCGCGAACGGTATTCGGTCTTCAGCCGCGGTTCGTAAGCTTGGTCAGCCATTGGTGATCACCTCGCCGGTCGTCTTGGCGAAACGGACCTTCTTGTCGCCTTCCACGCGGAAGCCGACGCGGGTCGGCTTGCCGGCGGAATCGACGAGGGCCACGTTCGACAGGTGGATCGACGCTTCCTTGTTCTTGATGCCGCCCTGGGGATCGGACTGCGACGGGCGGGTGTGGCGCTGAACCATGTTCAGGCCTTCCACGACGACGCGCTCTTCCTTGGGGAGCACTTTCAGGACGGCGCCCTGACGGCCCTTGTCCTTGCCGGTGAGGACCACGACGCGGTCCCCCTTGCGAATCTTGGCAGCCATCACAGCACCTCGGGGGCGAGAGAGATGACCTTCATGTGGTTCTTGGCGCGCAGTTCACGGGGAACCGGGCCGAAGATCCGCGTGCCGATCGGCTCGCCTTGCTTGTTCACGATCACGGCGGCGTTCTTGTCGAAACGGATGACAGAGCCGTCCTTGCGCTTGATCGCCGAGGACGTGCGCACGACGATCGCCTGCAGCACGTCACCCTTCTTCACGCGGCCGCGCGGAATGGCTTCCTTCACGGACACGACGATGCGATCGCCGACGCTGGCGTAACGGCGCTTCGCGCCGCCCAGCACCTTGATGCACATGACCCGGCGGGCGCCGGAGTTGTCGGCGACGTCCAGGTTAGTTTGCATCTGGATCATGGTCTGATCCCTTACGCTTGCTGCTGGTCCGCGCCGCCCTTAGGCAGCACTTCCCAGGTCTTGGTTTTGGACTTCGGGGCGCACTCGATGATCCGAGCGACCTCGCCGGCCTTGTAGGCGTTGGCCTCGTCATGGGCGTGGTACTTCTTCGACCGACGGACGGTCTTCTTCAGCACCGGGTGCAGGAAGGTCCGCTCGACCTTCACCACCACCGTCTTGTCGCCCTTGTCGGAGACGACAACGCCTTCGAGAATTCGCTTAGGCATTATTCGTATCTCCTCAGGCCTGCGCCTGCTTGGTCCGCAGCACGGTCTGGATGCGCGCGATGTCCTTGCGCACCTCGCCCACGCGGTGGGTCTTCTCGATCTGGCCGGTCGCGGCCTGGAAGCGCAGGTTGAACTGCTCCTTCTTCAGGCTGACGAGCTGCTCGGCCAGCTGGTCGGGGGTCATCCCCCGGACGTCGTCGATCTTCATCACGCGTGCTCCGCGGCGGGGGCGTCGATCCGGGTGACGATGCGGGTCTTCACCGGAAGCTTCGCCGCGCCGAGGCGCAGGGCTTCGCGGGCCACATCGTCCGGCACGCCGTCGATTTCGAACATGATCCGGCCCGGGTGGACGCGGGCGGCCCAGTACTCGACCGAGCCCTTGCCCTTGCCCATCCGCACTTCGGCCGGCTTGTCGGTCACCGGAACGTCCGGGAAGATCCGGATCCAGACCCGGCCCTGACGCTTCATCTGGCGCGTGATCGCCCGGCGGGCGGCTTCGATCTGGCGCGCGGTGATCCGCTCCGGCTCAACCGACTTCAGACCGTAGGAGCCGAAGTTCAGCGTGAAGCCGCCCTTCGCAACGCCGTGGATCTTGCCCTTGAACTGCTTGCGGTACTTGGTCTTCTTCGGAGAAAGCATGCTTCAGACCCTTAAGCGTTCTGCGGCTCGCCGCGGCGCTCGCGGCGCGGGCCGCGGTCCGGACGGTCGCCACGTTCACGGCCGCCGCCCTCGCCCGCCGGGCCGCTTTCGCCGGCCAGGCGCTTGTCGAGAGCCATCGGGTCGTGCTCGAGCACTTCGCCTTTGAAGACCCACACCTTCACGCCGATGATGCCGTAGGTGGTCTTGGCTTCGGTGAAGCCGTAGTCCACGTCGGCGCGCAGGGTGTGAAGCGGCACGCGGCCTTCGCGATACCATTCCATGCGGGCGATTTCCGCGCCGCCGAGACGGCCGGAGACGTTGATACGGACGCCCTTGGCGCCCAGGCGCATGGCCGACTGCATCGAACGCTTCATGGCGCGGCGGAAGGCCACGCGGCGCTCGAGCTGCTGGGCGATGTTCTCGGCGATCAGCTGGGCGTCGGTCTCCGGCTTGCGGATCTCGACGATGTTCAGGTGCACCTCGGCGCCGCCGGCCATCGCCGCCACGTCCTTGCGCAGCTTCTCGATGTCCGCGCCCTTCTTGCCGATGATCACGCCCGGGCGCGCGGCATAGATGGTGATGCGGCACTTCTTGTGCGGACGCTCGATGACGATCCGCGAGACGCCGGCTTGGTACAGGCGCTTCTTCAGCGCGCGGCGGATCTTGATGTCGGCGTGCAGCAGCTTGCCGTACTCGGCGCCGTCGGCGAACCAGCGGCTGTCCCAGGTGCGGTTGATGCCGAGGCGAAGCCCGACCGGATTGATTTTCTGACCCATCAGGCGGCCTCACCCAGTTCGCGGACCACGATGGTGATCTCGGAGAACGGCTTTTCGATCCGAGACGCCCGGCCGCGCGCACGGGCGGCGAAGCGCTTCATGATCAGGTTCTTGCCCACGAAAGCCTCGGCGACGACCAGGTTGTCGATGTCGAGGTTGTGGTTGTTCTCGGCGTTGGAGATCGCCGAGTAGAGCGCCTTGCGCACATCGCGGGCGATGCGCTTGTGGCTGAACTCCAGCTCGTTCAGCGCCCGCTGGACCTTGAGGCCGCGGATCGACTGGGCGACCAGGTTGAGCTTGCGCGCGCTGGTGCGCAGGGTGCGCACCTTCGCCATCGCCTCGATGCCCGTCAGCCGGCGTGCTTTCGCTTGCTTGGACATCGTTACTTCCTCTTGGCCTTCTTGTCGGCCGCGTGGCCCGGGAAGAAGCGGGTGGGCGCGAACTCACCGAGCTTCATGCCGACCATGTCCTCCGACACCAGCACGGGGACGTGCTTCTGGCCGTTGTGCACGCCGAACGTGAGACCCACGAACTGCGGCATGATGGTGGAGCGGCGCGACCAGGTCTTGATCACGTCCTTCCGGCCCGAGCCCTGAGCGGTCTCGGCCTTCTTGAGCAGGTACCCGTCGACGAACGGGCCTTTCCAGACAGAGCGGGTCATGCCTTAGCGAGCCTTCCTGGCGTGACGCGAGCGGATGATGAACTTATCCGTCGCCTTGTTCGTACGGGTCTTGCGGCCCTTCGTCGGCTTGCCCCACGGGGTGACCGGGTGGCGGCCGCCGGAGGTGCGGCCTTCGCCGCCGCCGTGCGGGTGATCGATCGGGTTCATGGCGACGCCGCGGACGTGCGGACGACGGCCCTTGTGCCGGTTGCGGCCGGCCTTCCCGAGGACCTCGTTCATGTGGTCGGGGTTGGACACCGCGCCCACCGTGGCCATGCAGCTGTCCTGCACCATGCGCAGCTCGCCCGAGTTCAGGCGGATCTGGGCGTAGCCGGCGTCACGGCCGACCAGCTGGGCGTAGGCGCCCGCCGACCGGGCGATCTGGCCGCCCTTGAGCGGCTTCAGCTCGACGTTGTGGATGATGGTGCCGATCGGCATGCCGCGCAGCGGCATGGCGTTGCCCGGCTTCACGTCCGCCTTCTCGGAGGCCACCACTTGGTCGCCGGCCTTGAGGCGCTGCGGGGCCAGGATGTAGGCGAGCTCGCCGTCGGCGTACTTGACGAGCGCGATGAAGGCCGACCGGTTCGGGTCGTACTCCAGGCGCTCGACCACGCCCACCACGTCGAACTTGCGACGCTTGAAGTCCACCTTGCGGTAGAGGCGCTTGGCGCCGCCGCCGCGGAAGCGCACGGCCACGCGACCGCCGCCGCCACGACCGCCGGACTTGGACAGGCCCTCGACGAGGGACTTCTCCGGGCGGCCCTTGTGGAGCTCGGACTTGTCGACCAGGACCAGCTGGCGGCGGCCCGGCGACGTCGGATTGTACTGCTTCAACGCCATCGGATCAGAGCCCCGTGGTGATGTCGATCGACTGGCCCTCGGCCAGGGTCACGACAGCTTTCTTGACGTCCGAACGACGGCCCTTGATGCCGCGGAAGCGCTTGGTCTTGCCCTTCACGTTGAGGGTGTTGACCTTGGTCACGTTGACCTTGAACAGCGCCTCGACCGCCGAAGCGATCTCGTCCTTGGAAGCGTCGGCGGCGACGCGGAAGACGACCTTGTTCTGCTCCGAGAGCAGGGTGGCCTTCTCGGTGATCACCGGCGACAGGATGGTGTCGTAATGACGGGCGGTGGGTTGCTCGGCCATCACGCGGCCTCCTTAGCCTGGAAGCGCGCGTTGATCGCTTCGACCGCGTCCTTGGTAAGGACGAGGGTGCGGCGACGCAGCACGTCATAGACGTTCAGGCCGGCGTTCGGCAGCACGTCCACGTTCGGGATGTTGCGGGCCGCCAGCTTGAAGTTGTTGTCGACCTCGGCGCCGGCGATCACCAGCGCGTGGGTCACGCCGATCTTGCCGAGCTGCTCGCGAAGGGCGGCCGTCTTGGCCTCCTTCACCGCGACGCAGTCGACGATGATCAGCGAGCCGTCCTTGGCCTTCGAGGACAGCGCGTGGCGCAGGGCCAGGGCGCGGATCTTCTTGGGCAGGTCGAAGGCATGGCTGCGGACCACGGGACCGTGGGCCTTGGCGCCGCCGACGAACTGGGCCGCCCGGCGCGAGCCGTGACGGGCGCCGCCGGTGCCCTTCTGCTTGTACATCTTCTTGCCCGTACGAGAGACCTCGTTGCGGACCTGGATCTTGTGGTTGCCCGAGCGGCGCTTGGCCAGCTGCCAGGTGACGACGCGTTGCAGGATGTCGCCGCGGATCTCCTCGATGCCGAAGATCTCGTCGGCCAGCTCGATCGAGCCGCCCTTCCCGCCGTCCAGCTTGATGACGTCGAGTTTCATTACGCTTGTTCCCCAGCTTCCGGAGCTTCCGCCGCCGGAGCCTCAGTCGTCGCAGCCTCTTCGGCCGGAGCTTCCTCGGCCGCCGCTTCCACCGGCGTGGGCTCGCCCGACTTGCGGAAGCCACCCGGCTTCGGAGCGTCGGCCGGCAGAGCCGCCTTCACCGCGTCGCGGATCTTCACGAACGTGCCCTCGGTGCCGGGCACGGCGCCCTTCACCAGGATCAGGTTCCGCTCGGTGTCCACGCGCCAGACGGTGACGTTGAGGGTGGTGACGGTTTCCTGGCCGAGGTGGCCGGCCATCTTCTTGCCCTTGAACGTCCGGCCCGGGTCCTGACGCTGGCCGGTCGAACCGTGCGAACGGTGCGACACGGACACGCCGTGGGTGGCGCGCAGGCCGCCGAAGTTCCAGCGCTTCATGGCGCCGGCGAAGCCCTTACCGACGGTCACGCCGGTGATGTCCACCTTCTGGCCCGGGACGAAGTGGTCGGCGGTCAGTTCCGCGCCCACGTCGATCAGGTTGTCCTCGGACACGCGGAACTCGGCGATCGTCCGCTTCGGCTCGACCTGAGCCTTGGCGAAGTGGCCGCGCATGGCCTTGGAGGTGTTCTTGGGCTTCTTGGCGCCAGCCCCGAGCTGGAGCGCCACGTAGCCGTCCTTGTCCTTGGTACGCTGGGCGACGACCTGGCAGCCTTCGAGGCTGAGCACGGTCACCGGGACATGGGAGCCCGCTTCGTCGAAGAAGCGCGCCATACCCAGCTTCTTGGCGATCACGCCGGTTCGCATCGGACCGATCCCCTTAGAGCTTGATCTCGACGTCCACGCCGGCGGACAGGTCGAGCTTCATGAGCGCGTCCACGGTCTGCGGGGTGGGGTCGACGATGTCGAGCACGCGCTTGTGCGTGCGGATCTCGAACTGCTCGCGCGACTTCTTGTCGATGTGCGGCGAACGGTTGACGGTGAATTTCTCGATGCGCGTCGGCAGCGGGATAGGCCCGCGCACGGTGGCGCCGGTCCGCTTGGCGGTGTTGACGATCTCGCGCGTGGAATGGTCCAGCACGCGGTGGTCGAACGCCTTCAGGCGGATGCGGATGTTCTGACGATCCATATCGCTCTTTTCGTTCCCTACAGACGGCGGCCCGCCCGCGTGATCTCGACCATTTCAAAGACCAACCCGAACCCTCCGAAGAGAGCCCGTACGCGTAAGTCCGCTACAAACGACTGAGGCCCGCGCGCAAGCGGCGAGCCTTTCCCGAAACGCTAGGTTTTAGCACTGTCTCAGGTCGTTCCGCGGGCCGCGTCTGCGCCGAAGCGCACAGCCGGTCCAACAGGAGGCGCGTAAATACCTATGCGACTCGGCTTCGTCAAGCGCCGGCGGGCCGAAACCTGCCCGCCGGGCCCGACGCCCCCGGCGGCGCTCAGCCGCCGATGTTGATGTTCCCCGAGCCCATCACGGTGCGCGAGACCTCGCCCGTCACCTGCTTCACGCGCACGTCGCCGGAGCCGGCGATGCGGGCCTTGAGGCTGTCGGCGACGCCGTCGAACTCGATGTCGCCGGAGCCGGCCACGGAGACCGCCATGGCGGTGGCTCGGCCGCCGCCCACCGTCACGTCGCCCGAGCCCGCCACGGAGACCTCCAGGGGCCCTGAGATGGACGCCACGGCCACGTCCCCGGACCCGGCGATGTTCACGTCCAGGCCGCCGCGGATATCGGCCGCGGCCACGTCGCCGGAGCCCGCGATCCTGAGGCGCGCCGAGCCGGCGGAGCCCGCGCGGGTGTTGCCGGAGCCGGCCTGGCTGACCTTCAGCCGGCCTTCGGTGTTGGCGATGGTCCAGTCGCCGCAGCCGGCGTTGGAGAGCTCGACGCTGCCCGAGCGGCCGATCGCGCCGAACACCGCGCCTTCGGCCTCGAGGCTGACGTCGCGCGGCGTGCGGATCACCACCTGCGGCATGTCGGCGTAGGCGATGTCGCCGAGGCCGCGGACGTGCACGACCGTCCTGTCGCCGGCCCCGCGGCAGCCGCGGATCTGGCGGCCCTGGTCGCCGTCGATGACCGTGCGGCCCTGCACGGTGCGCACCTGCATCGGCAGGCCCGGATGGGTCTTCACCCACTCGACCTTGGTGTCGGTGCGGTTCTCCGGGATCACCGTGACGCGCAGGACGGCGTCCTCGATCTCGACCGAGGCGGCCTGGGCGGCGCCGGCCACGAGCGTCACGGCCGCGGCGGCGAAGAGAGAAATCGGCAGACGCATGATCCAGTCCCCATGTCCAACTTGGCGGGGAAGCTAGTCCGGGCCTGTAGGCAAAGCAGCTTAAATCGAGGTCATGACTTTCCGGTCATGGGGCGGGGGTGCGGGCAAAG